>NZ_BOOF01000003.1 GCF_016863095.1 Microbispora siamensis | reverse complement strand
TCGACCCCGTCCAGGAAACGCGCGGAGATATTGAATTCGGCGGGAGAGGAACCACCATCGGGAATTGCCGGAAGGGGCGGGCTGCTGAGGATCGTCATTTTCCAGCGCACCTTTTCTCGAACCGGAATTGTTCGTCACGCACCACTCACCGTGCTCCTCGACGACCCCCGCGACCAGGCGAATCGGCGGCAGCAAGATGCCCGCCGATGTCACCTTCCTGCCACCGCACGGCAACACCGGAGCGACCGTCAGGGGGCGTTATCGCAGATTGCTGAATATGCCGCCGCGCGTTGACCCGGCCCTGGCGCGGCGTGCTTCACTTGTCCTGCACCGGCATGTGCTTGTCCGCGGACACGAGCCAGTGCCGGACACCGGGGCAGCCGGGGCGGCCTCGCCGCCGGAGGTCCCAATCACGGTCCGGGGTCCGTGACGAGGAGGGACGGATGGCGACTACCCCTGGAGTCTCCCGGCCGGCGACCGCGGGCAAGTCCTGGTCGCCCGGGCCCGCCGGTGAGGTCGCCGAATGTCTCGGCGGCGGGGTGCACCTCGCCTACGCCGAAGGGCCGGTGTCCGGATCCGTCACCGTCGCCGCCGCCTTCACTCCGGAGGCCGCGCTGGCCCGGGCGCGCACGCGCGCCGCCGCTCTGGACGCCCTGCACGAGGTCCCGGCGAGCCTTCCGGCCTCGCCGGCCGCCCGGCGGCTGACCCTCGCCGACTTCATGGTGGAGCCGCCCGCCGACGACACCCCCGCCCGCGTGCCGGGTGCCGGCCTGCTCAGCGGCGACGAGTACCTGCTTCCCGCCGAGGTCGTCCAGATCGGAGGGCGTGACGGCGGGGTCGAGCCGACGACGGTGGGAGTGGTGGAGGAGGACGTCTCCGCGGCGGTCGCCGACCTTCTCGCGCACGACGTGGTGATCCGATGGTGGGAGAGCCCGCGGATCCCGCTCCTGCGGATCTCCGAGCATCTGGGCGGGCTGCTCCCGCCCGGTCTGCTGTCCGCCGCGCGCACGCTGGGCCTGCGGATTCCGGCGTTCGTGCTCCCGGGCGCCGACTTCCGGATCGGCCTGGTGGGGGTGAGCGGCGAGGGCACGACGGTAGCCGCGGCGGCGGGCCGCACGGTCGAGATCGCGATCGGCGAGGCCTTCCTGCGGGCGATGGCGGCCCGGGCCCAGCCGTGGGCCACGTTGCCCGCGACGGACTCCCTGCGGCGCCTCACGGTCTGGCACCGGGAGGCCGACTACCTCGCCTACCTGGAGCGCTCGGCCGTCGACGCCGACCCCGCCGCGCTCGACGACGCCGTGCTGTGGGAGAGCGCGCTCGACTGGCCGGACATCGCCTGCCGCCGCTTCGGGCACGAGCCGGTCGTCGTCGGGCCGGGCACGCCCGCCGGGCCGGTCAAGGTGGTCTGCCCGGGCGCCGCCTGCTACCGGACCGCTCCGCCCGGCTTCATGCTGCCCTGCCCTGTGCCGTGAGGAGCCCGTCCACGATGTCTCCCCGTCCGCGGGGCCGGGCGCTTCCCGGCGTGCTCACCCGTCCCGCCGCGCCTCCCGACCGCGTCATCCGGTACGGAGACCACCCCGACCAGATCATCGACGTACGGCAGGACGGGGACCGCCCGGATGCGCCCGTCGTCGTCCTGCTGCACGGCGGGTTCTGGCAGGCGGCGTACGACCGGTGTCACACCCGGCCGATGGCGGACGAACTGGCCCGCAACGGCTACGTGGTGTGCACGCCGGAGTACCGCAGGATCGGCCAGCCGGGCGGTGGCCATCCCGGAACCTTCGACGACGTGGCGGCCGCGGTCGACGCCGTGCTGACCGATCCTCCCGCCGGGGGCGGCGTCGTGCTCGCCGGTCACTCGGCCGGGGGTCACCTGGCGCTGTGGTCGGCGCTGCGGCACCGCCTGCCCGCCACGTCGCGCTGGCACGCGCGGCTGCGGATCCGGGGGTGCGTGGCGCTGGCGCCCATCGCCGACCTCGGCCGCGCGATCGAGCTGGGGCTGGGCGACGGCGCCGGCCGCGAGCTGCTGGCCGATCGGCTCGGCCTGCTGGCGGAGACCGACCCGATGCGGCTGCTGCCGTACGGGCCGGGCACGCTCGTCCTCGTGCACGGGACGGCGGACCGGCTGGTGCCGGTCGAGCTCAGCCGCCGCTTCGCGGCAGGGGAGCCGTCCGCCACGCTGATCGAGCTGGAGGGCGCGGGGCACTTCGGGCTGATCGAGCCGCTGTCGCGGTCCTGGCCCGCCGTCCTGGACGCCATCGGCCTGGTCGCGGGCAGGGCGGCCCTGCCGAGACCTCTCAGGACCTAGTTCCTCCGGTCGCCGCGGGCGCCGTCGCGCTCGTACACGAGGCACCACAGCATCCGGTTGAACTGCTCTCGCTCGTCGGGGTTCAGCGGGGTGAGGAAATCGTCGAGGGCGCCGAGCATGGCCGGGCCGAGCTTGTGCCGCAGCAGCGACTGTCCCTCGCCCGTGAGCGCGATCGCGTACTTGCGCCGGTCTCCGGGGTCGCGGGAGCGCCGCACGAGGCCGAGCCGCTCCAGCCCGTCCACCACGCTGACCATCGTCGTCCGGTCGATACCGTGGCTGCGGGCGAGCTGCTGCTGGGATTGCGGGCCCATCGCGTCGATGGCGGTGAGCACGATGAAATCCTTCGACTTCAGCCCGAAGGGTTGCATCGCCGTTTCGAAGATCTCGGCGAAAAGATTGGTGGCCTTGCTCATCAGAACGCTGGTGGAGCTGGACAGGAACCCGGGCGTGGACAGGTCGGCGGGGGCGGAGAGATTCGTGCGAGGGGAATCAGTGCTCACGTCTGTCCCTTCGATCGCCGTTTCCGGTCAGCTATGCGAGGGCGTCCGTACCAAGCAGGGCCTGCCATATATCGGAAGAGTGTCACACGTGTGTTTTGGGTCGCGCAATGGCGGACAGCGAATCGTCAGGTCTACTGATTGACATGCTTCCGATCGTCAGCAACACTGACGATATGGGAGGCGGAAGGTTGAGAGTGGTGTCCGCCCCCGGTGAGGAGAGACCATGTCGGTGGGAAAGCCGGAGAAGTCGGCGGGGCGGTCCGGTTCCGTTGGCGGCATCACCTGGGACGAGGCGGCGGAGTCCCCCGTCGCCGCGGAAGCCGCCGAGGCGCCGGACGGACGGGAAGGCTGAGCGGTAGCCGGCGGAGGAAGGGATCCACGCGTGGAGGGAGACGGACGACTCGCCGCCCCGGTCTCGGGGCCGCTCGCCACGTCCGTCTGCTGGCTACTCGGCGACGCGGCCCGCGAGCTGACCCAGGAACTGGAGCGGGTTCTGCGCAAGGACGACCTGCGCTGGCGCGACTACGGCGTGCTCGTGGTCCTGGAGGCCGCCGGGCCGCTGTCGCAGCAGGAGATCGGGCGGCGCCTGTCCGTGGACCGGTCGACCATGGTCCACGTGATCGACGTGCTGGAGGAGCGGGGACTGGTGGCCCGCGCCCGTGACGCCGCCGACCGCCGAGCCTACTCCATCCGGCTGACCGACTCCGGCCGCGCGCTGCTCGTGGACGTGCTCCACCCCGCGACTGAGGCCGTACAGGAACGGGTCCTCGGCGGCCTGGCCGCCGAGGACCGGATGCACCTCAACCGTGTTCTTGCGCAGTTGGCGGCAGGTCGCTGACGGGGCAATTTGCGAGAAGGTACTGACTATCTACCTCTTGATAGTTTGTGGATACGCATATTGCCGTCGATCCCTTAGCGAGCGGGGCTGGGCGCATGCCGGGAGGTGTGCCATGGACATTTCCGTCATCGGTGTCTCGCCCGAAGGGGTGGAGATCTACCGGTACTTCCTGCGGCACCGCGGCGAGGGAGTCGGCGACGCCCGTAAGGCGCTCGGCCTCGACCCCGACACGGTCGAGGCCGCCGTCGAGGAGCTGGAGCGGCTGTCCCTGCTCGACCTCAGGGACCGGCACAGGGTGGTGGCCACCGAGCCGAGGGTCGGCATCGAGCGCCTCATCGAACAGCGCCTGAACGAGCTCAACGCGGAGATCCGGCGGGTGCTCGCGGCGAGGGACGCCATCGCCGTCTTCATGGAGGACCAGCAGCAGGGGGAGCGCACGGCGACCGCACTCGACATCGAGCGCGTGGAAGGGCTGGAGCGGGTCCGGGAGCGCCTGGACGACCTGGGTTTCTTCTGTTACAAGGAGACCCTCTGCCTGCATCCCGGCGGCCCGCTGTCCCGGGGCGCCATCGAGACGGCGATGCCGCTGGACACCCGCTCGCTGCGGCGGGGACTCGCCGTCAAGGCGGTGTACCACCCCAAGGCGCTGGACGACTCCCTGATGGCCGCCTACCTCCGCGACATCGTCGGCCTCGGCGGCCAGGTGCGCATCACCGAGGAGCCGATGGACCGGATGGTGGTCTTCGACCGGAGCGTGGCCGTCGTGCCGATCCACCCGAAGGAGTCGGCCCGGGGCGCGCTGCTGGTGCGGGAGCCGGGACTGGTATCCCAGCTGGTCACCTATTTCGACGGCGTATGGGAAGCGGCCACGGATTTCCGCGAGTACACCGAGCCGTCGAAGGAACCGCCGCTGCTGTCCGATCTGGAACGGCGGGTCCTGGCCGTCATGGCGACCGCCGACAAGGACGAGATCGCGGCCCGCGAAATCGATGTGTCCGTACGGACCTACCGCCGTTATGTGGCCGACCTGATGGCGCGGCTGGGCGCCGTCAACCGTTTCCAGGCGGCGCTGCGGGCCAAGGAAGAGAAGTGGATCTGACGCCGCGCGCGGTGTGAAGGCGTTGGGCTCGAAGTTGCGTTTCCGGCGTTTCCGCCGTGGGCCGGGCGTCCCCGGCCGTCGGCGTGCCGGTCTTTCACCGAATCGCGCCTGTGGATGCCACGGGTAGTGCAGCGGCGCGTCAGTCCCAGGTGGTGCCGTTGCCCTGGGAAGCGGAGTCCCACGTGGTGCCGTCCTCGTCGGCCGGCGCGCTGTCCCACGTGGTGCCGTTGCCGTTGGCCGGCGCGCTGTCCCACGTGGTGCCGTCCTCGTTGGCCGGCGCGCTGTCCCAGGTAGTGCCGTTGCCGTTGGCCGGCGCGCTGTCCCAGGTAGTGCCGTCGCCGTGGGGAGCGGAGTCCCACGTGGTGCCCGAGGCGGCCAGCACGGGGGCGTCCCAGGTGGTGCCGCCCCCCTGCAGCCCGCCCATCCCGACGGCGCAGGCGATGGCGCCGGAGACGATCGCGATCGAGAGACGGGTGACGTTGATCCGCGAAGCAATCCGGGCGTTCATTTCTTCACTCTTTTCTGTGGGCTGTTTGTTCTCGCACCATCGACTCTGCGGTTCGCACAGCCCCGGAACCAGGCAATCCGGCGGCAGCAAGGTGCCGGGCGGTTGCAGTTTCCTGCCACGGTCTCCGGGATGACCGCCGTGGCGGCGTCCGCATGCTGCCTCCCGGGGTGCGGCGCATCTGTCCGGCTGCCCCGGAAAGGCCCGGCTCATTCCGGTCCCCGTCCGCTTTCCGACAATCCGGTAAGACCAGCCGCACGGTGGTCAAAGCACACACAGAGATGACAGTCCGGAGGCGCCCGTCCTTGACTGGAAGGAATTGAAAGGAGTCGGCGAAATGCTGGTCACCGTCACCGGTGGGACCGGGTTCCTGGGCGCCCACACCGTCGCCGGGATCCTCCGAGCGGGTCATCGGGTCCGCCTGCTCGTGCGCGACCCGTCCACGGTGGACCGGGCGCTGGCGCCGCTCGGCGCCGACCTCGGCGCCGTCGACGCGGTGCCGGGCGACGTCACCGACGAGGCGGCCGTGGCGCGGGCGGTGCGCGGCGCCGACGCCGTGCTGCACGCCGCCTCGGTGTACTCCTTCGACAGCAGGCTGCGCCCGGTGATGCGGCGGGTCAACGAACACGGGACGGAGGTCGTGCTCGGGGCCGCCCGCCGGGCCGGCGCGTATCGGGTCGTCCACGTCTCCAGCGTGGTGGCGATGTTCCCCGCGGCGGGACGCGTGATCGACGAGCGCTCGCCGGTCGGCCGTCCCCGGGACACGTACATGGCGACCAAGGCCGCGGCGGAGGCGGTCGCTCGGCGACACCAGCGCGAGGGCGCGCCGGTGGTGATCACCTACCCGCCGGCCCTGCTCGGCCCGCACGACCCGCGTCTGGGCGACCAGACGTCCCGGATGCGCGACGCGCTGCGCGGGCTGATGCCGATCTGGCCCCTGGGCGGATTCCCCGTGGGCGACGTACGGGACACCGCCGCGCTGCACGCCCGGCTGCTCGGCATGCCGGAACACGGCGCCGGGCGTCTGTTCGGACCGGGCCGTTACGTCTCCACCCGCGAGTACGTGCGCACGTTGCGCGAGATCACCGGGCGGGCCCTTCCCACGGCTTTCCTGCCTGCCCGGATGATGCTCCCCGTCGGACGCCTCACCGACCTCCTGCAGCGCGTCGTGCCCTGGCACATCCCCGCCGAGTACGGCGCCATCTACACCTGCGCGTGCGCGACCCGGCCCGCCGAGGGGGTCGACACCCTCGGGATCGAGGCCCGCCCGCTCGCCGAGACCTTCGCCGACACCGTGCGCTGGCTGCGCGACCACGGCCACCTGTCCGCCCGGCAGGCCGGTCTCGTCGGACAGGCGGGTCCGGCCGTGCCGCGGGGAGCGTCCCGGAGGGCGCCCGCCGGCCACGCCGGGACCCTCGTCCTCGACGGAGAGGAGCGTTCATGACGATCACCAACGACCCCGTTCTGCTCGGCCTGCCCCGGCAGCCGGGAGAGGGCGCCGCGGCCGGGCCCCCGCGTACGGGCGACCGGGGTGAGACGGGCGGGCGGCAGGAGCCGGAGGCGCGGACCGTCCCCACGATGCGGTCCCTGCGCGAGCGGCGCGACGCCCTGCGTGACGACATCGTGACCGGCAACCCCGCCGCGGTCGACCGGCAGCACTCGCTCGGCAAACTGACGGCCAGGGAACGGCTCGGCCTGCTGCTGGACGAGGACTCGTTCGTCGAGATCGACATGTACCGCCGGCACCGGGCGCACGGCCTGGGCCTGGAGGAGCGCCGCCCGCACACGGACGGCGTCGTGACGGGCTCGGGGACGATCCACGGCCGCCGTGTCTTCGTCTACGCCCAGGACTTCACCATCTTCGGCGGCTCGCTGGGCGAGGCCCACGCGCTCAAGATCCAGAAGGTGATGGACCTCGCCGTCTCCACCGGGAACCCGTTCATCGGCCTCATCGACAGCGGCGGCGCCCGCATCCAGGAGGGTGTGCTGTCGCTCAACGGCTACGGCGGCATCTTCCAGCGCAACGTCCAGGCGTCCGGCGTGATCCCCCAGATCAGTGTGGTGCTCGGGCCGTGCGCCGGTGGAGCCGCCTACTCGACGGCGCTGGCCGACTTCACCTTCATGGTGCGGGACACGGCCCAGCTTTACCTGACCGGCCCCGACGTCGTGGAGGCGGTGAGCGGGGAACGGGTCACGCACGCGGAGCTGGGCGGCGCGCAGGTCCACGCCCGGCGGTCGGGGATCGCCACGTTCGTGCACGACGACGAGGAGAGCTGCCTGGAGGACGTCCGCTATCTCGTCTCGATGCTGCCCGCCAACAACATGGAGCCGCCGCCCCGCGGGCCCTCCAGGGACGCCTCCCGCGATTCGCGGCCACGGCTGGCCGAGATCGTCCCCGCCGACCCCAAACAGCCGTACGACATACGCGAGGTGATCGCGGAAATCGTGGACGACGGGGAGTTCCTGGAGCTGCACGAGGCGTGGGCGCGGAACGTCGTCTGCGCGCTCGCCCGTGTCGACGGCGAGGTCGTCGGCCTGGTCGCCAACCAGCCCATGGTGCTGGCCGGGGTGCTCGACGTCGACGCATCCCAGAAGGCCGCGCGGTTCGTCCGGTTCTGCGATGCTTTCAACATCCCGCTCGTGACCCTGGTCGACGTGCCCGGCTTCCTGCCCGGCACCGGCCAGGAACACGCCGGCGTCATCCGGCACGGGGCCAAGCTGCTCTACGCCTACTGCGAGGCGACCGTGCCCCGGATCCAGGTCATCCTGCGCAAGGCGTACGGCGGCGCGTACATCGTCATGGACTCCAGGTCCATCGGCACGGACCTGTCACTCGCCTGGCCCTCGAACGAGATCGCGGTGATGGGCGCCGAGGGCGCGGTCAACGTCGTCTACCGCAAGGAACTGGCCGCCGCCGGCGACCCGGCCAGGCGGCGCGCGGAACTGATCGACACCTACAGGGGGGAGCTCGCCCACCCCTACTTCTCCGCCGAGCGGGGCCTGGTCGACGACGTCATCGACCCCGCGGACACCCGCTCGGCCGTCGCCCGCGGCCTGGCCATGCTGCGCGACAAGCGCGGGCCCGTCGTACGGCGCAAGCACGGGAACGTGCCTCTGTAGTCCTGCCCGCCGTCCCCTGACGCCCGGAACCCGCCACCGGCGGGCCGGGCGTTTCGGCATGCCCTCCTAGCACCTCCGGATCTGACAGCTTGCGGTTACCCGCATGCAGCTTGCTGCCGCCTCCGCACCTGGTCTCCGGCACCGCCCCGAAGCACAGTGAAGGTGTCGGGTTCGCACGTCGGAGCGGCTGGAGGCGGGAGAAGGTTCGCAGGTCATGGTTTATCAACTGACGATGCGGCGGAGCGCGCCGTGGTCGGCACCCACCTCGCCGGTCGACGGGATACGCGTGCTGGCTCTTCTGCCGCGGCGATGGCAGAAGGACCTGAGCCAGGTGGCCGGCGAGATCGTGATCCGGATCAGCGCCGGCGAGGAGGCGACGAGCGAGGACGTCCACGCCGAGGTGGAGCGGGCCCTCGCCAGCTCTGAGGTCAGCCATCTGGAACTCGTGGCCTGCCGCCCGCTGGCGGCCGGGTCCCCCAAGTGAACGGGCCGAGGAGTGACCGGCGGGGCTTGACCGTCGGACATGACGTAGGAGAGGAGAAGGACCAATGGTTGTCTCTGTGTTGCAGGCGGGCGAGTGCCGCGTGTGGTGGGCGGATCCGCGGAACGAGACGATCGACACCCTGACCGAGCCGCTCAGCGTGGTGGAGCTGGAAAGGGCGGCGCGCTTCCGGCGCGACGCCGACCGCCGCCGGTTCCTGACCGGCGCCTGGCTGCTGCGAGTGGCGGCGGGGGCCCGGCTCGGAGTCGGTCCCGAGGACGTGGTGGTCGACCGGACGTGTCCCGACTGCGACAAGCACCACGGCCGGCCAAGGATCGTGGCGGGCAGGTCCGTCCTGCACGCTTCGATCTCCCACTCCGGCGACCGGGTCGCCGTGGCCCTGACCGCGGAGGCGCCGCTGGGGGTCGACGTGGAAAAGGTGGAGTCCACGGGCTCGGTGGAGGATCTCGTGAAGTGCGCGCTCACCCCGAGCGAGCGCGACGCCGTGCTGAGCCTGCCGGAGTCCGAGCGGTACGAGGCCTTCGTACGCGTCTGGGTGTGCAAGGAGGCGGCGCTCAAAGCCACCGGGCACGGCCTGCGCGTCTCCCCGAACCTCGTGGAGTTCGACGTGACGGAGGACCCGCCCGTCCTGCTGCGCTGGCCGCTGGACGTCCCCCCGGAGACCGTGCGGATCCACCGGCTGGACCCCGGCCACGGATACGCCGCCGTCGTCGCGCTGCTGACCGGGGACCGTGAGGTGGAGGTGCTGGAGTCGGCCCCGATCGAGCACCAGCCGCTCTCCGTTGACCCGTCCCGGCGGGCCGCGTAGAACCGGACAGCAGAGGGACATGGATTCTCGTGAAGACATTCGTTCTGATTCCGGGCCCGTGGATGGGGGCGTGGGCGTGGGAGCCGGTGGCGCGGCGGCTGCGCGGCTACGGCCACCGAGCTCTCCCGGTCACGCTGCCCGGCCTGTCCCGCGCCGACACCGACGTCTCGGCGGTCGGGCTGGACACGCATGTGGGGACCGTCCTCGCGCTGCTGGAGGCGGAGGACCTCCACGACGTCGTCGTCGTCGGCCACAGCTACTCCGGCATCGTGGCCGGCCAGGTGGCCGACCGCGCCTTCCACCGGGTGACGCGGACGGTGTTCGTCGAGGGTTTCCTGCCGCATCACGGCAAGTCGATGCTGCACGCCTTCCCCGAGCGCCAGCACGCCGCGGAGCTGCGGCTCATCGCGGACAACAACGGACGCTGGCCGCCGCCCGACGCCCAGGTGGTGGCCGAGGGCCAGGGCCTGTCGCTGCGGCAGGCGCGGCAGATGACCGAGCGCTTCGTCGGCCACCCGGGGCGCACGATCGCCGAGCCCGCCGTCCTGACCCGGCCCCTGGAGCAGCAACGCGCCACCTACGTCATCTGCTCGCTGGAACACTTCGGCGGCCGCATCGCCGACGACGTGCGCGCCATGCGCGGGCTGCCGAACTGGCGGTTCGAGACGCTCGACACCGGGCACTGGCCGATGATCTCGGCTCCCGCCCGGCTGGCCGAGGTGCTGCACCGGACCGCCGGATAGAGGCCTCCCGCCTCCGTCGGCGCGCCGCCCCGGTAATCGCCTGCATCCGGGGTAACTTCGGCATCATGGCCACCCGTACGTCCGGACAGGGGTCCGGCAAGCGCCCCGCGTCGCGCTCCGGATCCCGTACGGCTTCCCCGAAGCGATCCCCGGCGGGTTCCCGAGGCAGGGCGGCGCCCAGGCCCAGGCCCGCGCCCAAACGGCCGGTCGCCACCGGCCAGGACCCGATCAGCTGGTTCTTCCTCGTCATCGGCAAGCTCGTCATCGGCATGTGGATGCTGGTGGCGAACGGCGTGGGCGCGGCGGCTCGGGCGCTCGGGCAGGGAGCCCGCGACCTCGACCCCATGCACCGCCGCGACGGGCAGGGCCTGTCGGTGCTCGCGGGCGCCATCGTGCTCGCCGCCCTGACCTGGCGGGACACCAAGACGGGCTTCGCCGCGTTCGTCGACGCCGTGGTGCGCGGGACGGTTGGATCGCTCGCCTGGGCGGTGCCCGTGCTGCTCGCGGTGCTCGCCTGGCGGCTGCTGCGCCACCCCGACCAGAACGCCGAGACCGGCAGGATGGGCATCGGCTGGACCGCGCTGCTGGCCGGGATCCTCGGGATCGTGCACGTCGCCCACGGCACGCCGTACCCCTCAGGCGGTCCCAACGACGGCATGGACAACGTGTCGGCGGCGGGCGGCATGATCGGCTTCATCGTCTCGGCTCCGCCGTCGAGCATCCTGCCGGCGTTCATCACGATCCCGCTGCTGCTGATGCTGTCCGGCTTCGGCCTGCTGGTGATCACCGCGACCCCGGTCCACCGCATCCCCGAACGTCTCGCCGAGATCCAGCACATGCTCTTTCAGCGGCCGGAGGAGACCGGGGAGCGCCGCAAGGCCCCCGCGCCGGGCAGGAAGCGCACGCGCAAGCAGCAGGGCGGCGGGCGTGACGCGGCCGAGGGCGGCGACAACATCAAGCCGTACGACACGCCCGTGCTGTCGGAGAAGGACCACTCGCCGGAGATCGTCCCCGGCCTCGTGGACGACGTCGTGGAGTCGGCCGAGCCGACCGAGCCGGAGATACCCAAGCCGGCGCCCCAGCCTCCGTTGCCGACCCCCGCGCCGCGCAAGGTGGAGCAGCTCGTCCTGTCCAGCCAGGAGGGGCCCTACACGCTGCCGGACCTCACGCTGCTGCGGCCGGGCAGCGCGCCCAAGCAGGAGACCAAGGCCAACCGGACGGTCGTGAACGCGCTGACCAGCGTGCTGGAGCAGTTCTCCATCGACGCGCAGGTCGTCGGCTTCACCCGGGGTCCGACGGTGACCAGGTACGAGATCGAGCTGGGCCCGGCCGTCAAGGTCGAGAAGGTCACCGCGCTCACCAAGAACATCGCCTACGCCGTCAAGTCCGCGGACGTCCGGATCCTGTCTCCCATCCCCGGCAAGTCGGCGATCGGCGTGGAGATCCCCAACGTCGACAAGGACCTCGTGTCGCTCGGCGACGTGCTGCGCTCGCAGGTGGCCCAGGCCGACCACCACCCGATGATCGTCGGCCTCGGCAAGGACGTGGAGGGCCGCACCATCGTGGCCAACCTGGCCAAGATGCCGCACATCCTCATCGCCGGCGCCACCGGCGCGGGCAAGTCGACCTGCATCAACGGGCTGATCTCCTCGATCCTCCTGCGGGCCACGCCCGACGAGGTCCGCATGGTGCTGGTCGACCCCAAACGGGTCGAGCTCAGCTCGTACGAGGGCATCCCCCACCTCATCACGCCCATCATCACCAACCCGAAGAAGGCCGCCGAGGCCCTCGAATGGGTGGTGGGCGAGATGGACCGGCGGTACGACGACCTCGCGGCCAGCGGCTTCCGGCACGTGGACGACTTCAACAAGGCCGTGCGCGCGGGCAAGCTGGTGCCGCCGCCGGGCAGCGAGCGGGTCTACCAGCCGTACCCCTACCTGCTGGTGATCGTGGACGAGCTGGCCGACCTCATGATGGTCGCGCCCCGCGACGTGGAGGACTCGATCGTCCGCATCACACAGCTCGCCCGGGCCGCCGGCATCCACCTGGTCATCGCCACGCAGCGGCCGTCCGTGGACGTCGTCACCGGCCTGATCAAGGCGAACGTGCCCTCGCGGCTGGCGTTCGCCACCTCCTCACTCGCCGACTCGCGGGTCATCCTCGACCAGCCCGGAGCCGAGAAGCTCGTCGGGCAGGGCGACGCGCTGTTCCTGCCGATGGGCGCGAGCAAGCCGATGCGGCTGCAGAACGCGTTCATCTCCGAGAAGGAGATCGCGGAGGTCGTCGCCCACTGCAAGGCACAGATGCAGGCCGAGTATCGGGAGGACGTCGCCGCGCCCGCCGCCGCGAAGCGGGAGATCGACGAGGAGATCGGCGACGACCTCGACCTGCTGATCCAGGCCGCGGAGCTGATCGTGTCGACCCAGTTCGGCTCCACGTCCATGCTCCAGCGCAAGCTGCGTGTCGGCTTCGCCAAGGCCGGGCGGCTGATGGACCTGCTGGAGAGCCGCAACGTGGTCGGCCCGAGCGAGGGGTCCAAGGCTCGCGAGGTGCTGGTCAAGCCCGACGAACTGCCCGGCCTGCTCGCCGAGTTGCGCGGGGAGACCGGCTGAACGCCGGCCTGATCGCGGACGTGCCGTCCGTGATCAGGCCCGTTCGGGCGCCGCGCTCTCCGGCGCGCCCGCTGGAAAGGCGGCCTCGGGCGCGGGCCGGCGCGCCACGCCTTCGTACCGCTGCCGCATGATCGGTCCCGCCGCGGGCCCGGCCGCGAAGACGTAGCCGGCGCCGTCGACCCGCTCGCCGGTGTGGGCGTCGACGACCACGGGCTCGGCCTCCCGGCCGGTCCGCGCGTCGACGAGGATCATCGACCGCTCCTGCGGGGCCAGTTGCGCGTTGCGCCACGCGGCCATCGCGACGAGCACCGGCCGCAACGACCGCCCGAGGTCGGTGAGCACGTACTCGTACCGGACCGGCCGCTCCTGGTAGGGCCTGCGTTCCAGGATGCCGCGATCGACGAGGCCTTTCAGCCGGGCGGTGAGCATGCTCGACGACAGGCCGATGTTGGCCTGGAACTCGTCGAACCGGGTGTAGCCGTCGAAGCAGTCGTGCAGGATCAGCACCGTCCACCACTCGCCGACGATGCCCAGCGTCGCGGACAGCGGACATTCGCGATCTTCCAGCCTGATCTTGCTGACCATGTCCATCCTTCGGTCGAGTTGCTGCTATCTTAGCAGTCGCTTGTCACTGCTAAGATCGAAGTCACTCGATCGGGGAGAATCATGCCCTTTCTGGACGCCCTCTCGCTGAAAGGCCGCCACGCGGTCGTCGCCGAGACCGTCACGGCCGAGGGCGCGCCGGACATCGGTCGCGGCGCGATCGCGCGCCAACCAGCTCATCTGATCGCCCCGCCTCCGGCAAGAGGCGACCGCTCCACCCACGACCATCGGAAGGAACCCGTCATGACGAACTCGCCGCTCGCCGGTTGCCCGGACGCCGTCCGCGCCTACATGAGCCTGACCACCGGCGGCGACCGTGCCGCCGCGACCGTCTGCTTCGCCGAGGCCGCACACGTCGCCGACGACGGGCGCGACTATCGGGGAACAGGCGAGATCAGAAGGTGGCTCGACCGCGTAGCGGGCGAGTACACCTACACCGTGACGCCGCTGTCCGCCCGCGTCGGCGGCGTGGCCGGGCCGACGATCGTGACCTGCCGGTTGGAGGGAACGTTCCCCGGCAGTCCCGTCGAGCTCGACTACCGGTTCGACCTCGACGGCGCGGGGCGGATCGCCCGGCTGGAGATCGTCGTCCACGACCCGCACGCGGGGGCTGAGCCGCGTTCCTCTCGTCTCGCCCTGAAACCGGTGCGAAGGTGACAGGGTAGTTGCTCGGAGTCCACGAATGGGTACCCTCCGTAGTCAGTTGCTGATTGAATGTGACTAACTACGCATCGTGGGGCGAGCTGGAAGACGGTGCGGTTGAAGACAGGGGGGCGGAACGATGAGCGTTGGTGCTGTTTTGGCCGAAGCCCGTGAGCGCGCCGGACTGACCGTGCGTCAGCTCAGCGAGCGCACGCGGATCCGCGAGACCGTCATCGAGCGCTTCGAGCGGGACGACTTCTCGGTGGGCGACTTCTACGCGCGCGGGCACATCCGGACCATCGCCTCCGACCTCGGCCTCGACCCGGACGAGATCCTGCGGCAGTACGAGCAGGAGAACGCCGACAACGCGTCACCGGTCAAGGCGTCGGCGGTGTTCAGGGGCGACGTGGGCGAGCGGGCCCGCAGGGCTCCGGGGTGGACGAAGGCCGTCGCGGTCGCCCTGGCCATCGTCGCGGTCGTCGTCGTCGCGCGGATGCTCGGGGGCTCCGGCGGGAAGACGGGCCCGACGGCCGCCCAGCTCCCGGTGACCGCGCCGCACGCGCACTCGCGTCACGAGAAGGGCCACGAGAAGAAGACTCTGGAGGAGGCCGTCGCGCCCGGCCTCGTGGTCATGAAGGTCACCGCGCGCAAGGCGGCCTACCTCAACGTGAGGGACGCCAAGGGCCACGAGATCTTCCAGGGGACGCTGCCCGAGGGGAAGACCACGACCTATTCGGCCAAGGACCGGATGCGGGTGACCATCGGCGACGCGGGGGCGGTCCGGCTGGAGGTCAACGGAAGGGACCTCGGCACGCCGGGCAAGGACGGCCAGATGATCCGGCGGACCTTCGACGCGGGCGGCCCGAGTCCCCGTTAATCGCCGACTGCCGATACCGTAGTTCGCATCATGTCTTCTCGCCGAACCGTATCGCTGATCACGCTGGGCTGCGCCCGCAACGAGGTCGACTCCGAGGAGCTGGCCGCGCGGCTGGAGGCCGCCGGCTGGCACACCGATGACGACGATCCCGACATCGTCGTCGTCAACACGTGCGGCTTCATCGATTCGGCGAAGAAGGACTCGATCGACACCCTGCTCGCCGCGGCCGACTCGGGCGCGAAAGTGGTCGCGGCGGGCTGCATGGCCGAACGCTACGGCGCGCAGCTCGCGGACGCCCTGCCCGAGGCGACCGTGATCTCCTTCGACGACTACGCCGAGATCGGGGAGCGTCTCGACGACGTCCTCGCGGGCAGACCGCTGGTCCCGCACTCGCCGCGGGATCGCCGCACGCTCCTGCCGATCACGCCGGTGGAGCGCTCGGCCGCCCGGGCCCACATTCCCGGTCACGCCCAGGATGACCCGCTGCCGGAGGGCGTCGCCCCCGCAAGCGGCCCGCGCATGCTGCGCAAGCGGCTCGGCTCCGGGCCGGTGGCCTCGCTGAAGCTCGCGTCCGGCTGCGACCGGCGCTGCACGTTCTGCGCGATCCCGGCCTTCCGCGGCTCGTACGTCTCGCGCCGGCCTGAGGACCTGCTCGCCGAGGCCGCCTGGCTGGCCGGTCAGGGCGTCAAGGAGCTCGTGCTGGTCAGCGAGAACTCCACGTCGTACGGCAAGGACCTGGGCGACCTGCGCGCGCTGGAGAAGCTGCTGCCCCCGCTGGCCGCGACCGAGGGCATCGAGCGGGTGCGGGTCAGCTACCTGCAGCCCGCCGAGCTGCGGCCCGGGCTGCTCGACGTGATCGCCTCCACCGAGGGGGTCGCGCCCTACTTCGACCTGTCCTTCCAGCACGCCAGCGGGACCGTGCTGCGGCGGATGCGGCGCTTCGGCGACCCCAAGCGGTTCCTCGACCTGCTCGCGCAGATCCGCGACCGCGCGCCCGAGGCGGGCGTCAGGTCCAACTTCATCGTGGGGTTCCCGGGGGAGACCCAGGAGGAGTTCGACGAGCTGGTGGGCTTCCTCGAGGAGGCCAGGCTGGACGTCATCGGCGTCTTCGGCTACTCCGACGAGGAGGGCACCGAGGCGTACGGCTTCGAGGGCAAGCTCGACCAGGACGTGATCGACGAGCGGGTCGCGATCCTCACCGAGCTCGCCGAGGAGCTGACCGCCCAGCGGGCCGAGGAGCGCATCGGCACCGAGCTGGAGGTCCTGATCGAGGAGGACCTCGGCGACGGCGGATACGAGGGCCGGGCGGCGCACCAGGGCCCCGAGGTGGACGGAGCGGTCACGGTCCAGGGGATCGGCCTGGTCCCCGGCCAGATCGTCCAAGCGGTCGCCGTCGACTCCGAGGGGGTCGACCTCATCGCCCGGATCAAGGCAGGCACATGACGGAGCGCGGTGAGCCACCGGTGGACGTGGCGGGCCCGGGAGAGATGACACCGGAGCCCGCGGCGCCACCGGTCGCCGCCGTGCCCGCCGCAGTGCCCGCCGTGCCGGTGGCGGCCCCGGCGCCCGAGCCGCCGTCCGTCGGCGTGGCCGGAGAGGGCGCGGAGGCCGCCGTAGAGGGCGGCGTAGAGGGCACGGTGCGCCGCGTCAGCACCTGGAACATCGCGAACGCCCTGACCATCGCCCGGCTGGCGATCGTCCCCGTCTTCACCGTCTTCCTGTTCGTCGAGGGGGAGGGCTGGCGGCTGGCGGCCCTCGGCGTCTTCCTGCTCGCGTCCCTCACCGACCAGCTCGACGGCTGGCTCGCCAGGAAGTACGCGCTGATCACCGACTTCGGGAAGATCGCCGACCCGATCGCAGACAAGGCGCTGATCGGCGCCGCGCTGCTCAGCCTGTCGTACCTCGGTGAGATCCCGTGGTGGGTCACCGTGGTGATCATCGCCCGCGAGGCGGGAGTGACGCTGCTGCGCTTCCTCGTGATCCGGCACGGGGTTATCCCGGCCAGTTACGGGGGCAAGGTGAAGACCGTGTTGCAGATCGTGGCCATCGCCCTCTACGTCGTGCCGGGCGTGCCCGACCTGGTCAGGTGGGCGGCCATGGGCCTCGCCCTGGTGGTCACGGTGGGGACCGGGGCCGACTACGTGGTGCGGGCGGTGCGGCTGCGGCAGGTGGCGAGGAGCGCGCGAAGCGGATGATGGGTGTGGCGAGCGAGGTGCTGTCCCTGCTGGTCCGTCAGGGCGCGACGGTCGCCGTGGCGGAGTCGCTCACGGGCGGCCTGATCGGGGCCGCGATGACCGGTCCGATGGGGGCCTCGGCCGCCTTCCGGGGCGGGGTGATCGCCTACGCCACGGACCTCAAGGCGAGCCTCCTCGACGTTCCGTCCGATCTTCTCGAGAGGGAGGGGGCGGTGCACCCCGGCGTGGCCGCGGCCATGGCCACCGGAGTGCGCAAGCTCACAGACTCCGACTACGGCCTGGCGGTGACCGGGGTCGCCGGCCCCGATCCCCAGGACGGCAAACCGGTCGGCACGGTCCACGTCGCCCTGGCCGGACCGGGAGAGCGCCTCTGGCATCGCGACCTGCGCTTGACCGGAGACAGGGACACGATCAGAACTGCCACCTGTCAGGAGGCGTTGACCCTGCTGGAAGGTGTGCTGAAGGCAAATTTGGGGGAACATTCGGGGTGATTACCGCGTTACGTCCCCAGCGAACATGCTCGCCTCGGTCTGCCGCGGTGTCGCCCTCTACAGGTACGGTGGAGCTGTGAGTGAGGTCCGTGAGCCATCGGCGAGGAGCAAGACAGGCGCACGCCCGGCGAAGGGGCCGAGCGAACCCATGATGACGGCGAGGCGTATGTACGAAGGGCAGATGAAGAAGGGGCGACATGAGCCCACCGCGAGAGGCGTCGTGAAGGCGCCCCCCTTGGGGAGGGAGCGACAGATGATCCTGCTGCGTCAGCTGCTCGGTGACGTACTGCGGCGGCTGAGGGTGCGGCAGAATCGCACCCTTCGCGAGGTCTCCACTCTGGCGCGTGTCTCACTCGGCTATCTGTCCGAGGTCGAGCGCGGCCAGAAGGAAGCCTCTTCCGAGCTGCTCGCCTCGATCTGCGGCGCGCTCGGAGTCCCGCTGTCCCAGGTGTTGCGCGAGGTGTCCGATCAGTTCGCGCTGGCCGAACTGCAGGCCGCCCCCGTGCTGGCAGAGCTGCCCGAGCACGAGCGCCTGCCCATCCCCGAGACCGTCCCGTCAGGGCCGGAATTCGAGGGCTTCCCCGAGGTCAAGGACATGGTCGCCGCCTAGGCGGCGTCTCGGCGCCCCGCCGTGCCGGCGGACGGCGTCTCCGCGACTTCGCCTGACCGTCTCCGAGGCTTCATAAGACACGGCCCCCATAAGCACGCCCGGCAAGGACGTCAGGCGTGGCCCGCGCTCGCAGTCCGGGTCGACCCGGACCCGGGTGCCCTGTCCCGATCCCACGGGCGGGCGCCTGGCCCCCGCCGCAGGCCCGTTTCCGTTCCCGACGTGCCCGTTCGGCTCTGTCCCGCTTCGTCGCGCTCGCCGGGCCTCTCGTCCCCTTGCGGCCTCCCGGCCCCATCCCCGGCTTCCGTCCCGGGACCGCCCTCGCTCCCAGCGCGCGGCCTGACGTGCGGCCGATCAATCCCGCTGGCAGGCGGGGCACCAGTAGATCAGCCGCTCGGCCGGCTGTGGTCCCATCTCCCCGCCGCTGATCGGGCCGCCGCAGCGACGGCACGGGCGACGTGCCCTGCCGTACACGAGCAGCGACCGTCCGGGGCGCGGATCGCCCGTCGTCACCGGGAGCGGCGCGTCCTTGCTCGCGTCCATCAGCCGGTGGGCGACCGAGACCAGCGCCTCCAGATCGTCCGGCGGAATGGACCCCACCGGACGCCACGGGGACACCCGCGCCGCGTACAGCGTCTCGGCCCGCCAGATCGTGCCGATGCCCGCCAGGTCGCGCTGGTCGAGCAGCGCCTCCCCGATCGACCGCTGCGGGGCGCGCAGCAGGTTCCGTACGGCCAGGGCGGCGTCCCAGTCCGGCCCGAGCAGGTCCGGGCCGAGATGGCCCACGACCCGCTCCTCACGGTCGGTGGGCACGAGATCGACCATGCCCAGCCGCGTGCCGACGGCCTGCCACTGGGCGTTGGCGAGGATCAGCCGGACCACGTCGCCCCTCGGCGCCGGGCGGCCCGCCGGGCCCACCCGCCAGCTCCCCTCCATGCGCAGGTGGGTGTGGACCGTGAGCCCGCCCTCCACCCGGGTCAGGAGGTGCTTGCCGCGCGAGACCGTCGTCAGCACGGTCCGGCCGCGCAGATCGGCGGTGGCGTACCTGGGCACCCGGAAGTCGCTGCGGGTCAGCCTCCGGCCGTCGAGGGCCTGCCTGAGCCGCTTGGCGGTCCGGTAGACGGCGTCACCCTCCGGCACGGCTCTCCTCCCGGGAGGATCGGGTACAGGCGGCTCACACCGGCATGTGCGAGTCCCACGCCGCCGGGTCGGCGGCGAGCTCGGTCACCCGGGGCGGCAGCTCGCCCTTGGCGATCTGCTCCAGGGTGACCTCCTCGAGGATGGCCCGCTCACTCGCCCGCAGCGCGATCCACACCTGCTGCAGCGCCTGGGCGGCGCCCTGATAGCCGACGTGCTCGGGCCGCTCGCCCCGCACGTTGGCCAGCGGCCCGTCCACCGCGCGGATCACGTCGGCGAGCGAGATCTGACTGGCAGGCCGCGCCAGGACATAGCCCCCCTCTGGGCCCCGCTGCCCGCGCACCAGTCCGGCGCGGCGCATCTGCAGCAGGATGTTCTCCAGGTATTTGGGGGGCATCTCCTGCTCCTTGGCCAGCTCGCCCACCGTGGTGGGTCCCTCACCCGCCGCGGCGAGTTCGGCGGCGGCACGGAGGGCGTAGTCGACACGGGCAGAAAGTCGCATGTAGTCGATTATCCCGCCTGGTTGGCATCGGTAGGACGCCCGCCTGCCAACACGGCCCGGCCGGGCCTATTCCAGGCGCAGCCGTACGACGAGCGGGAGGTGGTCGGAGAACGGCACCCGGGGCGCGTCGGCCGCCACCGCGGTGAGTCCGTCCGAGATCAGCACGTGGTCGATGCGCCGCACGGGGGCGTCGGCGGGAGAGGTCGGCGGGTCGCCGAGCGCCCGCAGCGGGTCGGACAGGCCCGCGGCCTCCAGCACGCGCATCTGGGGGTCCGACGGCGTCGTGTTGAGGTCTCCCACCACGATCACCGGTCGCGGACCGGCCACCCCGACCCCGGGCGGGAGGGTGTTCGCGGCGAGCCGCCGGGCGATCGCCGCCACCTCGGGCGCCTGCCCGCGCGGCTCCTGCAGGTGGGTGTTCACGATCCCCACCTCGTGGTCGCCGACCTCCAGCACGATCGACTGGGCCTGGGCGCCGGTCGGGTATCCGTGCCGCCCCAGCCGGGTCGAGCCGATCTCGGCGACGGGCAGGTTCGTGAGCAGCGCGTCACCCCAGAGGCGGTCCGCGGCGGGGGCGAAGTGGTAGCGCATGCCCAGGCCGCGAGCGATCCTCGCCAGGTCGTCGTGCCCGCCGTTGAGCAGCCAGCCCCGGTCCACCTCGCTGAGCAGCACCACGTCGGGACGCCGGGCGGCGGCCCAGGCGGCGACGCGGTCGAGGTCGAGCCGCCCGCCAAGCCCGAAGCCCATCCGGATGTTGTACGCCACGAGTGTGAACTCGTCACCGGTGATCGTCCTCGTGGCGGGCGGCGACTGCCAGGTGAGGAGGCCGGCCAGCAGGGCCGACGACAGTGCGATCGAGCCCCATCGCCGCGGCGCCCGCCGTACCGGGGCTGTCCGGTGCCGCCGGCCCGCGCGTACGGCGACGGCGGCGACCAGAACGGCGACCGCCATCGGGACCAGCGCGTTGGGGAACCCCAGGTCGGCGTCGAAGGCGGCGTAGTAGAGGAACGCCCCGGCCAGGAACACGAGCATCCCGCCCAGCACCGCGACGCCCCCACGCCCGCCCGCGGTGGTGTCCGCCTGCTGTCCGGCGGCGCCGGCGCAGGCCCCGAGGGCGACCGCCGTCACGAGAGCCGGCAGGCCCTGCACGCCGGTCTCCGCCGCCGCCACCCCGGCGACGAGGAAGAGCCCGGCGGTCCAGCCCCACGACGTGGTCCAGGCGTAGACGACGGCCGCGCACAGCGCCACGACCTGGAGCGCGACCGCCAGGGCCGTGAAGGGCGCACTGTGCTGCCCGGTGTCCTGCGCGAGTACGGCCGGGCCGCCGCAGTACATGCCCGCGAGCATGAGCATCGGGCCGAAGGCGAACCACACGGCCGCCGGGGCGGGGGCGGGCGACGCGGGCGAGAGCCGTACGGACCACAGGAAGGCGAGGCAGAGCGCGGCGACGGCGAGCCAGGGCAGCGGCCCGCCCCGCCAGACGAGGTCCACCCGGTCGAGGGCCAGATGGACGATCGAGGAGGCGGCCAGGCCGCCGATCAGCCCGGCCGGCACCCATGTGCCCGCCGTCGTCCGCGCGCAGCCGTAGAGGAAGACCAGGCCCGCCGTGACCCCGGCGGAGGCGAGCAGAAGCTGGGGCGTGCCCCCGTCCGCGGCCTGCAGGCCGAGCCGGGCCGCGACGAGCGCCACCGCGCCCGCCATCGTGACGACCCGGGGCGAGGTGAGCCGCGCCGCGGGAACGGCGGCGAACGGCAGGACGAACCACAGCGCGGCGTACAACCCCATGCTCGCGGGGTCGGTCTCGCCCGCCCTGCCGTACAGGGTGATGAGGGACGGCAGGAACACCCGCACCACGTCGAACAGGAGCGCGACGCCCGCGACGAGCATGACCAGTGGCCACGGGGGAGCGGGATGCCGGCGGGCCGGTGTGGTGTGCGGTTGCCCGGCCGTCTCGGTCATGGCGCTCCCTTCGGACTCATATGAGCCATCCTCATGAACCATGGGAGCGTTACCAATCGTTCGACCTGGGGCGATCCCCCGCACTCGTCTGCTCGCTAAGCTTGCTTTAAACCTTGTTATTCATTCACGGGCGTGCATGACCGAAGCGCCACCGGGGGCCGAGCGAACCGGAGGGGCGTGGGTGGGGCGCACCGACGGCGAGCCGGAGACTCAGACGATGGGAAGCAGGAGCATGGAGCGACGTCCTGGCGTACCCCGGCTGCTCCGGGAGATCAACGACCGGGCCGCCCTGGAACTGCTGCTCGCCTCGGGTCCCCTGACCCGCGGCCAGATCGGGGAGCTCACCGGCCTGTCCAAGGTCACCGCGTCCCAGACGCTGGCGCGTCTGGAGGAGCGCGGCCTCGTGGAGGTCGTGGGGGAGCAGGCGGGCAACCGGGGGCCCAACGCCGCGTTGTACGGCGTGATCGCCTCCTGTGCGTACGTCGCGGGGCTCGAGGTCGGCCCCGACCGGGTGTCGGCGGCGATCGCCGACATCAACGGCGACGTGGTGGCCGAGGTGACGGCCTCCCCCGAGGGGCAGGACGACCCGGTGTCGCTGGTGCACGCGGCCGTGGTGAAGGCCTGCAGGAGCGCGAAGGTGGCGCTGTCGCGGCTGCGCGGCGTGGTGATCGGCACGCCCGGCGTCGTCGACCCCCGCACCGGCGATGTGCGGTTCTCCTTCGACCTGCCGCAGTGGCACGAGGGCATCCACGAGGCGCTCGCACGCGACCTGCGCCGGGACGTCACGATCGAGAACGACGTCAACCTCGCCGCGATCGCCGAACGCGCGAAGGGCTCCGCCCAGGAGGTGGACGACTTCGTGCTCGTGTGGGTGGGCCGTGGCATCGGCCTGGCCGTCGTACTGGGCGGGCGGCTGCACCGGGGCCGTTCGGGCAGCGCGGGGGAGATCGGCTATCTCCCGGTGCCCGGGGTGCCGCTCGCCGACGACGTGAGGGCGGTCCCCGGGCGCCTGCCGTCGCTCGGGGGCGGCCTGCAGTCGCTGGTCAGCTCCGAGGCCGTCACCGAACTGGCCCGTGGGCACGGCTTCGCCGGGGACACCGCCGCCGACTGCGTGACCGCGGCCGTCGCGGCCGGGGCCGCGGGCGAGCCCCTGCTCGACGAGGTCGCCTCGCGGCTCGCCCTCGGTGTGGCGTCGGTGTGCGTGGTGCTCGACCCCGGCCTCGTGGTGCTGGCCGGAGAGGTCTGCCGGGCCGGCGGGGCGGCGCTGACCGCCCGCGTGGAGGAGGCGGTCGCGCGCATCTGCCCCGTCCCGCCGCAGGTCGTCACGAGCCAGGTGGAGGGCAACCCGGTGCTGCGCGGCGCCGTCCTCGCCGCGCTCGACCAGGCCCGGGAAGAGATCTTCACCTCCTGAGGAGGGTGCGAGGCCGTCGTCAGGACCGCTCGCGGGCGCGGCGGCGGTGGGCGGCCACCCGCTCCCGTGAGGCGCAGGCGGCCGAGCAGTAGCGGCGGGCGCTGCCCGGGCCGGTGCCGAGGTAGAAGGCCGAGCAGGTCGCGGCGGCGCATTCGCCCCAGGTGACGCGGCCGTACTCGCTGAGGATCCGCGCCAGGGCCAGCGCGCTCGACGCGAGGAACCACTCGTCCCAGCCCGCCTTCTCGCCCCGGTCCACGTGCAGGTGCCAGGGGTGACCGTCGTGCCGGGACAGGTACGGCGGCGCGCAGTGCTCGGCCAGCAGGACGTTGAGGGCCTGGGCGGCCTTGTCGGTGTCGGTCTCGGCCAGCACGTCCGCCATGCGGAGGGCGGCGGCACGCAGGGCGTCCGCGTCCGAGTCCGAGAATTCCCGCTCCGTCAGGTCTCCGGCGCTCTCACCGTGCCGGGCGAGCAGGTCGGCCATCGCGGCGCGCGGCAGGTCCTGGGACCGGCGGACCGCGTTCACAAGGTCGATCAGCCGCCGGGCCGGCTGGAATCCCTGCTTGGTCGACGTCTCGCTCACACGTCCTAGGGTAACGTCTTGATTCGCAAAGCCGTTACATGGGAGGTCGCGTGCCCGCCGGAGTGAGGCTCTATCTGGTCACCGCGTTGCTCGCCCGGCTGGCCGAGGAGGGTGTGGCGGTCGCGGCCGTCCTGCTCGCCCTCGACCGGTCGGGCAGCGCGGCGGAGGGCGCGTTCGTGCTCACCGCCCTGATGGCGCCGCACGTGTTCGCCGCGCCCCTCGCGGGCGCCCTCGCCGGACGGGTGCGCAGCCCGCGCGTCTTCTACGCCGGGGCGCTGGCCGGGTTCGCGCTGGCGGTCGAGGCCCTGGTGCTCCTCGTCGGGCGCGCGCCGTTGCCCGTGACGCTCGCGGTCGCCCTGGCCGGCGGTTGCTGCGGGCCGGTGGTCTCCGGCGGGCTGTCCGGTCTGCTGGCCGCGCTGGTTCCGGCGGGCGCGGCGCGGGACCGCGCCTACGCCCTGGACGCCGCCGTGTTCAACGCGGCGTCCGTGACCGGCCCTCTCGCGGTGACCGTGGTGACCGGCCTGGCCTCGCCCGCGCCGGCCATGGCGGCCGTGGGCGCGGCCGCGGCGTGCGCGGCCGCGCTCGTCGCCCTGCTGCCGCACCGTCGCCGGCAGGACACGCAGGAGCGTCCGACGCTGCGGGGCGACCTCATGGCGGGGCTCGCCGTCGTGTGGCGCATCCGGGAGCTCCGGGCGATCACGGCGGCCACCTGCCTGGCCTTCCTCGGAATCGGTGGCCTCACCGCCGCCACCGTGCTCTTCGCGGACGCGCACGGCAGTCCGGGCGCGGGGGGCGCACTGGGGCGCACTGGTGACGGCGTTCGCCGTGGGAGCCCTGATCGGCTCGCTGGCCGTGGCGCGGCGGCCCGTTCCGGCCCCACGCCTGGCCGGGCTCGCCATGCTCGGCTTGGGGCTGGCCCTGGCGGTCGCCGCGCTCGCGCCTTCGGTGACCTGGGCGATGCCGCTGTTCGCCCTCGCCGGGCTGTTCGACGGGCCGCTGCTGAGCGCCACGCTGCGCATCCGGGCGGACCACGCGCCGCCCCGGCTGCGGCCCCAGGTGTTCACGCTCGGAGCGGGTCTGAAGATCACGGCGGCGTCCTGCGGGTCCGCCGTGGCCGGCCTGTGCGCCGGGCTGCCCGCGCCGCTCGTGTTGCTCGGGATCGCCGCCGTCCAGGTCGCCGCCGCGGTCCTCTACGCGGTCGTCCGCTCTCCTCGTACGCGCGGCACGACGGCGGTGCCCGAGGCGTTCACGCCGTGAGCAGTTCGACGGCCGCCTGGGCGTTGGCGCGGGCCGCGCCGTACGTCGCAATGTAGGCCCCCGAGTCGGGCCGCCAGATCGGCAGGCCCATCTCCACCACGACGGCGTCCGGGCGGGCGGCGAGCAGCCCCGAGATCAGCTCGCGGCTGCCCTGGTGGCGGTGGGCGTCCTTGACGACGACGATCAGCGAGCGGTCCCGCGCCCGCCCGAGCAGCGCCGCGGCGTCGGCCTCCTCCGGCTTGACCCGGACGATCTCGGCCTGCGGCAGCCACGGCGCGACCCCCCAGGGCACCTCGCCCACCGCGATCGTGGGCGGCGTGTCGATCTCGACCACGAACGGGTCGACCAGCGGCCCCGCCGAGCCCGTCAGCGACACGGCGCGGCGGGCGGCGTCCAGGCCGATGACGTCGCCCTCCGCGTCCTCGGCGCGTGTCGCGCCGAACCAGTCGCGCAGCCGCTCCACCCGCGCGGCGGCCTCCTCCAGCCGCTCGGCCGTGAGCCTGCCCTCGGCGACGGCGTCCACGATGTGGTCCACCATGCCCCGGACGTCCTCCGGAGTGGGCAGCGGCCCGAGGCACAGCAGGTCGGCGCCCGCGGCCAGGGCCATCACCGCACCCTCCGCGAGCCCCACGCTCCTGCTGATCGCGTGCATGTCGAGGGCGTCGGTGATCACGACGCCGTCGTAGCCGAGCTCGCGCCGCAGCAGCCGGGTCAGCGTCTCCCGGCTCAGCGTGGCGGGCAGCGTCCCGGTCAGGTCGGGGACCGCCACGTGCGCCGACATGATGGACTTCGCGCCCGCCTCGATCGCCGCCAGGAAGGGGACCAGCTCGCGCTCCCTCAGCAGGTCGAGCGAGGCGTCCACCAGCGGGATCTCCAGGTGCGAGTCCTGGTGGGTGGCGCCGTGACCCGGGAAGTGCTTGACGCAGGCGGCGATCCCCGCGGACTGCAGGCCGCGTACGGCGGCGACCGTGTGCCGTGCCACGAGGTCCGGCGACGAGCCGAACGACCGGGTGCCGATGATCGGGTTGTCGTCGGCGGTGTTGACGTCGGCCACCGGGCCCATGTCGAGGTTCACCCCGCACCGCGCCAGATCCGCGGCCATCGCGTGGTAGACCCGCTCGGTCAGCGCCACGTCGTCCACCGCGCCGAGCGCCGCGTTGCCCGGGTAGGCGCTCCCGGTGTGGTAGGCCAGCCGGGTGACGTCCCCGCCCTCCTCGTCCAGGGAGACGACCGGGCGTCCCGCCTCGTGCAGGCGGGCGCTGAGCGCGGCGACCTGCTCGCCGTCCGCGACGTTGAACCCGAAGAGGCAGACGCCCCCCAGACCGTCCTCCAGGCCGCGCAGGACCCAGTCCGGCGCGGTCGTGCCCCGGAACGAGATCAGCAGTGCGCCCGCCGCGAGCCGGTGCAGGCCCGGGTCGCCGGTACGCGTGGACGGGTCGGCGGCCCCCGTCAGGGGGTCGCGGGTGGCGGACATGGTGTCTCGGCTCCTTAGGTGACAGAGGGTGTGACGGCGCGCGGGCAGGGCCCGTACGGCCACCGGGTCGCGGTGGCCGTACAAGGGCGGCGACAAGGGCGGCCGTACGAGGGGGAGGTGCCGGTGGCGGTGTGGTTATCCCTTGACCGCGCCCGCGACGAGGCCGGAGACCATCCGCCGCTGGACCAGCAGGAAGAAGATGAGGACCGGGATGGTCATCAGGGTGGAGGCGGCCATGATGCCGCCCCAGTCGGTCGAACGCTGGCCGACGAAGAACTGCAGCGCGACCGGCATCGTGTACTTGCCCTGGTCGCCGATGAGGGTCAGGGCGTAGACGAACTCGTTCCAGGTGGTGATGAACGCGAAGATGCTGGTCGCGACGAGACCGGGCGCGACGAGCGGGAACAGCACCCGCCAGAACGTGGTGAACCGGCCCGCGCCGTCGATCCAGGACGCCTCCTCCAGCTCCTTGGGCACGGCCGCGACGAACGTGCGCAGCATCCAGACGGAGAACGGCAGCGTCAGGCCGACGTTGATGATGATCAGGCCGAGCAGCTGGTCGTACAGGCCGAGCCGCTTGACCATGGTGAACAGCGGGATCAGCAGCGCCTCGGCCGGCACCATCTGCACGATCAGCAGCAGGATCAGGAACGAGGTGCGGAACCGGAAGCGGAACCTGGCCACCGCGGTCGCCGCGAGCAGCGCGAACACCGCGCCGAGCACGACGGCGCTGAGCGCCACGAGCGTGCTGTTGAACAGGTACTGCCAGATGGAGTGGCCGGCGACGCCCTTGGTGAAGACCCGCGAGATGTGGTCCATCGAGGGCGGGCTGGGGAACGGGATGAAGCTCGTGGTGAAGATCTGGTCGTTCGGCTTGAAGGCCGTGGTGACCATCCAGTAGACGGGGAAGACCGCGAAGAGGAACACCACGACCCCGGCCGCGTTCAGCGCGGCCCGTCCGAGCCTCCTGCGGGCGAGCGGGCTCATCGGATGTCGTCCTCCGTCTTCACGATCTGACGCACGTACACGAAGGTGATCAGGAGCAGGATCACGGTCAGCACGACCGCGATGGCGGCGCCCAGGCCCATCTTCGGCGGGCTGCTGAACGCCTCGGCGTAGCTCCACAGCGACAGGTTGAACGCGTCGCGGTTCACCGTGCCGCCGGCCAGCAGGTAGAGCTGTGTGAAGACCTTGAAGTCCCAGATGATCGACAGCACGACCAGCACCGAGAACACCGGCTTGAGCAGCGGAAGCGTGATCCTCCTGAACGTGAGGACCGCGCCCGAGCCGTCCATCTTCGCCGCCTCGTACAGCTCCGAGGGGATGCTCTTGAGCCCCGCGAGCACCGACACCGAGATGAACGGGAACGACGCCCACACCACGGCCACGATCAGCACGAAGTAGAGCGTGAGCGTGTCGTTGAACCACGGGTGCCCGCTCCAGTCGGCGCGGCCGAACAGCAGGTTCGACAGCCAGTCGGGCAGGAGGTTCAGCGTCCAGTTGACGATGCCCGAGTCGGAGTCGAACAGCCACTTCCACACGATCGCCTGGGCCGTGGGCGGGGTGGCCCACGCGGCCATGATGCCGACGATCACGAAGGTCGACATCTTCGGGCCGAGCTTGTTGAGCAGCAGGCCGACGAGGGTCCCGAGGACGAGCGTCAGCGCGACGGTGACGACGGCGAAGAGCACCGTGTTGCGCAGCGACGACCAGAACAGGTCCGAGTCGAGGATCTGCGAGTAGTTGTCCCAGCCGACGAAGTCGGCGGGCGCGGGGTTGACGGCCTTGATCTGCCGGAGCCCGACCTTGTGGAAGGACATCTCGACCATCTGGTACAGCGGGTAGAGCAGCAGCACCGCGATGACCAGGAAGCCGGGCAGGAGCAGGACGTACGGAACGGCCTTCGGGGAGAGCCCCGACCTGCGCGTCCGCTTGCGACTGCGCCGCGACGGGGCGGAGGTGTCGGCTCCGCCCCGGGCGAGGGTTGACGAGTGAGTCATGATCTACTGGTTGAGGATCGTCTCAAGCTCGGTGTTCGCGTCCGCCAGAGCCTGGTCGACGTTCTTCTTGCCCTCGATCACCTCACGCGCCGCGTTCTGCAGCACGGCCTTGGTGTCGTTGGCCTCCGCCCAGTTGGGGCTGGCCGGGAAGCCCTTGGCGACCTTGAAGGTGTCCGTGAACGGCTTCTGGGCGGGGTCGCTGCCCAGCTCCGCGAGCGCGTCGGGGTAGAGCGGGAGCAGGCCGCCCTCCTTGGCGTACCGGACGCCGAACTCCTTGCCCGCGGCGAGCTTGACGTACTCGAGGGCGAGCTCGGGGTTCTTGGCGTCCTTCCAGACGGCGATGTCGTTGCCGCCCTGGAAGGCCGGGGCCGGGCCGGAGCCGTCCTTGGCGGGCAGCGAGAAGAAGCCCATCTTCGACTCGTCGACCTTGCCCTTGCTCTGCTCCTTGATGGCGGCGATGTCCCAGCCGCCGGTGACGTACATGCCGACCTTGCCGGCGGCGAAGCGCTGGGCGATGTCGACGGAGTTCTGCGTCAGGCGGCCCTTGCCGGACACGCCGTCCTTGGCGACCAGATCCGTGTAGAACTGGAAGCCCTCCTTGAAGGCCGGCTGGGTGAGCTGGCCCACCCACTTGCCGCCCTCGAACTTGGCGAAGTCACCGCCCGCCGACCAGACGAACGGCGACAGCGACATGTTCGCGTCGGAGCCGCCGTTGAAGGCGAAGCCGTCGACGTCCTTGCCCTGCTTGTCCACGATCTTCTTGGCCGCGGCGACCAGGTCGTCCCAGGTCTTGGGGATCTCGATGCCGAGCTTGTCGAACCAGTCCTTGCGGTAGAGCACGGCGCGGGTGCCGCCGCCCCACGGCACGGCGTAGATCTTGCTGTCGATCGTCTCGTAGCTCCACAGGTTCTGCGGGATCTGCTGGAGCTCGGGGTCGCTCTTGACGGCGTCGGTGATGTCCGCGAGCGCGTCCTGGGCCACCCAGGCGGCGACCTGGTCGTTGCCGAACTCGGTGACGTCCGGGCCCTCGCCGCCGGCGAGCGCGGTGGTCCACTTCTTCTGGGCGTCGGGCCAGGGGATCCACTGGACCTTCGCCTCGGCGCCCGTCTTCTCCTTGAACTTGGCGTTCAGGTCGTCCATGTATTTGGTGAAGACGTCGGTGGGGGCACCGAGTCGCCACACGGTAAGAGTCTGGCCGGCGAACTTCGGACCGCTCGCGGCGGCGGAGGACGACGGGGCCGTCGTGCTTCCGGAGTCGTCGCTTCCGCAAGCGGCGAGTCCCAGGGCCAGGGCAGCGGTCGCGGTGGTCGCGACCGCGATCTTCGCGATCTTCACGTTGTGTCTCTCCCTTCCCGGCTTCGCGTCGGGGGTGCGCCTCATGGGGGGTGTCGGCGGGCCGCTCACCTGCCGGAAGGCGCTCTCCTTTCGGTCGGCGCTCTGGCGTCCCGAGGCTGATCGGTTGCCTCCGGGCTGGCTGGCGATAAACTAACAAGAAACTTTCTTATAAAAAAGACCGCGTTAGCGGATCGTGACGAGAGGGGAACCAGCCGGTGCCTCAACGACCGGGTACGCCTCGGCTGCTTCGGCAGATCAACGACCGCGCGGCATTGGAACTCCTCATCTCCAGAGGCCCGCTGACCAGGGCCGAGTTGGGAGAGCTTACCGGGCTGTCCAAGGTCACATCCGGCCAGCTCCTGGCCCGGCTGGAGACGCGCGGGCTGGTCACGGCCGCGGGGGAGCGCCCCGGCGGACGCGGCCCCAACGCCGCGCTGTACGGGGTCAACCCCTCCAGTGCGTACGTCGCGGGGCTGGAGGTGCTGCCGGACAGCGTCACCGCCGCCGTCGCCGACATCACCGGCACGGTCGTCGCCCAGGTGGCCGTGGACCCGAGCGAGGCCCGCGATCCCGTGGGCATCGTCCACGAGGCCGTCCAGCGGGCCTGCGGGACGGCCGGGATAGAGCTCACCCGGCTGCGCTGCTTCGTCATCGGCACGCGCGGAGTGGTCGATCCGCTCACCGGCGACGTGCGCTACTCGGTCGACCTGCCCACGTGGCACGTCGGCATCCTGGCCGGGCTGCGCACCCTCCTGGGCGAATGCGTGATCATCGAGAACGACGTCAACCTGGCGGCCCTCGCCGAGCAGACGTACGGCGCCGCGCGGGGCGCCGACGACTTCGTGATCCTGTGGACCGGCGTCGGCCAGGGCCTCGGCGTCATGCTCGGCGGCCGGCTGCACCGCGGCATCACCGGCGGCGCGGGCGAGATCGGCTGGCTGCCCGTCCCAGGGGAACCGCTGCCGAGCGCGGTCACCGCGCCGCAGACCGGGTCCTTCCAGCGCCTCGTCGGAGGAGAGGCGCTGTGGAACCTGGCCCGCGCGCACGGCCTCGCTGCCCCGGACGTGCGGGACGCCGAGGTGGCCGACCTGGTCCGTACGGCCATGGACGCCGGCAACGAGGCCTTCGTCGAGGACCTGGCCGGGCGGCTCGCGGTCGGGGTCGCGGCGGTCTCCGTGGTCCTCGACCCGGGGCTCGTCGTGCTCGGCGGTGACGTGGGCAGGGCCGGCGGCGTCCACCTCGCGGAGCGCGTCGAGGAGGCGGTGGCCAGGGTGTGCCCGAGCCGCCCCACCGTGGTGGCGACCGGAGTGGAGGGCAATCCCGTTCTCATGGGTGCGATCGTCGCCGCTTTGGACCGAGCGCGTGAAGAGGTCTTCTCGGACACCGTGTGACGGTAGGTTGATCCTCATGCCCGACTTTCCGCATGATCGCTCCGCCGTGCCCGGCCTCGCCGAAAATCCGGTGCTCATCTCCGATCCCCGCGTGACCTCGATCGGAGTGAACGAGTGCGGGGAGAAGCTGAGCGACGTACGAGGGCGGCTGCGGGTGGACGGGCGGCTCGCCGACCCCGCCGGGGCCTACGCCCACCTGCGTGAGGGCCTGCTCGCCCGCCTGGAGGAGGCACAGGAGCGCCTGCCCGCAGGGTGCAACCTGGTGGTGGTCGAGGGCTACCGGCCGCCGGCGCTGCAGACGAGGTATTTCGAGGAGTACAAGGACGAGTTGCGGGCGGCGTTCCCCCACATGTCGGGCGCGGAGCTGCACGTCGCCGCGAGCCGGTACGTCTCGCCGATCGAGGTGGCCCCCCACACGGCGGGCGCGGCCGTCGACCTCACGCTGTGCGGCGACGACGGGGTGGAGCTCGACATGGGGACGGCGGTCAACGCCACCCCTGAGCAGAGCGGCGGCGCGTGCTACACCGCCGCCCCCGTGGGAGCCGAGGCGCGGCGCAACCGCGACGTCCTGCGCGCCGCCCTGGAGGCGGCCGGGCTGGTCAACTACCCGACCGAGTGGTGGCACTGGTCGTACGGCGACCGCTACTGGGCCATGACCCGTCGCGCCCCCGCCGCCATCTACGGCCCCGTCGAGCTGTAGGGCATTTCCGCCCCACCGGTGCTTCGGGACGGCGCAGCGTGGCGAGCGTGCTTCACGGCTCCGCCTGCCGAACGTGAACCTGGTCAGGCGCGAATCCGCAGGCCGCGGGGGGTGGGGTGGAATCCCGCGGCTTCCAGCGCCGCCGCGAGCGGGGAGTCGGCGATGGCGGTGCCGTCGGCCCGCTCGACCGTCAGCTTCCCCAGTGCTCCCCGCTTCACCGCGACGGCCAGGGCCTGCACGGCCGGCCGCAGGTCCTCCTCGGGCCCGGACGACAGCAGGGTCTTCCCTCCGCGCTCGACGTAGAGGATCAGTTCGCCCTCCACCAGCACCACCAGCGCGCCGGCCTTACGGCCCGGCTTGTGGGTCACGTCGTCCGTGCGGTCCGGCCAGGGCAGGGCCGCGCCGTACGGGTTGGCGGGGTCGGTCGCCGCGAGCACGACCGCACGGCGGGGCGGCGGCGGGGCGGGGATCGACCACAGGTCCTCGGCCGGAGCGGGACGCGTGGAGGACATGGCGGAGGACATGGTGGAGGACATGGCGCGCATGCGGTCGACCGCGCCCGGGAGGGCGAACTGGGCGCCGCCCAGACCTTCGACGAAGTAGCCCCGGCGGCACCGGCCGCTCTCCTCGAAGGCGCGCAGCACCTGGTAGACGGCGGAGAACCCGCCGGGCAGGCGCTCGGCCGTGATGCCGCCCCGCGTCAGCACGCCGTGCCGCTCCAGCAGGACTTCGGCCTGCGCGTGCGCCCGCTGGGTGGCGTCACCCGACGGCGAGGGCAGCAGCCACCAACGGCCGCTCACGGTCGGCGGCCCGCTTCTCGTCGGCAGCACCGCGCGGCGGCGCCTGGTCGCCGCCGGCCGGTGGGCGGGCCGCCCGGTGCCCAGTGTCGAGCGAAGCGGGGCCAGCGTGTCGCCGGTGACCCGGCCCGCCCAGACGAGGTCCCACAGGGCCGCTGCGAGTGTCGTGTCGTCCGGCAGCGCGCTCGCACGCGCGACACCCGCCACGCCATCCGGCCCCGTCGCGCCATCCGGCCCTGCTGTGCCCTCGCGGCCGAGGATTCTGGCCCGGCGGGCCGAGGCGGCGTCCGGGCCGGACAGGGGCGGCGCCTGGTCGCCGAGCGCCGCCGCCGCGATCCGGTTGGACAGCTCGCGGAAGAACAACGCGCCGCCCCCGCTCAGGATCTCCAGGATCTGCTCGTGCAGCGGAGTCATGGTGATCTCCGACGGCGCGGGGAGCAGCAGGGGTGCGGTGTCGGCGAAATAGAGACCGACCCACCCGTCGCCACCGGGCAGGGAGCCCTGGCCCACCCAGACGACCTCCCCGGACGAGGTCAGCTCGTCGAGCAGGGCGGGGGAGTATCCGGGCACTCGCGCGGGGAGCACCAGCGACTCCAATGCGGAAGCAGGGATGGCCGCTCCCTGCAAGCGTTCGATCGCCGTGATCAGAGCGTCCATGGCCCGCGGCGAGCCGTGGCCCTGGCCGTTCTGGGCGCCGGGCCCTGCGAGCCCGGCCCGGCCGCCGTCGCCGCCCGGTCCGCCGCCGGTCGGCGGGACGCTCTGGGGGACGATGCCGTGCCAGGCGGGCAGGAACGCCGCCAGCGTCTCCGGGGGGACCGGTTCGACCTCCTTGCGGAGCCGCGCCAGCGACCGGCGCCGCAGCAGCCGCAGCACCCCGGCGTCGCACCACTCCTCGCCCCGGCCCCCTGGGCGGAACTCGCCGGCGACCACCCTGCCCGCCGCCGCGAGACGGCGCAGCGCCTCGTCCACCACCGCGACGCCCACGCCGAAGCGCCCTGCGGCCGTGCCGGAGGAGAACGGCCCGCGGGTGCGGGCGTGGCGCGCGACCAGGTCGCCGAGCGGATCGGGGGCGGTGACCCGGCCCGGCTCGCCGGGCCCACCGGCGAGCGGCGCTTCGAGGAACTCGTGCGGGACGCCCACAGGCAACGGCACCCCGAGCGCGTCGCGCAGGCGCCAGGCGTCCTCCACAGCGGCCCATTGCTCGTGGCCCGCCACGCGTACCCGGATGGCCCGGCGAGCCCGCTCCAGGTCGGCGAGCCAGGCGGGATCTCCCTCGCGGATCGAGACGTCCTGGGCGAGCAGCGGACCGTGCGAGCGCAGCAGATCGGCGAGGTCCTCGGCGTCGCGCAGCGGCCTGTCCAGCCGCGCCAGCTCCCGCTCGGTCTCGGCGACGACATCCGGGTCGAGCAGCTCCCGCAGGTCGGCCTGCCCCATGAGCTCGGCGAGGAGCGCCGTGTCGAGGGCGAGCGCCTGCGCCCGCCGCTCGGCCAGCGGCGCGTCACCCTCGTACATGAACGCGCCGATGTAGTTGAACAGCAGTGACGCCGCGAACGGGGACGCCTGCGAGGTCTCCACCTCGACCACCCGCACCCGCCGGGCGGCGACGTCCCGCATGAGCTCCACCAGGCCCGGCACGTCGAAGACGTCCTGCAGACACTCGCGCATCGTCTCCAGCACCACCGGGAACCCGGCGTACTTGCTCGCGACGCCGAGCAGGTGGGCCGCCCGCTGGCGCTGCTGCCACAGGGGGCTGCGCCTGCCGGGCGAGCGGCGCGGCAGCAGAAGGGCACGTCCGGCACATTCCCGGAACCGGGAGGCGAACAGGGCGGAGCCCCCCAGCTCCTCGATCACGACCTGCTCGATCTCCTCGGCGTCGAACACCGCGACGTCGGTCGGCGCCTCCTCGAAGGTGTCGGGCACGCGCAGCACGATGCCGTCGTCGGAGTGGACGGCCTGGACGTCGACGCCGTACCGCTCGCGCAGCCGCCGCCCGATGGCGAGCGCCCAGGGAGCGTGGACCCGCGCGCCGAAGGGGGAGTGGATCACCACGCGCCAGTCGCCCAGCTCGTCGCGGAACCGCTCGACCACGAGAGTGCGGTCGTCGGGCACATAGCCCGTCGCCTCCCGCTGCTCGGTCAGGTAGGCGAGCAGGTTGCCGACGGCGTAGTCGTCGAGCCCCGCCGCGCGGATCCGCTCGCGCGCCGACGCCGGGTCGCCCCGGCCGCCCGCCCCGGCGGACGACAGCTCGCGGAGGAACGCGCCGATCGCCCGGCCCAGCTCGGCGGGCCGGCCCGGGGCGTCTCCGTGCCAGAACGGCAGCTTGCCCGGCTGCCCGGGGGCGGGGGAGACCAGGACCCGGTCGGCGGTGATGTCCTCGATCCGCCACGAGGTGGCGCCCAGCACGAACACGTCGCCGACGCGGGACTCGTAGACCATCTCCTCGTCCAGCTCGCCCACGCGCGACGCCTTGTCGCCCACCAGGAACACGCCGAACAGCCCGCGGTCGGGGATGGTGCCCCCGTTCGTCACCGCCAGACGCTGGGCCCCGGGACGGCCATGAAGGGTGCCCGTCACCCGGTCCCACACGATGCGCGGACGCAGTTCGGCGAACTCCTCGCTCGGGTAGCGCCCGGCGAGCATGTCGAGCGTCGCCTCCAGCGCGCTGCGCGGCAGCGTGGCGTACGGCGCGGCCCGGCGCACCACCGCCTCCAGCGAGTCGACCGTCCACTCGTCGAGCGCCGTCATCGCGACGATCTGCTGGGCCAGCACGTCGAGGGGATTGCGCGGATAGCGGATCTCCTCGATCTGCCCCGTTCGCATGCGCTCGGCCACGACGGCCGTCTGGACCAGGTCGCCCCGATACTTGGGGAAGATCACGCCTCGGGACACGGCCCCGACCTGGTGCCCGGCGCGGCCGATGCGCTGCAGGCCGCTCGCCACGCTGGGCGGCGCCTCGACACAGGCCACCAGGTCCACCGACCCCATGTCGATGCCCAGCTCCAGGCTGGAGGTGGCGACCACCGCGGGCAGGCGGCCCGACTTCAGCGCCTCCTCGATCTGGGACCGCTCCTCCTTGGAGACGGAGCCGTGATGCGCCCGCACCACCTCGGGGATCGCTCCCGCCGAGGCCCCCGCCTGGGCCATCATCTCGGACGGCATGGCCGCCGGGCCCGTCCGCCAGGCATCCCCGCCCTGGGCATCAGGTCCTTCGCGCCGGTCCGACCATTGCGCGTGCAACTCCTCGAAGGCATCCGACCAGTGGGCCGGATCTCCGATGCCCGGGCTCGGATCCTCGCTCCGCCCGGGAGCGGTCCGCCGCTCCCAGGCGAGCTCGTTGAGCCGGGTGCACAGGCGCTCAGACAGACGCCGCGAGTTGGCGAAGACGATCGTGGACCGATGGGCCTCGATCAGGTCGAGAAGGTGCTCCTCGACATGCGGCCAGATGCTCCTCCGTTGCTCCGGCGACTCGCCGTCGGCGCCGGGCGGAGGCGGCGCCAGCTCGGTCATGTCCTCCACCGGCACCACGACGTCGACCTCGATGACCTTCTCGGAGGGCGGCTGCACGACCGTGGCCGGGCGGGACCCGCCGAGGAACGTCGCCACCTCTTCGACCGGCCGTACGGTCGCCGACAGCCCGATGCGCTGGGCCGGAGCGGGCAGCAGGGCGTCGAGCCGCTCCAGCGTCAGCGCGAGGTGCGCCCCGCGCTTGGTCCCCGCGACGGCGTGCACCTCGTCCACGATCACGGTTTCGACGCCGCGCAGCGCCTCGCGCGCCTGTGAGGTGAGGATCAGGAACAGGGACTCGGGCGTAGTGATCAGGATGTCGGAGGGCCGGGCGGCGAAACGGCGCCGATCCTCGGCCGCGGTGTCTCCGGAGCGGATCGCCACAGAGATGTCGGGGGCGGGCAGGCCCATCCGCAGCGCCGTCTGCCGGATGCCCGTGAGCGGGGCCCGCAGGTTGCGCTCGACGTCCACCGCGAGGGCCTTCAGGGGGGAGACGTACACGACCCGGCAGGGCCGGGGCGGCTCCCCGTCATCCTTCCGGCCGCGTCGCGCGCCGCGGCGGCGGGGCTGCCCAGCCGCCAGGTCTCCCGGCGAGGCCGGGCCCGCCGTGTGCTCGACGGCGAGGCGATCGATGGCCCACAGGAAGGCCGCGAGCGTCTTGCCGGACCCGGTGGGAGCGACCACGAGCGTGTTCTCGCCCCGCGCGATCGACGACCAGGCGCCCTCCTGCGCGGCGGTCGGCGTCGCGAAGGCGCCGGTGAACCACTCCCTGGTCACCGGGCTGAAGCCGTCGATCGCACCCACCTGCCCATCATGCATCCCCCCACCGACAGAAAACGCCGCACCGCCATCCCGTCACCAGGTGAGAGGCAAGTGCGGGGCAAGCCGGCCCAGGCAGGCGGCCGCTCCCCTGACCCGGGATGGCATGAGATGCCCCCATCGGGACAATCTTCCTGAGTATGGAAATCGACTACGCGGCCATCGAGGCGGAGCGCGCGCGGATCCGCGAGCGCTACCTGGGCGAGCGCCGTGCCGCCAGCAGCGCGAGGGGCCTGCACCACTTCGCTCTGATCTCGTCTGACGTCGAGCGGACGATCCGCTTCTACCACGAGCTCCTCGAGTTCCCGTTGACCGAGATATTCGAGAACCGCGACTACCGCGGGTCCAACCACTTCTTCTTCGACATCGGCAACGGCAACCTGCTGGCGTTCTTCGACCTCCCCGGCCTCGACCTGGAGCCGTACAAGGAGGTCCTCGGCGGGCTCCACCACATCGCGATCTCCGTGGAGCGGGCGACCTGGGAGCGCCTGCGCGGCAAGCTCGACGCCGCCGGCGTGCCGTACCAGGTGGAGAGCGGCAGCTCGATCTACTTCCAGGACCCGGACGGCGCCCGCCTGGAACTGCTCGCGGACCCGCTCGGCGAGATGTACGGCACCCGCGTCATGTGACGCCGTCTCCTGCCGGTCGGGAAGCGCCGGTCGGGAAGCGATCGCGGCGCCGCGGCCGGGACGGGTCATCCGGGCCGCGGCGTCATACTGAACGCATGCGCCTCACAGACTTCTGGAACAGGATGCGCCGCCACTTCGGGGAGGCGTACGCGGAGTCGTGGGCGAAGGACTACGTGATCGCCGGGCTCGGCGGGCGCACGGTCGAGCAGGCCCTCTCCGAGGGCGTGGCGGCCAAGCAGGTCTGGCAGGCCGTCTGCCAGGAGGTCGACGTGGACCCCAAGCTGCGCTGAAACCCCCCTCCCGCCTGCCGGCAGAGCGCGCCGGCGGCCACCGCTCGGCGGCGCTCCCCGCCGGCTCCACCCCGTGACCGCGGCGGTGTGATCCCGTCACGTGTCATTCGTCCAATTACTCATGCCCTCCGTCGTCTACGGCGACCACTTGAACACCGGTTGAGTGCTTGCTAGCGTGTTTAGCGGATGAACACGGAGGAAGCGCATGAGCGGAGACCACTTCACTCCCGATGAGGCTCTCCAGGAGATCGGGCGCGTGGGACGGCGGGTCCGGCACTCCTCGCGCGGGCCCGGACGGGCGTACCTGTTCGTGGGACTGGCCACGATGGTCTACTGGCCGGCGATTTTCCTCGGCGGCCACCCCTTGCCGTTGATCGCCGGGCTCGGATGGGTCGTCCTGACGGTCGCCCTGTGCGTGTACTGGGCCCGGCTGCGGGTTCACGATCGGCTGATGAAGCGGATCAACGGGCCGGTCTCGGTCGCGTACGTGATGACGATGGCGGTGCCGTTCGTCGTCGGCGTCTGGCTGCTGCCCGACCGGCCCGCGGCGGGCTGGACGGCGGCGTTCGCCGCGCTGTCGGTGCTCGCCGGGCTGCCCCTGGTGTACGGCGGGCTCCGCGTGATGAGGAACCGATGACGGCCCATCCGCGCCACGAGCTCGACGAGATCATCCACGCGCCGGTGCGGCTGTCGATCATGGCGGCCCTGGCCGCGGCGGACAAGGCCGACTTCCGCTTCCTCCGCGACACCATCGAGGTCAGCGACTCGCTGCTCAGCAAGCACATCCTGACGCTCGAACAGGCCGGTTACGTCCGGGTGGAGAAGACCTTCGTCGGCAAGCGCGCGCGCACCTGGCTCTCGCTGACCGATGGGGGACGTACGGCCTTCGAGACATACATGGACGTTCTACGACGAATTGTGGAGGCAGCCCCCCGTGCTTGAGATCGACGGCCTGCGCAAACGCTATGGAGACAAGACCGCCCTCGACGGGGTGGGCTTCACCGTACGGCCGGGCGAGATGTTCGGGTTCGTCGGCGCCAACGGCGCGGGCAAGACGACGACGATGCGGATCGTCATGGGCGTGCTCGACGCCGACTCCGGCCAGGTGCGCCTCGACGGGCGCCCGGTGACGTACGACGACCGCCGCACGTTCGGCTACATGCCGGAGGAGCGCGGCCTCTACCAGAAGATGAAGGTCGCCGAGCAGATCGAATACTTCGGCAGACTCCACGGGCTCGCCCCGGCCGCCGCGCGCTCGGCCACCGCCGCCCTGGTCGAACGGCTCGGCCTGGTCGAGCGGCGCGACGACGCCGTGGAGGCGCTGTCGCTCGGCAACCAGCAGCGGGTGCAGCTCGCGGTCGCGCTCGTCCACGAGCCGGCGGTGCTGATCCTCGACGAGCCGTTCTCGGGCCTCGACCCGCTGGCGGTCGACGCGCTCGCGGAGGTGCTCAAGGACCGCGCCGCCGCGGGCGTGCCGGTGATCTTCTCCAGCCACCAGCTCGACCTGGTCGAACGGCTCTGCGACTCGGTGGGCATCATCTCGGCGGGCCGCATGGTGGCGTACGGGCCGGTCGGCGAGCTGCGCGAGCGGGAGGGCCGCGGGGTGCTGCGGGTCGTGGTCAGGGACGCCGCGCCCGGCTGGGCCGACGGCCTGCCCGGCGAGCTGACCCGCGAGGGCGACCGCGACGTCCTGCTGTGCGAGGAGGGCGACGACCAGGACATCCTGCGTACGGCGATCGGGGCGGGCAGGGTGGAGCACTTCGGCCGCAGGCAGCCGACGCTGGCCGAGATCTTCAGGGAGGCGGTGGCATGAACGGCCTGTGGCTGGTGGCCCAGCGGGAGATCCGCACGCGCGTCAGGACGAAGTCGTACCTGATCAGTCTGGCGGTCAGCGCCGTCCTGGTGGCCGCGCTGGCGTTCCTGCCCAAGGTCCTCGGCGGCGACGACACCTACAACGTGGGCGTCGTGGGCCAGGCGCCCCCGCCCGCGGCCCAGCTCGCGTACTCCCGGTGGCCGGACGAGGCGGCCGCGCGGAAGGCCGTGATCGACGGGGACCTCGACGCGGCCCTGATCAACGGGGACAAGGTTCTCGCGAACGGCGAACTCGACCAGCGGCTCGGGCTGGTCCTGGAGAGCGCCCACCGCGACGCCCAGATCAAGGCGGCCGGCCTCACCATCACGCCGCTGACGGTGGAGTCGGTCGGCGCGGACGCCCGCTACCAGGGCGTGCGCACCGGCATCGCCACGCTGATCGTGATGGTGCTGTTCTTCCTGCTCATCTACTCCTCGATGTTCGTCGCCATGGGCGTGGTGGAGGAGAAGGGCAGCCGCATCGTGGAGATCCTGCTCACCTCGGTGCGCCCCTGGCAGCTCCTCGGCGGCAAGATCGTCGGGCTGGGCTCGCTGGGGCTGGTCAACCTCGTCGTGGTCATCGCCGCAGGTCTGGCGGCGTCGTTCGCGACCGGCTTCACGGCCGACCTGCCGCCCGGAATGGGGGGAATCGTGGTCAGCGCGGTCGTCTGGTTCGTGCTGGGCTACGCCTTCTTCTCGGCGCTCGCCGCGGCCTTCGGTTCCCTGGTGTCGCGGCAGGAGGAGCTCAACACCGTCCTGACGCCGATGACCATGCTCATGATGCTCACCTACCTGACGGCCTACTTCGCCGCCGTCGAGCCGACGGGCACGGTCGCGCGCGTGCTGTCGTTCGTGCCGCCGTTCTCCTCGATGGTCATGCCCGTGCGTACGGCCGCCGTCGACGTGCCGCTGGGGGAGATCCTCATCGCCGGGGCTCTCATGGTCGTGGCCGTGGTGGCCGTCCTGCTGGGCGCGGCCCGCGTGTACCGGAGGGCGGTGCTCCGCACCGGCGCGCGGGTCAAGCTGGGCGAGGTCGTCCGCTGACGGGGGCGGGGCGCGACCGTGAGGATCAGGGGTGCCGGGAGAGCGTCCGATGGATCAGTTCGGCCGCACGGCCGGGGTCGTCGGCGCTCTCCTGGCCGCCCGGCGCCCACAGGAACATCCAGCCTTCCTTGGCGGGCGTCGCGAAGACGATCGTCTGCCTGCCGGTGCCCGGGTGCCAGACGGACAGGACCGGGTCGTCCGTGCCGAGCAGCCGTGCGGAGAGACCATGCTCGGGGAGCCGCGCCGCGAGCGCCTCAAGGCGGGCCAGGCGCTGTCCGCTGTAGTCGCCGGTGCCCGTCACGTGGCCCCTCCAGCGGGGAGATCCAGCTTTGCTACAAGGATCGTCCCAGGTCAGAGCGGTGGCAACCATGGCAGAGTAACGCCCGGGAATGTAACGGCGCGGTTGGGACGCCGTTCGTTCGCGGGCTCGTCGGCGGTTCCGGCATGTGATCGAACAGTCGTTCGGCTATATTGGACTGGTCGCCGCCGGGGTGCGCGCCGTCAGGTCGCCGGCGCGACAGGCTCCCGGCCCGCCTTCCGGGGCGGACTGCGGGAAGCTCCGGAAAATGTCGGTGGCACCCCGTAGCTTTTCGGTGACCGAGCAGACGACCACCCTTCAGGGGGCACCCAATGGCAATCAACGACCGCGAGAAGGCCCTTGAGACCGCCCTCGCGCAGATCGAGCGGCAGTTCGGCAAGGGCAGCGTCATGCGCCTCGGAGACGACGCGCGTGCCCCGATCGAGGTCATCCCCACCGGTTCGATCGCTCTCGATGTCGCCCTCGGCATCGGCGGCTATCCCCGCGGCAGGATCGTCGAGGTGTACGGCCCCGAGTCCTCCGGTAAGACGACGGTCGCCCTGCACGCCGTGGCCAACGCCCAGAAGGGCGGCGGCATCGCCGCGTTCATCGACGCCGAGCACGCCCTCGACCCCGAGTACGCCAAGAAGCTGGGCGTCGACGTCGACGCGTTGCTCGTCTCCCAGCCGGACACCGGTGAGCAGGCGCTGGAGATCGCGGACATGCTGATCCGCTCCGGCGCCGTCGACATCATCGTGATCGACTCGGTGGCGGCCCTCGTGCCGAAGGCAGAGATCGAGGGCGAGATGGGCGACAGCCACGTCGGTCTCCAGGCCCGCCTCATGTCGCAGGCCCTGCGCAAGATCGCCGGCGCGCTGAACCAGACCCGGACCACCGCCATCTTCATCAACCAGCTCCGCGAGAAGATCGGCGTCATGTTCGGAAGCCCCGAGACCACCACGGGTGGCAAGGCGCTGAAGTTCTACGCGTCGGTGCGGCTGGACGCGCGCAGGATCGAGACGCTCAAGGACGGCACCGAGCCGGTCGGCAATCGGACCCGGGTGAAGGTCGTCAAGAACAAGATGGCCCCGCCCTTCCGCCAGGCCGACTTCGACATCCTGTACGGCATCGGCATCTCCCGCGAGGGCGGGCTGATCGACATGGGCGTCGAGCACGGGTTCGTGCGCAAGGCCGGTGCCTGGTACACGTACGAGGGCGACCAGCTCGGGCAGGGCAAGGAGAACGCCCGCAACTTCCTCAAGAACAACCCCGACATCGCCAACGAGATCGAGAAGAAGATCAAGGAGAAGCTCGGTGTCGGGCCGCGGCTCGACTCGCCGAGCGAGCCCCCCGCCGCTCCGGCGGCGCCGCCCGCCCCCACGTCCGGCCGGGGCAGCAAGGCGGCCAGTGCGCCCAAGCCGGGTGACGTCTGAGCGCAGGCATGAGGCGCGAGGAGGCCCCCGGCCCGGACGACGAGATCGGGCCGGGGGACTGGAACTCGGGACCCTGGGGGCCGGCCGAAGAGCCGCACGGGCGGGCTGAGGACGCGTCTGCGACGATCGCCGCCCTGCGCGAGGAGATTCGGCGCGCGGAGACCGGGCGTGCGGAGGCTGGGAGTGCGGAAGCCGGTCAGGAGGCCGGCCGGGCCGGACGCCGGCGCCAGGGGCGTGGCAGCCGCAGAGGAGAACGGGCACGCCTGCGAGAACAGGAAGCTCCGGGAGACCAGGCAGGGCTGGGAGACCAGGCATGGCTGGGGGAACCGGGGGCTCTGGCAGATCGGGCATGGCTGGGGGAACCGGGGGCTCTGGGAGACCGGGCGGGACTACGGGAACCGGGATCTCTGGGGGAACGGAGAGCGCCGAGAGGCCGGGGAAAGCGTGAGCGCTCCGGCGGGTGGCTTCCCGACGGGCCGCAGGAGGGCACCGCGGCGAGCGAAGGACCTCCGGCCGACCCCGAGGCGGTGGCCAGAGCCATCTGCCTGCGGCTGCTGACGATGGCGCCCAAGACCAGGGCCCAGCTCGCGGACGCCCTGCGCAAGCGGGACGTGCCCGAGGAGGCGGCGAACGCCGTGCTGGAGCGGTTCTCCGAGGTCGGGCTCATCGACGACGAGGCCTTCGCCACCGCGTGGGTGAGCTCCCGGCACAGCGGTCGCGGGCTCGCCCGCCGCGCGCTCGCCCAGGAACTCCGGCAGCGCGGCGTGGCCGAGGAGACGGTCAAGGACGCCGTAGGGCGGCTCGATCCGGACGAGGAGGCCGAGACCGCGCGCAGGCTGGTGGACCGGAAGCTGGCCGCCACCCGCGGCGTGGAGCCGCAGGCACGGATGCGACGATTGGTCGGCATGCTGGCCCGCAAGGGCTACTCGCCGGGACTCGCCTTCCGTGTGGTCCGGGAGGCGATCGAGGCCGAAGGCAGTCCGTCAGATGGGCTTCCGGATACCTTCGAGTGAGCCATAGCACCACACAAAAGTCACTTGACAGGGCATCTTTGCTTGCTCGTTACCTCTCTGACGCTTAATCTCGACCGCAGTGAGGAGTTACTCCGCGCAGCGCGGATTGCCATAACGGTGTACCACGACGGACGAGAGACATTGACCGGCCTTCGGGCCATATCGGTCGCCCCTCGGGGCGTCCGGGCATTGCGACGATATTTGTCCTGGTGACGCCACCGGGCGCTGCCGTGCTGCGCGTGTGACCCCTGCCAAGAGTTGTCGTGAGGGGTGAGCGCGCATGGACACGATCGTGATCGTTCTTGCGGTTGCGGTGGTGCTGCTGGCTCTCGTGATGATCGCCGCCCTCGTCATAGTCATGCGCCGCACGGGTGTCGTCACACCGCCCGGCCCCTCGCCCGAGCAACTCGCCGAGGTGAAGGCCGAGGTCAACGAGGAACTCGAACGGGCCAGGCGCGAGGCCGAGGAGATCCGCACGAAGGCGGAGCGTGACGCGGGGGAGATTCTCAAGAAGTCGGAGGCACTCGCAGAGAGCGCTGCGCTGATGCGCAAGGAGGTCGAGGAGGAGGCGCGGATCCTCAAGACGGAGCTCAAGGAGCTGCGCTCCGACCTCGAACGGCGCGAGAACCGGCTGGCCGAGCGGGAGCAGCGGCTCGACGAGGAGGCGCGCAGGCAGACCGAGCGGGCCCGCAAGCTGGCCGAGACCGAGACCGAGCTGGCCGACCGCCGCGAGGAGCTGGAACGGGTGGCCGAGCGGCGGCAGGAGATCCTTGAGCGGGTCGCCGGCCTGACGGCCGAGCAGGCCAAGGCGGAGCTGGTCAAGGAGATCGAGAACCAGGCCAAGCGCGAGGCCGCGCTGATCGTCCGGGAGATCGAGAGTGAGGCCCGGAAGGAGGGCGAGAAACGCGCCTGCAAGATCGTGACGCTGGCCGTGCAACGGGTCGCCACCGAGCAGACGGCCGAGTCGGTGGTGAGCGTCCTCCACCTGCCCGGCGACGAGATGAAGGGCCGCATCATCGGCCGCGAGGGCCGCAACATCAGGGCCTTCGAGTCCACGACCGGGGTCAACCTGATCATCGACGACACGCCGGAGGCGGTGCTGTTGTCGTGTTTCGACCCGGTCCGGCGGGAGACGGCCAGACTGACGCTGGAGAAGCTCGTGCTCGACGGCCGGATCCACCCCCAGCGCATCGAGGAGGCGTACGAGCGCAGCAAGGCCGAGGTGCGGGACCTGTGCGTGCGGGCGGGAGAGGACGCGCTGGTCGAGCTGGGCATCACCGAGATGCACCCCGAGCTGGTCACCCTGCTGGGCCAGCTCCGCTACCGCACCTCCTACGGCCAGAACGTGCTCAAGCACCTGATCGAGTCGGCGCACATCGCCGGGATCATGGCCGCCGAGCTGCGGCTCGACCGTGACCTCGTCAAGCGCTGCGCGCTTCTGCACGACATCGGCAAGGCGCTCACCCACGAGGTCGAGGGCAGTCACGCGATGATCGGCGCGGAGATCGCCCGGCGGTACGGCGAGCACGAGGACGTCGTCCACGCCATCGAGGCGCACCACAACGAGGTGGAGGTCAGGACCGTCGAGGCGGTGCTCACCCAGGCCGCGGACGCGATCAGCGGCAGCCGCCCCGGCGCCCGCCGCGAGTCCCTGGAGGCGTACGTCAAGCGGCTGGAGCGCCTGGAGGAGATCGCCCAGTCGTACGACGGTGTGGACAAGGTCTTCGCCATGCAGGCGGGCCGGGAGATCCGGGTCATGGTCAGGCCCGAGAACGTGGACGACATCCAGGCCCAGGTCATCGCCAGGGACGTCGCCAAGCAGGTCGAGGAGGAGCTGACCTACCCCGGCCAGATCCGGATCACCGTGGTCCGCGAGTCCCGCGCCACGGAATTCGCCCGTTAGAACCCCACCCCGCCGGTGCCCAAGACGGCGTCGCGTCGCATGCTCGCCAAGACCAAGGGCCCCCGCCCACTGGGCGGGGGCCCGGTTCGTGCGGGGGCGGCCCGGTGGGACGCCCCCTGATCACGCGCTCAGGCCTTCAGGCTGAGCGCGTCGGCGAGGTCGTTGAGCGCCTTCGCCAGCGTCGCCTGCGCGCCGACGGAGGTGTCGAGCTGGTGGGAGACGGCCCGAAGCTGCGCCACGGCGGCGTTCTTCTGCGGCCCGTCCGTGAACCGCTCGGCCCGGTCGACGAACTTCCGCACATTGTCGGCCACGTTCTTCTTCACGGTGCCGGTGCGCAGCGCCTGCGCGTAGTAGGCGCGCACCAGCGGGAAGCTCGCCGGCCACGTCACCCGGGGCTGGTGCTGGGTGTTGAACCGGTCGAAGGTGGCCGTGGCCGCCGCGTCGATCTCGGCCTGGTCCAGGTGCTCGCTCGGGGTCAGCGCGAACGCGTCGAACCCGCGGGCGATCTCGCTGCCGTAGACATGGCCGTTGTAGTAGTACGCGGACCAGAAACCACCCAGGAGCAGAGAGGCCGCGCTGACCGGACCCCGGTCGAAGTACGCGATCTCATGCGGGTTGGCCGAGTCGGTGAAGTCGAACACCGAGACACCGCCCTGATACCAGGCCTGGACCATGATGTCCCGGCCGGGCACGGGAACGAGCGACCCGTTGTGCGCGACGCAGTTCTCCTGGTTCGTCTGCGGCACCGGCAGCTTGTAGTAGCTGCGGAACTTCAGCTTGCCGTCGACGATGTCGAAGATGGCGTCCGCGCCCCACGACGGCTCGTCGGTGACCCGGCAACGCGCCCCGCTGCCGCCGCCCCACTCGTCGGTGAAGACGACCTTCGTCCCGTCGTTGTTGAACGTGGCCGAGTGCCAGTACGCGAAGTTCGGATCCGTCACCGCGTCGAGCCGCTTGGGGTTGGCCGGGTCGGAGATGTCGATCAGGATCCCGTTGCCCGCACACGCCCCGGCCGCGAGGCCGATCTCGGGGTAGGCCGTGATGTCGTGGCAGTGGGTGGTGACGGGCGACGGCGACCAGGCCGAGCCGGACGGGTGCCGCGGGGTCTGCGGGGTGTTCTGCAGACCGTTGATCGCCCCGGTCGCCGGATCGGTGAACAGGCGCGGCGTGGAGACGATCGCCGCGTTCTGCGGCGCCGCCACCGGCACCTTGATGACCTCGATGCGCCACTGGGCCGTGTTCGGGTCGGTCGCCGCGGTGTTGGCGCAGCCCGCGAGCTCGGAACCCGAGCGGATGCTCGCCGTGCCCTGGACGTAGACGTACACGTTGCCCGGGTCGTTCTTGCTGGTGACCAGGGTGTGCGTGTGCGAGCCGCGGCAGGTCTGGACGGCCGCCACCTGGACCGGCTTGCTGATGTCGCTGATGTCGAACACCCGGACGCCGCGGAAGCGGTCCGGGTTCACGCTGCCGCTCGCGCCCTGCGTGCCGCAGTCGATCCGGCCCCGGGTCTCCTCCACCGACATGAACAGCAGGTTGCCGTACACCGACAGGTCGCCCTGGCCGCCCGGGCACACCACGGAGGTGGTCAGGACCGGGTTCGAGGGCGTGGAGACGTCGTAGATGTTGAAACCGGTGTAGTTGCCGACGAACGCGTACTTGCCGCTGAACGCCATGTCCGAGTTCGCGTACGACGAGTTGCCCGGGCTCGAGGCCTGGTAGAAGCCCTCAGGCTTGTCCCGGTGGGCCAGCAGTTCCAGCCCCTGGCTCGCCTGCTGGGCATCCAGCCATCCGGCCCCCAGGCCGGCTCGTGGATCGGTGTCGCTCGCCATGGCTGTGGCGGGCATGACGCCCACCAGGGCCGCCCCAACGGCGACGACTCCGATCTTCCTTAATCCAGCACGCCCCCAACGTGCTGCCGCACGGCTGATTCTCAAGGGTCGCACCCCTCCTTTTCTGGTCTTGCCGGCGTGACCCATTGCGCGTGCGACAGATCCCGGGGCCCGGCCCAGCCCAAAAGATCTACGCGGCGTTTGGGGGACACTAACTGAATCTGGGGTGAATGTGCTATACCCCTACACATCCTCCGGTTTGGCCGGTATCCCCCAACCGCCAAAGAAGTGAGTGCAGGCATGATCTCCCCGTCCTCGTTCCGGCAGCTGCTCGTGCTCGTGCTCGCCGCCGCCTCGATCAGCGCCTGTACGGCCGAGACCCCCGAGCGGGCCAAGGTGAACGTCGTGCAGCCGGGCGCGCCGGGACAGGGCAGCAAGGTCCTGCCGGCTGACGAGGTGCCGAGCTCCGACGGCCGGGAGTACACCGACGCCGACGTGCGGTTCATGCAGGGGATGATCCGGCACCACTCCCAGGCCCTGCGGATGACCGCGCTCGTCGCCGGGCGCAGCGAGAGCAAGGACCTCCCGCGTTTCGCCAAGCGGATCGAGATCTCCCAGCAGGACGAGATCGACCAGATGGTGCGCTGGCTCAGGGCCCGGCTCCAGCAGGTGCCGAGCGTGGGCTCCGGCGCGGGGCACGACCACGGCGGCGGAGAGCTCATGCCCGGCATGCTCAGCGAGGAGCAGTTCGCCGAACTGGAGCAGGCCAAGGGGGCGCCGTTCGACCGGCTCTTCTACGAGTACATGATCCAGCACCACCTGGGAGCGCTGACCATGGTGGAGCGCCTCTTCGGCGACGGGGGAGGCGAGGAGTCAGAGATCAACCAGTTCGTCACCCATGTCGACGCCGACCAGCGCATCGAGATCGACCGGATGCGCACGCTTCTCGCCGAGGCGTGACCGGCCCCGCTCACCGGAAGATCTGCAGGTAGAACGACAGCTCGGCGGCGAGGGCCGCCGCCTTGGTCTCCAGCCGCCGGAACCCGTGGGCCTCGCCCTCGAACGTCAGAAAGGTGCAGGGCACGCCGCGCTCCATCAGGCGCTCGGCGAAGGCCTGCGACTGGGCCGGCGGCACGACCGGGTCGGCGAGCCCCTGCATGAGCAGCATGGGACAGTTCACCTGGCCGGCCCGGGCCAGCGGTTCACGCTCGCCGTACCGGTCCTCGGGACCGACCAGCCACTCCACGTAGCGCGACTCGAAGTCGTGGGTGGCCGCGACGAGGGGCCCGAGCGCACTGACGCCCGCCACCGCGACGCCGCCCGCGAAGACGTCCGAGGCGCCGCAGGCGGCCATGACCGTCCATCCGCCCGCGCTCGCCCCGCGTACGGCGATCCGGGCGGGGTCGGCGAGGCCCTCGGCGACCAGCCACTTCGCCGCGGCGACCACGTCCTCCACGTCGGTCACGCCCCACCGGCCGCGCAGGCGCTCCCGGTAGGCCCGGCCGTATCCGCTGGATCCGCCGTAGTTCACATCGATCACGCCGATGCCGCGGCTGGTGAAGAACGCCTTCTCCAGGCTGAGCTCGCTCGTCGCATGCCCGGTCGGCCCGCCGTGCACGAAGACGACGTACGGCGCGCCGCCCTCGTCCGCCTGCTCCGGCGGATACAGGTACGCGTGGACGCGCATGCCGGCCCCGGCCTCCGTAGCCCCGGACTCCGCGGCCTCGAACTCCACGACACGAGGCACCGGGAGGACGCGGGCGGGAACGTCGTCGATCTCCCGTCGCAGCTCCTCGGCGCGACCGGCACGATCGGCACGACCGGCGTCACCGTCGTGACCCGCGTCATCGGAGCCGTCACCGGAGCCGTCGGCGGCGTCGATCCGGACGACCGAACGCGGCGCGCCCGCCCGGTAGCCGAGGCCGACGAGCACGTCGCCGTCCGCGTCCAGCGCGGGCGCCCACCCCTGGAAAGGGACGTCGAGGTCGGTCAGCCTGCCCGTCTCCGGGTCGAGGACGCCCAGGCGCAGGTCGCCGCGCCCGTGCAGCACCGCGAGCCGCCCGTCGCCCAGCACGGCGTACGGCAGGCCGCCGAGCTGCCACAGCGGCCCGGCGAACTCCTCCTCCGCCGGGCAGAGGGCCTCGCACGGCGACCCGGAGATGTCGGCCCGGTAGAGGTTCCACCAGCCGGACCGGTCGGAGACCGCGTACAGGCGCCGCTCGTCGCACCACAGCGGCGCGAGGACCGACTCGGCCGGTCCGCCCATCACCGTCCACGTGGCGCCGTCGGACAGCCGCGTGACCCGTAGTTCGGTGCCGGTCCAGGGCATGTGCGGATGGTTCCAGCAGACGTAGGCGAGGTGCCGGCCGTCGGGGGACGGCGTGGGCGAGGCGTAGAAGTCGCTGCCGGTGACCACTTCGGCGACCTCGCCGGCCCCGGTCGGGTCCACGATCACGATCGAACGGGTGACCTTGGCGTCCTGGTGATGGCGTTCCCGTACGCACCACACCCGCGGGCCGCCCGCGCCGTCCTGGACCCGCAGGTCGGCGTAGCGCAGCGCGCCCGGCTCGCCGGGCTCCGGCGTGATCGGGCGGGGTGGCTCCGCGCCCAGGCCCGGCTCCCCGCCGGCGCGGGGGCGGGCCAGATAGAGCCGCTGGTCGGGGTGGTGCGCGAACACGATCCCGTGGCCGGGGACGACGACATAGGACCGCCCGCCGTACTCGTGGACGCGCGTACGGGCGTCCCAGGGCGCGGGAAGCAGGTCGGTGAGTGCGCCGTCGGCGGCCCGGTGGACGACCGTACGGCGGCCGCCCTCGGCGGGGCGGTCCTCCTCCCACCACGTCTCCGCGCCCAGCACGCTCGGGAAGCCGAGCCGCAGACCGGCGCGTGCCACGTCGGCGGTGGAGATGGGCGACGGCCGTGGCGAGAACGGCCTCGGGCCAGGCGTGGGGGGCATGACCGCATCCTGCCGGACGGGCCCGTCCCCGGGGGCGGGAATGCGGCAACGCATCAGTCGAGGGACGGGGGAGTGGTATAGCGGGTGGCGAGCGCGCCGAGCTGGTCGATGACCGTGCGCTTCCAGGTGCCGTCGTCGAACATCCGGCGCAGCGCCTCCTCGACCTGGTCGCGCAGCGCGGCCGTCCCGGTGGCGATGCCGTACTTCTCGGTGGCCAGAGACCTGCCGCTGAACCGGAACTTGCCGGGATACTGCGCCGACAGCCCGGCGAGCACGGGGGCGTCGGCCACGATCGCGTCGGTCCGGCCGGAGGCGAGCAGCGGCGCACAGGCCGCGGGCAGGTTCGCCTCGGCGAGGAAGAACCGCCGCCACCGGGTGCCGAACCTCTTCACGAGCGGCTCGGCGGACTCCCGGGTGGCGCAGACGCGCTTGCGGGCGAGGTCGCGCGGGCGGCGGATGGACAGGTCGCCGGTCCGGACGAGGACGTCGGTGCTGGTGACGAGGTAGGGGCCGGCGACGTACCGGGAGCCCGGCGGGCCGGTGGCGCCGACGACGAGATCGGCCCGCGTGGTGTCGAGCGTGTAGACGACCTGGTCGTCGCGGTAGCCGAGCGCCCTGGCGACGTACTGCGCGACCTCGATGTCGAAGCCGCTGTAGCGCCCGTCGGGGAGCCGGGTGACCAGGCCCGGCTGCCCGGGACGCACGGCGACGACCAGCGTGCCGTCGTTCCCGCATCCACCGGTCAGGAACGCGGCCGCCAGGACGCCGACCACGGCAACGCCACGCCACACGCGCTCAATATCGAGGTCGCGTGCGTCCCCTTGCCAGCAGCGACACGGCAAAGATCCCTTTGCCCGCGAGCCCTACGGGTCAGCGCATCAGCGCGACCTCGCCGCCCGCGGCCGCCTCGGCGGCGGCCGGGTCGGCCGCGACCTTGCGGCTGCGCCTGCTGCGCCGTTCCAGCCACGTGGCGAGGTAGCCCAGCGCCAGGTTGATCGCGATGTAGACCGCCGCGATGACGATGACCGACGGGATCAGGTTGGCGTAGTTGGCCGGCACCACGCGGGCGCCCGCGTTCAGCAGGTCGGCGTACGCCACGACGAACCCGAGCGCGGTGTCCTTGAGCAGCACCACGAGCTGGCTGACGATCGCGGGCATCATCGCGGTGACCGCCTGCGGCAGCAGGATCAGCCGCATCACCTGGTTCTTGCGCAGGCCGATGGCGGATCCCGCCTCGGCCTGGCCGCGCGGCACGGCGAGGATGCCCGCGCGCACGATCTCGGCCAGGACCGACCCGTTGTAGACCGTGAGGCCGAAGACCACGGCCGCGAACTCGGTGACGACCAGCCCGGCCAGGCTCCCGCCGTACTGGGCGAAGAAGATCAGCATGAGCACCGGGACCGCGCGGAAGGCCTCGACGACCACCGCGGCCGGGATTCGCACCCAGCGGTGGTCCGACAGGCGGGCGATGCCGAACACGGCCCCGAACAGCAGCGCGAGCACCGCGGCGACCGCGGCGGCGGCCAGCGTGTTGAGCAGGCCGGGCAGGATCAGCTCGGTCCAGGTGTCGGCGCGCAGGAACGGCTGCCACAGCTTGCCGTCCCACTGGCCCTTCTCGTCGAACTTGGTCCACACGAAGTACGCGACCAGCAGCAGGACGACGCCGAACGCGAGGGTCAGCGCGTTGTTGCGCAGGCGGGCGCGCGGGCCCGGGACGTCGTACAGGACGGTGGCGCCGCGCTCGGTCATCGGACCACCGCCAGGCGCCGCGCGAGGCGGCCGGACAGCAGGTTCATGGGCAGGGTCAGCACGACGAACCCGGCGGCGAAGCCGAGGAAGATGGGAATGATCGCGTCTCCGTGGGCGTCGAACAGGTTCTTCATCCGCAGCGCCGCCTCCATGACGCCGATCGCGGCCGCGACCGTCGTGTTCTTGACCAGCGCGTTCAGCAGGCTCCCGAGCGGCGCGATGACCGTGCGCACCGCCTGGGGGAGGATCACCAGGCGGAGCGTCTGCAGGAACGTCAGCCCGATCGCCCGGGCCGCCTCCGCCTGCCCGAGCGGCACGGTGTTGATCCCGGACCTGACGACCTCGCACACGAAGGCGGAGGTGTAGGCGGACAACCCGATGATCGACAGCCAGAAGCTGTTGAGCGACAGGTCGTCCCGGGAGAACTGGACGTTCATCACCGTGCCCAGGCCGAGACCGCAGAACACGATGATCAGTGTGAGGGGCGTGTTGCGCAGCACGTTGACGTACAGCGCGCCCGCCCCTCTCAGCACCGGCAGCGGACTGACGCGCATGGCCGCCAGCACGATCCCCCAGACCAGCGAGATCACCCCGCTGACCACCGTGAGCTTCACCGTCAGCCAGAACGCGCCGAGGATGACGGGAAGCTCGTCGACGACGGCCTCCACCGCCGGCCTCCTTCCAGTGCCGCTATCGGTGCTCTAGTACCGTTCGACGGACGGCGGCGAGGTGAAGTACTTGCCGAACTCGCCGAGGTTGGCGTCGAGGGCCTTGCGCCAGCTGCCGTCCTTGAAGAACTTCTCGATCGCGTTGTTGATCGCGTCGCGGCCGGCCTTGTCGTCCTTCTTGATGCCGATGCCGTACTTCTCCTCGCTGAACGGCTGGCCGATCAGCTTGAACTTGCCGGGGAACTGGGCGGCGAACCCGGCGAGGATCGTCGCGTCCGTGGAGATCGCGTCGACCTGCTTGTTCTCCAGCAGCGGCAGGCACGCGCCGTACCCCTGCTGCTGGGTGAGGTTCTTGGACTCCCACTCCGCGCCGAACTTCTCGGCGAGGCGCTTGGGCGACGACGAGCCCTGCGCGCCGCAGACCTTCTTGTCCTTGAGCGAGTCGACCCCGGTGATCGAGGTGTCGTCGGCGCGGACGAGGATGTCCTGCCCGGTGACCAGGTACGGCCCGGCGAAGGAGATCTTCTTCTTGCGCTCGTCGGTGATGGAGTAGGTCGCCACGACCATGTCCACCTGGCCCTGCTGGATGAACGGCTCACGGTTGGCCGACTGGGCCTCCTTGAACGTGATCCCGCTCTCCGGCACGCCGAGTTCCTTGGCGACGTACCTCGCCACGTCGACGTCGAACCCGCCGTAGCTGCCGTCGGGCTTCTTCAGTCCCCAGCCCGGCTGGTCGATCTTGATGCCGATGACGAGCTTCTTGTCGTTCTTGGCCTTGTCGACGATCGAGTCCGCACCGGAGTTGCCGCAGGCCGTGAGGCCGGTGGCCAGGGCGGCCAGCGCGAGCAGGCCGGCTCCGAATCGCATCCGCGTCACCTTTCGCTTCTTGTGGAGCTTGTCGTGAGCTGGGATCACTGAGCTGAGGATCAGTGTGTGAGGATCTTGGAGAGGAAGTCGCGGGCGCGCTCGGTGCTCGGCTGGGTGAAGAACTCCGAGGGCGACCCCTCCTCGACGATCTGGCCGTCGGCCATGAACACGATCCGGTTGGCCGCCCGGCGGGCGAAGCCCATCTCGTGCGTGACGACCATCATCGTCATGCCGTCCTTGGCCAGGCCGGTCATCACGTCGAGCACCTCCTGGACCATCTCGGGGTCGAGGGCCGAGGTGGGCTCGTCGAAAAGGATCATCTTGGGGTCCATGGCCAGCGCGCGGGCGATGGCCGCGCGCTGCTGCTGGCCGCCGGACAACTGGGCGGGATACTTGCCCGCCTGTGAGGCGATGCCGACCCGTTCGAGCAGTTCCATGCCCCGCTGCTCGGCCTGCTGCCGGGAGATCTTCCGCACCCGGGTCGGGCCGAGCGTGACGTTCTCCAGGATCGTCTTGTGGGAGAAGAGGTTGAAGGACTGGAACACCATCCCGACCTCGGACCGCAGGCGGGCCAGAGCCCTGCCCTCCGCGGGCAGTTCCCGGCCGTCGAAGACGATGGTCCCGGTGTCGATCGTCTCCAGCCGGTTGATCACCCGGCACAACGTGGACTTGCCGCTGCCGGAGGGGCCGATGACGACGACCACCTCACCCCGGCCCACGCTCAGGTCGATGTCCCTGAGCACATGCAGGGGACCGAAATGCTTGTTGACTCCCTCCAGCCTGACAAGCGGGTCGGAACCACTGATCTCCGTCATGGTCAACAACGTAGGGGGGTCAAGGTCGCCGAGTCACTAACGGGCCGGTACCGAATAGATCACATCCCGGCTGCTCAGGACATCACTCCCGGTTTGTCCGTACGGCCCGCCCCATGCGGCCCGGGACACGGTCCCGCTTTGCTCCTGCCGACCTCTCATCGTGTAGGAGCACAGATGCTGAAAAATCCGGATCTGTTTCGGAAGACCGTTGCGGGCGCGGCCATGCTGGCGTGGCCCGTCCTGCTCGGCCTGGCCTTCCTGACCTCGCCGCCGGGCACCGAGCACGATCCCGCGGTGTTCCGCGCCAGTCCGGTGCAGGTGCAGGCGAGCGCGCTGCTGTTCCAGTGGGCGACCGTCTGCCTGGTCCCGGTGATCCTCGGCCTCGCCCATCTGCTCCGTACACGGGCGCCGCGCACGGGCAACATCGGCGCGGCCGTCGGCCTGATCGGCGCGGTCACCGCCACCTGCCTGTTCATGACCGACTTCTACGACCTGGCGCTGGCGCTCACCCTTCCGGACGCCCCGGCCGCCAGGGTGACCGAGGTGGCCGGCGCGCTCGGCGGGTTCGTGTACGGCATCCTCCTGCCGGGCTTCCTCACCCATGTGGGCCTGCTGGTGCTCCTGGCGGGCCTGGCGGCGGTGCGGCGGGCTCCGTGGTGGGTCCCGGTGGCGGCGCTCGCGGGCGTCTGCGGGCCGTTCCTCACGATGGGGCAGCCGCCGGCCGTTCAGGCCATCGGGTCGCTGTTCCACCTCGCCGCGTTCGGCGCCGTCGCGCTGAAGGTCCTGCGCATGCCCGTGGACGACTGGCGCGCCGCGTAAGCCGGCTTCGCCCTCCGGCACCGATTTCGGCACCCGGCCTCCTCCTGCTGCCCCCAGGGTTGACCCCGTGTACATCGGACGACTGAGGTCAAGCGGCGGCGATCCGCTTCGATGTCCGGGAGCCACGCCTCCTGGCTGATCCTGGCCGCCTGCCGAAGCTCGAGCTAGAGGCCCGATTCCCTGGCCCGCATGATCGCCTCGGCCCGGTCGGCCACGCGCAGCTTCGCGAAGATGCTGGACACGTGGTTGCGCACGGTCTTCTGGCTGAGCCCGAGCCGGGCCGCGATCTGGACGTTCGTCAGATGGCCGGCGACCAGGCCAAGGATCTCCCGTTCACGCGGGGTGAGTTCGGGGAAGCTCGGCTCCGGCTTCCTCGCGAGATCGGAGAAATATCCCATCAGCCGTCCGGCGAGAGCGGGGCCGAAGATCGCCTCACCCTCGGCCACGGCCCGGATCGCACGTACGAGCTCGGCCCGGCGCGCGCCCTTGAGCACGTATCCGCGCGCCCCCGCACGCACTGCCGCGAAGACCGCGTCGTCGTCCGCCATGCTCAGCACCAGGACCCGCACGTGCGGGTTGTCCCTCGTGATCCGCTCGGTCGCCGCCACCCCGCCCATGCCGGGCATGGCGAGGTCCATCAGCACGACGTCGGGCTGCACGCGGGGGAGGAGGGCGAGGGCCTGCTCGCCGCTGGCCGCCTCGTCGGCGACCTCCATCTCCTCCACCGGCCGCAGGAGCGCGCGCAGCCCCGCCCGGAAGGCCGCGTGGTCGTCAACCAGCAGCACGCGGATCGGCTCCATCGCCCGCCTCCCGTCTCGTGTCCCCTGCCGTGGCACCGGCCGTGTCCCGCACGGTGCCCTGTGCCGTGTTCTGTGCCGTGATTCGCGTCGGAAGGCGGGCCAGCACCCGCGTCCCGCCACCGGGCCGCGGGCCGATCACGCAGGTGCCGCCGAGTTCGGCGGCCCGCTCGCGCATCGACGCCGTGCCGACCCCGCTCCCACCGCCGTCCGTGAGCGGCTCGCCGCCCTCGTCGGCGACCTCCACTTCGAGCACGTCGCCGGTCATGCCGAGCCGTACGCGCATCCGCCCGGCTCCGGCGTGGCGGCGCGCGTTCGCCAGCGCCTCGGCCGCGATCCGGTACGCCGCCACCTCCACTGCCGCGGGGAGCGCCGGGAGGGATCCGTCGATCTCGACGTCGGCCTCGACGCCGGGCAGCCGGGCCGCGTGCGACCTGATCGCCCCGGCCAGGCCCAGCGTGTCGAGGGCCGGTGGCCGCAGCCCATCCACCAGCGTCCGTACGTCGGCCATCGCCGTGCGGGCGTCCGTCATGATCTCCTCGAGCATCGCCAGGGCGTCCGGGTCGCGCACCATGTCCTGCACGGCCTCCGCCCGCATGGTCAGCGCGGCCAGGGTCGGCCCGAGGCCGTCGTGCAGGTCGCGCCGCAGCCGCCGCCGCTCCTCCTCGCGGGCCGCCACCAGCCGTTCACGCGAGCGCTGCAGGTCCGCCGACAGCCGTACGGCGTGCACGGCGATCCCCGTCTGCCTGGCGAGGTCGGCGAGAACCCGGCGGTCTCTCGCGCCGAGCCCGCTCTCGCCCGGGCGCGGAGACAGGACCAGGTCGCCCACCGGCTCGCCCCGGTGCACGAGCGGCAGCCGTACGGCGCCGGGGGAGGGCACGCCGTACGCGTGGGTCGGCCCTCCGGCGACCTCGACCGCGACGTGCGGCAGGCGCAGCGCCTCCGCCACCGACCGGGCCGCCGCGGCCAGCACCGCGCCCGGCTCCGCCGCCTCTTCGAGGCGCCTGCCCAGCAGGGCCAGCGCCGCGTACGGATCGTCGCGCCTGCCGTACATCACCAGGTTGACGGCGCGTTGCAGCCGCTCGCGCAGCGGCGCGAAGACGACGGCGACCACCCCGGCGGCGGCCACCGACACCGGCAGCCCGTCCGCCGCGCGGAACACGGCGCCGAGATAGGTGACCACGAGCACGTAACCGCCGAACACGCACGCCGACAGCAGCACGTAGACGAGCGTGCGGTTGATGACGAGGTCGATGTCGAACAGGCCGTGCCGCAGCACCGCCACCGCGGCGGCGGCAGGGAGCAGGCAGGCCGCGAACGTCCCCATGAGCTCCCAGAACGGGCTGGTGATCGGCCAGATGGAGCGCGGGTCGCCGTCGGACAACCCCGCGGCCAGCCGCCCCGCGACGATCAGCCCGGCGAGCCCCGCGGCGTACCCGAGCCACTTCAGCTGCACCCGTTCGTCGGCGTCGCCGCGCCCGGCCCGCCGTACGAGACCGGCCGCGCCCGCCAGGAACAGGGCACCCATGAGCCCGGTCGTCAGCGGCTCGACGAACGGGGAGACGGCGGCGAGCGCGGGCACTCCAAGGGGATTCGGCAGCGGAGTCCCCCATCCGAGCTGGTGGCTCGGGCCGGGCAGCAGGGCGCTCAGCGCGGTCGTCGCGGCGGCGATGGCGGCGAGCGCCCACAGGGCCGCCCGCCACCCGGGCGACGACGGCCGTCCCGACGGGAAGAAGGCCGGCACGGCGGCGACCGACAGGTTTGCGGGGACCCACAGCCACGTCTGCGGCCAGGCCATCGGCGTCGCGAACGGCAGCCCGGCCAGCGCGTAGTGCCCGGTCGCGTCGAGCAGCGCGAAACACAGGCCGCACGTCGCCATCAGCCACCCGACGGCGTTGCCCGGACGTTCGGCGGAGATCAGGCCGCCGACCAGCGCGCAGGCGGTGACGAAGAGGAGGTGGCTCTGGGCGAACAGCCCGGCGCCGTTGCGGTGACCGAGCACCAGGGCCTCGGCGACCAGGAGCAGGCTGAGCACGCAGACCGCCCACGCCGTACGCCGCACTGCCCGCCTCCTTCGCGCCTCCGGCGCGAGCGCCGAGTCGGGCTCAGGCTAGCGACCGAAATGCCCAGGCGAACAGGACGATGTCCCAGGACGCCCGGTTCGTACGGCGCCGACGCCTGTTCATCGCGGGACCGGGGAACTGAAGAGGCCGGTGTGACCGGCACGTTGCTCGCTTCGGCCGGTGATCTGCGGCGCTTCGCGGACGGGGAGGCGCAGGACGAACCGTGCTCCCCGTTCGCTGTCCTGGATGGTCAAGGTGCCCTGATGTGCTTCTGCGATCTCCCGCGCGATCGCCAGCCCCAACCCGGTTCCCCCGGAGTCCCGGTCGCGCGAGGCGTCCAGGCGGGTGAAGCGGTCGAAGACCCTTTCCCGATGTTCCGGGGCGATTCCGGCGCCGTCGTCGAGGACCTCCAGCGTCGCCGTCGGCCCGTCGGCCCGCACGCTGACGGTGATCTGTGAGGTGGCGTGCCGTTCGGCGTTGTCGAGCAGGTTCACCAGGAGCCGGGTGATCCGCAGCCGGTCGCAGTCGACGAAGACGTTCCGCTGGAAGTCCCTCACGATCTCCATTCGGTAGGTGCGGCGGTCGAGCTCGCCGCCGACCAGCCGGCCGAGGTCGGTCGCACTGAGGTCGAGGGGGGCGCGGGCGTCCAGCCTGGCCAGGGTCAGCAGGTCGGTCACGATCGCCTGAAGCCGGTCCACCCCGGCGAGCACCGCCGCGGTCGTCTTCGGCCAGTCGGTGTCGTGCGGGTGCATGAGGGCCTCTTCGAGCTGAGCCCGCATTGCGGTGAGGGGGCTGCGCAGGTCGTGGGAGGCGTCCGAGGTGAACTGCCGCAGTTGCTTGTACGCGCCTTCGAGCCGGTCCAGGGTGTCGTTCACCGTTCCGGCCAAGAGCTTGATCTCTTCCTGGTTGTTGTGCGCCACGGGGACCCGGCGGTGGAGATGGGTGGCGGTGATCTCCGCCAGCTCCGTGCGGATGGCGTCCACCGCGGTCATATCCCTTTTGACCACATGGAAAGTCCCGGCCGCCGTCATCGCGGTCGTCAGCAGGGACATGCCGATCGCGAAAGACAGGGCCGCGGTGTTCCCGTACCAGGGGACCGTGGGCACCGCCACGTAGAGGAGCCAAGGACCGTCCGGCTGATAGACCTTGTACGAGAAGACGGTCATGCAGCCCTTCAGCCCGGCCGGAGGGCACAACACCCGTTCGGCATGCACGCTTGCGTTGGTCGCGTGGAAGGTGGCCATCGGGGGCTTGCGCGTGAGTTGCGGCGTGGACGCGACGACCTGCTGGCGTGTGTCCAGGACCTGGATCGCGATGTCCTGGCCGGCCGGCAGCACAGGGGGGAGGAATCCCTGCCTGATGAGGGGCACGGTCCGGTCCCACGCCCCGGTGACCCGGCCCCGGGCCGCGTCGGCGTCCTTGCTGCCCACGACGAAGAGGAAGAGCACGCTGACCCCCGTGCAGACCAGTGCCGCGACGGCGGAGTAACCAACCGTCCTGCGGACGAGAACGGATGATCGGTTCCAGTTCAACATCGGTTCAGGCCAATCCGTGGGGAGCGTGGGTCTGTGCCCTCACAAGGGCACCACACAGACATGAATGCTTCAATAAAACGAACTTTTCGCTTCTCACAAGCCTGGGTAATGGCAGATGCGAGCCCTGGTCATGACGGCGGATCCGCCCGCGATCGGGTGCGCGATGCTTCCGGTACGGGCGAGGGCGGGGAAGCGCCTACCCTTGTAGTGCGATGACTGGGACCACTGCGGGCACCGAGGGCGCGACCCGGACCTACGAGGTGCGGACCTACGGCTGCCAGATGAACGTGCACGACTCGGAGCGGCTGTCCGGGCTGCTGGAGGACGCGGGATACGTCCGCGCGGCCGAAGGGGAGACGCCGGACGTCGTCGTGTTCAACACCTGCGCCGTACGCGAGAACGCCGACAACCGGCTCTACGGCAACCTGGGCCACCTGCGGCCGATCAAGATGGCCCGAGAGGGCATGCAGATCGCGGTCGGCGGGTGTCTGGCGCAGAAGGACCAGGGCGAGATCGTCCGCCGGGCCCCCTGGGTGGACGTCGTCTTCGGCACCCACAACATCGGGTCGTTGCCGGTGCTGCTGGAGCGGGCCCGGATCGCCGAAGAGGCCCAGGTCGAGATCAAGGAGTCCCTGGAGACCTTCCCCTCCACGCTGCCGAGCCGCCGCGAGTCGGCCTACGCGGCCTGGGTGGCGATCTCGGTCGGGTGCAACAACACCTGCACGTTCTGCATCGTGCCGTCGCTGCGCGGCAAGGAGAAGGACCGCCGTCCCGGCGACATCCTCAGCGAGGTGCGCACGCTGGTCGACCAGGGCGTCCTGGAGATCACCCTGCTTGGCCAGAACGTCAACACCTACGGCGTGGAGTTCGGCGACCGGCTGGCGTTCGGCAAGCTGCTGCGGGCCTGTGGGGACGTCGAGGGCCTGGAGCGGGTCCGCTTCACCTCGCCCCACCCGGCCGCCTTCACCGACGACGTGATCGCCGCCATGGCCGAGACGCCGAACGTGATGCACCAGCTGCACATGCCGCTGCAGTCCGGCTCCGACCGCATCCTCAAGGCCATGCGCCGGTCGTACCGGTCCGAGCGCTACCTCGGGATCATCGAGCGGGTCCGGGCCGCGATGCCGGACGCCGCGATCTCGACCGACATCATCGTGGGCTTCCCCGGCGAGACCGAGGAGGACTTCCAGCAGACCCTCGACGTCGTGCGGCAGTCGCGCTTCGCCAACGCGTTCACGTTCCAGTACTCCATCCGCCCCGGCACCCCGGCCGCGACCATGGACGACCAGGTGCCCAAGGCCGTCGTCCAGGAGCGGTACGAGCGCCTGGTCGCCCTCCAGGAGGAGATCTCCTGGGAGGAGAACAAGAAGCAGGTCGGGCGCACCCTGGAGGTGCTGATCGCCGAGGGCGAGGGCCGCAAGGACGACGCCACCCACCGCCTGTCCGGCCGCGCGGCCGACAACCGCCTCGTGCACCTCGCCGCCGCCGACGCCCGTCCGGGTGACATGGTCACGGTCGAGGTGACCTACGCCGCGCCGCACCACCTGGTGGCCGACAAGGTCCTGTCCGTACGGCGGACCCGCGCGGGCGACGCGTGGGAGGCACGGCAGGCCGCCCCGCAGCGAGGCAGCGCGGTGAACCTGGGGATGCCCACCATCGGCCGTCCCGCTCCGCTCCCCGCGGAGCCGTCCGCCTGCTCGCCCGTCTGACGCACGGAGCCCCGCGCCGGCCGGGTCACTGAGCGAGGCGGCGCAGGACCTCGTAGCAGTAGGCACGCCGCAGGTCGTCGTCGAACCGCAGGCAGGGGTCCTGGATCCGGGTGCGCGCCGCGCCGTCCACCCCGGTGGGGGGCACGGCCGTGCTGCGCGTGCCCGAGTCCCGGGCAGCCGTGTCCTTGGGCGCTGCGTCCTTGGACGCTGCGTCCTTGGCCGTTTTCGCCGCGTTCCTGGCGGCTGTGCTCCCGGCCGCCGAGTCGCCGGTCGCAGGGCCCCGTGCGGCCGGCTTCGGGGTGCCCGGGGAAGCGATCCGGGTGGGGCGCGGCCGGTGCGCCTCCCTCGTCCCGGCGAGGCCTGTCGCACCGCTGGAGTCGCTTCCGCCGCGCCGCGCCGACGAGACCGGTGAGGGCGGCCGGGACCGGGTGGAGGGGTTCGCCGTCCGGGCATGGCGACCGGGCAACCGCGACGCTTCGGCCTCGTGACCGGGCGGCAGCGCACCGCGTCGGCTCGCCGGCCGCTCTGAGGCGGGTTGCCGCGGGGCGGTCGCCGGCGAGAAGAAGGGGCCGGCAGCGGGAAATCCCGGCGCCGGACGTGCCGGTGCGGCCGGAGCGCCCAGATCGGCGGCCACCGGCCGGGCGGCGGAGGGCACGGGATCCCGCGCGGGCAGGACGGCCAGGACGACGCCGAGCCCGGCGATCGCGGTCACACCGATCACGCCCGTGAGGGCGAGGACGGGATGACCGTCGCGCCGGTGCCGTGGAGTGGGGGAGAAATCCGGCAAGGTCGTGTTCTTCCGTGCGGCGGTCGGTTGTTTCCGATTTCTCAGTCTGCCCGCCGCGTACGAATTCCCGCGGTGGTTCTGTCAATTGCCGGGAACTCCAATGCGCCACCCGACCATAATTTGTGAGCGGCGCCGTACCAAGTGAAGCCAACGGTGGCCGGCCGCGCATTCCGCTGATTTCCGATTTGGTCCAACGCCCGTCCGCCCTGCACCGGCGAGGGCGGGAGTGGCGGGCGCGGGCACGCCCGGCAGGGCCCGGGGAAGGGCCGCCGGGGGGCAACGGAAAGACGGAGGGGGCGGCTTCCGGATGAGTCCTGGAACCAGGGAGATCCGCGGCAGGCCCTGCGGAGGATCCGGATGATCCGCATTTCTCCCAGTCGAATCGCTTATAGAAGCTGCTGCTACTTAATAACGTGACTTTTGCGCTAAAGGGCGTGTTCGTCATCGCGGCCCGCAGGACGCGCGGGGAGGTTCGTCTGACGGTGGAGAGGCCCGATGAGCAGGAGGAGGCCGGCCAGCGCGACGCCGCCCGCCGTCAGCCACATTGTCGGTCCCGCGCCGAGCGTGTCCCCGAGCGCCCCCGCGGCGAGCGCGCCCGCCGGGATGGCGCCGAAGTTCAGGAACTGCATGCTGACGACCACCCGGCCGAGCAGGTGGGAGGGCACGTACGCCTGCCGGAAGCCACCTCTGATGACGTTTCCGGCGACGACGCCCGCGGTGACCACGGAGCCTCCCAGCACGACGAGCGACAGTCTCCAGCCCTGTGCCGCGAGAGGAGTGAGCAGCGCGAACGGCGCGGTGCAGAGCTGGCACAGCACCAGGGCGCGGGCCGTGCCGAAGTGTCGCGACAGCCGGGTGGCGGCGAACGCGCCGAGCATCCCTCCCGCGCTGCCCGCCGCCACCAGGTAACCCACCGCGCCGGGGGCGACGTGGACGACGCGGACGAGGAAGACGACCAGGATCGTCTGCTGCCCGGTGAGGGCGAGGTTGCTGAACGCGCCGGCGACGGTGAGCACCCGCAGGTAGGGGTCCCGGCCGACGAACCGCAGTCCCTCGCCGATCTCCCGGCGTAGCCGGGCGGTGCCAGGCGGCCCGGCCGTCCCACCTGCCCCATCGGTCACACGCGCCCCCGCCTCGCGGCGTTCATCGGCGCCCTCCCGGGCGCGGATTCCGAACAGGCAGGCGGCGGAGACCAGGAAGCTCACGGCGTCGGCGAGCAGTCCCGTGACCGCGGCGGACGCCTGTGTGATCAGTCCCGCCAGGCCCGGGCCGGCCACGGTCGCCGCCGAGTCGGTGCCCAGGAGCTTGGCGTTGCCCTCCGCGAGGTCCTCCCGGGCGAGGAGGCTGGGGAGATACGCCTGGTAGGCCGTCTGGAAGAACACCGACGCCACGCCGGTCAGGAACGCGACGGTCAGCAGGTGCGCCAAGGTCAGCGCGCCACACCAGGCGGCGACCGGCACGCTGAGAAGCAGGGCGGACGAGACGAGGTCGCAGGCGACCATCACCGGCCGCCGGGGCAGCCGGTCGACCCACGCGCCCGCCGGCAGCCCCACCAGCAGCCACGGCAGCCAGGAGGCGGCGGCGAGCACGCCGACCAGCAGCGGGCTCGCGTCCAGGGCCGAGACCGCGACCAGGGGGAGCGCCACGGCGCTGATCGTGCTGCCCAGCCTGCTGGTGGTCTGCCCGATCCAGATCAGGCGGAAGTCGCGGTGGTGGAGCAGCCCGCGCCGGGCGGGGCGTTCGGGCGTGGCCGTGCTCGTGGCCGTGCTCGTGGCCGTGCTCATGGGCGGGCCGGGACGCCGTGGGCGAAGACGAACACCGTCTCGCGCCGCTGCCCGTCGTCGGGGATCTCCCGCCCGGCCCACCGCTGGAACACGGCCGACAGCTCGCGGGACACCTCGGCCAGCTCGTCCGGGGTCAGCCGCAGCCACTTGTCCATGGAGAACGCGCTGTCGTCCCAGGCCTCCTGCTCCGCCTCGGGCGCGGCGCACCAGGCGCGGACGGCGTTCATGTGGAAGTCGAGGTTCAGCGACTCGGCGGCGGCCGCGACGGCGGCCGAGGCGGGGTCGTCGGCGAAGTCCCGCGAGGACCAGCGCAGGCTCGCCGAGACCATCCGCCACCAGCGCTCGCGCCGGTCGCGGGCGAGCTCGGGCGCCTCCTCGATGAGCGTGCAGGAGCCGAGAACCCGCAGGTGGTGGCTGACGTTGGCGACGGCCTGACCGGTGCGCTCGGCCAGCATGCTGGCGGTCGCGGGACCTTCGACGGTCAGGATGTCCATCAGGCGGCGCCGCAGCGGGTGGGACATCGCCGCGAGCACCCGCGAGTCGGTGACGGTGCGGATCTCCGAGTTCGTCATACCCACACTCTGGATCAGCAACGACCATTACGCAATGCCTCTTGCGGAAATCTTGTTGCACATCTGGCCCGGGCCGAGCGCCTAGCATCGGCGGTGTGTCCGTTCGTGAACTCGTCGTCCTCGGCACCTCGAGCGCGGTGCCCACCCGTCACCGCAACCACAACGGTTACCTGCTGCGCTGGGACGGCGAGGGGTTCCTGTTCGACCCGGGGGAGGGCACGCAGCGGCAGATGCTGCACGCCGGGGTGAGCGCCCACGACGTCACCTGGATCTGCGTCACCCACTTCCACGGCGACCACTGCCTGGGGGTGCCCGGCGTGGTCCAGCGGATCGCCAGGGACAAGGTGAACCACGAGGTGCGGGCGGCCTACCCCGCGAGCGGCGAGATCTACTGGCGCAGGCTGCGCAACGCGTCGGCGTTCGCCGACACCGACGTGATCACACCCCGCCCGGTCTCCGGCGAGGTGGTCCGCTGGCCGTCGGGCCCCGTGACGCTGACCGCGCGGCCGCTGTCGCACCCCGTCCAGTCGTACGGCTATCGCGTGGACGAGCCGGGCGGGCGCCGCATGCTGCCCGAGGAACTGGCCAGGCGGGGCGTGCGCGGTCCGATGATCGGAGAGCTCCAGCGGAACGGCTCGCTGACGACGCCGGACGGCTCGACGGTCACGCTGGACGAGTGCAGCGCCCCCAGGCCGGGGCAGAGCGCGGCCTTCGTGATGGACACCCGGTTGTGCGACGGGGCGTTCGCCCTCGCCGACGGCGTCGACCTGCTGGTGATCGAGTCGACGTTCCTGTCGGACGAGAGCGCGATGGCCGCGCAGTACGGACACCTGACGGCGGCCCAGGCGGGTCAGATCGCGGCGGCCTGCGGGGTGCGGCGCCTGGTGCTTACGCACTTCTCCGAGCGCTACACGACGGCGGACGAGCCGCGCTTCGTGGACGAGGTGCGCAAGTCCTACGCGGGGGACGTCGTGACGGCGCGCGACCTCATGCGCGTCCCCGTGCCGAAGCGTGGGGACTACCAGGTCCAGCGGGCGACGAAGTAGCCCACGCCGTACGGCGCGTCGTCGTACAGCAGCTCTGAGGCGACCGGCGCGGGCGCCCCCCGCGCCGCGCCGCCGAGCACCTGGAAGGCCGCCCGGCCCGCGGCCCACAGCTCCCGCGCCTCGTCCGGGTCGAGGCCGAGCAGGCGACCCGTGTCGCCCGAGGCGAGCGCGGCGGCGAGCATCTCGTCGTACGGCACGGCGCCGGGATGGACGTAACCCGGCGCCTTCTCGGTGCGCCGGGCCGAGCCGTCGCCCATGACCAGCAGCGCGACCCGACGCGCCGACTCCGCCAGGCGGCGGCCCAGGGCGGCGCACTCGGCCGGCGGCGCGTCGAATCCGGCCGCCTCGAACCGCAGTGCGGGCAGGTCGTGACCGGACGCGTGCGCCCGTTCCAGCAGCCAGCGGCCGATCGTGAGCGACAGGGGCAGGACGGGATCCCCCGGGCCGACCCGGACGTCGGGGCCCCACGGGCGCAGCGTCCCCGAGGCGTTCCCCGGGAACGACGCGCCGACGTCCGCGCCGCCGGCCACGGCCAGCACGTCGGGGCGGGCGTCCAGAAGCGCGCCGACCGCCGCGGCGCAGGCCGCGCGCAGGTTGTCGAGTTCGGGTGCGGCGGCCCCGGCGACCTGCGGGACGAGCAGCGGAGGATGCGGGCAGACGGCAGCGGCGACCAGCACCCGATCACCCTACCCCGCCCGGTGACGCGCAGAATGGGACGCATGGACAGCAGCACGGTGGCGTTCGCGACCGTACCGACCAGGCTGGGCGACGTGCTGGCCGCCGTCACCGAGGACGGGGTCGCCGCGACGCACTTCCGGGACGACCCCCTGCTCAGGGAGCGCATCGCCGATCGCCTCGGGATGGCCGTCGCCGACGACCCGGCCCGTACGGCCGCCGCCGGGGAGGAGCTGTCGGCGTACTTCCGGGGCGAGCTGAAGGAGTTCCGCGTCCCGGTGGACTGGCGGCTCATGTCGCCGCTGCAACGGCAGGTCCTCGGCACGCTGTTCGCCACCGTCCCGTACGGCGAGGTGGTGACCTACGGGGAACTGGCGGCGCGGAGCGGCACGGGGGTCCCGGCGCGGGCCATCGGCTCGATCATGGGCGCCAACCCGATCCCGATCATCGTGCCGTGCCACCGGGTCGTCGCGAGCAACGGGCTCGGCGGCTTCAGCGGCGGCGAGGGAGTGGAGTCCAAGCGGTGGCTGCTCACCCTCGAAGGCCACCTGCCGCCCACCCTCGACTGGGACATGTGACCTCCCCGCCGCTGGGACACTGGACGGTGTGGGGCAGCTACCTGTGATCGCCGTCGTGGGCGCGACCGCGGCGGGCAAGTCCGACCTGGCCGTCGAGCTCGCGCTCCGCCTGGGCGGCGAGGTGATCAACACCGACTCCATGCAGCTCTACGAGGGCATGGACATCGGCACGGCCAAGCTCTCGGTGCGGGAGCGGCGCGGCGTCCCCCATCACCTGCTGGACATCTGGCCGGTGACGCGGACCGCCAGCGTGGCCGAATACCAACGGCTCGTCCGCCCCTTGATCGAGGACCTGCGCGCCCGCGGCCGGGTGCCCGTGCTGGCGGGCGGGTCCGGGCTCTACGTGCGCGCCGCTATCGACGACCTGGAGTTCCCCGGGACCGACCCGGACGCGCGGGCCCGGCTGGAGAAGGAGCTCGCCGAGACCGGCCCGGCGCCCCTGTACGAGCGGCTCAAGGGCCTCGACCCGGTGGCCGCGGAGAACATCCTGCCGAGCAACGGCCGCAGGATCGTCCGCGCGCTGGAGGTCATCGAGCTGTCCGGCCGGCCGTTCTCCGCCACGATGCCGTCGTACGACGCGGTCTACGACAGCGTGCAGATCGGCGTCGAGGTGCCGCGGCCGGTCCTCGACGAGCGGATCGAGCGCCGGGTCGTCCTCATGTGGGAGGCCGGGCTGGTGGACGAGGTGCGCGCCCTCGCCGCGCGCGGCCTGGCCGAGGGCAGGACCGCCAGCCGGGCGCTCGGGTACGCGCAGGTGCTGCGCTTCCTCGCCGGGGAGTGGACCGAGGAGCAGGCCCGGGAGGAGACGGTGCGGGCCACCCGCAGGTTCGCCCGCCGGCAGGAGTCGTGGTTCCGCCGCGACCCCCGGGTGGTGTGGCTGCCGTTCGACGCGCCCGACCTGGCCGACCGCGCGATCGCCGTGATCACCGGCGCCTCCTAGACTTCTGCCATGCGGTTTGTGAAGGGCCACGGCACCGAGAACGACTTCGTCATCCTGCCGGACGCCGACGCCACGCTGGATCTGTCCGCGGCGGACGTCGTCGCGCTCTGCGACCGGCGCGCGGGCATCGGCGCCGACGGGGTGCTGCGCGTCGTGCGCACCAAGCTCTGCCCCGAGGTGGCCGGGCAGGCGGGCGAGGCCGAGTGGTTCATGGACTACCGCAACGCGGACGGCGGCATTCCCGAGATGTGCGGCAACGGCGTCCGGGTCTTCGCCCGCTACCTCGTGGACGCGGGCCTCGCGGCGCCCGGTGAGTTCGCCGTCGCCACCCGCGGAGGACCCAAGCGCGTACGGCTCGGCGCGACGGGCGACGTGACCGTGGACATGGGCAGGCCGCGGGTGCTGGGGGAGAGCCGCGCGGTCGTCGACGGGCGCGAGTGCCGCGGCGTGAACGTGAACATGGGCAACCCCCACCTGGCATGCGTCGTGGAGGAGCCGGTGGCCGGGTTCGACCTCGCACGCGAGCCGGACTTCGACCGCGCGGACTACCCCGAGGGTGTGAACGTCGAGATCTTCAACGCCGTGGGCGACCACAAGGTGACCATGCGGGTGCACGAGCGGGGCTCCGGGGAGACGCGCTCGTGCGGCACCGGGGCCGTGGCGACGGCCGTCGCCGCCGCCCACGCCGCCGGGGAGACCACCGGCACCTGGGAGGTCCGGGTGCTCGGCGGCACGGTCACCGTCACGCTGGAGGAGGACACGAGCTACCTGGCCGGGCCGGCCGTCCTCGTCGCCTCGGGGGAGTGGCCCGCCGTCCTCTGATCGTTTCGGAGACTTGCAGAATCTTGTTCTGATCCGCCACCCTGGGTCTGGAGAGTAGACCGAGGAGGGCGCATGGACCCGCGCGACGCGGTGGTGGAGACGAAGGCGGCCATCGGGGCCCTCGGCGGAGGTTTCATGATCTCTCGGGAGGTCAAGGCGCTGTGCGAGCGCCACGGCCTCGGTCCGCGGGAGATGTACTTCCGGGGCAGGTGCGGCGTCCTCGGCGAGGTGGACGCCGACGTCGTGCTCGCGGCGGTCGTCTTCTTCCCGGCCGGGCACGTCAGACAGTCATGGGAGGGCGGACGCAAGCTCCCGGCCGAGGAGGCCGTCGCGCTCTACGCCGGCGCCTGCCACGACTGGGGACGGCGCAGGCTCGCCGGGCTCGGGAACGCCGACCGGCTGGCGGAGTTGCTCGCCGTCGTCGCCGACGGCGCCGACCCGTTCTGCGCGCCGCTGTTCGCCGGATGGCGGGCCTTGCCGCGGCCAGGCGGCGGACCCGCCCTGGCGGCCCACCTGCTCCACGTCGTACGGGAACTGCGCGGCGCCCGGCACGCGACGGCCGTGGTGGCGCACGGACTCGACCCGCTGGAGGCCACCCTCGTGGGCGCGGGCAACACCGGGACCCCGGTCCCGTACGACCGCAGCTCCGACGTCGCCCGTTTCCTCGCCTGGCCCGAGCCCTATCCCGAGCCGTCGGCGGAGGCGGAGCAGCGCAGGGCCGGGGCGGAGGAGCTGACCGACGACCTCGTCGCCCGCGCGTACGCGGCGCTCGGCCCGGCGGAGCTCGCGGAACTCTGCGGCCTGCTCCGGGAGGCGTCCCAGGCGGCCCTGGCGCGCTGACGCGCCCGTACACCCGAGGCCGCGTGCTGTTTGGGTCATGGTCGGCGACCTGGCAGACTGACTGCTCATGGACGTGGACATCTGGGCCTGGGTCGGTGGCACCCAGCGTGAACTGCACGAGGCGGGCAACACGGGGCTGGCCATGGCGCTGGGTGACGTGCCCGCGCAGGCGCTGGAGGGCCGTTTCGCCCAGCTCGACGTCGTGGCGCCGGCGATCGCGCAGCACGCCGAGACGCTGGAGAAGCCGTGGCTGGAGTTCTTCGCGCGCTACTGGCACCTGCTGGGGCGGGTGGGCGACCGGGCGATCGGCGCGGCCGCGCTCGACGACGCCGTCGCGCTGGCGGACTTCGCCGAGCGTGACGACGTCAGCGACTGTCCCGCCGCCCCCGGCGCCGTGGAGGTCCTGGCGATGGCCCAGGCCAACACCGACGGCCCCGGCTACGCCGAGACCCGGCTGGCGGCCCTCGGCGCGGCCCTTGACGGCGTCGGCCCGGACTCCCTCGCCTTCTCCGGCCTGGCCACGCAGTACGTCGCGGCCCTGATCGACGCGGGCCAGGCGGCCGAGGCCGTCGCGTACGCCGAGGCGGCGGTCGAGCGCCTGCGCGGCGAGGGACGCGAGGCGAGCTGGGAGCTGGGCGCCGCCTCCGCGCGGGCCCTGCTCGCCGCCGGACGCCCGGACGACGCCCTGACCGCGCTCGACGCCTCGACCGGCTTCAAGCCGGACGACCCGGTCGCGAAGGGCCGCCGCGAGAACCTGCTCAGGTCGCAGGTGCTGGCCACGCTCGGCCGTCTGGAGGAGGCCGTCGACGCGCTGCCCGACCTCGACGTGGTGGGCGACCACGCGCGCGAATGGGTGGAGTGGGCGCGCACCGTCCGCATGCTCACCGCGGGCGGCTCGATCGCCAACACGTGGCAGCTCGGCCGCATCCTGCGCCAGTGGATCGCCTACTTCGAGAGCGTGGGCGGCCACCGCGCCAGGTTCGAGCTCGCGCTGACGGCCGGGCACCTGGCGGTCGCTCGGCAGGGCCTGTGGCAGGCCCGCTTGCTGGCCGACTACGCCGAGGCCGTGATCGCCGACCTCCGCGTCAGCGAGGGACTGGCCGAACGGGTGGCCGAGCTGCGCGCCGCGGCCGACGCCGCCAAGGAGCTGCCCCCGCCCGGCCCCCGCGACGAGCTGGTGGCCTACTTCGACGCCGCCGACGGCCGCACGGCCGACCCCGAGCGGTGGGTGGGCTGGCTGTGGCCGCTGTCCGGCACCGACCTCGAGGCCACCCGGCGCCACACCACGACGCTCGGGTTCCTGGGCTACGCCCCAGTGGGCGCCGACATCTACTGGAAGACGATCGTCGAGGACGGCGCCCCGGCCGCCGCCGGCGACGAGGACATCTCCTATCTCACCGGCCTGCTCATCGAGGCCCGGCAGGACGAGCGGGTGGAGACCCTGGCGGGACGGCTGCCGGAGACCCGCTCGCACCTCGCGCTCGCCCGGCTCCACCGCGCCCGCGAGCGCTGGGAGCAGACGGCGGCCGAGGCCGAGCAGGCGGTCGCCCACGAGGGCGGGCTGGAGGCGCGCCGCCTGTGGTCGGGCGCCGCCCAGCAGCTCGGCGACAACGCCAAGGCGGCCGAGATCCTCAAGCCGCTGCTCGAGTCCGAAGAGGGCGAGGAGGAGGACGTCTGGCGGCTCATCGTCCTGTCCACCGCCGTGGAGGACTGGGCGACCGTGCGCGCCGCGGGCGCCAAGCTCGGCATGCCGATCGAGCCGGGAGAGGGCCCGATCGAGGAGGAGTGGCACCTGGTCCGGGTGATCCTCCCGGCCCCCGACGGCAGCCAGCGGGAGGTGCTCGCCGTACGGACCGGCCCGGCCACCGCGCGCCTGGCGATCCCGCAGCCGCGCGGCATGGAGTACAACGCGGGCGACGTCGTCGTGATCGACCCCCGGCCGCTGGAGCCGATCCCGGAGGACGAGCAGGAGCGGGAGAGCTTCGTCATCCCGTTCGCCGGGGTGACGATGCTGCGCCCGGGTGGCTACACGAGCTGGTTCTTCGACGGCGCGGCGCCGTCCGAGGACGAGTGGGCCGAGTTCAACGAGGTCCTCGCCGAGCGCGGCTGGCCGATGTGGGTCTACAGCGACGAGAACTACCGCGTCACCCACCCGGCCACCGGTGAGCAGCTTCCGGGCGTGTTCGGCTGGATCGCGATCCCGCCCACCGTGCGGCCGGCGGAGCTGGACGCCGTTCTCGACGACGTCACCGAGCAGTGGTCCCACCCGCTGGCGTGGCTCGACCTCGCCCGCGAGGTCGGCATCGAGGCCGAGCGGCACGAGCGGATCTCCAAGGAGTACGGCCTCTGATCCGCCTGCCCGTCGCCCTGGCGAAACCCTGCTCTAGAGTCGGGTTCGATTCTTGAGCGAGGAGGCGGCGTGATCCTGGACCGGTTCCGTCTCGACGGCAAGGTGGCCATCGTGACGGGGGCCTCGTCGGGGCTCGGCGTCGCCTTCGCCAGGGGCCTGGCGGAGGCGGGCGCCGACGTGGTGATCGGGGCCCGCCGTCCCGAGGGCCTGGAGCGGACCCGGCGGCTGGTCGAGGAGACCGGCCGCCGCTGCCTCGCGGTCCCGACCGACGTGTCGGTCCCCGAGGAGTGCCAGGCCCTCGTCGACGCGGCCATGGGCGAGTTCGGCCGCGTCGACGTCCTGGTCAACAACGCGGGCGTCGGCACGGCCGTGCCCGCCCTGCGGGAGACGCCCGGCGAGTTCCGCCGCGTGCTCGACGTCAACCTGAACGGCACCTACTGGATGGCCCAGGCCTGCGCCCGGGTCATGCGGCCGGGGTCGTCGATCGTCAATATCGGCAGCGTGCTCGGCGAGACCACGGCCGGCCTGCCGCAGGCGGCCTACAGCGCGTCGAAGGCCGCGGTCGTCGGGCTCACCCGCGACCTCGCCCAGCAGTGGACCTCGCGCCGGGGCATCCGGGTCAACTGCCTGGAGCCGGGCTTCTTCGACTCCGAGATGACCGCGCAGTATCCCGACGGCTACCTCGACCGCATGCGGGAGCAGCGGGTCCTGATGAAGCGCTCGGGCGACCCGGAGGAACTCGTCGCCGCCGCCGTCTTCCTCGCCTCCGACGCCGGTTCGTACGTCACCGGGGCGGTGCTCCCGGTCGACGGAGGCATTCTCGCCACCTGATCCCGGCACTCCCGGTGCCGTCTCGCCTCTCCGGGTCGGTCCTCACGCCTCGACGCCGCGCCCTCACCGACCGGTAAGGCCCTATGGGGAAAAAGATCACCAGACGGTCACGATATGAAGATTATGTGACATATTTCACCATCTGAGGGCGGTATAGCTCTAGCGTCGGACCTGTTGTCAAACAGGATCCGTGTTGCGCATAGCGCAACGCCTGTGCGTGTGCCCTGAGGAGTCGTTGGCCCCCCGCTCTTCATTCACGGCGTGCGAGCGGCAGCCTCGCGCCGTGCTTTGGCGTTTCCGGGCGTCCACACCGCCTCGCGGGCGAGCGCCAAGTGAGGGGAATCAGAGTGGGCACAGCCGCGATCGACGTTCGCGGGCTCTGGAAGATCTTCGGTCCCAAGGCCGACCGGATCATCGGCAGCCCCGACGCCGACCTTGAGCCCGCGCAACTGCGGGCGAAGACGGGGTGCACCGCCGCCGTCAGGGACGTCAGCTTCGAGGTACGGCCCGGCGAGGTCTTCGTCGTCATGGGTCTGTCGGGCAGCGGCAAGTCGACGCTGGTGCGGTGTCTCACCCGGCTGATCGAGCCGACGGCGGGCGAACTGCGCATCGACGGTCAGGACGTGCGCGCGATGTCGGCCAAGCAGTTGCGGGAGCTTCGCCGCCACCGGGTGAGCATGGTCTTCCAGCACTTCGGGCTGCTGCCGCACCGCAAGGTCGTGGACAACGTCGGCTACGGCCTGGAGATCCAGGGCGTCGGGAAGGCCGAGCGGCACGAGAAGGCCCGGAGCATCCTGTCGCTGGTCGGGCTGGAGGGCCATGAGGACTCCTATCCCGAGCAGTTGTCGGGCGGCATGCAGCAGCGGGTGGGGCTGGCCCGGGCCCTCGCCGTCGACCCCGAGGTGCTGCTGTTCGACGAGCCGTTCAGCGCGCTCGACCCGCTGATCCGCCGCGACATGCAGGCCGAGGTCATCCGGCTGCACCGCGAGGTCGGCAAGACCATGGTCTTCATCACGCACGACCTGTCCGAGGCGCTCAAGCTCGGCGAGCGCATCGCGATCATGCGGGCGGGCGCGATCGTGCAGGTGGGCACCCCTGAGGAACTGGTCGGCGCGCCCGCCGACGACTACGTGGCCGACTTCGTGCGGGACGTTCCCAGGGCGCAGGTGCTGTCGCTGCGCTGGATCTCCCGCGCCCCCGAGCCGGACGAGCCGCTCGACGGTCCCGAACTCCCCGCCGACACCGTGATCCACGACGCCGTCCCGGCCGCGATGGCCTCCGACCGGCCCATCCGGGTCGTCGCGGACGGCGAACTGGTCGGCGTGGTCAGCCGCGTCGATCTCCTCGGCGCGGTACGCCCCGAGCCCGGGCCCGTGGTCGTCGCCGCCCCGATCGAGCAGTCCGCCGAAAAGCCCGCTGAGGAGCCTGCCGAGGAGCCGGTCGACGAACCTGCCGGGGAGTCCGGCGGCTCGGAGGAGTCCGGTGGGGACGAGCCCGTCGCCTCCGGGGAGGCCGGCGAGGAGGAGCAGCCCGGCGAGGACGCTCAGGAGGAGCAGCCGGCGAGGAACGAGGGCGACACCTCCGCGACCGCCGAGGCGAGGACGCGCGGGGGCGCATGGGTCGCCTCCACCGGCGCGCCCGGGGAGGCGTAGGTGGTGAGCGCACCTGTGCAGGCGGCCCCGCCGGTGCCGGCTCCGGCGCGGGTCCGGCGCCTGCCGCGATGGGTCGCGCCGGTCGCCGGAGTGGTCGTGGGGGTGGCCCTCTACGTGGCCTTCCGCGGCAAGTCCGTGCTGCCGCACGACGACGACGCCACCCTGTTCCACTGGCTCAACGACGCCCGCGACTGGGTGGACGCCAATCGCAACAGCAACCCGATCTTCCTGTACGTCGTCAACTACCTCCGCCTGGGTGCCGCAGAGGTCTTCGCGCTGATACAGGGCGCCCTGGTCGCGCTGGGGTGGCCCGGGCTCGTCGGCCTGGCCGCCGGCCTCGGCTGGCTCGCGGGCGGCTGGCGGATCGCGCTCGTCTCGCTCGTGGGCTTCGCCGGCCTCGGCGTGCTCGGGTTCTGGGAGGCGAGCGTCGAGACGCTCGCGCTGACGCTGTCCGCGGTGGTGCTGTCGCTGCTGTTCGGCATCCCGCTGGGGATCTGGGCCGGCCGTTCGCCCCGCGTCCGGCGGATCGTGACGCCGGTGCTCGACGTCATGCAGATCATGCCGACGTTCTCGTACCTGTCGCCGATGGTGCTGCTGTTCCTCATCGGGCCGGCGTCGTCGACGATCGCGACGATGATCTACGCGATGCCGCCCGCCATCAGGATCACCGCGCTGGCCATCGAGCGGGTCTCCGGTGTGACGGTGGAGGCGTCGGAGTCTCTGGGCGCCACCCGTTGGCAGACGCTGCGCAAGGTCCGCCTGCCGCTGGCGCTGAACACGATCATGCTGGGCGTCAACCAGACGATCGCCGCGGCTCTGTCGATGGTGCCGTTGACGGCGCTGATCGCGGCGCCGGGCCTCGGCGAGGACCTGATCCGGGCGCTCGCCCGGGTCAACGTGGGCGCCGCGCTGGTGCCCGGGATCGCGATCGTGCTGATCGCCATCGTGCTCGACCGCATGACGCGGGCGGCGGCGCAGCGACGCGACGGCGGTACCCGGGCTCAGGCCGTCCGCTGGGGCGGTTTCGCCGTCCTCACGGCCGCCGGGCTCGCCCTGACCCCCGTGCTGGCGCAGGAGTTCCCCGAGCAGTGGCAGGTGCAGATCGTCCGGCCGATCAACGACGTGGCCGACTGGATCGAGGCGCACTGGTACACCTTCACCGGCTTCCTCAACGACACCGTCGCGTACGGCTTTCTCAACCCGCTCCAGGACGTGCTGACCAGCGCTCCCTGGTGGCTGGTCACGGCGGCGGTGCTGGTGTTCGCCTGGCGGGTGAGCGGATTGGCGGCCGGTCTGGTCGCCGCCGCCTGCCTCCTGGGCGTCGCCGCGCTCGGCCTGTGGGAGCACGGCATGCAGACGCTGACGATGGTGCTGGTCGGCGCCGTGATGACGATCGCCGCCGGACTCGCGCTCGGCGTGGCGGCGGCGCGGTCCCGGTGGTTCTCCGCGGTGCTGCGGCCGCTCCTGGACGCCGCGCAGACGATGCCGTCGTTCTCCTACCTGCTGCCCGCCGTGGCCCTGTTCGGCAACGGCCGCTTCACCGCGATCACGGCCGCGTTCATCTACGCGGTGCCGGTGGTCGCGCGCGTGGTCGAGGACGGTCTGCGGGCGGTCCCCGGCACCGTCATGGAGGCGGCGAGATCGGCGGGCTCCACCGATCGGCAACTGCTGTGGAAGGTGCAACTGCCGATGGCCCGCGGCTCGCTGCTCCTGGCGGCGAACCAGGGCATCGTCATGACGCTGGCGATGGTGGTGATCGGCGCGCTGGTCGGCGCAGGGGCCCTCGGGTACGACGTCGTGGCCGGATTCGCGCAGCAGGAGGACTACGGCAAGGGCCTGGCCGCGGGCGTCGCCCTGGTCCTCCTCGGAGTCATGCTCGACCGGATCACCCAAGGCGCCAACGGGCGCCGCTCTCCCCACAAGAAGAGGAACGCATGAAGAAGTCACGCCTGATCGCAGGAGTTCTCGTTCTCGGCCTCGGCGCGGCCGCCTGCGGAGGGGCCAAGGTCGAGGACGACTCCGCGGCTGCGCCGGGCGCGTCCCCGGCGGGCACGGTCAAGATGGCGATCAACGGCTGGGTGGGCTACGAGGCCAGCGCCGCCGTCGTGTCCTACCTCTTGGAGCACGAGCTCGGCTACAAGGTGGAGAAGGTGACGCTCGCCGAGGAGCCGTCCTGGCAGGGCATGGAGTCGGGCGCCGTCGACGTCGTCATCGAGAACTGGGGCCACGAGGACCTCAAGAAGAAGTACATCGAGGAGAAGAACGTCGCCGTCGAGGCGGGCAGCACCGGCAACAAGGGCGTCATCGGCTGGTACGTGCCCGAGTGGATGGTGCAGAAGTACCCCGACATCACCGACTACAAGAACCTGAACAAGTACGCCGACCTGTTCAAGACCTCCGAGTCGGACGGCAAGGGCCAGCTTCTCGACGGCGACCCGTCCTTCGTCACCAACGACGAGGCGCTGGTCAAGAACCTCAAGCTCGACTACAAGGTGGTGTACGCCGGCAGTGAGGCCGCGTTGATCAAGGCCGCCAAGCAGGCGAGCGAGCAGAAGAAGCCGCTGCTGATGTACTTCTACGAGCCGCAGTGGCTCTTCAACCAGGTCAAGCTGGTGAAGGTCAACCTCCCGGTGTGGGAGGAGGGCTGCGACAGCGACCCCAAGAAGGTCGCCTGCGGCTACCCGCCGTACGACCTCGACAAGATCGTGAGCAAGAAGTTCGCCGACACCGGCGGCAAGGCGTACGAGCTGGTCAAGAACTTCCAGTGGACGAACGACGACCAGAACGCGGTGGCCGACGACATCACCAACAACGGCATGCCGGCCGAGGACGCCGCCAAGAAGTGGGTGGAGGCGAACACGGCCAAGTGGCAGGCCTGGATGCCCAAGTGATGTGAGCGTCACGACTCCGCGCGCGTCCGGGCGCGAGCACCGCCGGCCGCGATCCTCACGGATCGCGGCCGCTCCCGCCTGCCGGTGGAATACCCTGCCGGTGTCGCCGCGGCCCCGCCGCTCGCGTTGGCCGCCCGTATCACACCAGGTGAGGTCACATATGAGGATCCGTCTCCTTGCCGGCGCGCTGACGCTCGCGCTGGCGATGACCGCCTGCGGTGGCGGGAGCTCGGATGACGCCGCCGGAGCAGGCGCCGGGGGCGGCACGAAGACCGTGCGACTCGCGATCAACGCCTGGATCGGCTACGAGGCCAGCGCCGCGGTCGTCGCCTATCTCCTCGAGCACGAGCTCGGCTACAAGGTCGAGCAGATCGAGAGCGACGAGGCGGACTCCTGGAAGGGTTTCGAGAAGGGCACGGTCGACGTCGTCCTGGAGAACTGGAGCCACCCGGAGCTGGAGAAGGTGTACATCGACGACAAGAAGGTCGCGATCACCGCGGGTGAGAACGGCAACAAGGGCGTCATCGGCTGGTACGTCCCTGAGTGGATGGTCCAGAAATATCCGGACATTACGGACTGGCATCACCTGCCGAAGTACAAGGACCTGTTCAAGACCGACAAGAGCGACGGCCTGGGTCAGTTCCTCGCCGGCGACAAGTCGTTCGTCACCAACGACGAGGCGCTGATCAAGAACCTGAACCTGCCGTACAAGGTGGTCTACTCCGGCAGCGAGGACGCGCTCATCGCGGCGGCCCGCAAGGCCACCGAGAACGAGACCCCGCTGCTGATGTACTTCTACGAGCCGCAGTGGCTGTTCAACCAGCTCAAGCTCGTCAAGATCAACCTTCCGCCGTACGCCATCGGGTGTGACGACAACGTCAGGACGATCGAGTGCGACTATCCGCCGTACCTGCTCGACAAGATCGTCAGTGTGAAGTTCGCCCAGACCGGGGGCAAGGCATACGAGTTCATCAAGAACTGGAGCTGGACCAACGACGACCAGAACGCCGTGGCCTACGACATGGCGGTGAACAAGATGAGCGCCGAGGCGGCCGCGAAGAAGTGGGTCGACGCCAACAAGATCGTCTGGCAGGACTGGATTCCGGCCTGAACCCCTGTCCGAACCACCGCATCTGATCCACCGGGCTCTCACCGGGTCCGTCCGAGGGGCGTGGCGCGCACGGCGTGCCGCGCCCCTCGTCGTACGCCGCGGTTCTCGCCCGAGGCGGCGCCGTCGGTGAACGGCAAACGTCGCAATGCCGCGGCTCTTGTGCGCGCCTCCTTTGCCACTTTTTTGCACTTTGCTATATCTGAGGGGGATATTTCATTACCTAGGGGTGGCAGTGGGCGGGCGTGGCAACCGGTTGATCGCTGTGTCGATCGCCGGAATCTCGGTGGCGGTGGCCGTACTCGCGGGTTGCGGGCCCATGCCGGAACTCGACGGCGGCCCCACGGGCAAGGGCGGCGGCGCGAAGGGCGACTCCGCAACGGAGCGGGGCGTCAACCCGCTCGACAATCCCGACGGCACCGGCCCCGGCCTGAAGGCGATCACGTCCGACAAGGACCGGGCGAAGGCCCGCGATCTGATCGACAAGGTGGCGACGAAGGGCCGGGGGCCGAAGACCGGCTACGACCGCGACAAGTTCGGCTACGCCTGGGCCGACAACGTGGACGGCGTCCCGTGGGGGCGCAACGGCTGTGACACCCGCAACGACCTGCTGAAGCGGGACGGCAAGGACATCAAATATCGCAGCGGGTCGAACTGCGTCATCACCTCCATGACCCTGTACGACCCGTACACCGGCAAGACCATCGACTGGAGCAAGTCGCACGCGGCGGAGGTCCAGATCGACCACGTCATGCCCCTGTCGTACGACTGGCAGATGGGCGCGTCGCGGTGGAGCGAGAGCAAGCGCAAGCAGATCGCGAACGACCCGCTCAACCTGATCCCCGTGGACGGCTCCACCAACGGCTCCAAGGGCGACTCGGGCCCGGCCACCTGGCTGCCGCCCAGCCGCGACATCCGCTGCTCCTACGTCGTGCGGTTCGCCCAGGTCGCCCTCAAGTACGACCTGCCGGTGACCTCAGCCGACAAGGCGGCCATGCTGGAGCAGTGCAAGTAACGGGCGCGGCTCAGCGGTAGACGACCTTCCTGGCCGACCGGCCGGGGAACACGACGACCAGGTGCTCCTCGGCCCCTTCTGGCCCCCGGGCGTAGGCCCGCAGCCGGTAGCGTCCGGGACCCTTCACCGCCAGGTTCGGCAGCCGGGCCCCGGCGCCCTCGTCGCCGCCGTCGGCGTACGAGGGCACCTCCAGGCGGCCGCTGCGGCTGACGATGCCGATCTCGGCCACCCGCTCCCAGCCCGTCAAGCGCAGCGGGGGAGCGGAGCCGAACGCCTTCACGGTCAGGCACATCGGCTCGTTCTCGCCGTAGGTCATCACGACCGCCGAACTGCCCGCCGCGCCGAGGAACCCGTCGTCCACGGCGGCGTAGGGGTCCTCGCCCTCGCTGGTGTCGTCCGGGTCGTACACGCCGTATCCCCCGCCCTCGAACAGGAAGTACGCGGCCGTGCCCTGCCGCCGGGCCCGCACCCTCGGCCACGGGTCCCGGCAGCGGGCGTTGGCCTCCGCGACGTGGCTCTCGTCGCCCGCGCGTGCCCCGTCCTCGGGCCGCAGCGCCTCGGGCGGCCCCTCGTACCACCAGCCGGTGTAGGCGGGGCGCCCGGTCTCCTCCGGCCCGACCAGCACGAGGAACGGCAGCAGGACGGCCGCCAGCAGGACCGGCCCGGACGGCCGGAGCGGCGTACGCTCCGGGGGCGTGCCGTGAGGGCCGGTGAGTTCGTGGGCGGAGCGGGCCAGCCACACCGCCAGGAAGACGTCGAACTCCTCCAGCATCTTCATCAGCGGTACGTCGTTGTAGACGAACACCGAGAGGACGGCCGCGGCGGCGAGGGGAGTCGCCAGCGTCACGGTGACGTGGCGCCAGCCGGCCGTGACGGTGTCGCGGCTCCAGCGGCCGTCGCGGTGCTGGCCGAAGAGCACGGCCACCTGCCAGGCCGCCGCTATGGCCAGGCAGGCGAGCAGGACGAACCGGGGCGCCCGCGCCCCGGGCACCTCGTCCATCGCGATCATCGCCAGGCCTGCCGACCCCGGCCAGGCGGTGACGAGCGCGAACACCCGGAGCCGTCCGCGGAGGGTCAGCGCGAACAGCACCTGCAGCGGGCACCACAGGGCCAGTGTGAGCGCCTCGCCGACGACGTCGGGAAGCGGCGCGACCGGCAGCGGGGGGATCAGGGCGTGGGCGACGGCCAGGTACAGCAGACGCCGCAGCCAGACCGCCCGCCGGTCGGCGGGCCGGGCCGCGGGCGGGGGGAAGGTGAAGACCTGGCGGAGCATCCAGGTCTTGAGCGCGAGGATCGTGAGCAGACCCACCGCCCCCGTCACAGCGGCGGTGGGCGACTCGGCGAAACCCATCGAGGAGTAGTCGTCGAGCGGATACCACAGGACGGCCGCCCAGAGGGCGTCGAGACGCCCGGTGACGGCCGTGACCACGGCGCCGACGGCCGACACCGTCAGGTGGACCCCGGCCGCGATCCACCCCGCACGCTCTCGGATCACTCCGCGCCCTCCCGAGACAAGAAGGACGATCTTAGGGGAGATCGCCTTCTGTAGCGCCTGACGTCATCCGGCGAGCAGGTCACGCAGGCGTGCGCACTCCCGGGCGAAGCGGCTTCCCCGGCTCGCCCGGCCAGTGGCGGCGTGCGCCGACACGACCGGGATCTCGCCGCGGGCGCCCACCCAGGCGGCCACGTCGGCGGCGAGCGTCACCGCCTCGGTATGAGTGACCTTCGGCCGCTCTCCGGCGAAGGGCAGCAGATCCGGCAGCAGGCTGCGTAAGATCTCCCACACCTGCTCGTGCGCCCCCTGATGCGCGGCCTCCCGCAGCGATGCCAGCACCGGACGGGGCTCGAACCAGGTGTGGCGGATCAGCAGCGCGAGCTGACGGCCGACCGCCTCGGCGTCCAGGGCTCCCCGGCTCGTCATCCGCAGCAGCACAGGGACCGGGTCCGGGCGACGCTCGGCCAGGAAGTAGGCGAGGATGAGCGCGGTCGCGTCCCCGACCGGGCCGTCGGCGTCCGCGAGGGCCTCCAGGTACGGCGGATAGACCCCCGGCTGGTTCCACTGGTAGAGCAGGTGGGGCAGGTAGTTGACGGAGACGACCTCACGGTGCGACGGGAGGATCGACGGCCACCAGTCCATGGCGTAGCCGTGATCGTCCCAGCGCCACTTCGGCGGCTCGCGCAGCAACTCGTCGATGAGGGGGTGCCCGGTCGGCTCCGCCCGCAGCACCGGCACCAGCCGCACCTGCTCGACGTGCCCCGGGTCACGCTCCTCGAACAGGTGCTCCTGCGCACCCTGGATGTAGCCCCACTTCAGCCCCGCCTCCGGGTCGGGCAGGCCGCCCCGGGCGAGCCAGGCGGCGACGGCCGACGCCGCCCGTGATCCCACGCGTCCGGCGCGTTCGGCGACGAGGGGGGGAGCCCCCCTCGGCAGCCGCAGCAACGCCTGCTGCAGGTCGGCGGGCAGTGGCTCCGTGCCCGCGGCGGCGCACAGCTCCAGCCGGTCAACCAGCACGCCGGGATCGAGGTGCCCGGTCGTCACCGTCGGCGTCGCCAGCAGGACGGGGGGCAGCGTCCCTTCTCGAAGCGCCCGGTAGATCTCGCTGAGCCGGTGCAGCAGGAACATGTGCGGCGGGGAGACGCGCGCGGGTTCCGGCAGCCGGGCGCGGCGGCGGAACTCCACCGCGGGGTCGGGCTCCTCCGGTTTGCCGAACAGCGGCCGGAAGCCCGAGTACATGATCCCCACCCGGAACTCCGGTTCGCCGGGATCGCGGGGAGGCACGGGCCTGCCGTCGCGCATCGCCGCCACCCGCTCGGTGGAGACCCCGATCTCGAGGATCTCGCGGAAGATCTCCTCCCGGACGTGCTCCGGCAGGTCGCCGAAGGCCGGCCCGGGTGCCGCCTCGTCCTCCGAGCCGTCTTCGTCTTCCGAGCCGTCTTCGTTTTTCGGGCCGTCCTGATCTTCCGGCCCGTCCTCGTGGTCGTCCGTCTCCTCGGGCGGCACGGCGCTGACCCACACGGAGAAGCTCGACCCCGCCCAGGGATCGACGGGCTCCGGATCGGGCACGCCGGGATCGGTGCCGGGAGCGATCACCTCCTTCGCCAGGGCGGCGATCCATGCCTCCGGATCGAGCCAGCGCTCCAGGCCGTACAGATAGGGAAAGGAGTCCCGGAAGACGGGGGTGAGCGTCTCGCGCAGGGCCGCACGGTCCCTGCCCACCCGCTCGACGAAGCCGGCGAGCCACTGCTCGCACGCCGCCCATCCGTGGAGTTCCCCTGCGGTCCGGTCCACCGCCGGTGCGGGGAACGGGCCGGGCTCGGGGAGGACGGGCAGCGGCGCGGGAGTGAACGGCTCCGGCGTCTGCTCGGCCGCGACCTCGCCCCCGAACACGGCGGCGAGCTCCCGGCCGAGCTCGGCGGGCAGCAGCGGGACCGCGTCGGCGATCACCTTCGCGTCCGCGCCGAACGCCGCGGCGTGCCTGAGCGCGATCCGTACCGCTCGCCGCCGCACGTCGTCGGAAGCGTGAGCGAACGCCGTGACGAGCGCGGGAGCCAGTTCGCCGGCGCGTGCGGACCTCTGCCGCACCTGCCGGTCCAGCAGGGTCAGGCCGGCGCGGGCCAGCTTGGCCTCGGCCCTGAAGGTCAGCGCCTCGATCGCCTCTTGGACGTCCGCGTCGTCGTGCGGGCCGGACCGGTTGATCTGAGCCAGGGCCAGCTCGGCGACCGGGCCGGGGGCGGCGGGAAGCAGCCGCAGGTAGTCCCGGGCCCGTTCGGCCGCCTCCTGCGGCCCCGGGTCGATCAGTTCGTGCAGGCGCACGAAGAAGCGCAGGTCAGCGGCGTCGCCCCCACGCAGGAACCGGCTCACGCAGCCGTCCAGGAGTTCCGCCCGCGACACCCGTCCGGCACGCAGGAGCCGCTGGATCAGGGAAAGCCACCGGGTGGGCGACGGCGTGAGCCGTTCCTCACGCAGGGCGCGGCCCGCGCCCTCGGCCTCGAAGATGCGCGGCAGCAGCGGGCCGAGCAGCGGATCGCCGGCCGCCGCCTCGCCAGTAAGCCACGCGACCACGAGCGGGTCGTGCGCGGGCGGCGTCACGCCGGAGGCCCGCAGCAGCGCGAGCACCAGCGGGGCGACCCGATCGTCGTTCGCTCTGCGGATCTTTCCGGCGAGCCGGGCCGCCACGTCGGCCTGCCACTCGGCCGGGCGGGTGACCAGCACGCGGACCACCTCGGCAGGGTCCGGTGCCGGCGCCCACTCCGGGTAGAGCTCGCGGCGGCTCAGCCAGGCGGCCGCGGCGGCGGGCCCGGAGATCGTCCCCGCCCCCGCGATCCGCAGCGGCGCGCCGAACTCGGCGAGGGCGTCCCGCACGGTCCGGCGGCGCTCCCAGGCGAGCCAAGGGTCCTCGTCGTCGTGGTGGTCCCGCTGGCTCTCGCGGGCCATCTGCGTGGCGGTGTCGCGCATCTCCTTGAGGAAGTCCGGCAGCCGTCTGCCCACCTCGGTACGCTCGGCCTCGGTGAGCGCGATCACGCGGTCGGCCAGCGTACTCGTCTCCCGCGCGGTGACGAGGTCGCGCACCTCCTGCCAGGCGCTCATCGGGCCGCCTCCGAGCTCGTCTCCAGGCCGGACTCCACGCCCGTGTCCGTGGTGGCCCGCGCGGCGATCCTGGCCGCGAGCACGTGCTTGCACGGCCCACGCGAACCGCGATGGTCCCACCACCAGGGACAGGTGCACGATCCGTCGGCCAGGCCCACCTCCCGCAGCCCGCCGCCGGTCCGGACGCGCGCCGTGTCGCCCGTGATCTCCACGGCGCCGGTCTCGACCAGCGCCCGCGCGGCCGTCAGCCGCGGGTTGAGGTGCTGCACGTGCTCCCTGTCGTAGGGCAGCTCACGGTGGAAGTACGCCGCCTCGGACAGGTCGTAGCCGACCCGCCCGGCCGTGCCGAGTTGCGTGAGGGCGGCCCGTACGCGCGTGGAGGACAGCCCGGCGCGGTCGGCCAGCAGGCCGATCTCCACCTCGGGCTCGAAGTTGAGCAGCATGCCCACCACGTCGGCGTCGGCCTCGGCCTCGTCGGTGGCGAGGTCGGCCAGCACCGCGCCCTCTCCGGAGAAGCCGCGCCAGCGCTCCGGCGACAGGACCAGTGTGTAGCGCATGCCGGGCAGATCCAGCTCCCACGCGCTCGACGCAGGGCCGCCGGGGGAGGCCGGGCCGTACACCTTGAGGCTCCTCGCGAAGCGCAGCAGCGGCAGCAGCGTCGCCAGGCGGCCCACGCCGGACAGGCACACCGCTCCTGGGCCGGGCCGGTCGGTGACGCGCAGGTCGCGGCCCGAGGGGGCGACCCACAGGTCGGCCGTCGCCCGCTTGGGCAGGGACCGCAGGAACCGCACCGCGCTCATGCCGTGCAACTCGGCCCGCAGGTCCATGCGCGCCGCGATCACCTGAACCTCGGCGAACCCCCGTAGCCACCGCTCGGGCAGCGGCACCTTCTTCTCCACCACCGCGCCGTCGAGCGTGGTCACCGTGAGCTCGTCCGCGCCGACCCCGAGGTGCAGCGGGTCGCGCGCGCCCACCCGGGCCAGCGCCTCCCGCAGCGGGCCGTTGACGTCGACGTTGGTCGTCCCCCGGTCGAACACCTCGCCGTCCAGGGCGTTCTCGAGCAGGTCGAGCCGGGCGTACACCCCGCCACAGGCGGAGAACGACTCGAACCGCAGCCGGTCGCCGCCGCACGTGACGACCGGATCGCGCGTCCACCCCGGACGCGGCTGGTGGTAGCGGGTGAGGGCCACATCGGCCACGCCGAGCAGGGCCGCCGCCGCGGGCGCCGCCTGGGTGACCACCCCGCTGAAGAACCTCGGCGCCACGGCGGGGCCGCTCAGGGCCCTGCCGCCGGACGTCGAGAGCCCGAGACGTCCGTCCACCAGCATCGAAGGCGCGGCGTAGCTGTACGCCTGCGTCGCGTTTGTCATGTGCCGGAGGCTAGAGATCACCACCGACAAATCGCCGCCCGTACGGGCGGGGGATCAGAGGCAGCCGGAGTCGGGGTCCTTCACCTCGGGCGCGGTGTCGTCGACCGTGACCTCCAGCTGGGCGGTCGAGGCCACCAGGCTCCCGGCGGGCGCCTTCGCCTCCTTCTCGTCCACCACGATGCCGCGCTCCCCGAGCAGCTCATACGTGGACGGGTCGAAGATGATCTCCTCACGCACCCCGCCGGAGATCCGGCCGACGCCGATGCCGGTCCGGCCCGCCGCGTCCTCGACGTTCTCGGTCACCGTGACCCCGGGGATCGTGGCGGCGGCCTTGAACAGCGCCGCGCGCTGGGGCGCCGGCACGTACGTCTCCCGCAGCAGGTCGCCGACGGCCGTCCACGCCCCCGTGTCGGGCGGATTGTCGCCGTGCGGCCGGTCGTACAGGTAGCCGCGCATCTTCTCCGGGTCGGCGGGCAGCTTCTTCAGGTTCGTGTAGGCGGTGTCCCGCACGCTGTTGCAGGCGGGGAGCCGCATCCACTCGGTGCCCTTCTCCTTGTACGCCTCCGGCGGGATCGGCCAGCCGGGGTAGGCGTGGGGCTCCAGATATTCGACCTTCAGCGCGCCGTCCCTCGTGCCGTCGGCGGACAGCCAGATCGTCCGCTTCGTCCGGTAGAGGTAGCGCGACTCCTTCTCGCCCTCGCCGACCACGTCGGCCTCGTACATCGTCTGGGAGCTGACCCTGACGAACTGGTCGTCACGCGGCGACAGGTCGGTCACCGCGCGGGCCGCCCTGCCCAGCACCTCCTCGGCCGACATGGCCGACACCTTCGGCAGCGTCACGACTCCCGGGCTCACCTTCGCCGGCCGGGCCTCCGGTTCCGTCAGCACGGTGGTGATGGCGACGACGCCCGCCGCCGCGGCGAGCAGCGCCGTCCCGCCCGCCAGAAACAGGTACGGACGCGGGCGCGGGCGGGCGCGACGGCCCGCCGGGTCGGCCAGCCGCCGCCGTACGGCCGCCTTGGCCGCCAGAGAGTAGGGCGCGACGTCGGGCCGCTCCCGCGCCACCAGGTCGATCTCGTCGGTCATCACACGTTCTCCTCGGGAAGGTCGAGATGGCGGCGCAGCTTCGCGCGCACCCGGTGCAGGCGCGAGCGGACCGTGCCGATGGGGATCTTCAGCGCCTCGGCCGCCTCCTCGTAGGAGAGGTCGGCCCAGGCGACCAGCAGGAGCAGGTCACGCTCGGCGGCCGACAGCCTGGCCAGCGCGGCGGCGAGGGCGGGCCGCAGGGCGGCGGCGCTCGCCCGCTCCGCTCCGCGCTCCTCCTCGTGGGCGCCGCGCTCGCCGGCGTCGCGCGGCGCGCGGGCGAGCGCCCGCAGCCGGCGTACCTCCGACCGGCGGTGTCCCGAGATGAGGTTGCCGGCGATGCCGTACAGCCAGGGCCGCGCGTCCGGCCGGGAGGTGTCGTAGCGGTGCCGCTTGCGGAACGCCACGAGGAACGTCTCGGCCGTGACGTCGTCGGCGTGCTCGGGGCCGAGACGGCGTCCGGCGTAGGCGTGGATCTCGTCCGCGTGCCGGTCGAAGACGCCGGCGAACCGCTCGGGCGCCGTCAGCGACGCCTCGATCAGCCCCGCGTCGCTCGGCTCGGCGCCGTCCGGCCCGGCGCCGTTCGGCTCGGCGCCGTACGGTTCGGCCTCGCGGGAGCCGACGGGCGAGCGACCCGGGGCCGCCGCGGGGAAGCGCGTGTCGCCGGAGACCGTCCTCACCACCCGTGTTGTCCGTTCATAGGGGCATCCTTCCGTGGGCGCCGTCGCGCCCTTCGCCCCTACTCCGCCGGACCCGCCGGGCCGGTTCCATCCGATGTGCTCAGCCGGTGATGAGGAACCCGTTGTGGTCGCGGGCCACCCCGCCGGTGCGGTCGGCGATCGCGAGGGCGGCCCGCCGGGCGGCGGCGGGAACGCCGGTGCCGTAACCGCCGTCCGCGGACAGCTCGTACGTCACGTCATCGCCGTCCCATTCGGTGACGAAGACCTCGATCGGGCTCTCGGCGCTGGTGAGCAGCGTCGTGCCGGCGTCGGTCACCGTCGTGACCTCCAGGCCGGGCACCTCGTCCGCGAGCAGGCCGATCACCTCGTCCACGGGGATGAGCCGCCCGCCGGTGACCTCGGCCAGGTCCTCCGGCGGCTCCTCCTGGCACTCCGGGTGCTCCCGGCCACCGAGCCGCTCGGCCAGGCCCCGCACGAGCAGGCTCGGCCGCGAGAAGTCGCCGCCCGCCTCGCTGTCGATGTTGCGCGCGAAGAACGCGGCCGCCCAGCCCGCCGGGAGGCCCGCCCGGGCCGCCAGCTCCGGGGTCAGCGCGACCGGCCCGCGCAGCTCGACGTTCTCACCGATCTTGAACCCCCGCCCGTACGGCCCGGCCTGCGGGTCGTGCAGCCGCACCGTCTCCAGCACGGTCGCGGGGTCGGGCGCGTACGGCAGCAGCAGCGTGGGCCCTCTGCGTAGCCGCCGGGCCATGAGGAAGTCGGAGATCAGTCCCATGCGGCCACTGTCGCGCCCGGCACTTGTGGTTCGCTTGGACCCGGTTGCCCGGGTGCGACTAGATGATCGATTCCAAGGGTTAGCCCCCGTCCGCACTGTCTGGAGAAGTCATGACCAGTAGGTTCACCGAGTTGGTTGTCGACTGCCACGATCCGGAGCGGCTCGCGGCCTTCTGGTGCGCGGTCCTGGACTTCAAGGTGATCGACCGGAGCGAGGGCAAGGTCGAGATCGGCTCCTGGGAGCCGACCGTCGAGGAGGTCCGGGCTCGCCAGATGCCGCCCACTCTGGTGTTCATTCGGGTGCCTGAGGGCAAGACCGTGAAGAACCGGCTCCACCTCGACGTCAGCCCGATCGACGGTAGTACCGACGACGAGGTGGCCAGGCTGCTCGGCCTCGGCGCCGCCAAGGTGGACGTGGGCCAGGGCTCCGGCCGGAGCTGGGTGGTCATGGCCGATCCCGAGGGCAACGAGTTCGATGTCCTGCGCACGCTGGCAGCGTCCACGTACATGATCGGTCCGGAGGGTTAGTGGTCGTAGGCGGTCAGTGAGCGCAGGACGGGCTGTCCGCTCTGGTCGTTGTGCCAGATGGCGGTGGTCAGCGTGAGGATGCGCTGCATGACGCGGGCGACGACGCCGGCGGGTGTTCGGCCGTGGTGCCGTTCCAGGCGGGGGTAATCCCGGCAGCCGGTCGCCAGGGCGGGAGATGCGGCGATGCCTTCAGCGCGTCGTCGGTCTTCACCTACAGTGCGGTGGCGAGGGAGTCCAGGTCTGGCGTCACAACCGCACTTTGGGCTCCCTCGCCTCATGCGCGCAGCCGATCCCTTGGAATAGATCATCCAGGCGTGTGACTAGGCGTGCCGGAGCGCGACCTGGCGCATCCTGGCGCAGACCCTGCCGGGATCGCCCAGGTAGCTCCAGGGCCTTTCGGTGACGAGGTCCCCGAGCGCCTCGAACCGCTCCCTGGCCGCGACGTGGTCACCCGCGAGGACGAAGGCGCAGGCGAACACGTTGTGGTCTTCCGGCCAGCCCGGCCGCCGCCGGTAGGCCGGATGCCGCACGGAGTGGTCGGCGGCGGCGCGCAACTCGGCCCGGACGTCGGGCCGCGCCATGTATTCCTCGTCCTCACCCCGGTCCAGCGACAGCCATTTCTCCAGGTGCGCCTCGGCGACGAGTCTGCCCAGCGGGCTTCCCGGAGGCGAATCGGTGACGGCACGCCGGGCGAAGGCGAACATCTCCTCCTCGCTGCCGAACCATTTCGCGCACAGCCACTGCAGCATCTGCGAGTGCGTGTGCACGTGCCCGGGATGCCTGCTCGTCGCCGCGTGGAATCGCCGCAACGTCTCCTCTCGTCCCACCTGGCGGCCCCGAGCGGAGACGACGAGGAACGACCACGCCGCCACGTCGTCCGGGTCGCGCTCGACGACCTCGTCGAGACAGTCCTCGGCCACCTTGAGCCGCCGGTGGAACTCCCGGAACTGCTGTTCGCTGGTCATCTCCGCGACGGCCGCGCCCCGGGCCTCCCACGCCCACTTGATCCCGTGCGCGCCCTTCACCAGGAGCGGGAGCGTCGAATCGGGCTCGGCCGCGATCCATTCGTCGATCCAGTCCTGCATGCCTTGCACGGAACCGCAGACGTTCAGATAGAAGGCCCGGTCGTCCGGATCGGTGACGGATCCGAGAAAGGACTGGGCGGAACGCCAGTCACGGGCGATCAGCACCGACCGCAGCCCCGCGGCTCCCGGATCGCCCATAGCCGGATCGATATCGATATTTCCGCTTCTTCTCCGAAAAAGCCTAAGAGACATGCGACGGATGGTACATAAATAGCCGATCAACTCTATTGAGAGCGAGTGAATTGGCGAACAGCATACGGGCCGGGATCAGCCTGGCCATGCTCGCGGGGTTCTTCGTGCTGGCGGCCGCGCAGGTCGCCGGGCTCCTGGCGCTCGGCGTGTGGCTGTCCACCGTGCTGGCCGGGCTGGTCGTGGTGAAGCTGCTGTGGCCGCTCTTCGCGGCCAGCACCTGGGCGGTCGGGCGCGGCGTGTGGCGCGCGGTGCGCTCCCGCCCGGAGCCGCCCGACGGCCTGCTCATGCCCGCCGACCAGGCGCCGATGCTGTGGGCGGCCGTCCGCGACCTGGCGGCGGAGGCGGGCACCCGGATGCCGGACGAGATCTGGCTGACCGCGGAGGCCAACGCGGCGGTACAGGAGGAATCGCGTTTCCTCGGCCTCGCCGGGGGACACCGGCGCCTCTACGTCGGGCTGCCGCTGCTGCAGACGATGACCGTGGCGCAGATGCGGGCCGTGCTCGCGCACGAGCTCGGGCACTACTCCGAGCGGCACACCCGCCTGTCCGCTCCCGCGTACCGGGGCAGGCTGGTGATCGCTCACACGCTGGAGCGGATCGGCCCGAACAACCCGGCGGGATGGATTTTCCGGGGATACGCCCGCCTCTACCTCCTGGTCGACCACGCCGTGTCGCGCCGCCAGGAACTCGAGGCGGACCTGGCGTCGGCCCGGGCCGCCGGAGCCGACGCCGCGGCCGGCGCGCTGCGCGAGATCCGCGTCCTCGACGCCGCATGGAGCTTCTTCCTCGGCCAGTACGTCCACCTCGGCTGGGAGTCCGGGTACGCCCCGGCCGACCTGTTCGCCGGGTTCGGCGCACTGGTGGAGGCGCGCCGGGACGAGCTGGACGAACTGCGCGCCCACGAGCCGGACGACAGCGGCTCCCGGTGGGACACCCACCCGCCCCTGTCCGAACGGCTCGCCGCCCTCGCGGCGGCGCCTCACACGACGGCGTCACCCGACACGCGGCCGGCGGCGATGCTGCTCGCGGACATCGCCGAGGCCGGTCGCGCCCTGCAACGCGTGGCGATCGACAGCGGAGAGCGCACCCTGCTGCCCTGGCCCGACCTCACCGCGGCGGCCCTCGCCGCGCGAGTGCAGCGCGAGGCCGACGCGGTCTTCCGCATGATCGCCCGTACGGTCGGCCGGCCTGTGGCCGGGCTGGCCGACGTGACCGAGTACATCGCGGCCGGGCAGCTCACGACGATCGCGCAGCCCTTCTTCCCGACGGCCACCCGGCGGGAGGCGGGCCCGCTGTTCGCCGAGCCGCTGGAGACCCTGCTCCGGCTCGCCGCGTTGCGGTCCGGCGTCGCGCGGTGGTGGCATTCCTGGAGCGGCCCGGCCGAGTTCCGCGGTGTGCGCGGCACCGAGCTGCCGCTGGAGGAAATCGCGAAGCTCGCGGTCACACCGGGCGGCCTGGACAAGGCACTCGGGGAGCTGGCCGCGCTCGGCGTCGACATCCACCGGGCCGTACCGGCGGACACGGCCCCGAGCACCTTCGGCTCCGACGTCGTCGGCGGGCTGGCGAACGTCCGGGCGGACGGAGTCGAGCACGACCTGTTCGTGTTGACCACCGGGCTCGTCCTGGTCGCGGACCCCGGAAAGTCGGACAACGGGCGGCAGCGCATGCGAGAGCTGCTCGCCGCGACGTCCGCGGTGAGCCTGGCCGAGCGGAACCGGTTCGTCGCCTTCGAGGAGATCGAGGGCGTCCGGATCCACAAGCAGGTCCCGCTGGACGCCGAGCTCGTGCTGTACGGCGGCGCGACCCTGCGGATCGGGGAACGGTGGAGCAGCGACGAACTGGACGACGGCAGCCGCAAGCGACTCGTCTCCCTGCTCGAACGCGTTTAGAACGGCTACCGGGCGGCCGAGCCGCGGACCTGGAGGGAGGCCAGCAGCGCCGTGCTGGCCTGCGTGATCTCCTCGACCGCGCGGTCGAACGCCTCGGCGTTGTGCGCGGCGGGCGCACGGAAGCCGGAGATCTTGCGGACATACTGCAGGGCCGCCGCCCGGATGTCCTCCTCGGTCACCTCGTCGGTGAACGGCGGGCGCAGGGTCTTGATGCTTCGGCACATGACCCCATACTGACCGATCCGGTCGGGTCTTCAGAAGCGGCGGTCAGGAGTGGAAGACGGCGGCGCCGAAGTCCTCGGCCACCTTGCGCAGCATCGCGGCCAGTTCCTCGCGGTCGATCGCGTCGATGCGCTCGGCCGGCCCGGACACCGACATCGCCGCGAAGGCCCGCCCGCCGTCGTGGACCGGCACGGCCATGCAGTGCACGCCGCTCTCCTCCTCACCCAGGTCGAGCGCGTACCCCCGGGCGCGCACCCGGTCGAGCTCCTCCAGCAGCTCGCCGACCGCCGTGATCGTCCGGTCCGTACGGCGGGGCAGCCCGGTGCGCCGGAACACCGCCTCCGCGTCGTCCCGACCGGCCAGCAGGGCCTTGCCGACGGCCGTGCTGTGCGGCAGCACCCGGCGGCCGACCTCGGCGAACATCCGCAGCCTGCGCGGCGAGGGCACCTGGGCCACGTAGACGACGTAGTCGCCCTCAAGCACGGCGAGATTGGCGGTCTCGCCGGACAGCTCCACGAGCCTCGCGAGGTAGGGCTCGGCCCAGACCGCGAGCATCCGCTCGGCCACGCCGCCGATCCGCACGAGCGCTCCGCCGAGGGCGTAGCGCCGGTCGGACTCCTGCCGGACGTACCCACGGGCCAGCAGCGTCTGTAACAGCCGGTGGATCGTCCCGTACGGCAGGCCGGTCGTGGCCGCGATCTCCGACAGGCCGGCCTGGCCGCCGTGCTCGGACAGTGCCTCGAGCACGTCCAGCGCCCGGTCGACGCTCTGCACGCTCACTGCATCCTCCTCGGCGGCGGTGTCATCCTCGATGCGGGGACCGTCCCAGCATGCCGGGTTCGAGACCGCGCAGCGAGGCGTCGAGCACCTCGGCCGTGTGCGCGACCCGGATCTCCCCCTTGCCCGCCCTGCGGACGGAGGCCGCGATCTGCATCGTGCATCCCGGGTTCGCCGACACCAGGACGTCGGCGCCGGCGGCGAGCACCCGCTCGGCCTTGCGGTCGCCCAGTTGCCGGGCCGCCTCCGGCTGGAAGAGGTTGTAGGTGCCCGCAGACCCGCAGCAGATCGCGGACTCCTCGACCTCCCGCAGCTCCAGCCCCGGGATCGCGCGCAGCAGCTCACGCGGCTGGGCGCGCACGCCCTGGGCGTGGGCCAGGTGGCAGGCGTCGTGGTAGGCGACCGTGACGGGCAGCGGGTGACGCTCGGCGGCCGGTCCGAGCTCGGTCAGGAACTCCGCCAGGTCCCGGGTCCGCAGCGCCCCGGCGCGGGCCGCCCAGGCAGGCTCGCCGGCCAGCACCTCGGCGTAGTCCTTCATGCTCGACCCGCAGCCCGCCGCGTTCACCACCACGGCGTCCACGCCGGCCCGCTCGAAGACGGCGATCGTGCGGCGGGCGAACCTGCGCGCCTCGGCCTCGCGGCCCGAGTGCAGCGACAGCGCCCCGCAGCAGCCCTGCCGGGGCGGGATCACGACGTCGCAGCCCTCCAGCGCGAGCACCCGGGCCGTCGCCGCGTTGACCTGGGGGAAGAACTCGCCCTGCACGCAGCCGGTGAGCAGCCCGACCCGCGCCCTGCGCCGTCGCCTCGCCCGCACCAGCGGCGGCAGCCGTACGGGCCGGGGGACGGCGGGCGCCAGTTCGGCCATCGCGCCGAGGGAGGGGTTGACCCGTTCCAGGAACGGCTGCAGGCGCCTGCCCAGCCGCATCGGCAGCCGCATCGCCCGCAGCCTGCGCCGGTGGGGGAACAGCGCGAACACCAGCGCCCGGATCGCGCGCTCGTCGGGGCGGCGCACGTGCTCCCGCTCGACGACCGCGCGCGTCTGCTCGATCAATCGGTCGTACCGCACTCCGGACGGGCACGCGGTGACGCACGCCATGCAGCCCAGGCAGGCGTCGAAGTGGCCGGCCATCGCGTCGGTGAGCGGGGTGCCCTCGACGTGCTGCCCCATGAGGTGGATGCGCCCGCGCGGGGAGTCCATCTCCTCGCCCCACAGCACGTACGTGGGGCAGGTGGGCAGGCAGAACCCGCAGTGGACGCAGTCCCTGATCAGCTCGGGGTCCATCAACGTCTCACGAGGGGACCGTCGCCTTGAGGCGACGGGGGAATCGGGAGGGGGAGGGCAGCCAAGGCCCGAACGTGTCCTGACCTGCGTGGTCTGTGCATCACAGATTTCCTTCCGGGTTTTGTCGGTGCCTTCCAGTAGCGTGATGATCTGATTACCGAATGTGGGAGGTGGGTGTGCGCCGGTCGTTCAAGTTCCTGCTGCGCCCCACCCGTAGGCAGGCCGCCGCGCTCGCGCAGTGCCTGCACGACCACCGGGAGCTGTACAACGCCGCCTTGGAGCACCGCCGTACGGCCTACCGCAGAGCCGGGGTGAGGGTCCGGTACGGCGGCCAGTCGGGCGAGTTGAAGCACATCCGCGCCGACGACCCCACCGGTCAGGGCCGATGGTCGTTCTCCTCCCAGCAGGCCACGCTCCGCCGGTTGGACAAGGCGTTTGTGGCGTTCTTCGCCCGCATGAGAGCCGGGCGCACGCCGGGGTTTCCCCGGTTCAAAGGGCGGGGCCGGTTCGACACCGTGGAGTGGCCCAAGGACGGCGACGGCTGCCGGTGGGACTCCCAGCCCGAAAACCCGGCCGCGACCTACGTGCGGCTGCAGGGCATCGGGCATGTCCGGGTCCACCAGCACCGCCGTGTGCTCGGCACCGTCAAGACGATCAGCGTCAAGCGGGAAGGCGCCCGCTGGTTCGTCGTGCTGTCGTGCGACGAGGTGCCCGCCGAACCCCTGCCCGCGACGGGCGCGGTCGCGGGGATCGACATGGGCGTCGCGTCGCTGGCCACCACATCCGACGGCGACCACATCGAAAACCAGCGGCACCTGGCCGCGTCCGCTGACCGGCTGGCCGCCGCCCAGCGGGACCTCGCCCGTAAAAAGCGCGGGTCCACGCGTCGCCGTAAGGCCGTGGCGCGCGTCGCCGCGCTGCACGCCAAGGTGCGCCGCCAGCGGTTGGACGGCGCGCACAAGGCCGCGCTCACCCTGGTCCGCGGCTATGACGTGATCGTGCATGAGGACCTGCGGATCGCGAACATGACCCGGTCCGCGTCGGGCACGATCATCCAGCCTGGGCGGAACGTCGCGGCCAAGTCGGGGCTGAACCGGAGCATCCTGGACGCGGGGTGGGGGGTGTTCCTGCGTGTGCTCGCGCACAAGGCTGAAAGCGCCGGTCGCGAGCTGATCGCGGTGAACCCCGCCAACACCTCCCGCACCTGCTCGCGGTGCGGGCACTGCGCGAAGGACAACCGCCTCACCCAAGCCGAGTTCGCCTGTACGGCGTGCGGGCACACCGAACACGCTGACGTGAACGCGGCCAGGAACATTCTCAGGGCAGGGCTTGCCCTTCGCGACGCTGCGGAAGCGGCTTAGCGAGAAGCCGCTTCCTTCAGGGAGCGGAGGAGTCACCAGATGCCTCCGATGAAACGGCCGGGCGACAGCCGGCGATCGGGGTCGAACCGCTCCTTGACCCGCCGCATCAGCGGCAGCGCGCCGACGCGCCCCCACCGGTCGAGGCGGCGCGCGGCCTCCGGGGGCGCGGCGAGCACGACGACGCGGCCCTCGCCGTCCGCCTCCATGTCGTCGCGCAACACGCCGGTGAAGCCGGCGACCCGGCCGGGTTCGGTGTCCGGCGGCAACGCGACGTGGAACACGTGCGAGGCCAGGGAACCGCGCACCGCCGCGCGCACGTCCGCCGTGCGGGCCGCGCAGAAGGGCTCGACGAAGCTCCCGGCCAGCCGATAGGGGACGTTCCTGACCTCCAGCAGGATCTCCCCGCCGTCCGCGGCTCGGCCCTCGGGGCCCGGCGGCTCGTCCGGCCCCGGCGGCTCGGGCAGGCGCCCCCACCACGGCGGCGGCTCCTCGCTCACCTGGACCACCCCGCCCGTGGCGTCGCCGACGAGGCCGCACAGCGCCTTGGCGCGCTCGGCCGCGGCGGCGCCCTCCACCAGGACCGCCACCGTGCAGGGGCCCGCCACGTCGGGCCAGTCCACTTCCACCGCGCTCGGCTCCAGTGGTGACTCGGTCACCGCCGGGATCACGGCGTGCAGGGCCGCGGCCGCTTCGAAGCTCGTGGTGTCCAACGTCCTGCCCTCGTACACGTAGGGCTCGACGGTCTCCGTCACCGGACGTTCGACGGTGAACGTCACCCAGGCGCGGGCGGCGGGCAGGGGATGGAGGCGGAAGGTGGCGTCCGCGATGATCCCGAGCGTGCCGTACGAGCCGGTGAACAGCTTGCCGAGGTCGTATCCGGCGACGTTCTTGACGACCTTCCCGCCCGACTTCGCGATCGTGCCGTCGGCGAGCACGACCGTGACGCCGATGAGCAGGTCGCGGGCCGTGCCGTACCGGAACCTGCGCGGCCCGGCGATCCCGGTGGCCAGCAGCCCGCCGACCGTGGTGCATGGGACGGGAACGTCGAGCGCGAGTTCCTGACCACCCTCGGCCAGAGCGCGCGCCAGCGCCTCCACGGTCACCCCGGCCTGCGCCCGGACGACCAGGTCGCCCGCCGCGTGTTCCAGCACCCGGTTCATGCAGCACAGGTCCACGAGCACGTCGCAGCGGTCGGGCGGGGCGCCCCAGTGCAGCTTGGTCCCGCCGCCCGTCGCGACGGCGGCCAGGTCGTGCGCGGCGCAGACCCGCATCACGGCCGCGATCTCCTCGGCCGACTCGGGCAGCGCCACCCAGCGCGGCCGCACGCCCGCGACCTCGTCCCCGTCGCCGGCCGCGCGCCCGGCCACGCCGGTCGCCTCCAGCGCCTTCAGAGCGTCCCGCGCGTCCATCAGAACTGCTCCGCGAGGCCGGCCTCGACCAGGGGGTGAGCGCCCCTGCGCACTCCCGGCGCCTCGCCGCACAGGCGCGGGGTGGGGAAGATCTTGCCGGGGTTGGCGAGACCACGGGGATCGAACGCGCACCGCACGAGTTGCATGGTGTCGAGGTCGTCCTCGGTGAACATCCGGGGCATGTAGCGGGCCTTGTCCACGCCGACGCCGTGCTCCCCGGTGATAGACCCGCCGTGCTCGACGCACAGGTCGAGGATGCGCCCGCTCACGGCCTCGGCCCGCTCGGCCTCGCCGGGCACGGAGTCGTCGAACAGCACGAGGGGATGGAGGTTGCCGTCGCCCGCGTGGAAGACGTTGGCCACGCGGATGCCGTACTCCTCCTGCAGCCGGTCGATCCCGGCGAGCACGCGGGGAAGCGCGGTCCGCGGCACCACGCCGTCCTGCACGATGTACGCCGGGCTGATCCGGCCCACGGCGGCGAACGCCGACTTGCGGCCCTTCCAGATGGCCGCCCGCTCCTCGGCGGAGGCGGCCACCCGGATCTCGAAGGCGCCGCTCTCGTGGCAGATCCGCTCGACCTCGGCGAACTGGTGCTCCACCTCGGCGCGCGGGCCGTCCAGCTCCACCACCAGTACGGCTCCCGCCCCGGCGGGGTAGCGGCAGTGGACGGCGGCCTCGGCCGCCTCGATCGCCAGCGCGTCCATCATCTCGATGGCGGCGGGCACGACGCCCGCCGCGATGATCGCCGACACCGCGTGCCCGCCGGCCTCGATGCCGGTGAAGGCGGCGAGCAGGGTCGTGACCGCCTCGGGCGCCCGCGACAGCCGTACGGTGATCTTGGTGGCGATGCCGAGCGTGCCCTCCGAGCCGACGAACGCGCCGAGCAGGTCGTAGCCCGGGTCCTGGGCGGACAGCTCCACGATCTCCCCGTCCGGCGTGACGATCTCGGCGGCGAGCACGTGGTTGACCGTGAAGCCGTACTTGAGGCAGTGCGCGCCGCCCGAGTTCTCCGCCACGTTGCCGCCGATCGAACAGACCTGCTGGCTGGAGGGGTCGGGGGCGTAGTAGTACCCCCGGTCGCGGACCGCCTCGGTGATCGCCAGGTTCGTCACCCCGGGCTCCACCACTGCCCGGCGGTTCGGGATGTCGATCTCCACGATCCGCCGCATGCGGGAGGTGACGATCAGCACGCCGTCCGTGCGGGGGAGGGCGCCGCCCGACAGGCCGGTGCCCGACCCCCGCGCGACGAACGGCACGCCGTGCTCGCCGCACAGCCGTACGACCGCGGCGATCTCCTCGGCCGTCCCCGGCAGCACGACCACCCCGGGCGTGGCCCGGTGGACGGTCAGCCCGTCGCACTCGTAGGTGCGCAGCCGTACGGGGTCGGTGATGACGGCGTCCGGCGGGAGCACGGCCGCCAGCCGTGCCGTCAGCCGTTCGAGCTCGGACATCGGCTCCCGCTTCCCCTCACATCGTCACGGCATCCGCTCGTACGCCGGAAGCGTAAGGAACTCCGCGAAGTCGTCGTCAAGGGCGACCTCCTTGAACAGCGCCGTTGCCTGCGCGTAGAGCTTCTCGTCGTAGCCCGGCCCGGCGGCGATCCCGGCCAGTTCCTCCTCGATGATCCGCTCGACGAGCTCCCGTGTCACCACCGCGCCGGTGTCGGCCAGCGTGATGTCGTTGTGGATCCACTGCCAGACCTGCGAACGGGAGATCTCGGCGGTCGCCGCGTCCTCCATCAGGTTGTGGATCGCCGCGGCGCCGTTGCCGCCCATCCAGGCCGCCAGGTAGCGCAGGCCGACGTCCACGTTGTTGCGCAGCCCGGCCTCGGTGATCTCGCCGGGGGTCTTGGACACCGACAACAGGTCCTCGGCCGTGACGTGGACGTCCTCGCGCAGCCGGTCGAGCTGGTTGGGCCGGTCGCCGAGCACGCCGTCGAACACCTCGCGGCAGATCGGCACGAGGTCGGGGTGGGCCACCCAGGAGCCGTCGAAACCGTCGCCCGACTCCCGGGTCTTGTCGGCCCGCACCTTCTCCAGTGCGACCTTGTTGACCTCCGGGTCGCGGCGGGAGGGGATGAAGGCCGCCATGCCGCCGATGGCGTGCGCGCCGCGCTTGTGGCAGGTGCGCACCAGCAGTTCGGTGTAGGCCCGCATGAACGGCGCGGTCATCGTCACCGCGTTGCGCTCGGGCAGCAGGAACTCCCGCCCCCGGGTGCGGAACTTCTTGATGACGCTGAACAGGTAGTCCCAGCGGCCGGCGTTGAGGCCCGCGGAGTGCTCGCGCAGCTCGTAGAGGATCTCCTCCATCTCGAACGCGGCCGGGTAGGTCTCGATGAGCACGGTCGCCCGGATCGTCCCCCTGGGGATGCCGAGCAGCTCCTGGGCCCGGACGAACACGTCGTTCCAGAGCCGCGCCTCCAGGTGCGACTCCATCTTCGGCAGGTAGAAGTACGGCCCCCGGCCCTTGGCGATCTGCCGCCGCGCGCAGTGGAAGAAGTAGAGGCCGAAGTCGAGCAGCGACCCGGACATCGGCGCGCCGTCCACCAGGATGTGCTTCTCCGGCAGGTGCCAGCCGCGCGGGCGGACCACGATCGTGGCCAGCTCCTCGTCCGGCCGCAGCGCGTACGTCTTGCCGCCCGACTCGAAGTCGATCGTACGGTCGAGGGCGTCGCGCAGGTTGAGCTGCCCGTTGATCGTGTTCTCCCAGGTCGGGGAGTTGGCGTCCTCGAAGTCGGCCAGCCAGACCTTGGCACCGGAGTTGAGTGCGTTGATCGTCATCTTGCGGTCGACGGGACCGGTGATCTCGACCCGGCGGTCCTCCAGCCCCGGAGCCGGCGGGGCGACCCGCCACTCGGACTCGCGGACGTGGGCGGTCTCGGGAAGGAAATCGAGCATGCCGCCCGCGGACAGCTCCTCCTGCCGCACCTGACGCGCGGCGAGCAGTTCCCTGCGCCTGGGGTCGAACTCGCGCTGCAAGGTGGCCACGAAGCCGAGGGCCTCGGGAGTGAGGATCTCGTCGAACCGGTCCAGCAGGGGGCCTGTGATCTCGACGCCTTCCGTCATTTTCCACCTTCCGGAAAAATAGTTCTGAATCGTGGAATCGACGCTACTTCAGGGGATGGCCGGGGGTCAACGCCAGGGACTTCCTCAGGGGGCGGTCCGGGGATTCCCCGATGGGCGACGCCCGACGCATCGCCGAAGATCGAGGACATGAGACACAAGACGATGGCCGTCGTGGGGGCCGTCCTGGGAATGAGCCTCGCCGTGGCGGCCTGCGACGTGAAGCTGAACATCGGCGGCGGGGAGCAGGACACGATGTCCTACGACGTCAAGGACGCGGTCACGGCCATCGACGCCCACACGGGGGCGGGCGACATCGTGGTGACCGAGACCGGCAGGACCGGCGTCCACGTCACCGAGACCCGGCACTGGCGGGGCGACAAGCCCGCCGACGGCCACAGCGTGAGCGGCGGCACGCTCACGCTGGCGTACGAGTGCGACAACTGCTGGGTCGACTACCGGGTCGAGGTGCCGCATGGCGTCAGGCTCAAGCTCGACAGCGGGTCGGGGAACGTCACCCTGCGCAACGCGACCGGCCCGGTGGAGGTGACCACGGGGTCCGGCGACGTCGACAGCCGTGGCCTGGCCGGCAAGCAGGTGACGGCCAACACCGGGGCGGGCAACGTCAGGCTCCGGTTCACCGCCGTGCCCGACCTGGTGCGCGCGGAGACCGGTGCGGGCGACGCCCATCTGTGGGTGCCGGCGGCGACGTACAACGTGACCGTCGAGACCGGCATCGGGGACGGGAAGATCGGGGTTCCCGTCGATCACTCGGCGCCGCGCACGATCGTCGTGAAGACGGGAGCGGGCGACGCCGAGGTCAACAAACTGTAGCTACCCGAGCACCGGCTGGTTGGCGCGGAAGACGCCGTCAGGGTCGCGGTGGCGCTTGATCTCGCGCAGCCGGGCCAGCGTGTCCGCGTCGAACGCCGAGGCGGCCTTCTCGTCGCCGCCCAGGTAGGTGAACGGCTTGCGGCCGGTCGTGTGCGGCGCCATCGCCCGCGCGATCTCCGCCAGCCGCGCCTTGACCGCCTGCCCGGCCTCCGGCGACAGGACCGGCCCGATCATGCTCAGCAGGTACGGCTCGGCGATGTGCCCGCACGCTCCGCCGCCGTCGGCGGGCCGGCTCAGCGCGCCGCCCAGGTGGCGCACCTGCACCGTGGCCAAGGGGGCGACGTCGCCCACGGCCGCGAGCAGGTCGTCCGCCACGGCGTCGCCGAGCCCGGTCAGCAGTTCGCCGCGGCCCGCGCCGGGCACCGGCTGCGTCGGCTCGGCGCAGATGCCGCCCAGGGCGTCCAGGGGCATCGCCGCGCGGCTGTCGTTCAGCAGGCCGGGGATGTCCTCGAACCGCCGCAGCAGGTCGCGCCCCTCCTCCTCGCCGCCCAGGAACGTCGAGTCCACCGCGACCACGGCGAGCCCGCGCAGCGGCTCGGGCACCTGGGGCACCGGCGGGAACTTCGCCATCGCGAACCAGACGGTCAGCTCCGCGGGCGCCGCGGCGGTCACCTCCCGGTAGGCGGCGAGCACCTCGGGCGCCCGCTCCGCGGGCCACAGCATGCGCCCGCCGTACAGCAGCGGCGCCGGGTGCAGGTCCAGCTCCATCGCCGTCACCAGCGCGAAGTCGCCCCCGCCGCCGCGCAGCGCCCAGAACAGGTCGGGGTCGGAGTCGGCGGTCACGCGGGCCTGGGCGCCGTCGGCGCCGACCACCTCGAAGGCGCGTACGGCGCCGGCCGCCCAGCCGTGCCTGCGGGCGAACCACCCGAGCCCGCCGCCGAGGGTGTAGCCGGTGACGCTGACGACGGGGGAGCTGCCCGGCAGGCCGGTCAGCCCGTGCTTGCCGGTCGCGGTCAGCAACTCGCCCCACTGCACGCCGGCCTCGACACGGGCGGTCCGCCGCTCCGGCAGGACCTCCACGCCGCGCAGCCGTCCGGTGCGCACCAGGATCGTCCCGTCGAGGCGGGTCGTGGCGCCGTGCCCGCTCGGCTGCGCCGCGACGGCGAGGCCGGCCAGCCTCGCGCAGCGGACCACGGCGGCGGCGTCGGCCGCGTCCTCGACCTCCACGATCGCGGCCACCCGCTGGTCGACCGCCCGGTTCCACGGCAGCCGCGCGGTCTCGAATCCGTCGTCGCCGGGGACGAGGACCTGCCCGCGTACCGTGCGGCGAAGGTCGGTTCCCAGGGTTGTCACGCTCTCCTCCTGCTGCGTCCGGCGGCGCCGGTCGGCCCCGCTCGCGATCAACCCTGCTACATCCCGTTTGGCGATGATTGGGAATCGGCTCGGAATCGTCTGGTCCTACGGTAGGAGTCCGATTTCCGGTACACGTCTCGCGATGAGGAACGATGGACTTTCGCCTGTTCGGCCCGATCGAGGTCACCGACGCCACCGGCCGGGCCGTCGACCTGGGCACGCCCAAGCAGCGTGCCGTGCTGGCCGTGCTCGCGCTGGAGCCGGGCCGCGTGGTCTCCCTCGACCGTCTCATCGACGAGCTGTGGGAGGGCGAGGCGCCGTCGAGCGCGACCGGGACCCTGCAGGGGTACATCTCCCAGCTCCGCCGGGCGCTCGAACCCGGCCGGCCGCCGCGCACGCCGCCGAAGGTGCTGGTCACCCGCGAGCCCGGCTACCTGCTGGCGGTGGCGCCCGGCCAGGTGGACCTGGTCCGCTTCACCGCGCTGGCCGAGGACGGCGGGCGGGCGCTCGCCCGGGGCGAGCACGCCGCCGCGGCCGAGTCGCTGCGCGCCGCGCTGGAGACGTGGCGGGGCGAGCCGCTCGCCGAGTTCACCGCGTACGAGTTCGCCCAGCCGGTCGTGGCGCGGCTGACCGAGCTGCGCGCCACGGCCACCGAGCACTGGTTCGAGGCCCGGCTGGCGCTCGGCGACGCGGGATCGTGCGTGCCCGACCTCGAACGCCTGGTGGAGGACCACCCCTACCGGGAGCGGCTGTGGAGCCTGCTCGTGCTCGCCCTCTACCGATCCGGACGGCAGGCCGACGCCCTCGCCGCGCTGCGCAGGGTCAGGGAGCTGCTCGCCGGGGAGCTGGGCCTGGAGCCCGGCCCCGAGCTTCGGCGGCTCGAGCAGGCCGTCTTCGGCCAGTCGCCGGACCTCGACGGCCCCGGGCCCGCCCTGCTCGCCCCCGCCGCCGCGCCGGTGACGGCCGTCCCGCCCGGGACCACGCCGGGAACTGTCGTCCACGACGGGCTCGTCGCCCGGCGCGAGCAGCTCGGACGCGTGGCCGCACGCCTGGCCGAGGCCCGGCGCGGCCGGGGCGGCGTGCTGCTGGTGGCCGGGGAGGCGGGCATCGGCAAGTCCCGCCTGGCGGAGGCGGCGGCCGACGAGGCGGCCGCCCTGGGCATGACGGTCGCCTGGGGCCGCTGCGCCGAGGACACCGGCGCCCCCGCCTTCTGGCCCTGGCTGCGGGTGCTGCGCGACCTCGGCCCGGACGCGGCGGACGCGCTGGCCGCCCTGTCCGGGGGAACGCCGGGACGGACACCCGGCGGCGACCCCGGCGCCGCGCTGTTCGAGCTGCACGAGCGGGTGGCCGCCGCCCTCCGGGCGGCGGGGCCGGCGCTCGTCGTCCTCGACGACCTGCACTGGGCCGACGCGTCGTCCCTGCGCCTGCTCGCGTTCGCGGCCGGGGAACTGCACCGGTCGCCGGTGCTGGTGCTGGCGACGATCCGTCCGGAGCCGGGCGGCGACCCCGAGCAACTGCGCGACACGATGGCCGTGCTCGCCCGCGAACGCGGCGCGGAGCGCCTCACGCTGCCGCCGTTCACCCGGGAGGACGTGGCCGCCTACCTGGCCGGGCGCGACCTGCCGGACACACGGCTCGCCGCGCTGCTCCACGAGCGCACCGGGGGCAACCCCTTCTATCTGGGCGAGCTGATCCGGCTGCTGGGCAGCGAGCACCGGCTCGACGCCGCCTCCGTCGGCGTGCCAGAGGGGGTGCGCGAGGTCATCGGCCGCCGCGTCGCGCGACTGCCGGAGGAGACCCGCGCGCTGCTGGAGGCGGCCGCCGTACTCGGCCGCGAGGTGAGCCTCGACGCGCTGGAGGCCGCCTGCGGCGTGGGCGCGGACGAGGTGATGCTGCGGCTCGAACCGGCCGTGGCGACGGGGCTGCTCGTCGAGGCGCCCGGCTTCGACTACCGGTTCTCGCACGCCCTCGTCCGCGACGCCCTCTACGCGGGTCTCGGCCGGGTGCGCGCGGCGCGGCTGCACCTGCGCACAGGGGAGGCGCTGGAGACGCTTGCGGGGGTCGAGGCGTCCGTGCTCGCCCACCACTTCGTGGCGGCCGCCCGGGCGGGCGGGGCCGCCAAGGCGGTGGAGTACGCCGTCCTGGCCGCCCGGCAGGCCGCCGCCGGCTGCGCGTACGACGAGGCGGTGGAGTGGTGGGGCAGGGCCCTCGCCGCCCTCGGGCCGGCGGACCCCGCCCGGCGGAGCGCGCTGCTGGTGCGCCGCGGCGAGGCGCTGCGCGCGGTCGGCGACGTCGCCGGGGCGAGGTCGGCCCTGGAGGAGGCGATCGGCCTCGCCGCCGCGATCGGCGAGCGCGCGACGCTGATCGAGGCCGTCACCGTGTTCGGCGGCATGTCGGTGTGGAACTGGCGCCACTACGGCGCCGTGGACGACGAGTCCGTCGCCCTGCTGGAGGGCCTGCTGGAGGAGCCGCTCGGCGACGCGGAGCGGGCCACCCTGCTGGGCACCCTGGGCCTGGAGCTGTACTACTCGCCGCGCCGGGCCGAGGGGGAGCGGCTGGCCGCCGACGGCGTGCGGCTGGCCCGCCGCACCGGCGACCCCCGCCTGCTGGCCCGCTCGCTCAACAACTACGTGATGGCCGCCTGGGTCTCCGAGCGGGAGGACGAGCGCCGCCGGGCGGTCGAGGAGATGCTCGCCCTTCCCCTGGACCCGACGGCGGAGGCCGTCGCCCGTGTCTTCCGCATGGCGCACCTGCTGCGGGCGGGCGAGTTCGCGGAATGGGACCGCGACCTCGCCCGCTGCGCCCGGCTGGCCGAAGAGATCAAGCGTCCCGAGATGACCGGGATGGCGCGGATCGCCGAGGCCGCCGGTCGCACGATGCGCGGCGACTGGGCGGAGGCCGAACGCCTCGCGGAGGAGTTCACCGCGCTCATCTCCGGGTTCAGCATGTGGGGGCTGGACTACCCCGGCCTGGTCACCCTCTACACCTGCCGCCGCGGGCAGGGCCGGGTGGACGAGATCGCCGACCGGCTGGTTTCCCGGGCGCACGACGCCGACATGGTGCCGCTGCGCGCGGTCGCCGCGCTGGCGGCCCTCGATGTGGGCGACGCCGCGCTCGCCCGGCGGCTGGCGGAGCGCTGGAGCGGTGAGATCCGCGACGACTGGACCGCCGAGTTGCTCGTCGTCGTGTGGGGCCACGTCGCCGCCCGGCTCGGCGTGCCCGACCCCGCCGCCCTCTACCGCAGGCTCGCGCCGTACGGGGAACGGCTCGTGGTCAGCGGCATGGGCGGCGCCGGCTGGGGCTCCACCCACCTGGTCCTGGCCGAGCTGGCGGACGCCACGGGCGAGCGCGGGCTCGCCCTGCGCCACGCGCGCCGGGCCCACGAGACGCATCTGCGCCTGGGGCTGGACCACTGGGCGGGGGAGAGCACGCGGCTCCTCGCCGAACTGGAGGGATGAGCCGCCGTCAGCCGAGGACGGGGTGGTTGCCGAGGATCACGCCGTGCGGGTCGCGGCGGCGCTTGATCTCCCGGAGGCGGGCCAGGATCCCGGCCGGGAAGGCGGAGGCCGCCGACTCCCCGTGGCCGAGGAAGGTGAAGGGCGTGCGGCCGCTCGCGACCCCCGCCACCGCGTCGGCGACGGCCGACTGCCGCCGCCGGATCCCCTCCGCCATGCCGGGCGCCGCGAGGACCCCGAGCGTGCTCAGCAGGTAGGGCTCCGCGATGTGGCCGCAGGCCCCGCCCTTCTCGTTCACCCGGGCCAGCGCCCCGCCCAGGTGACGGATCTGCACGTAGGCGAGCGGCGCGATGGTGCCCGGCCCGGCGGCGGCCAGCAGCGCCGCCGCCTCGGCGTCGCCGAGCCCGGTGAGCAGCTCCGAGCGCAGCAGCGCGGGCGTCGGGTCGGTCGGCTCCGCGCAGACGTCCGCGAGGTTCGCCACCGGCATCGGGCCGCGCGTGTCGAAGACGGCCTCGGGAATCCGGTCGAACCGGTGCAGCAGGGCCCGCGCCTCGTCCGGGTCGCCGAGGTGGGTGACCTCGATCGTCACGGCCGACAGGCCGCGCAGCGGCTCGGGCAGCTCGGGCAGTGGCGGGAACTGCAGCAGGTGGAACCAGACCGTCAGCTCCTCGGGCGCCTCGGCCGTGGTGGCGCGGAAGGCGGCCAGGACCTCCGCGGCCCGCTTGGCCGGCCACAGGATCCGCCCGCCGTAGAGCACCGGCGCCGGGTGCAGGTCGATCTCCATCGCGGTCACCACCGCGAAGTCGCCCCCGCCGCCGCGCAGCGCCCAGAACAGCTCGGGGTCGCTGCCGGCCGTGACGGTCACGTGCTCGCCCGAGGCGTTCACGACCTCGAACGCGCGCACGCTGTCGGCGGCGAAGCCGTACCTGCGCCCGAACCAGCTCAGGCCCCCGCCCAGGGTGAACCCGGTGGCGCTGACGACCCCCGTGCTGCCCGCCAGGGGCGTCAGCCCGTGCTCGCCCGCCGCCGTCAGCACCTCGCCCCACGAGACGCCGGCCTCCACCCGGGCCACCCGCTCCGCCGGCCGTACGGTCAGGCCGCGCAACGCCGTGGTGCGCAGCAGGATCGCGTCGTCGAAGGCGGCGGGGGCGTGCCCGTTCGGCTGGGTGGCGACGCGCAGCCCGGCGAGGTTCGCGTAGCCCACCACGGCCGCGACGTCGTGCGCGTCCCGCGCCTCGACGACCGCCGCGACCCGCTGGTCGACGGCCATGTCCCAGGGACGCCGGCTCTCGTCGAAGCCCTCGTCGCCGCGCACCAGCACCCGGCCGCGCACCACCCGGCGGAGATCGGCGCCGAGCGCCTTCACCTGGTCCATCTCTTCTCCTCCCCATCGTGGGTTCCTCGTGTGGGACCACCGTGGAGCACGGGGATCGGAGCGGGCATGGGCGCGGCTTGGAGACCGTCCAAGTGGCCCACAAGTGGACCGTTCCGGTAGGGCTCGTCCCGGCTCTACGCTTGCCGCAGCGATCAGAGGGGTTTTCGGTCATGAACTCGCTGTCCTTCCGGCTGCTCGGCCCCTTCGAGGTCACCGGCGGCGACGGCCGCGTCATCGACCTCGGGCCGCGCAAGCAGCGGGCGGTGCTCGCCGTCCTCGCCCTGGAACCCGGCAGGATCGTCTCCCTCGACCGGCTGATCGACGAGCTGTGGGCGGACGAGCCCCCCTCCAGCGCCACCGCCACGCTGCAGTCGTACGTCTCCAACCTCCGCAAGGTGCTGGAACCGGGACGCCGGCCGCGCACGCCCCCGGCCGTGCTGCTCACCCGAGAGCCGGGCTACCTGCTGTCCGTCGCGCCCGGTCAGGTCGACCTCGCGCGTTTCGTCTCCTGTGTGGAGGACGGCCGCAGGGCGCTCGCCCGGCGTGAGTACGCCGAGGTGCTCACGCTGACCGACCGGGCGCTGGAGACGTGGCGGGGCGAGCCGCTCGCCGAGTTCGCGGCCTACGAGTTCGCCCAGCCCGCCATCGCGCGCCTGGCCGAGCTGCGGGCGGTGGCGGTCGAGGACCGGTTCGAGGCCAGGCTCGCCGTGGGCGACGGGCCCTCCTGCGTGGCCGACCTGGAGCGGCTGGTCGAGGCGTACCCGTACCGCGAGCGGCTGTGGAGCCTGCTCGTCCTCGCCCTCTACCGGTCGGGCAGGCAGACCGACGCGCTCGGCGCGCTGCGCCGGGTGCGGACCCTGCTCGCCGAGGAGATGGGCCTGCAGCCCGGCCCCGAGCTGCGGCGGCTGGAGCAGGCCGTGCTGGAGCAGTCGCCGGCCCTGGACGCGCCCGCGCCCCTGGAAGCGCCCGCCGTCGCGCGCCCGGCCGCCCCGCCCGCCGAGGAGCGGTCCCTTTCCGCGGCCGAGCCGCCGTCCGCGGCCCTCGTCGCGCGCGAGCGCGAACTCGCCCGTTTCGGCGAACGGCTCGGCGCCGTACGGCGGGGCCGCGGCGGCGTGCTGCTGGTGACCGGTGAGCCGGGAATCGGCAAGACCAGGCTGGCCCAGATCGCCGCAGAGGAGGCCGAGGCGCGCGGCGTCACGGTCGTCTGGGGCCGCTGCGTGGAGGCCGAGGCCGCCCCGCCGTTCTGGCCCTGGCTGCAGGCGCTGCGCGAGCTGGGGGACCGGGGCCGGGCCGCGGCGCGGCTCCTCGCGGGCGAGGGCGACGCCGCCGCCGACCCGGAGGCCGCGCTCTTCGAGCTGTACGAGGGCGTGCTGGCCGCGCTCGCCGGGTCGGGCACGCCGACGATGGTGGTGCTGGACGACCTCCACGCGGCGGACGCCGCCTCGCTGCGGCTGCTCGCCTTCCTCGCGGCCGAGTTGCACCGCAGGCCCGTGCTGGTCCTCGCCACCGTACGGCCGGAGCCGGGCAGGGAGGCCGAGCGGCTGCGCGACACCCTCGCCGCCCTCACCCGCGAGCCCGGCACCGAACGGCTCGCCCTCGCGCCGTTCACCGCGGAGGAGGTCGGCGCGTTCCTGCGGCGGCACGACCTGACCGACCCGGCGCTCGCCGAGGTGCTCTACCTGCGCACCGGCGGCAACCCCTTCTATCTCGGCGAACTGCTGCGGCTGCTCGGCAGCGAGCACCGGCTCGACGCCGCGTCGCTGGGCGTGCCCGAAGGCGTCATGGAGGTCATCGGGCGGAGGGTCGCGCGGCTGCCCGATCCCACCAGGGACCTGCTGCGCCGCGCCGCCGTCCTGGGCCGCGACGTCAGCCTCGACGTGCTGGAGGCGCTGACGGAGACCCCCGCCGAGGAGGTGATGTCGCTGCTCGAGCCCGCCGTCGCCGTCGGCATCCTCGCCGAGGCGCCGGGAGGCTTCGACTACCGCTTCTCGCACGCCCTGGTGCGGGACGCGCTCTACGCGGGGCTCGGCCGCCTGGAGAAGGCCAGGCTCCACCTGTGCGTGGCGGAGGCCCTGGAGTCCCTGCCGACGGCGCCGCCTGCGTCGCTCCCCGGTGGCGACGGGACGGCGCGCCTGCCCGTCCTCGCCCACCACTTCGCCATGGCCGCCCGGGTCGGGGGAGCCGGCAAGGCCGTCGACTACGCCGCGAGGGCGGCCAGGAAGGCGACCGCGCAGCGCGCGTACGACGAGGCGGTCGAGCTGTGGGACAAGGCGCTGCTCGCCCTCGGCACGCGCGACCCGGCCAGGCGGTGCCGCCTGCTGATCGAACTGGGCCGGTCGCTGCGCGTCGTCGGGGACGCCGCGCGGGCACAGGCGGCACTCGAGGAGGCCATCGAGCTGGCGGAGGGCACGGGCGACCGGGTGGCCCTGGTGGAGGCCTTGACGGTGTTCGGCACGCTCAGCGTCTGGAACTGGCGATCGTACGGAGTGGTCGACGACCACACGGTCGCCCTCCTCGAGAACCTGCTGGCGGGCCCGCTGGACGACGCCCACCGGGCGGCACTGCTCGGCACTCTCGGCATCGAGCTCAACTACGGGCCCCGCCGGGCGGAGGGCGAGGCGATGGTGGTGGAGGCCGTGGAGATCGCCCGGAGGATAGGCGACCCCGCCCTGCTCCTCCAGGTGCTCAACAACTACATGATCGCGTCCTGGGTGCCGGAGCGGGAGAACGAGCGCCTCCGCGCCGCCGAGGAGATGCTCGCGGTGCCCGATCTTCCCGCCGCGGCTGAGATCGTGGCCCGGGTACGCCGGATGTCGTGCCTGTTCAGGGTGGGGGAGCTGGCCGAATGGGACCGGGATCTGGCCCGCGCCGAGCATCTGCTGCAGGAGGTCAGAAGCCCTGAGCTGACGGCCATGGTGCGCATCGCCCAGGCCGCGCGGCTGACCCTGGAGGGCCGCTGGGACGAGGTCGAAGACCTCGTCGGCGAGCTCGGCGAGGTCTTCGGCGACAGCAGCATGTGGGGCCTGGGCGTCGTGCGGACGACCATGCTCTACACCTGCCGGCGGGGACAGGGCAGGGTCGCCGACATCCTCGAGGAGGTCGTCACGGCGGCGTCGCAGCCGCGGAACGACCCGCTACGTCCCATAGCCGTGCTCGCGGCGCTCGACGTGGGCGATCGCGAGCTGGCCAGGAGCCTGATCGCCCGATGGGGCACGACGATTCCCGATGACTGGTCGGGGGAGTTCGTCGCCGTCATCTGGTCGTACGTGGCGGCTCGGCTCGGCGTCCCCGATCCCTCGGGCCTGTACGACAGGCTGGCGCCGTACGGGGACCGGCTGGCCCTGCACGGCCACGGCACGGCCGGCTGGGGCGCCATCCACCAGGCGCTGGCGATGCTGTCGGCGGCGATGGGCGACCGGGAACGGGCCCTCGATCACGCCCGACGGGCCCACGAGATCCACCTCCGCCTGGGGCTGGACTACTGGGCGGAGCAGAGCGCGCGACTCCTCGCCGAACTGCGCCCGTAAGAACTGCGCCGTAAAGAACTGAGCGCATAAGGGAGTGCGCACGTCCCGGGGGTCGTGTCACCATCGACGGAAGGCATCCGGGGGCCGGGAAGGCATCGGGGTGTCCGACTGTTCTGTCTAGTAGAGATGACATATATGCGAAACGAGCCCGAAGACCTCGCCGTGGGCGATTACGAACTGGAAGAGCGCCAGGCGCTCCGCCGCGTAGCGGGTCTGTCGACAGAGCTCGAAGACATCACCGAAGTCGAGTATCGGCAGCTCCGGCTGGAGCGGGTCGTCCTGGTCGGCGTCTGGGCGGGCGGCACCGCACTGGACGCGGAGAACTCGCTGCAGGAGCTGAAGCTGCTGGCCGAGACCGCCGGATCGCAGGTGCTGGAGGGTCTGATCCAGCGTCGCGACCGGCCCGACCCCGCCACCTACATCGGATCGGGCAAGGCGGTCGAGCTGCGGGACATCGTGGCCGCCAGCGGCGCCGACACCGTGATCTGCGACGGCGAGCTGACCCCCGGCCAGCTCCGCCAGCTCGAAGAGGTCGTGAAGGTCAAGGTCATCGACCGGACCGCGCTGATCCTCGACATCTTCGCGCAGCACGCCAAGAGCCGCGAGGGCAAGGCGCAGGTCGAGCTGGCGCAGCTGCAGTACCTGCTGCCCCGCCTGCGCGGCTGGGGTGGCAACCTGTCCCGCCAGGTCGGCGGCCGCGCCGCCGGCGGCGTCGGCATCGGCGGCCGCGGCCCCGGCGAGACCAAGATCGAGCTGGACCGGCGGCGGATCCGCGAGCGGATGGCCAAGCTGCGGCGGCAGATCAAGGAGATGTCGACCGCCCGGCAGACCATGCGGCACCGGCGGCAGGCCCGCGAGGTGCCGGCCGTGGCGATCGCCGGATACACCAACGCCGGCAAGTCGTCGCTGCTCAACCGGCTGACCGGCGCGGGCGTGCTGGTCGAGGACGCGCTGTTCGCGACCCTCGACCCGACCGTGCGCAAGGCCCGCACGCCCGAGGGCCGCCTGTTCACGCTGGCCGACACGGTCGGTTTCGTACGCCACCTGCCCCACCAGCTCGTCGAGGCGTTCCGCTCGACGCTGGAGGAGGTGGGGGACGCCGACCTGATCCTCCACGTGGTGGACGGGTCGCACCCCGACCCGGAGTCGCAGATCGCGGCCGTCCGCGAGGTGCTGGCCGAGATCGAGGGCGCGCGGGACATCCCGGAGATCGTGGTCGTCAACAAGGCCGACGCCGCCGACCCCGTCGTGCTGACCCGGCTGACGATGAAGGAGCGGCACAGCATCGTCGTCTCCGCCCGCACCGGGGCCGGGATCGGCGACCTGATGTCCATGATCGAGCGGGAGCTTCCCCGTCTCGACCACGAGGTCAGGCTGCTGGTGCCGTATGACAGGGGCGACCTGATCGCGCGGGCGCACAGCGAGGGCGAGGTCCTGTCACTGGAGCACACCGGCGACGGCACGATCCTGCACGCCCGGGTCTTCGCCGACCTGTACGCGGAACTGGACCGGGTGGCCAAGCCCGTCGAGACCGTCTGACGCCTCTCGTCGGCGGGTCACCTCCAGCGTGTCGGTGGCCCGCCGGCGGTTGCCCTTGCTACGATAAGGAAAGCCTAATGGGACCTTATGGCGTGGGTAACAACATGACACCAGGCAGTGCGGTCACCCTTTCCAAGGCGTTCGCGGACATCGGATCGGTCGGGTCGATCCTGATCTCGCAGCGTGTGAGACGACTGATGCGCGATGAGGCGCATGAGACCGGCGTACGTTTCTGTCGCTAACCCTGTACATCAAGCCCACCAGTGAAATACCGTAACTGAACTGAATCGCCCGGGTTCGATATCCCGGCGGTAGGGTCATCGCACAACATCGGTGCGCGATGAGGCAGGAGACCCCCCAATGACGTCCGGACACGAAGCGGACCCGGCGGGCCAGGCGCCCGCAGGCGGGGGCCGTTCGTCGTCCCGGGGTGTATGGCAGGTGGTCGGATGACCGTTCGCCTTCTCACCAACATCGGCCGGCTCTGGACCGGGCACGATGTGTGCAGCAACGCCGCGATCCTGGTGCACAACGACCGGATCGCGTGGGTCGGCCGGGCCGCCGACCTCCCGCAGAGCGTTCCCGGGGTCGTGGACGACATCGTCGACGTCGACCACGTGGAGAACCTCGGCGGCGCGCTCGTCACGCCCGGCCTCATCGACGCGCACACTCACCCCGTGTACGCCGGCAACCGCTACGCCGAGATGGCGATGCGTTCCGGAGGATCCAGCGCCTCGGCCATCGCGGCGGCGGGCGGCGGCATCGGCTCGACCGTCACCGTGACGCGCGGCACCGACCCCTGGACGCTGTGCAACGGGGTCCGCGAGCGGCTGCGCGAGTGGCTGCTGAGCGGCACCACGACCGTCGAGGCCAAGACCGGCTACCACCTGACCCGCGACGGCGAGCTGGCCGACGTGCGGCTGCTGCGTGAGCTCGAGAAAGAGCCGATGATGCCGCGGGTCCACGTCACGTTCCTGGCCGCCCACGTGGTGCCGCCGGAATACTTCGGCCGCCAGCGCGACTACGTCGAGGCCGTGGCCTCGTGGTGCGCGGACGCCGCCGGCGCTGGGGCCGACAGCGTGGACGTCTACTGCGACGACGGCCACTTCACCGCGGAGGAGGCCCGCTGGGTGCTGGCCTCCGGCCGCAACGTGGGGCTGCTGCCGCGCATCCACGCGGGCGCCTACAACCGGCGTGGCGCCGTCCAGCTCGCGGCCGAGATGGGCTGCGCCTCCGCCGATCTGCTCCACCACGCCTCCGACGAGGACGTCGCCCTGATGGCGAGGTACGGCGTGCCCGCCGTCGTCTGCCCGGGCGCGGCCCTGCAGGTGGGCCACCTCCCGCCGGTGCGCCGGATGCTGGCCCAGGGCGTCCCGGTGGCGCTCGGCAGCGACCACAACCCCGGTCACTGCGGCATCACCTCGATGTCCCTGGTCATCAGCCTCGCGGTGGCGGCGTTCGGGATGAGCGTCGGAGACGCCCTGCGGGCCGCCACTCTGGGCGGGGCCCAGGTCCTCGGCGCGCCCGACCGCGGCATCCTCGCCCCCGGCCGCCTCGCCGACATCGTCCAGTGGGACGCCGACCACGAGGGCGCGTTCGCCTGGTCGTTCGGCCTCAAGCCGCGCCGCGTCTGGCGGGGCGGCGTACCAGTCCAGTAAACGGTGGCCTGAACGTTCACGAAGAGGTTGCCGGGCGATCACCGCTGGGTAATCTCGCGATATGTCACCATCTGTCGCTGTCGTCACGGATTCCACGGCGTACCTCGGCGCCGAGGCGACCGGCAGATGGAACATCACCGTCGTACCGGTTCAGGTGCTCCTGGGCGATCGTGAGATCGACGACGTGACCCCGTTCGACGCCGGTCTTCTCGCGCACGCACTCAAGGACCGCTCGCCGATCGTCACCTCACGCCCGGCCCCCGAACGCTTCGCGGACGTCTACCGGCGGGCCGCCGCGAACGGCGCCGCCGAGATCGTCTCCGTCCACCTGTCCGGCGCGCTGTCCGGGACCGCCGACTCCGCGCGTCTGGCCGCGCGTGAAGCCCCCGTACCGGTCGAGGTCGTCGACAGCGGGTCGATCGCCATGGGCCTCGGCTTCGCGGTGCTGGCCGCCGCGCGGGCGGCCGTGGCGGGAGCCCCGGGCGCCGAAGTGGCCGATGTGGCCCGGCGGCGGGCCGCTGCCGCGAGCACGTTCTTCTACGTCGAGACGCTCGACTACCTGCGGCACGGCGGCCGCATCGGCCGGGTGACCAACCTCCTGGGGTCGGCGCTGTCGATCAAACCGCTGCTGCGCATGGCCGACGGCGAGATCGGCGTGCTGGAGAAGGTCCGCACCGCGAGCCGTGCCCTCGCCCGCCTGGAGGACCTGGCCGTCGAGGCGGCCGGGGACCGGCCGGTCGACGTGGCCGTGCAGCACCTGATGGCGGCCGAGCGGGCCGAGGCGCTCACGAAAGGGCTGACGGCACGACTGCCGAGGCTCGTACGGATGTGGGTGGCCGAGATCGGGCCGGTCCTCGGGGCCCACGTCGGCCCCGGCATGCTCGGCGTCACCGTCGCCCCCGCCGCCGCGGACTGAACCCCTCGATAGCCGGATCGGCCTGGGTACCCGGCCGTTTTCGCGCCGTGCCTGGGGTACGTGGCCAACCTGCCGCTCGCCGAAACGCCGACGCCAAGGACGGCCGCGCCGTCCGGGGCGTCGGTCCGCCGTGCCAGGCTGTCCTGCCGCGCGGGCGGAAGCACACGTGCCCGTGCCGCGCCCTGGACCCGGGCGCGCTGGGCCGAGTGGTGCGTCCGGACCTCTCGCCCCTCGCCCGGCGGACACTCCGGGGGTTCGCGGGTTGTCCACAGAATCGCGTTCGGCGCCGGGCGGGGCCCTGGCACATGCCTACCGTCCATGGCGTGCGAAGCAAGGAGTTTCGCGGGGCCGCACGCGGCGTCGCCGGCGAGTCCCGCCTGCGCGGGCTGTTGCGTCCGCTCGATCCGGTTCCCCCGTCCGCCCGCCTGCGGTCGACGCCGTCCCCGCCCGGGCCGCCGCCGTCGTTCGGTGCTCCCCATCTCGTCCGTACGGAGACGTACGTGCCGGAGCATCCGGCGGAGGTCGAGGACGGTCCTTACCGGGAGGAGACCTTCGGGATGCCCGAGGAGGTCGCCGATCGGCGGGAAGGACGCGCGGACGGGCCGGGGACGACCGTGCGGTGCCTGCGAACGCGCGGGCGACAGGCCCTCGGCCGCACCCTGCCACGGCTCGACCCGGGCATGCCGGGGCTGCGGGCGCTGGTGGCCGCCGGGCTGCTCGCCGCCGTCGTCACCGGGGTCCTGGCCTGGCGGTCGAGGCCGGTGGCCGAGCCCATCGCCCCGCCGCTCCCGGCCGCCGCGGTTCGCGACCTCAGCCCTGCTGCGGACCCTGCCGCCGACCATGCCGCCGGCCCCGGGGCGGCACCAGGCGAGACCTCGCGTCCGGCCCCGGCCCGCGGAACCGGAGTCGGAGCCGGAGCAGGGCCGGGCGCGACCGCCTACGTCGCGGGCACCGGTGGCACCGTTGCCGCCACCCCCGGCCCGTCGACGCGAGTGGTGGTGTACGTGACGGGCAAGGTCCGCAAGCCGGGGGTGTACGTCCTCGTGTCGGGCTCGCGGGTCGCCGACGCTGTCGAGGCCGCGGGAGGTCTGCGGAAGGGCGCGAATCCGGGTGGGATCAACCTGGCCCGGCGTCTGGTGGACGGTGAGCAGATCGTCGCCGGAAGCCCGGCGACGGCCGGTGCGGGACCCGCTTCCGGCCGTGATCCGGGCATGGTGCCGGGGGTGCCTGGGGGCGGGGTGGTGAACCTCAACACCGCCACCGCCGAGCAACTCGACGCGCTGCCCGGGATCGGCGGCGTGATCGCGCAGCGGATCGTCGACTACCGGGACGCGCACGGGGGTTTCCAGAGCGTCGACCAGTTGAAGGACGTCCCTGGCATCGGAGACAGGAAGTTCGCCGAGATGCGCGACAAGGTCTCCGTGTGACCGCCGTCGGCCGCCCCCACGACCTCCCCGAGGACCGCGACGAGCTGGGGCAGGAGGAGCAGGGACGTGATGAACCGGGCCGTGATCGGCCGGGTCATGATCAGCCTGGGCGCGGCAGGACGGTCTCCGGTCCGGCGGCGCTGGCCGCTCCAGCGGTGGCCTCCTGGCTCACGGCACTCGTGCTGCTCGGCTGCCCCGACGTCGCCGGAGCCGCCGTGGCGGTGGCCGCGGCCGTCGCGGGCGCCGTCGCCTGGGCGGTGGCGCGGCGCCGCACCCACATGGACCCCACCGTGGCTCCGGCAGGAGAGCGTGGCCGGGGCGGCGTCGCCGAGGCAGGATCGCGCGTCGGCGGGGGGCTCCCCGGCCCGACGGGAGCGCCCGGGGCCGCCGTCAGGATCGCGCTCGCCGTGCTCGCGTCCGTGGCCGTCACGGCCGCGGTGACGGCGTTCACGGTCCACGGGGTGACGACCGGGCCGGTGCCGGAACTGGCCCGCCGGGACGCCACGGTGACCGCCGAGGCCGAGATCACCGACGATCCGCGTATCCGGCCGCACCAGGGCGGGGTGTCCCGGCGGGAGACGGCGGTCGTCCGGGCCCGGATGCTGCTGGTGTCGGCCGCCCAGGAGCGGTTCGTCGTGGACGTGCCCGTCGTGCTGCTCGGTCCCGCCGACGGGTGGCGTCCGCTGCTGCCGAGCCAGCGGGTCAGGGTGCGCGGGCGGCTGGGCCAGGCCGAGCCGGGTGAGCCGGTCGCGGCCGTGATGCTCGTCCGGGGGCCGCCCGAGCCGATCGGTGCGCCCTCGGCCGTGCAGCGTGCGGCCGGGGTGCTGCGTACGGGTCTGCGCGAGGCGAGCGGCGTGCTGCCGGACGACCAGCGTGGTCTGTTGCCCGGCCTGGTCGTCGGCGACGTGTCGCGCCTCGACGAGGAGGTCCGGCTCGACCTGGCGACGGCGGGACTCGGCCACCTCACCGCGGTTTCCGGCACCAACCTGGCGATCGTGGCGGGCGCCGTGCTGGTGCTCGGGCGCTTCGCCGGCCTGCCACTGGCCCTCCGGGCCGTGGTCGCGGTCGTCGCGATGATCGCGTTCTCGGTCGTGGCGAGGCCGTCGCCGAGCGTGCTTCGAGCCCTTGTCATGGGAACCGTCGCCGCCGTGGCACTCGGCACCGGCCGCAGCCGGGACGGCGTGGCCGCCCTGTCGGCGACCGTGCTGGGACTGGTCGTGTTCGATCCCGGGCTCGCGCGGCAGTGGGGCTTCGCGCTGTCGGTGTTCGCGACCGGCGGCATCCTGGTCATCGCGCCCCGATGGCGCGACCGTCTGACGGCCCGCCGGGTGCCCCGCCTGCTCGCCGAGGCCCTGGCCGTGACCGCCGCGGCGCAGGCGGCCGTCACGCCCCTGCTGGTGCTGATGTCCGGACGCCTCGACCTGGCCGCGATCCCGGCCAACCTGCTCGCCGAGCCCGCGGTGGCGCCCGCGACGGTGCTGGGGTTCGGGGCCGCCGTGATCGCCCCGGTGAGCATGGACCTGGCCCGGCTGCTGGTACGCCCCGCCGGGTGGGCCGTGGGCTGGATCATCGCGGTGGCGCAACGGGCGGCGGACCTTCCGTTCGCCTCGGCCGAGTGGCTCGGGGGAGTGTCGGGAGTCGCCGCGCTCACGGTGGCGGCCGTCGCGGCATGGCTCGTCCTGCGGGGCCGCGCGCGCAGGCGCGTCGTGGCGGCGCTCGCCGCGGGAGCGTTGCTCGCCGCCCTCGTGGCCATGCCGGTGGTGTCGCCCTGGCCGCCGCCGGGATGGCTGCTGGTCGTCTGCGACGTCGGGCAGGGGGACGCCCTGGTGCTGGCGGCCGGTCCCGGCCGGGCCGTGGTGGTCGACGCCGGGCCGCAGCCGGGCCCCGCCGACCGGTGCCTGCGCGCTCTCGGAGTGCGGCAGGTGCCGCTCGTGGTCCTCACCCACCCTCACCTCGACCACGTCGGCGGGCTGCCCGGCGTGCTGCGCCGCCGCGCGGTGGGTGCGGTGGTCGTGAGCCCGGGCCGCGTGCCGGAGGGCGAGGCCGGGCGCGTCTCCGCGCAACTCAGGACGGCCCGGATCCCGGAATGGCAGGCGGTTCCCGGGATGCGGTGGCGATTCGGGCCGAGCGAGATCACCGTGCTCGCCCCCGAGCCCGGTGTGGCGCCGCAGGGCACCGGCGAGGGGACGACCGCCAACAACGCCAGCGTCGTGCTGCTGGTCCGCTGGTCCGGACCGCGGCCGGGGGCGGCCCTGCTCGCCGGGGACCTGGAGACGGAGGCACAGGAAGCTCTGGTGCGGTGCGGCCTGCCACGGGTCGACGTGCTGAAAGTGCCCCATCACGGGTCGTCCCGGCAGGCGCCGGCCTTCCTCGCCGCCACGGGCGCGCGGGCCGCCCTCATCAGCGTCGGCGCGGTCAACGACTACGGGCATCCCGCCCCGCTGACGCTGCGGCGTCTGCGCTGGCTCGGCATGCGGCCCTACCGCACCGATCTGTCGGGGGACATCGCCGTCGTCGCCGCCCACAACGGCCTCGCCGTAGTCGTACGGGGCAAGTGAGCGGGTGGAGCCGTGCGAGAAGATCACGAGTGGAACGGTGGTTTCCGCACCCGGCGCGGGCACGTGCGCCTCGTTCGGCAGCGGCCTGTTCGCGCGGAATACCGGGGTGGCGGACTCTGGCCGTGGAAGTGCTCTTGACCTGCCGATCAACGGTGCGGACGTGGTTCGGCCCGGCGCCGGGTGGCGTGGATGGAGCCGAGGAGATCGAGGGCCTGGGCGCTGGCGCTGCCTGGCTCGGCATGGTAGATCACAAGCTGCTGGCCGGGGGCGTCGCGTACGTCGAAAGCCTGGTAGGTGAGCGTGAGGGGTCCAACGTCGGGGTGGAGGAAGTGCTTGGCGTCCTGGGTCTTGCCGCGCACGGTGTGAGCGTTCCAGAGGCGGGCGAAGTCCACACTGTGCTCGGTGAGGGTGCGGACGAGTTCGCGTAGCCGCGGGTTGTCCGGATCGAAGCCTGCTGCCTGGCGCAGATTGGCGACGGTGGCCTGGGCCGCTCGGTCCCAGTCTGTGTAGAAGCCTCGGCCCGCGGGGTCGAGGAAGGTCATGCGGGCCAGGTTGTCCGCCGGCTCGAACGGGGTGTAGAGGGCGTCGGCCAGGGAGTTGGTGGCGAGGATGTCCAGGGTTCGGCTCATGACGAATGCCGGAGTGCTGGGGTAGCCGTCCATCAACTGGCGCAGCGCCGGGCTGACCCGGTCGGCGACGTGGGCGGAGGGCCGGTAGCCCGGCGCCGTCCCGGCCAGCAGGTGCAGGTGCGCTCGGGCATCTGCGTCGAGGCGCAGCGCGCGGCTGAGGGCGTCGAGCACCTGGGGTGAGGGGTTGCGCTCGCGCCCTTGTTCCAGGCGGGTGTAGTAGTCGGCGTTCACTCCGGCCAGGACGGCGACCTCCTCACGGCGCAGCCCGGCGACTCTGCGGGCCCCGTAGCTCGCCATGCCGACGTCCCCCGGCTGCAGCCCGGCGCGGCGGGCGCGCAGGAAGTCCCCCAGATGGTTGCTGTCCATGTGCTCAGGCTATGCGGCGGCTCCGCCGTGCTGCCTGGGTGCGCCGCACCCAGGCAGCACACGTCCTGGTTGATGCCTCCCGACCTGCGCAGACTCGGTGGAGCGAGCCAGAACCGCGTGGAGTGAGCAAAGGAAAGGAGCCCGCCATGTCCCAGATCGCCGATGACGACAACGTCGACGTGATCGGAATGTGGGTGACAGCGGACGGTTACATCCGCCAGGAGTTGCTGCCGGACGGCCGCTACGACGAGGCCCGCGGCGAGCGGCGCAGCGCGTACACCGGCCGGTACACGGTGACCGGCAGCCACCTCGACTACGTCGACGACACCGGGTTCACCGCGACGGGTGACATCCGGGACGGGGTCCTCTATCACGAGCACCTCGTGCTGTACCGGGAGGAGAGGCCGTCATGACCGAGATCGCCTGCGGCTTCACCGGCATATGACCGGCGCTCGCAACGCCACAAGACCCGACCCAGAGATCGGCACAACGAGACACAGGGGGATTTCCATGACAGGGCAACGACTCGCCGGCAAGGTCGCGCTGATCACCGGCGCGACCGGCGGCATCGGCACGGCGACCGCCGAACTGTTCGCCGACGAAGGCGCCCGGCTGGTGATCACCGATGTCGCCGAAGGGCCCCTGCGCGACCTGGCCCACCGGATCGAGGCGCGTGGCGCGGAGGTCGTTGCCGCCCGCCTCGACGTCTCCTCCGCGTGGGAGTGGGACAACGTGATCGGCGTCGTGCGCGACCGGTTCGGCATGCTGGACGTGCTGGTGAACCTCGCCGGCATCGTGGACTGGCCGGGCATCGAGGACACGCGGGAGGACGCCTGGGACCGCGTCATCGACGTGAACCAGAAAGGCACCTGGCTCGGTATGAAGGCGGCGATGTCGCTCCTGCGCGCGAGCGGCAACGCGTCTGTGATCAACACGTCATCGGTGCTCGGGCTCGTGGGAAGCGGCGCCGCCGCGGCCTACCAGGCGTCCAAGGGCGCGGTGCGTCTGTTGAGCAAGACCGCCGCGGTCGAGTACGCGCGGCAGGGAGTGCGGGTCAACTCCGTGCATCCCGGCGTCATCGCGACGCCGATGATCCAGGATCTCCTGGACGAGCAGGGCGATCAACAACCGGACATCCAGCGCACCCCGATGCGCCGGGCCGGCCGTGCCGACGAGATCGCACCCGCTTTCCTCTTTCTCGCCTGCGACGACTCCTCGTTCGTCACCGGCTCGGAGCTCGTGGTCGACGGCGGGCTCACCGCTTACTGAGCAGCGGACGCAGGACGGCGCGCAGAAAAGTCTGCCGCCGCGTCATCGCGAGGCGATTCAGGCGCCTCGCGACCGGCGTCTGACCGCACCACCCAAGGAATGGACAATGACACCTGCGAATCCGTCCGCCGAGACCGCCGAGTTCGCTGGAAAGGTCGCCCTCGTCACCGGGGCCGCGCGCGGCGTGGGCAAGGAGACCGTCCGGCTGCTGCACCACCGCGGCGCACAGATCGTCGCCGTCGATCAACGCCCCGGGGTGAAGGAGCTGCCCACCGAGTTTCCGGGCGTGCACCCCCTTGTCGGCGATGTCACCGATGAGGCGACCGCCCACCTCGCGGTGCGGGAGGCCGTCGATGTCTTCGGCGGTCTCGACATCCTGGTCAACAACGCCGGGCGCACCCTCAACAAGCCGATCACAGAGACGACGGCGCAGGACTGGGACGCCGTGATGGCGGTCAACGCCCGGGGTTCTTTCTTCTTTGCCCGCGAGGCGTTCCGTGCGATGCGGAGCCTTGGTGGTGGAGCCATCGTGAGCACGGGCTCCTACGTCTGCACGGTCGCGCTGCCCGAGGGCGCCGCCTATAGCGCGTCCAAGGGGGCACTGGCCCAGTTGACCAAGGTGCTCGCCGTCGAGGGCGGGCCCTTGGGCATCCGGGCGAACATCGTGGCCGCGGGCGTCATCGAGACGGACTTCCTCGACACCTTCCGCTCCGACAGTCGTGCGTACCTGGCGTCCTTCGCCGGCGCCCAGCCGCTCGGCCGGGTGGCCAAGCCGGAAGAGATCGCCGAGGTGCTCTGCTTCCTCGCATCGCCGCGTTCGAGCTTCATCACGGGCGCCGTGGTCGCGGCGGACGGCGGGTTCACCGCGATTTGAGCGGCAGACCCGTACCCCCGCAACACGGCAGCGGCAGCGGCAGGCGGACAGCGGGCGTCTGCGCGGCGGCAGCGGCGCAAGCGCTGTGCACGGCCGGCGCGAGACGGACGACCGAGGCCCTGACTCCGCGCCGGGCCGGCGCGACCGCCGCCTCCTCCGGCCGGCACCCGGCCCGCTGCGGGATCACGTCGTCCGCCTCCGACGCGGCCTCCCGCAGCATGTCCCGGCCTGACGAGGTCGGCGTCGTCCGGTCGGACTCGGCCGTGGGCGCTGGGATCCGTCGTGGAGGCGGAAGGCGGATGTGCCCCGGCAGCCTGGGCGTGGCATGCTGCGTCACATGGCGAACCCAGCACCCGTGACCCTGGTCATCGGCGACGAGGAGTTCCTGGCCGATCGCGCCGTCGGCTCCATCGTGGCGGCGGTACGCGCCGAGGACCCGGGAGCGGAGCTGCACGACCTTCAGGGGAGCAAGGTCGAGCCGGGGGAGCTGACCGGGCTCGCTTCCCCCTCGTTGTTCGGCGATCGGTCGGTCATCGTGATCCGGGGGGCACAGGACCTCTCGAAGGACGTCATCGCCGAGATCGTGAAATACACCGCCCATCCGGCCGACGACACGGTGCTGGTGCTGGTCCATCCTGGCGGAGTCAAGGGCAAGGCACTGGTGGACGGCGTGAAGAAGGCGGGCGCCGACGTCGTCACCGTGGCCAAGCCGACGAAGGCGGGAGAGCGGCTCGACTTCATCAAGGCCGAGGTGCGCAGGGAGGGCCGCTCGATCTCGCCCGGCGCCGCCCAGGCGCTGCTCGACGCCGTGGGCAGCGACCTGCGCGAACTGGCGGCCGCCTGCAGCCAGCTCGCCTTCGACACCGAGGGCAAGAACATCGACGAGGCGGCGGTCGCGAAGTACTACCGGGGACGCGCCGAGGTCAGCGGCTTCACCATCGCCGACCTGGCGATCGAGGGCCGCCTGGGAGAGGCGCTGGAACAGGTCCGGTGGGCCCTCGCCACGGGTGTGGCGCCGGTGCTGATCGTCAGCGCACTGGCCGGAGGCCTGCGCTCGCTCGCCAAGGTGGGCGGGGCGCCCCGCAACCTGCGCGGCGGCCAGCTCGCGAGCCATGTGGGCATGCCGCCCTGGAAGGTCGACCGGGTGAAGCGCCAGCTGGCCGGCTGGGGGCCGGAGGGGATCTCCGCCGCCCTGCAGGCCGTGGCCACCACCGACGAGCAGGTCAAGGGCGGCGGCACCGACCCGGCGTACGCGCTGGAGAAGGCCGTCCACACGATCGTGGCCAGCCGCGGCACCCGCTGAGCCGCTTCCGCCATCGGCTCAGGCGCGGCCGGGGTTCTCCATACGGAGCAGCATCCGCTTGAGCAGCGCCGCGAGGACGTCCTGGTCGTCCGGCCCCAGGACGCCCACCATCGCGTCCTCGACCTCTCCGCGCAGGTCCATCGCCTTGAGCCAGATCGCGCGGCCCTCGCTCGTCAGCTCCACGTCCACCCGGCGACGGTCCTCCGCGCTGCGGATGCGCCGGACGAGCCCCGCCTTCTCCAGGGTGTCCAGGCGGCCCGTCATGCCGGCGGGGGAGACCTTCAACTCGGCGGCGAGCTCCGAGGGGGTGGCCCGGCCGCCTTCCCCCCGGGCGCCGAGCCAATGAAGGGTCTCGTACTCGAAGTCCTGCAGGCCCACCGCGGCCAGCGCGCCGTCCTTGGCCTGGGCCAGGTGCTTCACCAGGAACTGCATGCGGGTGACGATCGCCTCCACACGTTCGTCGAAGGGCGCCTTCCCGCGCCACCGCGCGATGTGCCGGTCCACCGAGTCGTCCACGGGTCAATCCTACGCCAGATAAAAATACGTTGACGAAAGCTTCGCTGGCGAAATACTTTCCCTCGCATGATTGCACGTCTGGTCGCCGGGCGGACGGTCGCGGCGCTCGCCACCGCCCTCATCCCCACCGGGCTCACCCTCGCCGTCATCAGGGTGACCGGCTCCGCCCTCGATCTCGGTGTCGTCCTCGTCGCCGAGACGCTGCCCATGCTCCTGCTGCTCCCGGTCGGCGGAGTGATGGCGGACCGTTTCCCGCCGAGGCGGGTGATCCTCGTGGCCGACCTGGTCCGCTGCGCCGCCCAGGTGACACTGGGGTCGCTGCTCCTCCTCGGGCACCCCGGTATCGCCGTGATGGCGGGACTCGCGGCGCTCACCGGAGCCGCGGTGGCCTTCGGCGTCCCGGCGGTGTCACCGCTGGTCGTCGGAGTGGTGCCGGCGGAGCGCCGGCTGCGGGTGAACGCCCACGTCGGGGTGGCCGCCGGCCTCGCCCAGATCTCCGGCCCCGCGCTCGCCGGAGGACTGACACTGTGGCTCGGCCCGGGCTGGTCCTTCCTGCTGACGGGGGTCCTGTTCGCCGGGTCCGCGGTCACGCTGGGCGGCCTGGTCACGGCTCCCCGGCCGGCGGCCGTACGCGATCACTTCCTCGGCGACCTGCGGGAAGGGTGGCGCGAGGCGCGGCGGCACCGCTGGTTCCTGATCAGCGTGGCCGGGCACGGCGTCTGGCACCTCGGGGCGGGCGTCCTGCTGACCCTCGGCCCGGTCATCGCCGTACGCAGCCTGGGCGGGGAGCCGGTCTGGGTGGCCGTCGCGCAGGCGGGAACGGTGGCGGCGGTGCTCGGCGTCTTCGTGGCCCCCAGGCTGCCGATCCGGCGGCCCCTCGCCGTGGCGGCCGTCGGGGCGGCGGTCTACGCGTGCCCGCTCGTCGCCTTCGCGTTCCCCACGGCGTTTTCCGCGCCGGCCGTGGTCGTGACCGCCGCGTACGTCGTCGCCATGCTTGGGGTGGGGATGCTGTCGCCGCTGTGGGAGACGGTGGTGCAGCAGCGTGTGGAGCCTCAGGCCCTCGGCCGGGTGGACTCGTTCGACGTGCTCATCTCCTACGCGGCCCGGCCTCTCGGGCTCGCGGCGGCCGCGCCGGTCGCCGCCTGGGCCGGCGCCGCGGCTCCGCTGCTCACCGCGGCGGTGCTGGTGGCCGTGGTCAACCTGGCCGTGCTCGCCCTGCCCGAGGTCCGGCGGCGTACGACCGAGGAGGCGGTGGAGTCGCCCGTGCCCGCCTGAGGTCCGGCGGCGGGTACGCGAAAACGCCGCATCCCCCGCGAGGGGAGATGCGGCGTGCGCCTTGCGTGAACTACTTGGCGGCCTGCAGGGCGGCGGCGCGCTTGGCGATCGCCGACTTCCGGTTGGCGGCCTGGTTCTTGTGAATGACGCCCTTGCTGACGGCCTTGTCGAGCTGCCGGGACGCGGCCTTGAGCGCGACGAGGGCGTCGTCGACGTTGCCCTGGTCGGCGGCCTCGCGGAACTTGCGGACCGCGGTCTTCAGGGACGACTTGACGGCCTTGTTGCGCAGCCGGCGCTTCTCGTTCTGCCGGTTGCGCTTGATCTGGGACTTGATGTTCGCCACGAAGAAAGCCTCAGTGTTAAGTCTTGGTCGGATGGGGCGCGCGGGCTGGTGAGAGGGCGCGCCACACGCAGTTGGACAGGATACCAACAGCCCGGGTCGCCGCTCAAATCACGACGACGGGGCCGCCCTCGCTCATGCTATCGCGACGCGGCCACCGCGGTCCGCACATCGGCCCGCCCGCCCGACGACTCGACGGCTCCTCCTGCGCCGCCGCGCACCCAGGCCCGCTCGTACTCCCTCCAGTCCTCCTCCGTGGCCGCGAAGTCGACGTACAGGGCCAGGCCGAACTCGGTTCGCGGACCGTGCTCGCTGATCGCGAGCCGCGCGCCCTCGGCGGCGGCCTCGACGCTCTCGGCGTAGTCGAGGTACGCCACGCCGTGGTCGTGGTACGCAGGAGCCCCGATGAGGAGGGTCTTGTCCTCGGGCACCAGGTCGAGGGCGAGCGAGGTCTGCCGCGCGACGTAGCCGCCGTACAGGGACGGCAGGGGCGTCCCTGAGTCGTACGTCATGATCGCCACCTGGTCGGTGAGGCCGACGACCTGGCGGAAGTAGTCCGGCGTCCAGTACTTGTCGTGGCCGATGGCGAGGGCGGTGGGGGCGCGCAGGCCGGTCAGCGGCTCGATCTGCTGGGTGGCGACCGACAACGGCCGGGCGCCGATGGCCTGCCGCGTCTCGCGCAGGACGCTGAGGAACGGCCCGTCCCCGTCGGAGACCGGTTCGAAGTCGTAGTGGATCCCGTCGAATCCGAGGGTGACCAGGTCACGGGCGCCCGCCACGACGCGGGCCCGCGTCGCCGTGTCGGCCAGGCTCAGGTGGGGCTTGCCGTTGTCGTTGACCGTCTGGCCGAGCCAGGCCGACACCCGGACGCCGGGCACGTTCTTCCGCCACCATTTCAGAAAATTTCCGGCATTGGCGTAGCGGTCGGGTGGCAGGGTCCCGTCGTACTTGAACGGCCCGCTGTGGACGTACACGTCCCTGATCCCGCTCGCGCGCAGTCGTACGGCGAGGGCCCGCACGTCGGCCTCGGTGCGGCGGCCGTCCACCCACGCGTGGCCCATCCAGAGGGCGTCGTGGCCGGTGGTCCTGGCCCATCCGGCCGGCGTGCCGGCGAACTGCAGACGCAGCGCGGCGGCGCCGACCAGGGCGAGCGCGAGCGGTACGGCCACGACGACGGCGGCTAATCGCAGAACACGTCTGGTGGTCAAGGCAAGCATCCGGACATGCCACCATGGAGGGTGGCTGGTCCGCCAGCCTCGGGGGGGCCCGCCGAGCGCGAGTCGAGGCGGACGGCCCGCCCGATCAGCAGTCAATCATCTTGTCGAAACGGACCTCGGTGCGCACTCAGCCTGGCCAGACCGACCCCGCGTTGATCCGCAACTTCTGCATCATCGCGCACATCGACCATGGCAAGTCGACCCTCGCCGACCGCATGCTGCAGCTCACCGGCGTGGTGGACGACAGGTCGATGCGCGCGCAGTACCTCGACCGCATGGACATCGAGCGGGAGCGGGGCATCACCATCAAGTCGCAGGCCGTGCGGCTCCCGTGGAACGGCCACGTCCTCAACATGATCGACACCCCGGGCCACGTGGACTTCACCTACGAGGTGTCCCGGTCGCTCGAGGCGTGCGAGGGCGCGATCCTGCTGGTGGACGCCGCCCAGGGCATCGAGGCGCAGACGCTGGCCAACCTCTACCTGGCCATGAACGCCGACCTCCACATCATCCCGGTGCTCAACAAGATCGACCTGCCCGCCGCGCAGCCGGACAAGTACGCCGAGGAGATCGCCGGGCTGATCGGCTGCGACCCCGCCGACGTGCTGCGCGTGTCCGGAAAGACCGGTGTGGGGGTCAAGGAACTGCTCGACCACGTCGTGGAGCACGTCCCGGCGCCCGTCGGGAACGCCGACGTCCCCGCCCGGGCGCTGATCTTCGACTCGGTGTACGACACCTACCGGGGCGTCGTGACGTACGTCAGGGTGGTCGACGGCCACCTGTCCAAGCGCGAGCGCGTGCTGATGATGTCCACCGGCGCGCAGCACGAACTGCTGGAGATCGGCGTCATCTCGCCCGAGCCGATGCCGTCCGACCAGGGCCTCGGCGTGGGCGAGGTGGGCTACCTGATCACCGGCGTGAAGGACGTGCGCCAGTCGCGCGTCGGCGACACGGTCACCAACGCGGCCAAGCCCGCCGCGGAGGCCCTCGGCGGATACGAGCACCCCAAGCCGATGGTCTACTCGGGGCTCTATCCCATCGACGGCGACGACTACCCCGAGCTGCGCGAGGCCCTCGACAAGCTGCGGCTGAACGACGCCGCGCTCGTCTACGAGCCGGAGACGTCGGCGGCACTCGGCTTCGGCTTCCGCTGCGGGTTCCTCGGCCTGCTGCACATGGAGATCGTCCGTGAGCGGCTGGAACGCGAGTTCAATCTGTCGCTGATCTCGACCTCGCCCAACGTCATCTACCGGGTGATCATGGAGGACGGCAAGGAGCACGTCGTCACCAACCCGTCGGAGTTCCCGGCCGGGAAGATCGGCCAGATCTTCGAGCCGGTGGTGAAGGCCACGGTGCTCGCGCCGGCCGAGTTCATCGGCGCGATCATGGAGCTGTGCCAGGGCCGCCGCGGGCAGCTCCAGGGCATGGACTACCTGTCGGAGGACCGGGTCGAGATCCGCTACACGCTCCCGCTCGGCGAGATCATCTTCGACTTCTTCGACCAGCTGAAGTCGAAGACCCGCGGGTACGCCTCGCTCGACTACGAGCCGTCCGGCGAGCAGGAGGCCGACCTGGTCAAGGTGGACATCCTGCTGCAGGGCGAGACCGTGGACGCGTTCAGCGCGATCGTCCACCGCGAGAAGGCGTACGCCTACGGCGTGGAGATGGCCAAGAAGCTCAAGGAGCTCATCCCGCGGCAGCAGTTCGAGGTGCCCATCCAGGCCGCGATCGGCGCCCGCGTCATCGCCAGGGAGAACATCCGCGCCATCCGCAAGGACGTCCTCGCCAAGTGCTACGGCGGCGACATCAGCCGTAAGCGCAAGCTGCTGGAGAAGCAGAAGGAGGGCAAGAAGCGGATGAAGATGGTCGGCCGGGTGGAGGTGCCCCAGGAGGCCTTCGTCGCCGCCCTCTCGTCCGAGGCCCCGGACAAGAACAAGAAGTAGGCACCGCCTGGTTTGACCAGAACTTAATAGCATCGCGGAGAAACATGACCATCCGTTAACGTTTGGCCATGCGCATCCTCTCTGTGAACGTGGGCCGGGCCGTCGACGCCGAGTGGGCCGGCAACCTGCGGCGTACGGCGATCGATAAGCGGAAGGCCGAGGGCCGGGTAGCCGTACACGAGAACGGCCTGGAGGGCGACGAACGCGCCGACGTCGCCAACCACGGCCACCCGGACCAGGCGGTGTACGCCTACGCGCGGGAGGACTACGACTGGTGGGAGCCCCGGATGGGCCGTGACCTGCGCGACGGCCAGTTCGGGGAGAACCTCACGACGGTCGGGGCCGACGTGACCGGCGCGGTCCTCGGGGAGCGGTGGCGGGTCGGCACGGCCGTCCTGGAGGTCACCGCCCCCCGCGTCCCCTGCGTGGTGTTCCGCAACTGGCTGGACGAGCGCGGCTGGGTGAAGCGCTTCACCGACGAGAACCGCACCGGGGCGTACTTCCGGGTGATCGAACAGGGCGAGCTCGGCGCCGGCGACGAGATCGAGGTGCTCTACCGGCCCTCGGACAGCGTGACGATCGCCGAGTCGTTCCGGGCCTACCACGGCGACGGGGACCTGTTGCTGCGGATCCTCGCCCTCCCCGGCCACAGCGACAAGTGGGACCGGATCGCCGAGCGCGTGCTCGGGACCCGGACCGGCGTGGTCGCGTCCTGATCACCAAGTGCCCACGCCTTCGGTTCCGGCCGTGGCCCGCCGGTGCAGGGCACTTCCGTAGAATGACGGGCCGACCCCCAGCCGCGTGAGGCGTCCTCATGTCCCTGACCGCACGACTGATCGCCGCAGCCGCCCTCGTGTCGTGCGCGGCGGGCTGCACGGCCGCGCCGGGTGAAGCGAAACCTCCACCGGTCGAATTCACCCAGGACATGGCCGAGTCCACGCTCGCCAAGATCGTGAGCGGCGTGGCGGAGAACGGTGTCGCCGGATTCTGCTCGCGGCATGTGCGCGGCACCGACACCTGCGCGACGCTTCTCGATGCTGCTCTCCGTTCGTGCCTGCTGCCCGGCGGCAAGCCCGAGGTGAAACGAGCGGTGCGCATCCCGCAGAAAGGCCACTCGGAAGGCGGGTGGCTGCTGGAACTGCACGGCAGGACGATGGACGGCCAGCGCTACGTCTCGGAGTTCTTCGCCGTCCGCCCCGGAAACGGGCCGCCCCAGGCGGCCTTCGGCGTCTACTGGACGGGCCTCGGACTCGACGAATCCCCGTTCGGGCCGGACAACACGAAGGTTCCGCAGAACGCCTGCCCAGGCAAGGAAGCCACGCGGTACATCAGTCAGCCTTGGGTGTCCCGATAGTAGGTGACGGTCGCGTCCGTGAAGCGCTGGAAGCTCGACGGCATGGGGAGACCGGAGTCCTTCTGGGCCTGAAGCGCCTCCGGTTCCCTGCTGAAGGCGGCGGCTCCCTCGGCGCTCTGCCACAGATTCACGGTGATGATGCCCTCGTCGGTCGCGCTGGTGATCGAGAGGATCGCGCCGTGCCTCGGGGCGAGGCGCTCGACCACGGGATCCATGTGCCGCTGCTTACGGGCGAGTAGATCGTCGGCGTCGCCGGTCATGGTGTGGATGGACAGGAAGGCCATGAACACCCCTCCTCATCGGTTCAGGCCAGCTGTGCTGGGACCGTCAGCAGTACAGCAGGTCCCACCGACAGAAAGCGGGCTCGCCGAGCGGGCTCTTGCCGTTTCCCACGCCGTCAGGGCGTCAATAAGCCCGCGCCGTCAGCGGTCGCCCGGCTGTGGTGCGGAAGGGGCAGGGCGCCCCTTCCGCACGGCCCGTCAGCGGAGGATGGAGTAGAGGGCGGTGGTGAGGGAGGCTTTGTTGTCGTCTTGGTCGATGGACCAGAGCATGGAGCCGCCGAGGCCCTTGAGCCGGATGTAGGCGGCTTTCTGCAGCATGACGGCGGGGTCGTCGTAGGACCAGAACTCGTTGCCGTCGTAGAGCCACTGGGTGCCGGTGAGCAGGTCGCGGTGGGCACATGGGGGAGAGGAGAGACTGCTCACTCACGCGGCGTCCCTCCCGCTGTCGGAGGCGGTGTCGTGCGCGTCGCCGACGTACTCGGCACCGTGGATGGCGGCGAGCCGCCGCCACTTGTCGACGCCCCACCGGGGCGAGCGTTCGAGCTGCCGCTTGCACCACTCCTCAGCCAGCGCAGCCATTGGACCCAATGAGCATGTCCAGGGGGCCTACCGCTGGGCCGGGTCCCTCCAGCGGAACGGCTTATCCGTTTTGTTGGTTGCCCGGTGGTTCCCCCTGTGCTCGAATCTGTCGCGGCCGGTTGCTCGCTGTTGTGAATGTCTTTCCGCCCTGTCGCGGACGGAGCCCCTTTGCCCTTTCAGATGTACCACCCCAGAGAACGTATGCGCTCACGCTATCGGTCGGACCGGTCATGCCCGGGACAGTGGCAGGGCCCAGGATCGTATGCATAACCATGCCATTGCGATCACCCCAATGATCGACAGGGGGATAAGTGCGTAATAGTGGGAGATGCTGGTAATCCCTGCGCTGATGACGCGCTCAGGATGGACCTGATCATAGACGATGTCCATGGAGTCGCCAGGATGAATCTCTGAAGCATCGATCGAATCCGACACGTCGGTTGTGACGTGTTCTCCGGTGGGAGTGGAGAATCTCACTACTACGAGATCTCCCCTATATCGGTAATGCTGTGCGTCGACGATCATTGCCTCGGCCCGAACCCCCCGCGCCAGAATCGTTCTCGTCTGATTCATTTCGATGACCAAGAAAACGGTGAGTGTCAGGAAAAGGAGCGAGAACACGCCGAACGTCACGGCTTTGGCCGAAGGAAGTCTCACAAAAAGATAAACGCGGACACCGGCGGGCGGAGTTCCATCAGTCCTCGCGCCAGATGGGTCCGAGCGCGTTCGGGTCGAAGTTGCCCCACGACCCCATGCCCTTGCCCACGGGATGGACGATCACTGCGTGGAACGCATCCGTGACCATCGCGCGCTTGGTGCCCCTTGAAAGGCCGCCCTGGTCCTCGGGCAGATACCGGCGCCGCCGTATGTCGGCCCCGTCAACGATGCGCCGAGTTTGCCTGCGCTCCTTGGCCACCCTGTGCGCCTGCTCTCGCGCCGTAGTTCGTTGATCAACTGCTTCTGGGGTGCGAGCTCTTTCTTCTTTCAGCTCTCGTACCCCGCCAACAAATCGCGTCCTCAATGACGTACGACCGGGGGAGGGAACCGTGCGGACCCCTCCCCGGGGCCGAGGCTTCAGCGGAGGATGGAGTAGAGGGCGGTGGTGAGGGAGGCTTTGTTGTCGTCTTGGTCGATGGACCAGAGCATGGAGCCGCCGAGGCCCTTGAGCCGGATGTAGGCGGCTTTCTGCAGCATGACGGCGGGGTCGTCGTAGGACCAGAACTCGTTGCCGTCGTAGAGCCACTGGGTGCCGGTGAGCAGGTCGCGGTAGCGCTTGCCGGGTTTGTTGACGAGGTTTTTGTAGTCGTCGCTGCCGGGGGCCCAGGTGCCGGGGGCGGGGCCGGTGGCGGTGGCGTAGCGGCCGTCGCCGCCGGTGGTGACGCCGGTCCAGCCCTGGCCGTAGGCGGGGACGCCGATGACGATCTTCTGTTTGGGTGCGCCGCGTGTGATGTAGTCGCGTACGGTCTGGTCGACGCTGAACTTCACGTCGTTGGGGTCGCGGCGGTCGGTGAGCAGGTTGGCCTGGTGGCCGGTGCGGTTCTCCCAGGGGCCGTGCAGGTCGTAGCCCTGGACGGTGGCGAAGTCGAGCTGGTCGAAGACTTTGCGTACCTCGAAGCCGGCGTCGATCTTGGCGGCCGCGGCGGGGAGGAAGGCGGTGAGTTCGTCGCGCCGGTCGTGGGCCTTCATCTGGCGGCGTAGTTCGGCGAGGAACAGGGTGAAGTTCTGCTTGTCCTCGGGGCGGATGACGTTGCCGTCGTTTCCGGCGGAGCCGGGCCATTCCCAGTCGAGGTCGATGCCGTCGAACACGCCGGCGGCGGCGCCGGGGGGCAGGCCGGGCAGGTCGCCCTTGAGCCACAGGCCGACGCAGGAGGCGGCGAGTTTGGTGCGGGATTCGGGGGTGAGGACGGCGTCGGAGAAGTATTTGGAGCCGGTCCAGCCGCCGAGGGAGATGAGGACCTTGAGGCCGGGGTGGCGGGCCTTGAGCTTCTTGAGCTGGCCGAGGTTGCCCTTGAGTGGCTGGTCGTCGGTGTCGGCGGCGCCGTCGACGCTCTGTTCTGCGGGTACGGGGCGTTGCCAGTCGGCCCAGGGGTCGGCGGAGTAGCAGGTGCCCTCGGGGCCGACGAACCCGAAGGCGTAGTTGAGGTGGGTCAGCTTCCCGGCGGCGCCGCTGGCCTCCACGTCCTTCACGTGGAAGTTCCGTCCGTAGATGCCCCACTGGATGAAGTAGGCGACCCGCTTGTATCGGTCGCCGCCGGTGGTGGCCTGGGCCGCCGACGGCACCAGCCCGGCCGCCAGGGTGGCGGCGGCCGCCACGGCGAGGGTCCTTCTCATGAGCACGCCGGCCTCCCGAGCGCTTTTTTATAGGAAAGTTTCCTGTAAATTGTCGCGATCGTAGACCGCGGTGATCAGGGCGTCAATGGCAGGGCGTGAGTGGCGGCAGACTGGAGAGCGTGCCTTCTGTGCTTCCCGACGGCGATCCCGTCCCCGCGAGCGGCGAGCTGCCGTCCGGGGCCCTCGACGCGCTCGGCTCCCGTCCGTTCGGCTTCTACGTCCACGTGCCGTTCTGCGCGACGCGCTGCGGCTACTGCGACTTCAACACCTACACGGCGGCCGAGCTGGGGCCCGGCGCCGCGCAGCGCGACTACGCCGCCACCGCGGTCGAGGAGATACGGCTGGCCCGGCGCGTGCTGGGAGACGCCGCGCCGCCCGTGGAGACCGTCTTCTTCGGCGGCGGGACGCCGACCCTGCTGCCCGCCGCCGACCTCGTACGGATCCTCGACGCCATCGGCGAGGAGTTCGGCCTGCGGCCGGACGCCGAGGTGACGACCGAGGCCAACCCGGAATCGGTGGACGAGACCTACCTGAAGGAACTGCGGGCGGGCGGGTTCACCCGGGTGAGCTTCGGCATGCAGAGCGCGGGCGAGCACGTCCTGGCCGTGCTCGATCGGCGGCACACCCCCGGCCGGCCCGCCGAGGCCGTACGGGAGGCCCGCGCGGCCGGGTTCGAGCATGTCAACCTCGACCTGATCTACGGCACGCCGGCGGAGAGCGACGACGACTGGCGGGCCTCCCTGGAGGCCGCGCTGGCCGCCCGCCCCGACCACGTCTCGGCGTACTCGCTGATAGTCGAGGACGGCACCCGGCTCGCCGCCCGGATCCGGCGCGGCGAGCTGCCGATGCCGGACGACGACGTGGCGGCGGACCGCTACCTGATCGCCGAGGAGATGCTGACGGCCGCCGGCCTGAGCTGGTACGAGATCTCCAACTGGGCGGCGGGCGACGAGGCCCGCTGCCGCCACAACCTGCTGTACTGGACCGGCGGCGACTGGTGGGGGGCCGGGCCGGGGGCGCACAGCCACGTCGGCGGCACCCGCTGGTGGAACGTCAAGCACCCCGCGGCGTACGCCGCCCGTCTGGCGGCCGGTACCTCGCCCGCGCACGCCCGCGAGGTGCTGTCGGCGGAGGACAGGGCCGTCGAGCGGGTCATGCTGGAGCTGCGTCTCGACTCGGGCTTCCCGCTCGCCGACCTCGCTCCCCAGGCGCGTACGGCGTGCGCGCGGGCGCTGGCGGAGGGCCTGCTGGAGGTGGAGGCGTTCAAGGCGGGCCGGGCAGTGCTCACGCTGCGCGGCAGGCTGCTCGCGGACGCCGTGGTCCGGGACCTGACCCCCTAATCCGGAGCCGTGACGAAGTCGATCAGTTCTTCCACGCGGCCGAGCAGTTCGGGTTCCAGGTCGGCGTAGGTCGTGACCCGGCCCAGGATGTGCCGCCATGCCTCCTGGGGGTCCATCCGCCAGCCGAGGGCGTCGATCACGCCCTCCTTCCAGGGCACGCCGCGCGGCACGTCCGGCCAGGCGGGGATGCCGAGCACCCGGGGCTTGACCGCCTGCCAGATGTCCACGAACGGATGCCCGACGACGAGCACGTCGTCCCCGGAGACCCGGGCGGCGATGCGGCTCTCCTTCGACCCGGGCACCAGGTGGTCCACGAGCACGCCGAGCCGCCTGCCCGGCTCGGGGCCGAACTCCTCGACGATGGCCGGGAGGTCGTCCACGCCCTCCAGGTATTCGACGACGACGCCCTCCACCCGCAGGTCGTGCCCCCAGATCTTCTCCACCAGCGAGGCGTCGTGGACGCCCTCGACGTAGATGCGGCTTTCCCTGGCGACCTGCGCGCGCAGGCCCTCGACCGCGATCGACCCCGAGGCGCTCCGCAGCGGCCCCTTCGGGCCGGCCTGGGGGCGCACCAGCGTCACCGGTTTGCCTTCGAGGAGGAATCCGGCGGGCGTCAGCGGGAACACCCGCCGCCGGCCGAACCGGTCCTCCAGCGTCACGGCCTCCTTGTCGCAGGCCACCACCGCGCCGCAGAAGCGGCCCTCGGCGTCCTCGACCACGAGGTCGGGCTCGGCCGGGATCTCGGGGATCTGCCCCCGCCGTGGCCGCCGCCAGTCTCCGGAAAGCACGTCCCGCCCGTACATGCGGGGAACGCTAGCAAATCACACCACGCGACGGCGGCGCGCGAGCACGACGATGGTCACGATCAGCGCGGCCAGGAAACCGACGGTGGGCAGGGCCAGCAGCGCGATCGCGCCGCCCACCAGAGAGCCGGCCTCGCCGGCGAGCTGCTTGCCGACGCCGAACCGGACTCCGTCGCCCTCACACGCGAGTGGGTAGGCGCCCGCCTTCGGCACGCCGGCCTCGAACAGCAGCTCCCAGGTCGTGCCGTTCAGCGTGACGGTCTGGGAGACGGCGGGCCGGGTCAGCCGCACCCGGGGGTCGGCGCCGTCGCCGAGCTGACAGCGGACGTCGGTGGGCTGGTCGACGGCCGCGTAGATCGCCGGCTTGTCCGCGGGGTCGAGCGCGACGTTCACCGACTGCCCGCCGGAGAAGGTCGTCGTGGGTGCGGCGTCGCCGATCGTGGAGAACAGGCCGCCGGCGAACCCGCCGACGCCCGCCACCAGCAGGACGACGAAGAGCGCCCAGGAGAGGAAGATCCACAGCAGCCGGGGCCGGATCGGCCGGGAACCGCCGTACGGCGGGGGGAAGGGGTGCGGCATCCGCAAGGTCACGTCGGCCGGGGGCACGGGGCGGGGCACCCGCATGGTCACATCGGGGGTCTGGTTCTCGTGCATGGAAACAAGAGTCGACCACGTGGCTTGCGGGGGATTTGGAATCCGCTTGTCCTGGTGCCCTGTGCTGTCTTGGTGCCCTGCGCTCTCTTGGTGTCCCCTGCGTTATCGCACCACGTGGGGTGGTAGCCGTACACTTGGCACTCGGGAACACAGAGTGCCAGAGTCGGTGTTTCCAGGCACAGGGAGGTGACACATTGCTCGACGACCGCAAGCTCGCCGTCCTGCGCGCCATCGTCGAGGACTACGTGTCCACCAACGAGCCGGTGGGGTCGAAGGCCCTGGCGGACAGGCACAACCTCGGCGTCTCCCCGGCGACGATCCGCAACGACATGGCGGCGCTGGAGGAGCAGGGATACATCACCCAGCCGCACACCAGTGCCGGCAGGGTGCCGACGGACAAGGGATACCGCCTGTTCGTCGACCGGCTGTCGCAGATCAAGCCGCTGTCCGGCGCGGAGCGCAGGGCCATCGAGACCTTCCTCGCCGGGGCCGTGGACCTCGACGAGATCGTCATGCGCACGGTCCGGCTGCTCGCGCAGCTCACCCGGCAGGTCGCGGTGGTCCAGTACCCCTCGCTCACCAGGTCGTCGGTCCGCCACGTGGAGATCGTCCCGCTCGCGGAGCGCCGGGTCATGCTGGTGCTGATCACGAACACCGGGCGGGTCGAGCAGCGGGTGGTCGACTTGCCCGAGGCCATCGCCGACGACCGGATCGCGAACCTGCGCGCCGTGCTCAACGCGTGCCTGGACGGCTGCGGCCTGTCCCGGGTGCCGGAGACCGTGGCCGACGTTCCCGAGCGCTTGCCTCCCGAGGACAGGCCGGTGGCGGCCACGATCCTGTCCGTGCTGCTCGAGACGCTCGTCGAGCGGCACGAGGAGAAGATCGTCTTCGGCGGTACGGCCAACCTCGCCGCCGCCGACTTCAGCGTCGGCCTGCGGGACGTGCTGGAGGCGCTGGAGGAGCAGGTCGTCCTCATCCGCCTGCTGGGGGAGACCGGCGGGCTGTCCGAACTGACCGTCCGGATCGGATCCGAGAACCCCTACAGCGGGCTGCGCGGCACCTCTATCGTGGCCGCCGGATACGGTTCGGGTGACAAGGAACTGGCCCGGCTCGGAGTGCTGGGCCCGACACGAATGGACTATCCGGTGACGATGGGTGCGGTGCGCGCGGTGGCGCGTTACGTCGGCCAGATCCTGGCGGGGTCATAAGTGTCCAACGACTACTACGCGACCCTTGGCGTACGACGCGACGCCAGCCAGGAAGAGATCAAGAAGGCGTACCGCCGTCTCGCCCGCGAACTGCACCCGGACGTCAACCCCGATCCGGAGACCCAGGAGCGGTTCAAGGAGATCAACCAGGCGTACGAGGTGCTGTCCGACGCGGGCAAGCGCCGCATGTACGACATGGGCGCCGACCCGTTCGGCGGCGGCGCGGGCGCCGGGGCCGCCGCTGGCTTCGGCGCGGGCTTCCCGTTCAGCGACATCATGGACGCCTTCTTCGGCTCGGCGGGCGCCGCGCGGGGGCCCCGCTCCCGTGCCCGCCGGGGCCGCAACGCCACCATCCGGGTCGAGCTCGACCTGGCGGAGTCGGCCTTCGGCACGACCCGCGAGATCGTGGTCGACACGGCCGTGGTCTGCGAGGTCTGCCAGGGCTCCGGGGCGGCGGCAGGCACGCACCCCGACACCTGCGACATGTGCCACGGGCGCGGCGAGGTCTCGCAGGTGACCCGTTCGTTCCTCGGCCAGGTCATGACCTCCCGACCCTGCCCCCAGTGCGGCGGGTACGGCAGCGTCATCCGGCACCCCTGCATGGAGTGCTCGGGCGAGGGGCGGGTCAGGACCCGACGCACGATCAAGGTCAGGATCCCGGCCGGCGTCGAGGACGGCACGCACATCCAGCTCGCCGGCGAGGGCGAGGTCGGCCCCGGCGGCGGACCTCCCGGCGACCTGTTCCTGGAGATCGTCGAGCGGCCGCACCAGATCTTCGAACGGCGCGGCGACGACCTGCACTGCACCGTTCACATCCCGATGACCGCCGCCGCGCTCGGCACCTCGATCACGATCGAGACCCTCGACGGCGCCGAGGAGATCGACGTACGGCCCGGCACCCAGGCCGGCCAGGTCATCCCCCTGTACGGCAAGGGCGTCCAGCGGCTCAACGAGACCGGCAGGGGCGACCTGCTGATCCACGTGAACGTCGAGACGCCGACCAAGCTCGACCCGCAGCAGGAGGAACTGCTGCGCGAGCTGGCGAAGCTGCGCGGAGAGGAGCGGCCGCCCGGCAAATTCTCCCCGGGCCAGCAGGGCTTCTTCTCCCGCCTGCGGGACGCCTTCAACGGCCGCTGAGCTGATCGCATGACTGTTCCCGTGTTCCTGTCGGACGCGGCCGGCCAGGCGGCGGACACGATCGTGCTCGACGGGCCGGAGGGGCGGCACGCCGCCGCCGTACGCCGCCTGCGCCCGGGGGAGCGGATCGACCTGACCGACGGCGCGGGGCGGGTCGCCGAGTGCACGGTCACGGCGGCCGGCAAGGACTCGCTGACCGCCGAGGTGCTGCGCCGGTTCGAGGTCCCGCCGCCCCGGCCGAGGCTGGTGGTCGTCCAGGGCCTGCCCAAGGGCGACCGGGGCGAACTCGCGGTCGAGATGATGACCGAGGCCGGGGTCGACGTCATCGTCCCCTGGGCCGCCGCCCGCTGCGTCACCCAGTGGAAGGGCGACCGGGCCGCCAAGGCCCTCGCCCGCTGGCGCGGCACGGCGCGCGAGGCGGCCAAGCAGGCCCGGCGCTTCCATCTGCCCGAGGTGACCGAGCAGGCCACGACCGCGGCGGTCGGCTCGCTCGTCTCCACGGCGGCGCTCGCGGTCGTGCTGCACGAGGAGGCCGCCGAGCCGCTGAGCCGCCTGCCCCTGCCGGAGGAGCCGGGCGACATCGTGATGGTCGTCGGCCCGGAGGGCGGCGTCACCGAGGAGGAGATCGCCACGTTGCGGGAGGCGGGAGCCACGCCGGCCCTGCTGGGGCCGACGGTGCTGCGCACCTCGACGGCGGGCGTGGCCGCGGCGGCCGTCCTGCTGTCCCGCTGCGGCCGCTGGTGAGGGTCAGCCGAGGAAGCCGACTTCGGGGAACGCGGGACTCGGCCGGTCGAACAGGCGGGTCTCGCGGCCCTTCAGCTGCAGGTCGAGGAACGCGGCCACGTAGGCACGCTGGGCCGCGATCGAACGGACCGGGTCGACGGTGCCGACGATCTCGGACGGCGTGCCAAGGCCGCTCGAGATCCGCGGGACCAGCGCCTGCAGGTCGGTGAAGGAGTAGTGCTCCGCTCCGGCGAGCCGAAGGTCGCGCTTCCAGCCCCGGCGCTGCTTCCTGAACGTCTCCCACGAAGGGTCGTCCCTGTCCGCGGCCAGTTGGAGGAACGGGCCGTCGAGGCCGCGCTCGGTCACCTCGCCGAAGAGCGAGCCGTCGAGGTTCACGCCCGCCTTGACCCGGTGGTCGGCGTACATCAGCCGCGCCGTCGCCGCGCCGCCCATCGAGAAGCCCAGGGCCGCCACGCGGGTGGTGTCCAGCGCCCTGCGCAGCGACGAGGGCAGCCCGGTGTGCCGCGCGGTGACCACGTCGAGGACGAACCGCAGGTCGGCCACCCTGACGTCGAGGGCCTTCATCGCGTCGGCCGTGCTGTCCGCCCGCACCCGGGCACGCTCCAGCCGCCCGCCGGGGAACTCGACGGCGGACGCTTCGTAGGTGTGGTCGACCGTGACGACCACGTAGCCGCGCGAGGCCAGGTCCTCCGCCGCGAGCGTGCCCAGCGAGCGCGGCACCATGTAGCCCGGGGAGTACAGCACCACCGGGTAGCCGCCGGCCCTCGGCCGTACGGGCGCGTCCAGGCGGGCGTGCGTGCGGGTCGCCGCCCAGTCCACCTGCCCGGGCCGTACGCCGAGGAGGGCGGGCGCCGACGTGGCGTCGAGGTCGGCGGCGACCAGCGGCGGCAGGTGAGAGGACACCGGGCGCCCCGGCGCGCGGGCGGCGGGGTACCACACGCTCACCATCAGCTCCCGGTAGGGCCGTCCCTTCACCCAGGGGTCGGGACGCGACCGGTCCACCAGGCGTACGGGGACCGTGCCGACCGGCAGCGGCCCCGACGGGGCGGGCAGGGAGAGCCGGATCCCGGTGACCGTCGAAATTCCCGGTGCCGTCGTCACCACCGACGGCGCCGCGGACGCCGGGACCGCGGCCACCAGGGTGAGGGCCAGGGCCGCCCCGAGCGCGCCCACCCGCTTCCGCCACATTTCGGGCATGTCTCGCCTCTTTCGATCCTGATCTCTGTCAGTTGCGTGATCAGGATTTCAACGAGGAGGCGCGACGCCCTCCGGCCGCGTGACGATCTACCGATGCGACCCCCGGTGATCGGGCGAGCGCCGCGTCATACCCCGGGATGACGGGCGGGCCGGGTCAGGGAGTGGGCGTCTCGGTCGCCGAGTCGGTCGTGGCCGTCTCCGTGGGCGTCGTGCTCGGGGTGACCGCGGGCGCGGACGTGGGCGGAGCCGTCGAGGGACGGCGCGAGGCCGAGGGCGTCACCGCGGGCGGCTGCGTCACCGACGTCGGCGAGCACGTCGGCGGGAGGGCCGCGTCGGGCTCGATCACCCCGGGCCGGGGGGTGGGCGTGATGCAGGGATCGGACGGCGACGGCGACGGCCTGGTGGTCGCGCCGACCCTGTGCGTCGGGGACGGGGCGGGCCGTCCGCGGGACGGGCTCGGGGTGACGGGCACGATCACGACCGGACGTGAGGGCGCCAGGTTGGGCGGCCGGCTCACCGACGAGGTGTCCCCCTCGTCCTCGCGCTCGTCGCCGGCGGGAGCGATGCCCGTGGACTGCGCCACCTGGTCGCGCAGGCCGGGGACGACCATCACGACCGCGCCCGCCACGAGCACGGCTCCCGCGGCGGCCGCTCCGACGCGCCACCACAGCATGTTCCGCAGGCCGCGCAGACCGCGCTGCTCGATGCGCCCGCGGATGATCTCGAGTCCTTCGGGAGACGGCACGACCGAGTCCGCCTCCGCGCGCAGGGCACGGCGGAGCAACTCGCCGTACTCGTCGTCGGGCGGGAAGGTCATGAGAACTGCTCCAGTGCCATCCGTAGTGCGGCCATGCCGCGGGCCGTGTGACTCTTCACCGCGCCCTTGCTGATCCCCATCGCATGTGCGATCTCGGCCTCCGACAGGTCGCCGTAGTATCGCAGCACCAGCGCCTCGCGCTGGCGGGTCGGTAAGCTCCGCAGCGCCTCGATGACGGCCGAGCGCTCCAGTTCACCGATCGCGCCGTTCTCCGCGCTCGGCGCGTCCGGCAGCCCCTTGGGCGCGTACTTCTCGACGACCGCGCGGTGCCGCAGCACGGAACGCGATCGGTTCACGACCGATTGGCGAAGGTAGGCCAGTGCCTTGTCGGTGTCTCTCAGCCTGCGCCAGGCGCCGTGAAGGGCGACGAACGCATCCTGAACGACCTCTTCCGCGCTGGCCACGTCACGCACCAGCAGCACGGCGAGACGCACCAGTGACCGATAGTGAGCGCTGTAGAGCGCCGTCACGGCCATGTCGGCATCCCACCCGACGGGCACCGTCCCCAACGACCTGTCGGCCACGAGGGTCTCGGTGGTCACATCGATAGGACGCTCGTCATCCCCGGGGGGTTTACGTTCTTCCGAATCATGAGGGGGCATGGCCCAGCGGTGTCCTCGCCCGACACTAGGGGGGTTTTCTGGTGCAGTCTCGCACACTCACACTAGCCCGGGGGATCATTGCAGTCATCAACTACCGGCAACGGCTAGGCTTTCGCGCGTGAGCGACTGCCTCTTCTGCAAGATCGTGGCCAAGGAGGTCCCGGCGGACATCGTCCTGGAGGCCGGGCGGGCGCTGGCCTTCCGCGACATCAACCCGCAGGCCCCCACCCACGTCCTCGTCGTGCCCAAGGCCCACCACGAGAACGCCGCCGCGCTGGCGGCGGCCGACGACGGCCTCGCCGACGACCTGCTCAAGACCTGTCACGCGGTGGCCGTGCAGGAGGGCGTCGCCGAGACCGGTTACCGGATCGTGTTCAACACCGGGCAGGGGGCCGGGCAGACGGTCTTCCACGTCCACGCGCACGTCCTCGGCGGCCGAGGCCTCACCTGGCCCCCCGGCTGAGCGACAGTGCCCGACCGACAAGATTTGCCCGGACGGGGCGGTGTCCAGAGTGGTGCATCGCAAGGCGGAGGAGGAGCCGATGACAGCGTCATCGGCGACGACGACAACGCAGCGAGGTGCCGCTCTGGGCGACGCGACGGGGCAAAGATTGGAGGGAGGGCACTAAAGTGGGGAGGGAACTAGGGAGGCGATCAGGGCCGCAAGGGCCGCCCATGTCCGAGTCACAGCACATCCACAAGACCCAGGCCAAGGTAGTCATCCCCGAGGGGCAGCCGATGGTCAGCCTCCTCGGGTCGGGTGACGAGCTGCTGCGGGTCATCGAAGGCGCTTTCAGCGCCGACATCCACGTGCGGGGCAACGAGATCACGATCACCGGCAGTCCCGAGGAGAGCGGCGTCGTCGTGCGCCTCTTCGAGGAGCTGGTGGAACTGGTCGGGTCGGGTGCCGAGTTGTCCCCCGACGCGGTCGAGCGCAGCATCCACATGCTGCGGCAGGCCACCGACCGTCCGGCCGAGGTCCTGTCCCTGGACATCCTGTCCGCGCGGGGCCGCACCATCCGGCCGAAGACGGTCAACCAGAAGCGGTACGTCGACGCGATCGACAGGCACACCGTCGTCTTCGGCATCGGCCCCGCCGGCACCGGCAAGACGTACCTGGCGATGGCGAAGGCCGTGAAGGCCCTGCAGAACAAGCGGGTCAACCGGATCATCCTCACCCGCCCCGCCGTCGAGGCGGGGGAGCGGCTCGGCTTCCTGCCCGGCACGCTCTACGAGAAGATCGACCCGTACCTGCGGCCGTTGTACGACGCGCTGCACGACATGCTCGACCCCGACTCGATCCCCCGGCTGATGTCGGCGGGGACGATCGAGGTCGCGCCGCTCGCCTACATGCGCGGCCGGACGCTCAACGACGCCTTCATCATCCTGGACGAGGCGCAGAACACCTCGCCCGAGCAGATGAAGATGTTCCTGACCCGGCTCGGGTTCAACTCGAAGATCGTGGTCACCGGCGACGTGACCCAGATCGACCTGCCCGGTGGCCAGGAGAGCGGCCTGAAGGTCGTCCAGCAGATCCTCGAGGGCATCGAGGACATCCATTTCAGCAGGCTGACCAGCGCCGACGTCGTACGGCACAAGCTGGTGAGCGACATCGTCGACGCCTACGGCCGTTACGACGCCGCGATGGCGTCGGAGCCGCGCGCGATCAACAAGCGGCCGCGGAACAACCGGCGGTGAGCACGACCATGACGGGTGAGGAGACCCCGTGAGCATCGAGGTGGCCAACGAGTCCGGCGTCGAGGTCGACGAGTCGGCGCTGGTCGAGCTGGCCGGGCACGTCCTCGGCCGGATGGGGATCAACCCGCTGGCCGAGCTGTCGATCCTGGTGATCGACGAGGCGGCGATGGCCGAGCTGCACGAGCAGTGGATGGGGGAGCCCGGTCCGACCGACGTGCTGGCCTTCCCCATGGACGAGCTGCGGCCCAACGTCGGCGGCCGGGACGAGGACGCGTCCCCCGACCCGGCGCTGCTCGGCGACGTGGTGCTGTGCCCCCAGGTGGCGGCCAAGCAGGCCGCCGAGGCCGGGCACAGCGCGCAGGACGAGCTGGAGCTGCTGTGCACGCACGGCATCCTGCACCTGCTCGGCTACGACCACGCCGAGCCCGAGGAGCACGCCGAGATGTTCGGGCTGCAGGACGAACTGCTCGGCGCCTGGCGGGAGGTGCGGCGTAAGCCGTGAGCAACGGCTGGCTGCTGTCCGCCGTCTTCCTGATCGTGGCCGGCGGCCTGCTGGCGAGCGCGGAGACGGCGCTGACCCGCATTTCCCGGGTGCGCGCGGAGGAGTTCGTCAAGGAGGCGCGGCGGGGCGCGGTGCGGCTGCAGGCGATCGTCGCCGACCCGCCGCGCTACCTCAACCTGGTGCTCCTGCTGCGCCTGAGCTGTGAGCTCGTCGCCACGGTGATCACGACGCTGCTGTTCATCGACTGGCTCGGCGACCGCGGGCAGGCGTACGCGCTGGCGGCCGTGGTGATGATCCTGGTGAGCTACGTCATCGTCGGGGTCATGCCGCGTACGCTCGGCCGCCAGCACGCCGAGCCGGTGGCGCTGGCGAGCGCGCCCATCGTGTACGGCCTGACCCGGATCTTCGGCCCGCTGCCCGAGCTGCTGATCCTGCTGGGCAACGCGCTCACCCCGGGCAAGGGCTTCCGCGAGGGCCCGTTCACCTCGGAGGCCGAGCTGCGCGACCTCGTCGACCTGGCCGAGCAGCGCAGGGTCATCGAGCCCGACGAGCGCGAGATGATCCACTCGGTCTTCGAGCTCGGCGACACGCTGGTGCGCGAGGTCATGGTGCCGCGCACCGACATGGTCTTCATCGAGCGCGGCAAGACGCTGAACCAGGCGCTCTCGCTGGCCCTGCGCAGCGGGTTCTCCCGGGTTCCCGTGGTGGGGGAGAACGAGGACGACGTGGTGGGCATCGCCTACCTCAAGGACATCGTCCGCCGCATCCAGGACACCGGCGACGGCGGCGTGCGGGTGGACGAGCTCATGCGCCCCGCGACGTACGTGCCGGAGAGCAAGCCGATCGACGAACTGCTGCGTGAGATGCAGGCGCGGCAGATCCACCTCGCCATCGTCATCGACGAGTACGGCGGCACCGCCGGCCTCGTCACCATCGAGGACGTCATCGAGGAGATCGTCGGGGAGATCGCCGACGAGTACGACCAGGAGGCCCCGCGGGTCGAATGGCTGGACGACGGGGCGGTGCGGGTGACCGCGCGGCTCCCGGTCGACGAGCTCGGCGAGCTGTTCGACACCGAGATCGAGGTCGACGACGTCGACACGGTCGGCGGCCTGCTGGCGCACGCCCTGGGCCGGGTGCCGATCGCGGGGTCGGAGGCGGTCGTCGGCGGCCTGCGCCTGACGGCCGAGAACCTGGCCGGACGCCGCAACCGGATCAGCACGGTCGTCGTGCGCCGCGAGGAGCTCGCGACGGGTGACGAGGTCGTGGCCGCCGGCGCCGACCACGAGTGACCCGTCGCCCTCCGGGACTGCAAGCGTCTTTCAACCGGGCTGCAAGCGTGTCAGGCCATTGTTGTCCCAGGCGCTCAGAAGGGGTTCGGGGCGCCTCGTTGGGGAGTCCGGCGCGCCGGGAGGGGGTTCGCGGCGCACCGGAGCCTCCCATGGGGGATCCGTAATCGGTGCGGGGCTCTCACCCGGTTCGGGTGGGAGCCCCGTATTGATTACGCAATGTGATTACCCGCTCGCGGTCCGGGGAAGGAAAACCTCCGGCAAAGCGGGGAGGCGGGTATGCGCATCGTCCACGCGGCCGTCGCGGGCTGCCTGGTCCTGGCCACCGGTGCCTGCGGCACTGGCGCGGTCACGTACGCCGCCGTACGGGCGCCCGGCAAGGCGGCGGACGCGAGCCGTCCGCGGGCGGTGCTCGGCAGGATGGACGACCTTCCCGAGGGGTTCTTCAGCCACGCGCGGGCGCCCTGGCGTCCGCCGTTCCGTCCCCGCGCCCGCGCGTGCCGCCTGCTGTTCGACGCGGCCGCGGGCAGGCCCCCGCGCGAGGGGCTCGGCGGCACGGCCGCCGCCACCTACCAGGGCGCGCACGCGGGCGAGCTCGCCGGGGTCGGCGTCGCCGTCTACGACGGCGGCGAGGCGGCCGGGCACCTGGCCGCGCTCCGCGACGCACTCTCCCACTGCGCGACGGCCGACGGCGGCACGCCGTACGACCGCCTGACGGCCGCGCGGGCGCCGCTGCCCGGCATCGGCGGGGCCGACGCGGCGGGCCGGGCCCTGTCCGGGAAGGTGGGCGGTTACCCCTACCGGATGCACGTGGTCGTCGCACGCTCCGGCCACACGCTGATCGCGCTCGTGCACGCGGGCCTGACCCCGCCCGACCCCGCCCGCACGGCCGAACTGGCACGGCTGCTCGTCCGCGAGGTCGGTACGCTTGACGCGTGACACAGACGCTGGACCCCGAGGACAACAAGATCATCACGCTGGCCCGGTCGGCGCGGGCGCGCGGCGGCACCCCCGAGGGCGCCGCGGTGCGCGACGAGACCGGCCGGACGTACGCCGCGACCACCGTGGCGCTGCCCTCGCTCCGGCTCTCGGCCCTCCAGGCGGCCGTGGCCATGGCCGTGTCCAGCGGGGCGAAGGCCCTGGAGGCGGCGGCGATCGTCACCGAGGCCGACGACCCGGCGGAGCAGGACCTTGCCGTCGTCGAGGACATGGGCAACGGCACGCTGTTCCTGGCCGCCCCCGACGGTTCGCTGAAGGGCCGGTACATCTGACGTGGACGCCGAATCGAGCGGTTTCCGTGCGGGCTTCGCCTGCTTCGTCGGCAGGCCCAACGTCGGCAAGTCCACGCTGATGAACGCCCTGGTCGGCACCAAGGTGGCGATCACCTCGTCCAAGCCGCAGACCACGCGGCGGGCCATCCGCGGCATCGTCCACCGGCCGGACGCCCAGCTGGTGATCGTGGACACCCCCGGATTCCACCGTCCCCGCACGTTGCTGGGAGAGCGGCTGGACAGCCTGGTGCTGTCCACGCTCACCGAGGTCGACGTCATCGGATTCTGCGTCCCGGCCAACGAGCCGATCGGCAAGGGTGACCGGTTCATCGTCGACAAGCTCGCCGCCGTCAAGAAGACCCCGGTGGTGGCGGTCGTCACCAAGTGCGACCTGGCCACCCGCGAGCAGGTCGCGCACCAGCTTCTCGCGGTGTCCGCGCTGGCCGAGTTCGCGGAGATCGTCCCGGTGTCCGCGCAGGGCGGTGAGCAGCTCGACGTCCTCGCCGACGTGCTCGTCAAGCGGCTGCCGGAGTCGCCCCCGCTGTACGCCGGCGGGGAGCTGACCGACGAGCCGGAGCAGGTGCTGGTCGCCGAGCTGATCCGGGAGGCCGCGCTGGAGGGCGTGCGCGACGAGCTGCCCCACTCGATCGCGGTGGTCGTGGAGGAGATGCACCCCCGGGAGGGCCGCGACGACCTCCTCGACGTGTACGCGCACATGTTCGTCGAGCGCCCGTCGCAGAAGGCGATCGTGATCGGCCCGGGCGGCACGAGGCTCAAGGACGTGGGCACCCGCGCCCGGCAGCAGATCGAGGCGCTGCTCGGCACCCGCGTCTACCTCGACCTGCGGGTCAAGGTCGCCAAGGAGTGGCAGCGCGACCCCAAGCAGCTGCGGCGTCTCGGCTTCTACGACTGACGGCCGTCACCGGCGGCGCAGCAGCGCGGCGGCGGCCAGCACCGCCAGCGCGACCGAGGCCAGCAGGCCGGCGAACCAGCCGTACTGGATCGTCGGGTGCACCCGCAGCAGCCCGGAGACCTGGAAGTCGAGCCGGCCCACGAGGTCGCGCGGGTCGGCGAGGAACATGGCCAGCGCGAAGGCGGCCACCGCGCCGGGCAGGATCGCCAGCCCGGTGAACAGCCAGCTTCGCGTCGCGCCGAGCACGCCGAGCAGCATCGCCGTAACCCCGGCGCCCATCACGAACCAGCCGGGGCCCGCGTCCACGCCGCGCACCGCGTGCGTGAGCGACGCGTCGAGGATGCCGAACTCGGCGGTGAGGCCCGCCCACGGGAGCAGCGCGGTCACGGCCAGCGCGAACCCCGCGACGAACACGCCGGCGGCCCGCAGGACGCCGGCCACGCCGGTGCCTCGCCTCGGTCTGCCGGGATACTGCGTGGGTTCCGACACGATCACCAGGCTACGGCCCGAGGCGGCCGGTTTCAGCCCTGGAATCGCCGGCCGACCGGGCGCCGGGCGCTCGGGCACGTGAGGCCCGCGCCGAGGCGGCGCCCGGGGTGGCCGGTGGTACGAGTGCTGAGGTGCCCGGTGGCGCGGGTGCTGAGGTGGCCGGTGGTGCCGGTGCCGGGGTGGCCGGTGGCGCGGGTGCTGGGATGGCGGATGCTCGGGTGGCGGCTGGTCCCGGTGGTGGCGGCGCGATGGCCGCGGCCTGCTCGCCGCGCCGCAGCCGCTCCCTGAGCTGGACCGCGTCCGAGCCGAGCGCGCACACCTGCACGCCGGGACCGGCCAGCGGCAGCGCCGCCCAGCCGTCCCCCAGCACGGCCCGCCGCTCGCGCTTGACGTCCGGCACGGCGGGCGGGGCCCAGGCGGGTCCCGCGATCAGGGTCGAGCCGACGCACCGGGCGTCCCCGTAGACGGCCGGGCTGCCGTCCACCGCCTCCTCGCCCACCAGGAGGTCCTGGCGGAGCAGGGGCCGTCCGGCCACGGTCACGTCGAACCGCGCGTGGCCGCGTCCCGGCCGTTCGCCGTGCCGCCCGAAGACGATCTCCTCCCGCCAGAAGACCGTGGCGTCCTCGGCGAGTGAGAGCCGTACGACGAGGCGGTGGGCGCATCCGGCGGCGAGGACGGTCGGCTCGGGGGAGAAGTGCAGGGTGGCGCCCGCGCCGACCCGCGCCCGTACGACCATGACCGAGGGGGTGTCCGCGAGACCCGGCAGCACCAGCGTGGCGCCCACCGAGCGGACCTCCAGCGACGTGCCGGGGGCGACGTCCACGCCGAGTTCGAGGCGGTCCCCGCGCAGCGGTCCTGCGCCCGTCGAGACGAGGTGGACCCGCCGCGGGCCGGTCTGGCGCAGCGTCAGCGGCGGGTCGGACCGCAGCGTCTCCAGCCGGGTCCGGCCTCCGCTCGCGGCCTCCGTCCTGATCAGCGCACGCGCGGTGACGGCCGTCATGCCGGTCAGGACGCCGGAGCCTGCTGGGCGGCGTTCGGGAGGGCGTGGCGGTGTGGCTCGCCGTGCTCGCGCCGCCAGGCGTCGACCATGCGCGTCACCCACTCCGCCACGGTGTGAGCGCCCTTGTCCTCCCTGATCGACGTGAACAGCACCGGCTTGCCGTCCCGTACGGCCGCCGCGTCGCGGGACATCACGGTCAGGTCGGCCCCGACCATCGGCGCGAGGTCGGTCTTGTTGACCACGAGCAGGTCGGCCGAGGTCACCCCCGGCCCGCCCTTGCGCGGCACCTTGTCGCCGCCCGACACGTCGAGCACGAAGATCTGCCGGTCGGCCAGGCCCCGGCTGAACGTGGCGGTGAGGTTGTCGCCGCCGCTCTCGACGATCACGAGGTCGAGCGGCCCGAACCGCTCCTCCAGCGTCTCGACGGCGTCCAGGTTGGCCGCGATGTCGTCGCGGATGGCGGTGTGCGGGCAGCAGCCGGTCTGCACGGCGAGGATCCGTTCCGGGTCGATGACTCCCGCGCGGCGCAGGAAGTCGGCGTCCTCGGTGGTGTAGATGTCGTTGGTCACGACCCCGAGCCGCAGCGACGGCCCGAGGCTGCGGCACAGCGCCGCCACCAGGGCGGTCTTGCCGCTGCCGACCGGCCCGCCGATGCCGAGGCGGAGCGCCCGCCCGTGCGGCTCGGCCGCGTCGTGGAGGTCGTCGTGGTGAGCGCCCATATCGGGTACCTGCTCTTTCTCGTGCGGTGGCCGGTGCGCGGATGTCAGGAGACGAAAAGCTTCATCGGGTTGGTCAGATGTCCCTCCGCCAGGAGGTCGAGCGCGGGCGCGCTGTGCCCCGGCAGCGCGCGCCATCGCGCCCGCCATGCCGCGTGCCGCCCGGGCTGCCGTCCCGGGTGCTCTTCCGCCCGGCACTCGTCCGGCTCCCCGTCCGCCGGGACCGCGTCGTCGAGCGATGCGCAGGCGGCGCGGGCCGTGTCGCCGAGCGCGGGGGCGAGGTCGGCGAGCAGGCGGTGGACGGTGACCGGGTCGAGGCCGAGGAGCCGTACGGCCGCCGTGGCCGGGCCGGTGACCGAGGTGTACGCGGCGGCCAGCGCGGCCTGGCGGGGCGTGCAGCCCGCCGATGCCGCCACCGCGCCGAGCGCGACGGGGTGGTGCGGACCCTCCGGCACGGCCCGCGCGAGCGTGTCCAGGGCGGCCGAGGGCCACATCCGGCGGGCTGTGCGCAGCAGGAGCCGCCCCTGCGTGCGGGCGGCCTCCCGCTGGGCGGGCGAGGCCGTCCGGGCGTCGGCCTCGGCGTCCAGCCGCCGCCACAGCGGAACGCCGTCCGCGGCGCCGTTCTCGGGCGGTGCCCCCGGGTCAAGGCCGGCGCCGAGCTCCCGGTCCGCGGCGGCCAGTTCGCACGCGGCAGCGGCGAGGGCGGCGGTGACGAGGCCGGCGGTGGCGAGCCTGCCGCGCAGGAACCGCGCCAGGTCGCCGGTGCCGGTGACCTCGCCCAGCCGTACGGCCTCCTCCACGCCGCCCGAGTGCGCGTGCCCGCCGGCCGGGAGCCGGGAGTCGGACAGGAGCAGCAGCGCCGCGTCCCCGTCCATGTCAGAAGAGGAAGTAGCGCTGCGCCATCGGCAGCGACTCGGCCGGGGCGGGCTCGATCAGCTCGCCGTCCACGTGGACGGCGAAGGTGTCGGGGTCCACCCGGATGTCGGGCAGGGCGTCGTTGAGCGGCATCGCGTCCTTGCGCCGGGCGCGTACGTCGGCCACGGGGACCAGCCGTCTGCCGACGGCCAGGCGGTCGGCCAGGCCGTCATCCAGCGCGAGCGGCGCGACGAAGTGCAGCGAGGTCGCGGCGGCGGTGGCCGGGGCCGCGCCGAACATCGGGCGGGGGAGCACGGGCTGCGGCGTCGGAATCGACGCGTTCGCGTCGCCCATCTGCGCGTAGGCGATGACGCCGCCCTTGACGACGAGGTCCGGCTTGACCCCGAAGAAGGCCGGGCTCCACAGGACGAGGTCGGCGAGCTTGCCTGCCTCCACCGAGCCGATCTCCGCGTCCAGGCCGTGGGCGATCGCCGGGTTGATCGTGTACTTGGCGACGTAGCGGCGGGCGCGGAGATTGTCGGCCGGGCCGTCGCCCGGCAGCGCGCCGCGGCGCCGCTTCATCACGTGCGCCGTCTGCCACGTACGGATGATCGTCTCGCCGACGCGGCCCATGGCCTGGGAGTCCGAGCCGATCATCGAGATCGCGCCCATGTCGTGCAGGACGTCCTCGGCCGCCATCGTCGTCGGCCGGATCCGCGACTCGGCGAACGCCAGGTCCTCGGGGATGGAGGGGCTGAGGTGGTGGCACACCATGAGCATGTCCAGGTGCTCGTGGTGGGTGTTGACGGTGTGCGGCCGGGTCGGGTTGGTGGACGACGGCAGCACGTTGGCGTGGGAGGCCACCGTGATGATGTCCGGGGCGTGTCCGCCTCCGGCGCCCTCGGTGTGGTAGGCGTGGATCGCCCGGCCGCCGATGGCCCGCAGGGTCGACTCCACGAACCCCGCCTCGTTCAGCGTGTCGGTGTGGATGGCAACCTGCACCCCGGTGGCGTCGCAGACCCGCAGGCACGCGTCGATCGCGGCCGGGGTGGTGCCCCAGTCCTCGTGCAGCTTGAAGCCCGACGCCCCGGCCCTGAGCTGTTCGAGCAGTCCCTCCTCGCTGACCGTGTTGCCCTTGCCGAGCAGGGCCACGTTGACCGGATAGGCGTCCAGCGACTCCAGCATCCGGCCGAGATACCAGGTGCCGGTCACGGTGGTGGCCTTCGTGCCCTCGGCGGGTCCTGTGCCGCCGCCGACGACCGTGGTGACGCCCGAGGCGAGCGCCTCGTCGAGGATCTGCGGGCAGATCAGGTGGACGTGGGAGTCGACCGCGCCCGCCGTGACGATCTTGCCGTTGGCCGCGAGGATCTCGGTGGACGGACCGATGACGAGGTCCGGGTGGACGCCGTCCATGGTGTCGGGGTTGCCGGCCTTGCCGATGGCGACGATCCGGCCGTTGCGCACGCCGATGTCGGCCTTGACCACGCCCCAGTAGTCGAGGATCACCGCGCCGGTGATGACGAGGTCGGCCGCGCCCTCGGCCCTCGTGGTGCGCGCCTGCCCCATCGACTCGCGGATGACCTTGCCGCCGCCGAACACGGCCTCGTCGCCCGCTCCGGCGGGCCCCATCGAGAGGTCCTCGGTCACCTCGACGTACAGGTCGGTGTCGGCCAGGCGCACCCGGTCCCCGGTCGTCGGGCCGTACAGGGCGGAGTAACGGGAGCGCTCGACGCTAGACATCGATCCTCCCGTCGAGAGGCCCGGCCCACTCGGGACGAAGGCCCGGTACGACGCGGTGGCCGGCGATCGGGACCAGCGTGACGTCGCGCTCCACCCCGGGCTCGAACCTGACCGCGGTGCCCGCCGGGATGTCGAGGCGGGTGCCCCAGGCCGCCTCCCGGTCGAACTCCAGGCCCGGATTGGCGGCGGCGAAGTGGTAGTGCGAGCCGACCTGCACCGGGCGGTCGGCCGTGTTGACGACTCTCAGGGTGATCCGCTCCCTGCCGGGGTTGAGCGGCACGTCGCCGTCGCCGCAGAGGATCTCGCCCGGCACGCCCGTGAAGCTCGTCGCGCCGTGCTGACCGATTCGCTCGCTTCGCTCGCTCATGCGATCGGGTTGTGGACGGTGACGAGCTTGGTGCCGTCGGGGAAGGTGGCCTCGATCTGGACGGACTCCAGCATCTCGGGCACGCCCTCCATGACGTCCTCGCGCCGCAGCACCTTGCGGCCGGCGTCCATCAGGTCGGCGACGCTGCGGCCGTCGCGGGCGCCCTCCAGGAGGAAGGACGCGATGAGGGCCGTCGCCTCCGGATGGTTGAGGCGAAGGCCGCGCTCCTTCCGCTCGCGGGCCACGCCCGCGGCGACGTGGATGAGGAGCCGTTCCTGTTCGTGTGGAGTGAGCCGCATGGCGGGACGATAAGTACCCGGCGTTTCCCCCGCGTTACCCGCTGATTTCGTATGCGTATCCGGACGGCGGTGAGCCCTCGCTAATGAGTTGTTAACCGCCGGGATTTCGGCGGGAAATACCGCGCGCTCACCTTGACGGCAGACGGATCGGCGCGGGGACCGCGGCGGCAAGGGAGAGGCATTTGCGTAACTCATTATGGCGCACCGGAGCGGTGTTCACGCTGGCGGCCGTGACGCTCGCGGCCTGTGCCGGGCAATCGTCCACGAATGACACGGGCGCCTCCTCTGGGGGCTCCGACACCATCAAAGTGGGCATTCTCCACTCACTCAGCGGCACGATGGCCATCAGCGAGGTCACGGTCAGGGACGCCGAACTGCTCGCGATCGACGAGATCAACGCGGCGGGCGGCGTGCTGGGCAAGAAACTGGAGCCCGTCGTGGAGGACGGCGCGTCCGACTGGCCGACCTTCGCCGAGAAGGCCACCAAGCTCATCGCGCAGGACAAGGTCGCCACCGTCTTCGGCGGCTGGACGTCGGCGAGCCGCAAGGCGATGCTTCCCGTCTTCGAAAAACGCAAGGCTCTGCTGTGGTATCCGGTCCAGTACGAGGGACTGGAAAGCTCGCCGTACATCTTCTACACGGGCGCGACGACCAACCAGCAGATCGTCCCCGGGCTCGACTACCTGAAGGAGAAGGGCAAGAAAAGGCTTTTCCTCGTGGGCAGCGACTACGTCTTCCCGAGAACCGCGAACAAAATCATCAAGGCGTACGCCGCGGCGAACGGGATGGAGATCCTCGGCGAGGAGTACACGCCGCTCGGGCACACCGAGTACAGCACGCTCGTCAACAAGATCGTCGAGGCGAAGCCGGACGCGGTCTTCAACACCCTGAACGGCGACAGCAACGTCGCGTTCTTCAAGCAGCTCAAGAGCACCGGGATCAGCGCCGACCAGATGCCGGTCATGTCGGTGTCCGTGGCCGAGGAGGAGGTCAGGGGCATCGGGGTCGACAACGTCGCCGGGCACCTCGTGGCCTGGAACTACTACCAGACGACCGACACCCCCGCGAACCAGAAGTTCGTCGCCGCGTTCAAGGCGAAGTACGGCGCCGACAAGGTGACCTCCGACCCGATGGAGGCCGGATACAACGCCGTCTACCTGTGGGCCGAGGCCGTGAAGAAGGCCGGGACCACCGACGTGGAGGCCGTCAAGAAGGCCGCCGGCGGCGTGTCCCTCGACCGCCCCGAGGGCAAGGTCACCATCGACGGCGACAACCAACACGTCTACAAGACCGCGCGCATCGGGGTCGTCCAGCCGGACGGCCAGATCAAGGAGGTGTGGAACTCCGGCGAGCCGATCAAGCCGGATCCCTACCTCAAGACGTACTCCTGGGCCGGCGGCCTGGTCTGACGGCCGCCATGGAGGGAGTGCTCAACCAGCTGCCGATCGGGCTGTCGATCGGAGCGGTCCTGCTGCTGATCGCCCTCGGGCTGACGTTCACGTTCGGGCAGATGGGCGTGGTCAACATGGCCCACGGCGAGTTCATCATGGCGGGGGCCTACACGGCCTACCTGCTCCAGGGCGTGGGGTTCCTGATCGCCCTCCCGGCCGCGTTCGTGGTCGCCGGGCTCATGGGCCTGGTCCTGGAGCGCACGCTGATCCGGCGCTTCTACGGCCGCCCGCTCGACACGCTGCTGCTCACCTGGGGCGTCAGCCTCATGCTCCAGCAACTGGCCAGGGACCTGTTCGGGGCGCCCAACGTGCAGGTGGCCTCGCCCGCCTGGCTGCGCGGCGGCGTCGGGATCCTGCCGTACAACCGGCTGTTCATCATGGCGCTCGCCGCGGCGTCGGTGCTCGCGATCTGGGCGTACATGAACAGGACCGGGCAGGGGCGGCGCATGCGGGCGGTGATGCAGAACAGGAGGCTCGCGGCCACCAGCGGCATCGACACCGGGCGGGTCGACCAGCGGACGTTCTTCATCGGCTCCGGCCTCGCCGGGGTCGCGGGGGTCGCCCTCACACTGATCGGGCCGGTCGGCCCGACGCTCGGGACGTACTACATCGTGGACGCGTTCCTCGTGGTCGTCGCGGGCGGCCTGGGCCAGCTTCGCGGCGCGGTGCTGGCCGCGGCCGGCCTCGGCCTGCTGAACTCCTACGCCGAGTTCTGGAGCGACGCCAGCCTCGCCAAGGTGGTGGTCTTCGTGGCGATCATCGGCTTCCTGCAGGTCCGGCCGCAGGGGCTGTTCTTCGTCCGGTCGCGGGCGCTGACATGACGGCCCCCGCGGTGTCCGTACGGCGGTGGCAGGGCCCGGCGGCGTTCGCGGCGGTGTTCTCGGCCGTGGCGGTGCTCGCCCTGGTGGCGGCGCCGCTGCTGCTGGAGCCGTTCCGCCTCGGCCTGCTGGCCAAGTATCTCTGCTACGCGATCGTGGCGCTCGGCATCGGCCTCGCCTGGGGCCAGGGCGGCATGCTCACGCTCGGGCAGGGGGTGTTCTTCGGCCTCGGCGGCTACGCGATGGGCATGTATCTCAAGCTCAACGACGCCGCCGGGGACCTGCCCGACTTCATGGTCTGGAGCGGGGTGGAGAAGCTGCCGGCGCTGTGGAAGCCGTTCGGCAACCCGGTCTTCGCGCTGGCCATGGTCGTCGTGCTGCCGGTGGCGGTCGCCCTGCTGCTCGGCACGCTGGTGTTCCGCCAGCGCGTACGAGGGGCGTACTTCGCGATCCTCACCCAGGCGCTGGCGGCGGCGCTGGTGATCCTGCTGGTCGGGCAGCAGGGGCTGACCGGCGGCACGAACGGCCTGACCAACTTCTTCGACTTCTTCGGCAGGGACGTGGCGGCCGACGAGACCCAGCGGGGCCTCTATCTGCTGGTCGCGATCGTGCTCGGGGCGCTCTACCTGGGCGCCAGGCAACTCGTCCGCAGCCGGTTCGGGCGGCTGCTGCTGGCCGTCAGGGACGGCGAGGACCGCGTGCGCTTCCTCGGCTACGACCCGGCCACCGTGAAGACGCTGACCTTCGCCGTCTCTGCGGGCATGGCCGGCATCGCGGGGGCGCTGTTCGTCCCCGTGGTCGGCATCATCTCGCCGGCCCTGCTCGGCGTCGTCCCCTCGCTCGAACTCGTCGTCGCGGTGGCGGTCGGCGGCCGGTTCGCGCTGGCCGGCGCGGTGCTCGGCGCGGTCGTCATGGGGTACGCGCGGACCTACTTCAGCGAGGAGCTTCCGGACGCCTGGCTCTACCTGCAGGGCGCCCTGTTCGTGCTCGTCATGACGCTGGCGCCCAGCGGCATCGCGGGCCTGGCCGCCAACCTCGTACGGAGAAGGGAGGCACGGACGTGACCGAGGCGCTGTTGGAGATACGGAGTCTGGAGGTCGCCTTCGGCGGCTTCCGGGCGCTCGACGGTGTGGATTTGACCGTGGGGCGGGGTGAGCTGCGCTTCCTGATCGGGCCGAACGGCGCGGGGAAGACCACCCTCATCGACGTGATCACGGGCCTGACCAGGCCCACCGGGGGCTCGGTGCGGTTCGAGGGGCACGACCTCCTGGGCCGCAGGGAGCACGAGATCGTCCGGCTCGGCGTGGGCCGCACCTTCCAGACCTCGGTGGTCTTCGAGGAGCTCACCGTGCTGGAGAACCTCGACCTGGCCGCGTCGTTCCGCCGCCCGCTCTGGTCGCTGCTGCGGCGCAGGCGCGGGGTGTCGGAGGAGGTCACGGCGGCGCTGGAGACGACCGGCCTGGCCTCGCTGGCGGGCAGCAAGGCGGGGGTGCTGTCCCACGGGCAGCGGCAGTGGCTGGAGATCGGCATGCTGATCGTCCAGCGGCCCCGGCTGCTGCTGCTCGACGAGCCGGTCGCCGGGATGTCCTCCGGCGAGCGCGAGCGCACCGGCGAACTGCTCACCGAGGTCGCCCGCGACCACACCGTGATCGTGGTCGAGCACGACATGGACTTCCTGCGCCGCTACGCCTCCCAGGTCACCGTGCTGCACGAGGGCAGGGTGCTGACGGAGGGCTCGGTGGAGCAGGTGCGGGCCGACCCGCGCGTACAGGAGATCTACTTGGGACGGGCGCGGGAGGGTGCCGAGGATGCTGTCCGTTGAGGGACTGGAGTCGGGGTACGGCCGGGCCCGGGTGCTCTTCGGCGTCTCGCTGGAGGTGCCCGCAGGCCGCCTCGTCTGCGTGATGGGCCGCAACGGGGTCGGCAAGACCACCCTGCTCGACACCGTCATGGGCGTGCTCCCGGCGACCGGCGGGAGGGTGACGTTCGAGGGCAGGGACGTCACCCGGCTGCGCCCTGACCAGCGCGTACGGCTCGGCATGGGCTACGTGCCGCAGGGGCACGACACGTTCCCCCAGCTCAGCGTGATGGACAACCTCCTGGTCACGCTGGAGGCGTCCGCGCACCGGGACCGGGCGGCGCTGGAGGAGGCGCTGGAGGTCTTCCCCCGGCTCAAGCCGCTGCTCAAACGGCCGGCGGGCTTCCTGTCCGGCGGCCAGCAGCAGCAGCTCGCGATGGCCCGGGCCCTGGTCACCCGGCCGAAGCTGCTGATCCTGGACGAGCCGACCGAGGGCATCCAGCCGTCGATCATCCTGGAGATCGAGGAGGCCGTCGAACGCCTGCACGCGACCGGCCTCGCGATCCTGCTGGTGGAGCAGTACCTGGACCTCGCGCTGCGGCTGGCCGACGGGTTCGTGATCCTCGACGCCGGACGGGTCGTCAGGTCCGGCCCCGCGCGGGAGCTCCAGGACGAGGAGGTTCACCGCCTGTTGTCCGTCTGAGCCCTGTCGCCGGTCGCGGCCCCGCGTTTACGCTGGAAGGGAGGAAGCGATCGCACGTGTGAACGCCTTCGGCCGCGCCGGAGGCTCCGCACCGCCCATGCGGTGGGGGCCGTCCGGACCCGGCACTGCGCACGGCCCGACCGCTTCCTCCTGTCATGCGGAGCCTGCGACGTGGAGCCTGGCGTGCGGAGTTCCGGCTATCCGATCGCGACTCCCTCGACCCGCGCGCCCGCCGTGCCGTGCCAGGGGAAGTCGACGTCCACGCTCCGCACCTCGTCGGGCAGCCGGTAGACGCCGGCGTAGGTGACGCTCTCTCCGGGCGCCAGCGTTCTCTTGGCGGCCGTGCGGGACATGGACGTGCACACGCATTGCCCGCCGGAGTCGCGCAACGGGTAGTACCAGATCTTGGCGGACCGGTCGAGCAGGGTGACGCCGTCGGTGCCGCTCGGGGAGGGGCTGAACATGCCGTGATACCGCTGATCCTGCTCGAACGCCGACTGCAGCTCGACGTCGGACTGCCCGGTGTTGCGAACGGACCAGACCACGGTGGTCAGGCCGGTGGAGTCGCGATGCGCGCCGTTGACCTCGACCCGAAGATCCTTGGCGCCGTCGGCGGTGAACGCGGCGCTGCCGGACACCGGGGCCTCGCCGGGCGTCCACTCGAAGGGCTGCCCGCCCGAGGACTGACCCGTGGCGGACGATGAGGGCGACGAGGGCGGCGGAGGCGTGAACCGGACGGTGACCCGCCGGTTCTTGCGCCTCCCCTCCTCGAAGGCGTTGGAGGCCACCGGGTCCGCCGAGCCGTGGCCGGCGGTCCGGAAGGTGACGCCACCCCGGGTGACCAGCGTCCTGAGCCGGTCGGCCACGGCCTTGGCGCGCCGCTCCGACAACGGCTGGTTGATGGCGTCGTTCCCCGTGGTGTCGGTGTAACCGTCGACCTCGACCGTGGTGTCCCCGGAGGCGTCGATCTGCCCGGCCACTTCCTTCAGCAGCGCGCTCGCCCGCGGGGTCAACTCGGCTTTGTTCAGGGCGAACAGCACATCGGCCGACAGCCGTACGGCGCGGCCGTCGGCGTCCTCGTCCACCGAACGCTCGTCGCCCTCGGCCCGGCTGTGCACGCTGAGCACCCGCGGCGGCGCCAGGTCCACCGACGCCGGGTCGATCGTCTGGTCCGCCGCCGGCCGGAGCGGGCCGTCCGTGATCGGCACGTCCTGGACCGGCACGGTCAGCGGCATCGTCACCGTCACGCGCCGTACGTCCGGCGGAGGCGCGGGGAACACCGCGTGAACGTCCACCGATTCGCCCGGCCCGATCGTCGTGCCGGCCAGCGAGGAGCACAGGCACGTGTGGTCGGTGGTGGACAGCGGCATGTACAGCTTGCTGCCCCGGCCGTCGAGCAGTCCGATGCCGCCGGCCACCAGCGAGCTGCTGTCCGCCCCCCTTCCGCCCTCGAACAGACTGATCGACAGGTCGAGCCCGGTCCGACCGTCGTTGACGACCTTGAAACGGCCGGTCACCGTGGTGGCCGACGTCCGGTTCAGCGCGACGACCTCCACGTGCGCGGGACCCTGCCGGTGTGCCATGGGCACCGCCCTGCCCAGGGTCCCCCCAGGGCTCGCGGCGCCGTCCGGGGCCGGGCTGCGGGCGGTGACGCCAGGCGTCTTCCGCTCGTCCGAGCCGCCGGTGGGCTCGACGGCGTCGCCGGCGCATCCGGACAACGCGACGAGAAGGGCGGCCAGGCCGCCTCCCACGCGTGTGATCCCCTGCCGTTCGAGATTCGACCTGAGCATGATTCTCGTCCCCTGTTTCCCAAGAGCGCGGCATCCGCCAAGATTCTTACTCTGCCGGGCCGCCGACCGCGCACGGCGTGAGGATGGGATGGTGGACGAGGATCTCATGGGCGGGACAGGGTGGTCCCGCGCGGAACTGCTGGCCGCGGCCCGCTCGGGTGACGGCGACGCCTTCGGGCGCCTGGTCGGGCCGCTGCGGGACGAGCTGCGCGCCCACTGCTACCGGATGCTCGGGTCGGTCCACGACGCGGAGGACGTCGTCCAGGAAACGCTGGACCGGGCGTGGCGTGCCCTGCCGCGGTTCGAGGACACCGACTCTGAGAACCCTGGCTCCGACGACCGCGGCTCCGTACGGCCCTGGCTGTACGCGATCGCGACGAACAGGTCGCTGACGCTCATCGAACGGCGCGGGCGGCGCGAGCTGCCCGCCGATCTGAGCCCCGGAGGCGCGCCGGCGGCCGAGGCGGCGTGGGTCGAGCCGTTCCCCGACCGGTTGATGGGCTGGACGGCGGAGCTGGGCCCTGAGGCGCGCGCCCTGGCGCGGGAGAGCGTGGAGCTGGCCTTCGTCGCCGCGCTGCAGCACCTGCCGGCTCGGCAGCGGGCCGTGCTGCTGCTGCGCGACGTCCTCGGCTACGGCGCAGGCGAGGTCGCCGGCCTGCTGGAGACGACCGTCGCCGCGGTCAACAGCGCGTTGCAGCGGGCCCACGCCACGCTCGGCCGCCTGGTCCCGCCGGCCACCCAGCAGCGGACCCTCGGCCTGCTCGGCGAACCGGCGTGGCGGGAGACGGCCCGGCGGTACGCCGCCGCGTGGGAGGCCGCGGACGTGGACGCCATCGTGGCGATGCTGACCCATGACGCGAAGTACTCGATGCCGCCGCTGACGGCCTGGTTCCACGGGCACGACGGCATCCGCGGCTTCCTGCTGGAGACGGCAGGGAACCGGCGCTGGCGTTTTCTGCCGGCGCGGGCGAACGGGCAGGTCGCGTTCGGCACGTACCTCTGGGACGACGACCGCGGCGTCTACGCCGCCGCGGGCCTGGACCTGCTCGCCCTGCGCGGACCGCTGATCGCGGAGGTGGTCTCGTTCCTGGACGCCCACCTGCCGGCGTTCGGCCTGCCGGCGGAACTGACACTCGGATAGAGCGATGAGTCCGGCGGTCGCCGCGGGTTGTAGGTGCTGACAGGAATCATCAGCGCGACAACCCGGAAGGACCGAGCCGGATGACCGACGACCACAAGCTGATCCGCGACCTGATCGAGCGCTGGGCCGAGGCGGTCCACCGCGGCGACATCGACGGGGTCGTCGCCGACCACGCCGACGACATCGTGATGTTCGACGTGCCGCCGCCGTACGAGGGCGTGCGCGGCCTGGACGCCTACCGCGAGACGTGGCCGCCCTTCTTCGCCTGGCAGGCACAGGGTGCCTGCTTCGAGATCGAGTCGCTGGACGTGACCGCGGGGGAGGACGTCGCGTTCGCCCACGCCCTGCTGCGCTGCGGCAGCCCGGAAGAGCTCGCGGCGAACCCGCGGATGCGCCTGCGGCTGACGCTCGGCCTGCGCAGGCAGGACGGCCGATGGGTGATCGCCCACGAGCACCACTCGTTCCCGTACGTCGAGCCGGACGCCGATTCCGGAACGGCCGAGGAGGAGGTGCGCGAACTGCACCGCCGGTGGTTCGCCGGCACCGCCGCCGGAGACCTGGACGGCCTCATGGCCGGCATCGCCGCCGACGTCGTCTCCTACGAGCACGACGAGCCGCTGCAGCACCGCGGCGTCGAGGCGGTCCGCGAGGTCTGCGCGCGTGGCCTCGACGCCGCCGAGGACGGCGTGAGCTGGGACGTCCCGGACCTCAAGATCCTGGTGAGGCAGGACCTGGCGGTCGCGTGGGGGCTCAACCACATCCGGGTCGGGCAGGCCGGCGGCGAGAGCGCCGAGACGTGGTCACGCGGCACCCGCGTGTTCGAGAGGCGGGACGGCGCGTGGGTGATGATCCACCAGCATCTCTCCTTTCCGTACGATCCGGTCACCGGCGAGGCCAGGACCGACCTGCGCCCGTAGGGGGATGCCGAGCGCGGCTCGGCGTCCACGCCTCAAACGGCCTGAATCCGGCGGAAGGCGTCGGCGTGGGCGGTCGCCCATTGCTCGAAGGTGCGGGGTGGGCGTCCGGTCACCTCCCGCACCGTGGGGTGGATTTGCGACTCGTCAAGCGTGCCGTCGACGAAGAACCGGAAGAACGCGTCGACATACTGCGCGGGCATCTGCGCCTCCATCTCGGCCCGGGCCTCGGCGTCGGTCAGGCCCTCGCAGCGCAGATCCCTGTCGAGCACCCTGGCGAGGACGGCGACCTGGTCGGCGGGCAGCAGCGCCTGGGGGCCGGTCACTTCGTGGATCAGGCCGTCGTGCCCGTCGTCCAGCAGTGCCCGGGCCGCCACGGCGGCGATGTCGAAGGGATCGACGGCGGCGGTGCGCACGCCGGCGAACGGCACGCGCACCACGTCGCCGGCCTCGAACTGAGGGAGCCAGCGCAGGGCGTTGGACATGAACGACCTCGGCCTCAGGATGGTCCAGGGCAGGCCGGATGCCCGCACGGCACGCTCGGAGAGGGCCATGTAGCGGGAGACGGCGTTGGTCATGTCCTCCAGTGCGGCGGAGCCGCCCGTCAGCAGCACGATCCGCTCCACCCCGGCCCGGCGGGCGCGGGCCAGCAGGCCGGGCATGTCGTCGTAGCCCGGCAGGAGGAACACACGGCGGACACCGTCGAACGCCTCGGTCAGGCTCTCCGGGTGGTTGAGGTCGCCGCCGACGGGCTCCGCGTCAGGGGGCAGGGCGGCGTCCGCCGGGTTCCGGACGAGCGCCCGCACCCGTTCCCCCGCCCCGAGCAGCGCCTTGACCAGTTCCGAGCCGACGTTCCCGGTCGCGCCGGTCACCAGGATCAATTCACATCTCCGTTCGCTCACAAGAGGGGTTTACGCGGCCCGGATGAGTCCGGCCGCCAGGGCGATGAGCGCGGCCGCGAGGAGCAGGGCGCCGGTCCGCGTGAGCGCCGTGCCGTACGAGGTGCGGCCCTCCTCGCCGATGCGGAGGTGGAGGAAGAACCCGCCCGACTGGGCCAGCACTCCGGCGAGCAGGGCCGCGCCGCACAGCCATTCCAGGCCGTCGGGGAACCCGGCGCGGGGCAGGTACAGCAGATAGACGAGTGAGAGCACCAGGAGCACACCCGCGTGCGCGTGGCCGGCGCGGAAGAAGCGCTCGCGGAGGGCTCCGAGCCTGTCGCGGTCGGTGGTGACGAAACGCAGCAGCGCGTGCCCGCCGAACTCGACGGTGACGATCGACAGGATCGCGACGATCGGCAGGACTTCGGTGGGCTCCATCAGCGTGCCCCGGCGCCTGCGAGGGCCGCCGCCCGCTGCGGGGCGTGGTCGCCTGTCTTTCCCATGACATCTCCTGCGCACAAGACGGCAGAGCCGCGGCACGCGGCGGACGCCGTTCGGTGGATCTTGGTTCACTTCACCGAAAGCGTGGCAGAAGGCCGGAGGAGGCCGTTAGTGCCCCAGTAACGGGGCCGATGTGCATTTCGCACATGGCTAGATCCAGCCGGACTCGGTGGCGATCCGGATGGCGTCGACCCGGTTGCGGGCCCCCAGCTTGGCGACCGCCGAGGTGAGGTAGTTGCGCACCGTGCCGTAGGTCAGGAAGAGCCGCTCGGCGATCTCGGCGGGTTGCGCGCCCGTGGCCGACATGCGCAGCACCTCCGTCTCGCGCTGGCTGAGCGGGCTTTCCGGCGCCTCCAGCGCGACCAGCGCCAGCGACGGGTCCACCGCGCGTCCCCCCGCCGCGACGGTCCTGATCGCCGCGGCGAGCTCGGCCGGCCGGATGTCCTTCGGGACGAAGCCGGCGACCTGCACACCCAGCGCCCTGCGCAGGACGCCCGGTTTGGTCAGCGCCGTCAGGATCAGGACGGCGCATCCGGGCAGCGCCCTGCGCAGCTCGGCGGCCGCGGCCACGCCGTCCAGCCCCGGCAGATCGATGTCGATCACGGCCACGTCGGGCCGGTGCTCCAGCGCCGCGGGCACGATCTCCAGGCCGGAGGCCACCCCCGCCACCACCTCGATGTCGTCGTGCAGGGACAGCAGCTCGACCAGCGCTTCGCGGAGGATGTGCATGTCCTCCGCGATGAGGACGCGAATCACGCTCATCACCCTCCCGGCCCTCGAACGAACGGCCTCGACCGGCATCCGATCGACAGGATCATGCCAGCGGTCCCGACCCCGGGAGAGCCGGCGTGCCCGCACCCGGCTGGAAGCCCTCCGGACCGCCACCGGGTCCGGCCGGTGCGGGGAACTCGGCGAGCACCTCGAAGCTGTCACCGGCGCGGTGTCCCGCCGTGACCCGTCCGCTGGTCCGCGCCGCGATGCTGTCGAGCCCGGTGCCGCGCCGCTCCGGCCGCGCCGATCCCTCCCGTACGGTGGCCTGCACGGCGGCGCCGTCGTTGACCAGCCGCAACCGTACGCCGCCAGAAGTTCCCGACACGGCGATCTCACAGGTGCGGGCCTGACTGTGGCGCAGGACGTTGGTGACGCCTTCACGGAGCACCGCGGCCAGCGCGGTGTCGACCGGCGCGGAAAGCGGCCCCGTCTCGACGCGCACCACCGCCTCGATCCCGGCGTCCGCCAGCACCTCGCGGGCGGCGTCGATCTCACCGCTCAACCGTAGTTCGACCCGATCGCCGGTGATGGAGCCGAGCTCGACCAGGGCCCGGTCGACCAGTGACCCCAGTGCGGCGATCTGGGTCCTGGCCCTGGCGGGGTCGGTGCCGAGCAGGTGTTCTGCCACCTCACCCTTCAGGGCGACCGCCGACAGGCTGTAGCCCAGGATGTCGTGCAGGTCACCGGCGATCCGCAGTCGTTCGCGGCGCACCGCCGCCTCGGCGAGCTCGTGCCGGGTCCGCTCCAGCACCGTGAGGAGCCCGCTCAGCCGCCCGAGGCAGTACACCAGCCACATGATCATGACGTGGCCGCCGAAGTTGCTCAGCGCGGCGGGGAGGTCGTCGATGAAGAGGAAATCGCTGTCGACGCGGTGCAGGAACCAGGCGAGGTGCCCGGCCAGGACGACTCCGACGATCGCCCAGGAGCGCGGCGGCCGTACGTTGAGCAGCAGCTTGCCCGTGAAGACGCTCAGCAGGCGGTCCCAGGCGTCGGGGAAGACGGGCAGGGGCAGCAGGATCAGCAGGCTCTGCGCGACCAGCACCGTCCGCGACTGCGGAAGAACCTGAAGGACCGCGATGACGACGAGCAGGACGGTCGCGAAGGCGAAGGCCGGCCAGTCGCCGGGGCGGACGTAGGCCAGGTTCTTCAGGACGAGCACGCACTGGATGAGCAGGACCGCGAGCAGCACCCGTCGCGCCAGCCGCGGCGACTCGGCCGGCGGCGAGATCGTCTCGGGGGCATCGGCGCGGTAGGCGCCGGCCGTGGCACGCACCTCCGCCAGGGTGCGCCGCGCGAGTTCGATCCCTTCCCGGAGGGAGTGCCGCGCCTCGCCCGGTTCCTGCCGGGCCGCGGTCCGCATCCGGAAAGCGATCGCCTGGAGTTTCCCGCCGAGCAGGCGCCGCAGCTCTCCGTCCAGCCGCAGCCGTTCCCTCGACAGGGCCGTCCGGGCCAGTTCCTCGCGGGTCTGGTGAAGTCTCGCGACGGCCATGACGAGCCTGGACAGGCCGAAGACGATGAGACCGTCGTCCGCCGTGACGATCATGTAGCCGAGACCGCCCTGGACCTCCAACCCGGGATAGGGGTAGGCGGGGAGGAGGGCCGACGCGCCGGCCGCGGCCACGATGAGGACGAACAGCGGCCAGGCGATCCGCGTGGGGAGCGCGCACAGGACGGCGGCCGCCACCGTCCACGGGATCCACTCCCAGGACCCGCCGACGAACGGGATCGGCAGGAAGTAGAGCAGCACCACGGCGGCGAGGAGCCTGTATCGGACCGCTGGGCTCCAGCACCACATCGACAGCGCGATGAGCGGCGGGTAGGACGCCATCGGGAGCAGCACCCCGAGCGGACCGGCGCCGTTGTCCAGAGCGCTGAACGCGCGGATGTAGGCGAGGATGCCGAACGAGGCCCACAACATGGCCCTGGCCAGCCGGAGCGGAAGGTCGTCCGCGGTTCGCCCCACTCGCCGGGACCCTCCCGTGAACCGTGCGAAATGCACATCTAGCCGATGACCGGGACACTATCAGCCCCGCTTCCGCCGATGTCATGATCCCGTACGTCACGCCGCCGGCTCGGCGTACGAGAGCCGGGCCGTCCGCGGCCGAGATCGTTCACGCCGGCGCGCCCACACCACCTCGCCTGCCGGCCCCTCGCAGCCCATGGAGACACCCGTGCTGAAGAGACTGTCCCTGTCCGTCGTCTCGGCCGCGGCCGTATTGGCACTGACCGGCGCGCCGGCCGCCGCCACGGCGCCGGTCGCCGCGCCGGCCGCGCGGATCCAGAGCGCAGCCGCCGGTCCGCTCGAGCCGGGGCCTTTCCATCGCCGGCTCGACCCGCTGGTCGGCACCTGGAAGGCCACCAAGTACAACTACCTTCTCGGCGGCGACGGCAAGCCGGTCGTCTCCCGCGACATCACGGTCAGGACGCGGTGGATCGCCAAGACGGGCGGCCGGTTCCTGGAGGAGGAGGCCGAAGGCGTCCTCGGCGGTCACCCGTACTACCGGCTGGGGATCCTCGGCTTCTCCACCATCGACCGGCGCTACGAGTGGACCACCTTCGACAGCGTCACCCCCACCGCGATGACCTATCGCGGCCCCGCACTCGCCGAGGGCAGCAACGTGCTGTCGCTGCCCGGGACGTTCACCGACCCCGGAGTGCTCGGCCCGGAGTACGTCGGGAAGACCATACCGATGCGCACAGTGATCACCATCAGGTCGAACGACCGGCACACCTTCGACCTGTACTTCACCCCGCCCGGCCAAGCCGAACGGCTGGTCGACCGCGTCGTCTACACCCGGAAGACGAAGTAGGCCGGCCGGCCCCGGTCAGATGTCGAGCTGCCACTGGTGCCAGGTGTCGAAGACCTCGAAGCCCATCGCCTCGTTGATCGCCAGCATGTGCGGGTTCGCGACGGAGTTCCACGTGATCACACGCTCCACCGACGGCTCGCAGGCGCGGAACCAGGTGATGTTGGCGAGCTTGAGCACCAGGCCGAGCCGACGGCCGCGGTGCGGCGGGAGGACGGTGGTCGCGCCCTGACGGGCCCACCCCTCCGGCCGCTCGGCGTCCACCACGAGCTGGGTGAACCCCGCCGGCTCTCCATTGGCCGTGCACCGGGCGATCATCGTGTACGTCCGCTGGCCCGCCCGGGTGAGCATCTCCTCGCGGGCGCGCACGCGGTCGGCGGTCCAGCGCTGGTCCTCCATCGCGAGGTCGCCCAGCGGCTCGTCGTTCATGCCCTCCGCCAGGCGGGCCATGTCGCCGAGCAGGTCGTCCGGGGTCGGCCCGGCCCACCGTTCGAGCGAGTAGTCCGTGGCGTGCCGCACTGCTCGGGCGCGGAGGAGTTCGAGGCCGGACCAGTCGGTCGTACGCAGGTCGAGCACCAGGCGGGTCTCGGTGGAGGCCGGGGAGAACCCGCGGGCCTTGGCGAAGGGCGTGCCCGGACCGTCAGCCGGGGCCTCGGCGATCAGGACGCGCCTGCCCTCGTCCCGCGCCCGGCCGATGGCGTGGTCGAGCAGCGCGCCGCCGATGCCCTCGCGCCTGCGGCCCGGATGCGTCATCAGCCGGAGAAGGGCGAGATGGGTGTTGTCGTCCTGGGGGAAGTGGAGGACGTAGCCGCCGACGACCTGGTCACCGCCGACCTGACTGCCGTCGTCTTCACCGCCGTCGACGTGGCCGTCGTTGATCGAGCGGTCGTTGATCGGGCCGCCGTTGATCGGGCGGCTGTCGCACGCCGCCCACGCCTCGGCGCGTTCGCCACCGGACCCGCTCCGGACGCTCGCACTGAAGTGCCGCCACGACATCGCCGGACCCGGATGGTCGCATGCCCGCGCGATGTCGTACAGACCGGCCAGAGGAGAGTGGCCCGCCGGGCCGTCTTCCCCCTGCTCGGCGTCGTTCTCGATGGGGGCGACGCGCTTCATCCGCATGCCGACAAGAATTCCGCACGCGTTGTCAGGGGCGCGACTGATTTTCACATCGTGGAACGGCGGCGGTGAGGGCTCTATTGCATGTGGTTCTTCTATTGCATGTAGTTCTCGACCTCGTCGGCCGGACGGGGGGAGGCGAAGTCGGGGTCCTCGCCCACGTCACGCCGGGCGCGGCGCTGGCGCAGCAGGTCCCAGCAGCGGTCGAGCTGCTCTTCCAGCGAGCTGATCCTGTTGTGCTCCTCCTCGGAGGTCAGCTCGCCCGCGACCAGCCGTTCGCGCAGGGAGTGCTCCTCGTCGACCAGCTCGCTGATCCGCTTCAGGATCTCGTCGTCCTTCATGTGGCCTCCTTCGTCACGAGTCACCCTAACCTGGGGCTCCGTCTCGAAATGTGATCGGGTGTCTCGTCCCATCGAGGGCGTCTGCTAGTCTGCTTGGCATGCTGCGCGGACTCCTTCTTATCCGCCGCGGCGAGGGCCTGTAAGAGGCCGGCTCCCTCGCCGCGGTGCGAGTGTCATGCGCGTCGGCCGCCCTGGTTTCATCCAACGGCGCCCCTTTCCCGAATGAATCGACGGCAACGTCATGCCCGGGACTCGCCGTGCGCCCGACGAGGAGCAATCATGAATGAGCAGCAGCCCAGCCCCATGCCGTTCCAGCGCTACACGCCGTTCGAGCCCGTACGGCTGGCCGACCGCACCTGGCCCGACAAGGTCATCACCAAGGCGCCCCGCTGGTGTGCCGTGGACCTGCGCGACGGCAACCAGGCGCTGATCGACCCGATGGACTCCGACCGCAAGCTGAAGATGTTCGACCTGCTGGTCCGGATGGGCTACAAGGAGATCGAGGTCGGCTTTCCCGCCGCGTCGCAGACCGACTACGACTTCGTCCGCCAGATCATCGAAGAGGAGCGCATCCCCTCCGACGTGGTCATCCAGGTGCTGACGCAGGCCCGGCCCGAGCTGATCGAGCGGACCTTCGAGTCGCTGCGCGGCGCCCGCCAGGCGATCGTCCACCTGTACAACTCCACCTCCACCCTCCAGCGCCGGGTCGTCTTCGGCCAGGACAGGGACGGCATCACCGCGATCGCCGTCGAGGGCGCCAAGCTGTGCAAGAAGCTGGCGGCCGAGATGGAGGGCACCGAGATCTACTTCCAGTACTCGCCCGAGTCCTTCACCGGCACCGAGCTGGAGTACGCCGTCGAGGTCTGCAACGCCGTCAACGACGTGTGGCAGCCCACCCCCGACCGCAAGGTGATCGTCAACCTGCCGGCGACGGTCGAGATGGCCACCCCCAACGTGTACGCCGACCAGATCGAGTGGATGCACCGCCACCTGGCCTACCGGGACTCGATCGTGCTGTCGCTGCACCCGCACAACGACCGCGGCACCGCGGTCGCCGCCGCCGAGCTGGGCTACATGGCCGGCGCCGACCGGATCGAGGGCTGCCTGTTCGGCAACGGCGAACGGACCGGCAACGTCTGCCTGGTCACGCTGGGCATGAACCTGTTCTCCCAGGGCGTCGACCCGGAGATCGACTTCTCGGACATGGACGAGATCCGGCGGGTGGTCGAGCACTGCAACCAGCTGCCCGTGCACCCCCGCCACCCGTGGGGCGGCGAGCTGGTCTACACCGCCTTCTCCGGCTCCCACCAGGACGCCATCAAGAAGGGCCTGGAGCACCTGGAGCGCGACGCGGCCGCCGCCGGGGTGCCGGTCGACGAGTTCACCTGGGCCGTGCCGTACCTGCCGATCGACCCCAAGGACATCGGCCGCACCTACGAGGCCGTGATCCGCGTCAACAGCCAGTCGGGCAAGGGCGGCGTCGCCTACATCATGAAGGCCGACCACCAGCTCGACCTGCCGCGCCGTCTGCAGATCGAGTTCTCCCGCGTCATCCAGGCCCGTACGGACGCCGAGGGCGGCGAGGTCACCGCGGCCGAGATGTGGGAGCGGTTCTCCGACGAGTACCTGCCGAACCCGGCGAGCCCCTGGGGCCGCCTGGGCCTGCTGGCCCACCGGCACACCTCCACCGTGGACGACAAGGACGCGATCAGCGCCGACGTGCGGGTCGACGGCCAGATCCGGGAGATCGAGGGCGTCGGCAACGGCCCCATCTCGGCCTTCTGCGACGCGCTGGAGAGCATCGGGGTGCCGGTGCGGGTCCTCGACTACACCGAGCACGCGATGAGCGCGGGCGCCGACGCCAAGGCCGCGTCGTACGTGGAGTGCGAGGTCGGCGGACCGAACGGCACGCAGGTCCTGTGGGGCGTCGGCATCGACGCGAACACGACGAGCGCCTCGCTCAAGGCCATCATCTCCGCCGTCAACCGCGCCACCCGCGCCTGACATCCCCTGGACTTCGCAGTGAACCGCAGGACCTGCGGTCGCACTGCCCGTGACCTTGCACAAAATCGCAAGCATATGCTCTGACCAGCCCACAAGGCGGTCGTGAACACGCGAAAGGCGGCAACCGGGAAATCCCCGACTGCCGCCTTTCGCATGTCTCATGATCGACACGGTTCGCCGTGGGAACTCCCGTGCTTCCCGTTCGCCGGCGCTTGCCTCTGGTTGATCGGGCGTACCACGATCTGTTCATGATTGTCCTGATCACGCTGATCCTGCTGCTGGGAGGATTCGTCTGCCTGGCCCTGGCCGTCTTCAAGGAAGACGAGCGAATCAGGCTGGTGGCCGCCGGCCTCGCGTGCTGGCTCCTTGCCGAACTGGTCCAACGCATCTACGAGCTGCTGATACTCCAGGCGTAGACCCTGATCGCGTGACCCGGGCGCGGGCTCGATGGGGGTCGCCGCCAGTGGGACCAGGGCACTCGGCGGCCTGATATCTTTCACGGGTAAAACACTTGCGAAAGAACGGGGGATCATGAGGCCGGCGATGCGAGGGCGGCTGCCGTTGCGTGGAGTGTTCCGGATCGGCGGGCTGGGGGACGTCTGGCACAAGAACGCGCTCAGCGCGGTCATCACCCTCGCCGTGCCGGACGCGGTCCTGCTCCTGCTGGACCGCCTGGACCTGGCGGTCTACACCTCCGCCGGTGCCATGTGCGCCCTCTACGCGCACGGCCTGCCGTACCGGGTCAGGGCCCGCACCCTGCTCGGCGTGGCGACGAGCATGGTCGTCAGCGTGGGCGTCGCGCTCACCGCGGCCGGGCTCACCCGGTCGGCCCCCGTCCTGGTCCTGGTGGCGGCGCTGCTGGCCGCCGCGCACAAGGTGGCGTGCGACGCCGCCCGGATCGGCCCGCCGGGCAACCTGATCTTCACGTTCATGAGCGCGACCTGCGCGTTCCTGCCGCAGCGGCTCGGGGAGATCCCCCTCCACCTCGCGCTCGTCGCGGCCGCCGCGGCGCTCGCGTGGCTGGTCTGCATGGCTCCCGCGTTCGTACGGCCCGAGGGGCCCCAGCGCACGGCGGTGGCCCGCGCGCTGGAGGCCGCCGTGCGGCTCGCCCGCGCGGAGGGGGCGGCGGTCGCCCGCGCCCGGCATGACGCGGCGGCGGCGGTGAACGCGGCGTGGCACACGCTGCTCCCGTCGCCCGAGGGGCCGGGCAGGCACGCGCTCGAACGCCTCCTGGCCCGGGTGGAGGCGTCCCTCCCGGCCGTGTCCCACGACGAGGCGGGTCTCTTCGCGAGCTGGGCCGCCGACGTGCGCCGCAACCGGCCGGTGCCCGAGGTGAGCCTCGGCGAGACGGGGACCGCCGGGCTCGCGGGTATCGCGCTGGAACGGGCGGCGCCGGGCGGACCCGGCCTGCTGCGCATGTTCCATCCCGCCTCCCCGCTGTTCCCGATCGGCGTACGCGTCGCGGTCGGGTCCGCCCTCGCCGGGCTGGTCTCGCTCGCCGCGGGAGTCGGTCACCCCTACTGGGCGGTGGTCACGGCCGCGTCCGTCTTCCAGGCCAACGCCACGCTGTCATGGCACCGGGCCCTTCAGCGCGCCCTCGGCAGCGTGGTCGGCCTGCTCGTCTTCACGGCGCTGCTGCCGATCGGCCGTACGGGCGCGCTCGCCCTGGTCCTGCTCACGCTGGCCCTCCAGTTCTGCACCGAGGCGCTGATGACCCGCAACTACTGGCTGGGCACGGTGTGCGTGACGCCGATGGCCCTCCTGCTCACAGAACTGCCCGGCTATCAGCCCGCGTGGCGGCTGATCAGCGACCGCTGGCTGGACACGGCCGTGGGCGTCGTGGCAGGCCTGCTCGGCTGCCCGCTGGTGACCAACCGCCGCAGCGCCGGGCGGATCGACGCGGCGCTGCGGCGTGTGGCCGACGCCCAGGCGGCCGCCCGGCGCCTGCTGGCGGTCGGCGCCGGTGAGCCGGGGGAGATCGCGCGGGTTCGCGGCCTGCTCGTCGAGGCCCTCGTGGAGCTGCGCCGGGCCGCGGACGTGGCGGCCGGCGAGTGGTGGCAGCGCGCGCTGCCGGAGGAGCAGGTCGCCCGGGCCGAGCACGAGGGGCACCGCCTGCTGGCGCGGCTGGCCGCACCGGCCCGGGATAGAGTCGGCTGCGAACGGACCCAGGACTGAGGATCGGGGCGTGGAGGACATCGCCGAGGAGGCGCCCGAGAGCGTCGCAGAGGACGTCGTCGCGCAGGTGATACGCCAGTGGCGGCGTGTCCACCCCGAGCTGGACACCGCGCCGATCGCCGTGATGGGCCGCCTCACCCGGTGCGTCCTGCTGCTCCAGCAGGCCGGCGACGCGCCCCTCCGCGAGTACGGCCTCACCCGGCCGGAGTTCGACGTCCTCGCCGCCCTGCGCCGGCTCGACCGTGAGCTCACCCCGGGCCAGATCGCCAGGGAGACCTTCGCCTCGGGGGCGGCCGTCACCAAGCGGCTGCGGGTCCTGGAGGAGCGCGGGCTGGTGAGCCGCCGGCCCGGCGAGCGCGACCGGCGGGTCTCCCACCTCGCGCTCACCGATGAGGGCCGCGCGCTCACCGACCTGCTCCTGCCGCGGCAGCTGCGTTACGAGAGCGATCTCCTGGCGGCGATGGGCGCCGACCGGCGGCGGGAGCTGGGAGACCTGCTCGGCGAGCTGCTCCTCCTGCTCGAAGGACGCCTCGGCGCCCACCAGCTCTGACCCGGGAGCCAACCCGATCCCGCACGCTGGGCCGGGCCGATGCGGTCGAGACGGTTACCGCGGATCATCGGACCGGAGACGACAACCGGGCACGTCGATACGACCACGGTCAGATCCGGAAGTGTGGTCCCCACTCCGACGACCCGGCGTGTGCGGCGGCGGCATCGTTGCCCCCATGAGTGCAACGACTCCGTCAATCACTGGTGCCAACCCTGTCTTTCCGGGACGCTGGGTGGGCGGCGCATCCCTCGTCGCCGGGCCTTTGCTGTTGCTCACCGGCGTACTGCTGCGCCTGCGTTTCGACTTCTTCTTCCCCGCGCAACTGAGCGCGTACGAGCACCATCCCGACCTCATGACGGCCTCGTACAGCCTCGTCGCCGCCGGATGGGTGCTGCTGTGGCCGGGAGTCGTGCTCCTCGCCGCCAGGATCGGTGAGACACTCCGGGAACTGGCGGTGTGGGGCGGGGTGCTCACGATCCTCGGCCTGTTCGCCCGGACGTTTCACGCCGGTGTGGACCATCTCGGCCTCCACCTGGTAACCGTCCACGGAGTTGCGTCGGCGACACGAACGGTGAGCGAGACCTACGGCGCGTTCCATGTCTTCAGCACGTTGAACGCCGCGATCATGGGCGGCTGGGTTCTCCTGGCCGTCGGCGCCTACCGCTCGCGGGTGCTCGGACCGGTGCGTGCGGCGGCTCTGGCCCTCGCGTCGGCGATGCCGTTGGGCGTGCTGAAGGGAACGACCTCCTGGTCGGTGGCCGCTGCCGCCGGGCTGTGCGTCGCGCTCGTCCCTCTGGGCGTTGCCGCGATGCGCACCGGGCCGGCACCGCGAACGGCCACGGTCGTCGGAAGGCTTGTCATGGTGGGCGTCGTGGGCACCGTGATGTTCCTTTTCGGACAGGCCGGATGAGTGGCCATCGGTATCGTCGTGCGATGCACTCAGCGCGGTGGCGTCTCCCGACAGGCCCGCATCTACTGATACTCGATGCCTGCGTGGCGGTCGTCGTGGTCGCCGCGTATGTGGCGCTGGGCGGCCAGGACGCCTCTGACGGCCTGCCCGGGTTCTCCGGCCCTTCCTGGGTGGCGTGGCTGATCGCCGCCTGTGTCGGAGCGCCGCTGGCCGTCCGGCGTCTTCGGCCACTGCCCGCCCTCGCCGTTGTTGTGGGCGCATCGGCGGCGGCGACGCTTCTCGACATCACCCGCGACCCGTACATCCCCGCGGCCCTGGCCGTCTACGCGGTGGCGCTCGCCGAGCCGGCGCGCCGGGCCTCGGCGGCGCTGGCCCTGACCCTCGTCGTCTCGGCAGCCGCGGTCGTCGCCGGGGAGGCGGTCCTGACACCGTCCGGCCCCTGGCCCGAAGCCGTCGCGACGGCGGCGCTCGTGTGGCTTGTGGTCGGCGCCGCGTGGGCCGCGGGCCGCGTGGTGCGTGAACGGCGAGGTCGAGCCGCCCGCAGGGACCGGCGCCTGGCCGAGCAGACGCTGGCCGAGGAACGCCTGCGCATCGCCAGAGAACTGCACGACATCGTCTCGCACAGCCTCAGCGTGATCGTCGTCAAGGCTGCGGTCGCCAACCACGTGGCGGAGGAACGCCCCCAGGAGACGCGCGACGCCCTCCAGGCGATCGAGCAGACCGGCCGGGAGGCGCTCACCGACATGCGGCGCGCCCTGGGAGTGCTGCGCGGCGACGCCGCCGGGCAACACGCGCCAGGCCCCGGCACGGCTCCCCCTCCCGGGCTGGACGACCTGCCGCCCCTCATCCGGCGTGCCGAGCAGGCGGGAATCCGCACCGGGCTTCGCACCCGACTGGCCGCCCCTCTCCCGGCGGGGACGGCGCTGACCGTCTACCGGATCGTGCAGGAGGCGCTGACAAATGTGATCAAGCATGCGGGCGACGGAACGCACTGCCAGGTGGCGATCACCGCCGATGCACGCGGAGGCGTGCGTGTCGAGGTGGTGGACGACGGAGCCGGGAACGCGCCGGGGTCCGGCCGGGCGGGTCTCAGCGGCGGTCACGGTCTCGTGGGGATGCGCGAACGCGTGATGATGTACGGGGGGACGCTGGAGGCCGGGCCAAGGCCCGGCGGCGGGTTCGCCGTGTCGGCTCGTCTCCCGCCCGAACCCGCTCACGGCACAGCCGTCAGCCCGAAGGAGGCGACCGCGTGACCGATCCGATCCGGGTGCTCGTCGCCGATGACCAGCCTCTGCTCCGAGGCAGCTTCCGGGTGCTGATCGACACCGCCCCGGGGCTGACCGCGGTGGGCGAGGCCGGCACCGGCGCCGAAGCCGTCGAAAGCGCCCGTCGACTACACCCGGACGTGGTGCTGATGGACATCAGGATGCCCGACATGGACGGCATCGAGGCGACACGGCGCCTAGCCGGATCTCCCGAGACGGCCGCGACACGCGTCCTCATCCTCACCACCTTCGATCTCGACGAGTACGTGTACGGGGCCCTGCGGGCCGGCGCGGCCGGGTTCCTCCTCAAGGACACCTCCCCCGAGGTCCTGCTGGCGGGCATCCGCACCGTCGCCGCCGGAGAGTCCCTCCTCGCGCCCTCGGTGACCCGGCGCCTGATCGCCGAGTTTGCTCGTCTTCCCTCTGCCCGCCCTGCCCCAGGGCCCGCGCTGGACGTCCTCACGGCGCGCGAGCGTGAGGTCCTGGTGCTCGTGGCACGCGGCCTGTCCAACGCCGACATCGCCGAGTACCTCCATCTCAGCCACGGCACCGTCAAGACGTACATCGGCCGGCTGCTGAGCAAGTTGCGGGCGCGCGACCGTGCCCAACTGGTGATCGGCGCCTACGAGTCCGGGCTTGTGCGCGCCGCTCATCAACCGGCCGACTCCTGAGCGAGGCCAGGCAAGCACGGCCCGCGTGTCGCCTGCTCGGGCAGGCCGAGTCCGTGCTTCCTAGTCGGGCAAGCCGATGAGGCGGGCCAGGCAGGTCATGTTGTGCTCGAACAGCTCGGCGCGGTGGGTGATCGTGTTGTTGAACTGTCCGAAGAGCTCGAAGCTGACCATCCCGAACAGGCCCGTCCATGCGGTGATCGCCCGCGCGATCACGTCGTCCGGCACGTCCGGCATCAGCGACCGTACGATCTCCGCGTCCTCCGCCAGGACCGCCGGCGGCGGCGGGCAGATCGGGGGAGGGGCGAGCCTGCCTGCGTGGTGGGCGTCGGCGACGATCCGTCCGTACACGGCCGTGTCCCGCACCGCCGGCGCGATGGTGTCCTGCGGAGCGGCGTAGCCCGGCACGGGTGAGCCGTACAGCAGGGCGTACTCGTGCGGATGGGCCAGGGCCCACTCGCGTACGGCCCGGCAGACGGCGAGCCAGCGCCCGAAGAAGTCGTCGCGGGCGCAGGCGGCGTCGGCGCGCTCGACGGCCTCCCCGAGCGCGTTGTATCCATCGATGATCAGCGCGGTCAGCAGGTCGTCGCGGCTGGGGAAGTAGCGGTAGATCGCCGAGGAGACCATCCCCATCTCCCGGGCCACCGCCCGCAGGGACAGGCCCGTGGCTCCCTCTGTCGCCAGATGTCGCCGGGCGATGTCCGTGATTTCCTTGATCAGCTCAGCTCTCACCCGCTCCCGCGCGGTCCTGCTCGCATTCATGCGGCCAGGCTAACAGAGCACTTGAGCGATTAGAGAGCAGTGCTCTTGACGAATATCGCTCTAATAAGAGAGCATTGCTCTCGGAACGGAGCAACAACCGCAAGGAGTGCCGATGCTCACCGTGGCCAAGGGCGTGATCCCCGCAGTGATGTTCTTCCTGGAACTGGGCGTGCTGATCTCGCTGGCCTACTGGGGGTTCACCGTGCAGGCGAACGTCCTGGTCAAGATCCTTCTGGGCCTCGGTGGGCCGGCCGTGTTCGCCACGCTCTGGGGGTTGTTCATGGCGGGCGGCAAGGCGCCGCACCAGTTGCACGGTCTCGCCCGCGCCGCCTTCGAGGTCGTGTGGTTCGGGGCGGGGGCGGCCGCGCTGGCGGCCTCCGGCCTCGTCACGGCGGGCGTCGTGTTCGCGGTCGTGTACGTCGTGGACGGCGTGCTGCGGCTGCTGACGGATCAGGTCTGAAGGAGAAGCGATGGGCAGGCATGTGATCGTCGGAGCGGGACAGGTCGGCGGCGGGCTCGCCGAGACGCTGGCGGAGCGCGGGCACGAGGTGACCCTCGTCACCCGTTCGGGCTCGGGCCCCGAGCACCCAGGGATTTCGCCGGTCGCCGCCGACGCGGCCGACGCGGCCGTGATGCGGCGGCTCACCGAGGGAGCCGACGCGCTCTACAACTGCGCCAACCCGCGCTACCACCGGTGGCCCCTGGACTGGCCGCCGATCGCGGCCTCGCTGCTGGCCGCCGCCGAGTCGTCCGGGGCCGTCCTGGTCACGCTGGGCAACCTGTACGGGTACGGCCCGGTGGACGGGCCGATGACCGAGGATCTGCCGCTCGCCGCGACGGGCACGAAGGGCATGGTCAGGGCGCGGATGTGGGAGGAGATGCGGGTCGCGCACGAGGCCGGCCGGGTGCGGGTCACCGAGGTGCGCGGCTCGGACTACTACGGGCCGCGGTCGTCCGACCAGTCGTACGTGGGGCCGCGGCTCCTGGAACCCCTGCTCGCGGGCAAGCCCGCCACCGTCATCAGCGACCCCGACATTCCGCACAGCTGGACGTACCTGCCCGACGTCGTGCGGGCGCTGGCGGCGGCCGCGGAGGAGGAGCGCGCGTGGGGCCGGCCCTGGCACGTCCCGACCGCGCCGCCCTTCACCATGCGGCGGTACGCCGAGATGGTGTGCGAGGCCGCGGGCGTCCCGGCGCCGCGCCTGCGGCGGCTGCCGTCGTGGACGCTGAAGGCGGGGGGCCTCGTATCGCCGTTCCTGCGCGAGCTGGGGGAGACCCGTTATCAGTTCGACCGGCCGTTTGTGCTCGACTCCTCCGCCTCCCAGGAGGTGCTCGGCTTCGCGCCGACGCCGGTCGAGGACGGGGTGAAGGAGACGGTGGCGTGGTGGCGGGGGCGCTGAAAGGCGCCGGAACGACGGCGATAGTCTCCCGGGCATGAGAGTCGGGATCATCGGCCTGGGCGACATCGCGGAGAAGGCCTACCTGCCGGTGCTGGCGGCGACGCCGGGCATCGAGCCGCTGCTGTGCACCCGCGACCGGGCGGCTCTCGACCGGCTCGGCGACGCCTACCGGATCGGCGCGCGCTTCACCTCCGTGGACGGCCTGGCCGAAGCCGGGATCGACGCGGCCTTCGTGCACGCGGCCACCACCGCGCACGTCCCGATCGTGACCACGCTGCTGGAGGCGGGCGTGCACGTCTACGTGGACAAGCCGCTCGCCTACGACGCCGCCGCCTCCGCCGGGCTCGTACGGCTGGCGCACGAGCGGAACAGGTCGCTGATGGTCGGGTTCAACCGCAGGCACGCCCCCGCGTACGCGGCCCTGCGCGACCTGCCGCGCGACGTGGTCGTGATGCAGAAGAACCGGCGTGACCTGCCCGGCGACCCGCGGACCGTGGTCTTCGACGACTTCATCCACGTGGCCGACACGCTGCGCTTCCTCGCCCCCGGGCCGGTCACCGACACCGTGATCAGGACCAGGGTGCGGGACGGCCTGCTCGAACACGTGGTGCTGACGCTCGGCGGCGACGGCTTCACCGCCGTCGGCGTGATGAGCCGCACCAGCGGCGCGGCCGAGGAGACCTGCGAGGTCATGGGCGGCGGCGGGAAGCGGCGGGTGGTCAACCTCGGCGACGTGGTGGACCTCGGCGGGGACGAGGTCCTCACGAGGCGCGGCGACTGGGTCCCGGCGACGCGGCAGCGCGGCATCGAGCAGATCTGCGGGGAGTTCCTCGCCGCGGTCCGGGAGGGACGGATCCTCACGGCCGACGACGCCCTGGCGACCCACGAGCTGTGCGAAGAGATCGTGACGGCCGCGACGGCCTGACCGCCTCCCGGAAGCCGCATATTCCCGGGAGGCGGTCATCGTCGCCGTCTCAGATGGACGTCAGGGGCCTCACGGGTAGAGGCCCCGCATCCGGTGGGCCTCGGCCACCCGCCCCACCCCGATCGCGTGGGCGGCCTGGCGGAGCGTGAGGTCGCGCTCGGCGGCCAGGTCCGCGACCGCACGGTAGGCGTTCTCCATCAGGTCGCGGAGCTTCACCTCGACCTCGCCGGCGCTCCAGGAGTACGCCTGGGTGTTCTGCACCCACTCCAGGTAGGACACGATCACGCCGCCGGCGTTGGCCAGGATGTCGGGGACCACAGTGGTCCCGTTGCCGGCCAGGATCAGGTCGGCCTCGGGTGTGGTGGGCCCGTTGGCGCCCTCCACGACCAGGCGGGCCCGTACGCGCGGCGCGTTGTCCGCCGTGATCACGCCTTCGAGCGCGGCCGGCACCAGCACGTCCACGTCGAGTTCGAGCAGCTCGTCGCGGGAGAGCGGGTCGGCGTCGCGGTAGCCGTGGACCGTCCCGGTCTCGGCCGCGTGGGCGCGCAGCGCGGCGACGTCGAGGCCGGAGGGCCGGACGACCGCGCCGCCCGCGTCGGAGACGGCCACGACCCGGCAGCCGGCGTCGGCGAGATACTGGGCGGCGAGCGCGCCCACCTTGCCGAAGCCCTGCACCGCCACGGTCGTGCCCTCCGGGGAGCGCGCCCCCCTCGTCCGGGCCAGGGCCTGCAGCGCGGCGATCTGCACCCCGCGCGAGGTCGCGCCCGCGCGGCCCAGCGAGCCGCCGAGCGCCGTGGGCTTGCCGGTCACCACGCCAGGGACCGAGTAGCCGGCGTTCGCGCTGTAGGTGTCCATGATCCAGGCCATGGTCTGCTCGTCGGTGCCCACGTCGGGCGCGGGGATGTCCTTCTCCGGGCCGATGAGCGGCAGGATCTCGTTGACGTAGCGCCGGGTGACGCGTTCGAGCTCGCGGGTGGTCAGCGTGGCCGGGTCCACCGCGACGCCGCCCTTGGCCCCGCCGTACGGGATGCCGACGAGGGCGCACTTCCACGTCATCCACATGGCGAGGGCGGTGACCTCGGCGAGGTCGGTGGCGGGATGGAAGCGGATGCCGCCCTTGGCGGGCCCGCGCGAGAGGTTGTGCTGCACGCGGTGGCCCTGCACCACCTCCAGGCGGCCGTCCTCGCGCCGTACGGGCACCGAGACCGTCAGCGAGCGGCGGGGCGTGGCGAGCATGTGGTGCATGCCGTCGTCGAGGCCGAGGAACCGGGACGCCTCGGCGAGCTGGAAGCGGGCGGCGGCGAGGGCGCGCTCACCCGGTGAGGGGGCATGGAGGTCGGGGATCGGAGACCGAACCCCCGACGCCGTTGTCGGGAAGTCCGTGACGGTCATTCTGGTGTTCTCCTGTCGGAAAGGGCGGCCGTCCCCCGGACCCCGTGTGCCGTCGTCGTTGACGGCAGCGGAAGGCGGACCGGGAGGAGCGACATCTGGATCAAACCGTGCGCCGGATGGTCGCGATATAGGCCAATACGGAGATCGCCGGGCGGCATTTCGCCGTTCCGGCGCATAGGCGGCGCACGATCCGTGAATGACGGTGGACGGACGGGGGCAAGTCGCGCTTTGCCGTCCTTTTGCAGTAGACAGGGTTTGTGCCGGAACTTGTGCTGGGCCCGCTGCTGCGCCATGTGGACGCGGCCGCCGCGACCGTCTGGGTGGAGACCTCCGAGCCCTGCACGGTCCGTGTGCGGGCCGGCGACGCCTGCTCCGAGGAGCGCACCTTCACCGTGCACGGCCACCACTACGCCCTGCTCGACGTCGGCGTCGAGGGCCCGGTGGCCTACGAGGTGGAACTCGACGACCGGCGGGTGTGGCCGGAAGAGGGCCTGCCGCCGAGCGTGATCCGCCCGCTGACCCGCCTCGACCGGCTGATCTTCGGCTCCTGCCGTACGAGCGTGCCGCACGAGGAGCCGTACGTGCGCACGCACGGCCCGGACGTCCTGCGGGCGTACGGCCTGCGCCTGATGGAGTCGCCGGACGAGCGGCCCGACCTGATCCTGCTGCTCGGCGACCAGGTGTACGCCGACGAGCTCACCCCGGACATGAAGGAGTTCATCGCCGGGCGCAGGGACGACGGGCCCGAGGAGGTCGTCGACTTCGAGGAGTACGCCGAGCTGTACCGCCAGGCGTGGTCCGACCCTCCGGTCCGCTGGCTGATGGCCACGGTCCCCACCTTGATGATCTTCGACGACCACGACGTCAGGGACGACTGGAACACCTCGAACGTCTGGCGCGAGCAGATGGCCGAGGTGCCCTGGTGGGAGCGGCGCATCGTCTCCGCGCTCGGCTCGTACTACATCTACCAGCACCTGGGCAACCTGCCCCCGGCCGAGCGGGCGGCCGATCCCGTGCTGGCCGCGCTGCGCGCGGGCGGCGGCGACGAGGCGCTCGACGCCTTCGCCCGGCGGGCCGACAAGGAGCCCGACTCGGTGCGCTGGAGTTACCACAGGGACCTGGGCGGCAGCCGGCTGATCGTGCTGGACAGCCGCAGCGCCCGGGTGCTGGAGCCGGGACGCCGGCGGATGCTCGACCCCGGCGAGTGGGACTGGTTCGACAAGCACGCCACCGGCGACTTCGACCACCTGCTCATAGGATCCTCGCTGCCGATCCTGCTGCCCGCGGGGATCCACCACGTCGAGAGCTGGAACGAGGCGGTCTGCGACGGCATCTGGGGCCGCCGGGCGGCGCGGTGGGGCGAGCGGGTGCGGCAGTTTCTCGACCTGGAGCACTGGGGGGCCTTCCGCCGGTCGTTCGAGGAACTCGCGCACGCGGTGCTGGACGTCGCCTCGGGCGGCCGGGGCAGGCCGCCGGCGACCGTCCTGCTGCTGTCGGGAGACGTCCACTACTCCTACATGGCGTCCGTACGGCGCCGGGGCGGCGGGCGCGTCCACCAGATCGTCTGCTCGCCGATCCGCAACCCGCTGAGCCGCACCCTGCGCTTCGCCAACATCGTGGCGTCGTTCGGGCTGGCGGGCGTGCTCGGCGGGGTGCTGGCCAGGGCCGGGGGCCTTCCCCGGCCGCCGTTGCGGTGGCGCATCAGCAAGGGACCCTGGTTCCCCAACATGATGACCGCCATCGACCTGGCGCCCGGGGAGGCCACGGTGACGTGGTTCACCGACACCGGCGATCAGGACACGGTGCGGATCAGGCCCGAGCCTCCCGCAGCACCGCGCTGAGCTGGTCCACCGCCCAGTCCAGGTCGTCCCGGGAGACGACGAGCGGCGGCGCGAGGCGGATCGTCGAGCCGTGCGTGTCCTTGACGAGCACGCCGCGGCGCATGAGCGCCTCGCTGATCTGCCGTCCGGTGCCGAGCGAGGGGTCGATGTCGATGCCCGCCCACAGCCCGCGCCCGCGCACCGCCACCACGCCGGGGCCGAGGTCGGCCAGGCGGGCGTGCAGGAACGCGCCGAGCTCGCGGGCCCTGGCCTGGTAGTCGCCGGTCCGCAGCAGCCCGATCACCGCGTCGCCGACCGCGCACGCCAGCGGGTTGCCGCCGAAGGTGGAACCGTGCTGGCCGGGCCCGATCACGCCCATGACGTCGGCGTTCGCGACGACCGCGGAGACCGGGACCACGCCGCCGCCGAGGGCCTTGCCCAGGACGTACAGGTCGGGGACGACGCGCTCGTGGTCGCAGGCGAACGTCTCGCCGGTGCGGCCGAGGCCCGACTGGATCTCGTCGGCCACGAACAGCACGTTGTTGTCGGTGCAGATCTCCCGGACCGCGGCCAGGTAGCCGTCCGGCGGGACCAGCACGCCGGCCTCGCCCTGGATGGGCTCCAGGAGCACGGCCACCGTGTTCTCGTCGATCGCCTCCCTGACCGCCTCGGCCGAGCCGTACTTGACGATCCGGAAGCCGGGGGAGAATGGGCCGAAGCCGTCCCGCGACTCGGGGTCGGTGGAGAAGCCCACGATGGTCGTGGTCCGGCCGTGGAAGTTGTCCTCCATCACGACGATGTTGGCCTGGTCGGGGGCGACGCCCTTGACCTCGTAACCCCACTTTCGGGCGACCTTGACCGCGGTCTCGACGGCCTCCGCGCCGGTGTTCATCGGCAGGACCATGTCCTTGCCGCACAGCTCGGAAAGGCCGGTCACGAACGCGGCGAACCGGTCGTGGTAGAACGCCCGGCTGGTCAGCGTCAGCCGGTCGAGCTGCTCTCGGGCCGCCGCGAGGATCGTGGGATTGCCGTGGCCGAAGTTCAGCGAGGAGTAGCCGGCCAGGCAGTCGAGATACCGCTTGCCCTCCACGTCGGTGACCCAGGCGCCCTCGGCCGAGCTGATCACGACGGGCAGCGGGTGGTAGTTGTGCGCGCTGTGGCTCTCGCTGAGCCGGATCAGTTCCTCGCTGTTCATCGAATCTCCCTGTTCGGCCGGATCTCGAGGGTGCAGCACTTGGGCCCGCCGCCGGCCTTGCGCAGTTCGCCGAGGTCCACCGGGACGACCTCGAAGCCACGGCGCTTGAGTTCCAGGATCAGCCCGGTCGCCTCGGCGTTGACGACGACGTTGCGGCCGTCGCTCACCGCGTTGAGGCCCAGCACCTCCGCGTCCGCGGACGTGGCGATCACGGCGTCGGGGAACAGCCGCCGCAGCACCTTCCTGCTGCCCTCGCTGAACGCCTCCGGATAGTACGCCACGTTGTGGCCGTCCAGCGGAAACAGGGCGGTGTCGAGGTGGTAGTACCTCGGGTCGACCAGGCGCAGCGTGACGACCGGCCGGCCGAGGAACTCCTGGGCCTCCATGTGCGCCGCCACGTCGGTGCGGAAGCCCGTCCCGGCCAGGATCATCTCGTCGAGCGTCAGGTAGTCGCCCTCGCCCTCGTTGGTGAAGGACGCCTCCAGTGTCTCGTATCCCCGTTCGACGAACCACCGCAGGTAGGCGGGGCCCTCGGCGGCGCGTTCCGGGTGCGCGAACCTGGCCCCGTAGACCCGGCCGTCCACGACGAGCGCGCCGTTCGCGGCGAACACCATGTCCGGCAGGCCCTCGATCGGGTCGATCAGGCTCACGGTGTGGCCGAGGTCCTCGTAGGCTTGCCGGAGGCTCTCCCACTGCCGCAGCGCCCTGGTCGTGTCGGCGCCCTTCTCGGGATGCATCCACGGGTTGATGGAATACGAGACCGTGAAGAACTCGGGCCGGCACATCAGGAAGTGCCGGGCCGTGCCCGTACGACCACTGTCCGTGGTCTCGGCGGCTGGCGCGAGTGTCATCGTCGACTCCAAGCGGGAAACCGGGTGAACGGGACTTCAGCGTAGGAATCGGAAGGCGACAATCCAATGCGCCCGCGTTGCGATCACGTGTGGATCGGTTGCGTCCTTCACCCGTTCTGCAGCGATCCGTTAATCAGCCGCGACAGCACGATCGAGCTCTTGGTGCGGACCACGAACGGCTCGGCCGCCAGGCGTTCGATCACCCGCTCGACGTGCCGCACGTCGGTCGCGCGGATGTGCAGCAGCGCGTCGGCCTCGCCGGTGACCGTGCAGGCCGAGACGACCTCCGGGTGCCGGGACACGGCCATGCCGATCTCCGCGGGTGAGGTCTTGCCCCGGCAGTACAGCTCGACGTACGCCTCGGTGGTCCAGCCGAGGGCCGACGGCTCCACCCGGGCGCTGAAGCCGGTGATCGCGCCACTGGCGATGAGCCGGTCGACCCGCCTCTTCACGGCCGGAGCCGACAACCCAACGTGAGCGCCTATTTCGGCGTACGTCGCCCGGGCGTCCTGCACGAGGGCCCGGATAATGGCGCGATCAAGCTCGTCCAACCTCACGTGGACCTGTATACAGCCGCCGCGCCCGGCATGCTCCCGGGCATGCCACCGGCGGCGGGGTCGACGCACCGGGTTGGGCTTCGGTCAGGGGGCGGCGCGCTTGAGGATGTCCTCGAACACGCTGGGGTCGTCGGAGGAGACGACGGGCCAGCCGATGCCGTACGAGCCGGCCCAGCCGACCTCGATACCGGGGTTGGCGTGGTCGGTGCCGTCCGGCAGGAACAGGTGCGGGCTGCAGTTCACCCGCTCGGTCGCCGCGACGGCGGCCTGTTCGGACAGCGTCCTGCGCGCCCGGCCGTCGTCGAGTGCGGCCGCCAGGGCGTCCACGTCCACCACGCCGGTGGACGCGGCGGCGTCCAGGATGACCTTACGGTGGCTGATGCACCGCGACTCGGCCCAGAAGGCCCTCCGCAGCGCCAGGTCGAGCTGCTCGGACGCCGCGAACCCCTGCTCCTTGGCCGCCTGGACGGCCTCGAGCGCGGGCAGCGTCGTGGACGGGTACAGCCAGTCCTTCGCCTGCCACAGCTGCCATCCCGCGTCGGGTTCCAGCGCGGCCATCCGGCCCACCTCGCTGTCGGTCCCCGGCCGGGGGCTGGGCGCGTCGTTGAGCAGTTCCAGGGGGAAGGCGCGGTGGTCGAACCGCACCCGGCCGGTCAGGCCCAGCCGTTCCCGGGTCTTGTGGAGCCGGTGCACGGCTATGTGCGCGAAGGAGCACCAGATGTCCGAGAAGATGATGATGGTGCCGGGTTCCGGGGTCAGTGTCGTCGTCATCGACGTTCTCCTTGTGTCGGGGGGGCGCTCAGGTGAGCTGGACGAGCACCGAGCCGGCGATGAGCAGGGCGAGACCGGTCAGGCGCGGTGCGGTGAGCGGGCGCCGGGGCAGCCGCAGGAGGCCGTGGTTGTCGATCACGGCCGAGGCGGCCTGCTGGCCCGTTACGGTCAGCGCCACGGTGGTGGCGGCGCCGATCGTGGGGATGAGCGTGAAGGTCGCGGTGACGTACGCCGCGGCGCAGGCGCCGCCGAGCCAGCCCCACCAGGGCATCGTGCGCAGCGGGGCGAACTGCGGGCGCGGCGTGCGGCCCGTGGCGAGCAGGACGGCCAGCACCACGGCGATGGTGATCGTGGCCACCATGAAGCTGATCATCGCGGTGGTCACCGGCTGGTGGATGTCCTTGCGGAGCGCGGCGTTGACCGCGCCCTGCACCGGCAGGACGGCGCCGGCCACGATGCCCAGCAGGATCCAGCCGCCCTGGCCGAGTCCGCCGGTCCGGCGTACGGCCGCCGTCGCGGCCGGGGCGGTGACCGTGGCCGTCCCGGCACGGCCGGGAGCGCCGGGAGCGCCGCCGGGCGCCGGCCCCGGCGAAGGCGGCGTCTGCGCCGGGCGCTGTCCCCGGATGACGACCGTGATGCCGGCGAGGACCGCGAGCGCGCCGAGGGCGACGCCGGCGCTGAGCGGCCTGCGCGCGATGCCGAGCAGGCCGAACAGGTCCAGCCCCAGCGACGCGAACATCTGGCCGGTCACGAACAGGCCCGCCGCGGCCAGCGCGCCGAGCCGGGGGAAGAGCAGGATCCCGCTGGTGATGTAGAGCGGGCTGGCCAGACCTCCGAGCAGGTGCCAGAACGGGACACCGGGCACGAGGCGGACGGCGCCGATCGCCCCGACGGCGACCGCGAGGAGCGCCAGCAGGGCCGTCGCCACGCTCAGCTGCAGGGTCGAGGCGCCGTACGGCGTTCCGACCGCCTTGTTGAGCTGGAGGTTCACCGAGGCTTGCACTGCCAGCAAGCAGCCGACCAGCAGTGCCGAGGCGAGGAACAGGGCATGCATCGCGATCCCTCTTCTGAAAGAACCGGATTTTGAGAAGCCGGCCCAGAACCGGACATCGTGTCCGGATGAGCGTAAGGCAAAAGTGGACGCTCTGTCCACATCGTTCCGCCGGGGATTAGGATGTCCTCATGACCAACGGGTTGACCGATCCCGGTGGGAACCGGAGAAACGGCCGCGTTCCCCCGGAGGGGACCACGCCGGCCGGCGCCGGCCGGGAACTGCCCGTGCTCGACCTCGAACCGGGCCGGCCGGCGCCGGTGCGGGAACGGGCGGACGCCGCGCGCAACCGCATGCGCGTGCTGAAGGCGGCCGAACGGCTCTTCGCGACGAGGGACGCGCGGCACGTCACGATGGACGAGATCGCCAAGGCGGCGGGGGTGGGGCGGGCCACGCTCTACCGGCGCTATCCCGACCCCGCCTCGATCGCGACGGCCCTGCTGGACGAGCACGAGCGGCAGGTGCAGGGACACATCCTGAACGGCCCGCCGCCGCTCGGCCCGGGGGCCTCACCGGCCGACCGGCTCGCCGCGTTCTACATCGCCATGATCGACCTGCTGGAGCGTCACCTGCACCTCGTGCTGGGAGCCGAGACCGGGAGCGCGCGGTTCGGCACCGGCGCCTACCGCTTCTGGCGCGCACACGTGCGGATGCTGCTGACCGAGGCCGGGGTGCCGGACCCGGAGGGAACGGCGGACGCCGTGCTGGCGCCGCTCGCGCCCGAGGTCTACCAGTTCCAGCGGCACACCCTGGGCCTGTCGCAGGCCCGCGTCACCGAGGCGCTGGTGTGGAGCGCTCGCCGGCTTGCGGGAGCCTGAGCGATCCGGGCTCGGGGCGCAGGCAGTAGTCGCCGACCCCGCGCTCCAGCAGGTCGAAGGCGCGCTCGGCGTGCTCCCTGACGTCCGCCCTGATCAGCGCCGCGTCCTCGCCGGCCATCTGCCGCATCGCGAAGTGGCGGGTCAGCGCGCGGACGACGGCGCAGATCTGCGCCGACACCAGCCAGGGGGTCAGGTCGTCGGGATCGGCGTCGGCCTCCTCGGCGAGCGTCCGGGCCAGTCGCTCCTCCCGGTTGACGTCGAGCATGCGCGCCCGTGACTGGAGCGCCACGCTCTCCCGCACCCGCTGCGTGAACAGGTCCAGGCCCTCGCTCATCCCGTAACGCCAGTCGCCGGCGTCGAGGGCCTCGAAGAAGTCGCGCCGCACCGCCTCGACCGCCGTCTCGCCCGCGCGGCGCTCGCGCACGGCCCGGGCCAGCATGTCCTCGCTTTCCTCGCTGCGGTCGAGGAACAGGTCCTCCTTTGTGCGGAAGTAGTTGAACACCGTGTTGACCGACACGTCGGCGGCCCTGGCCACCTCGGCCACGGTGACGTTGTCGAACCCCCGTTGCAGGAACAGTCCCATCGCGATGTCGGCGATCCGCTGGCGGGTCTCCCGCTTCTTCCGCTCCCGCAGGCCCTCTTCCACGTCTCGATTGTAAGGGCGAGCACAAACTTTAAGTGACACCAAATTTGGTGTTACTCTACCCGGCATGATTCACGCCAGAGGGCTCACCAAGACCTTCGGCCCGGTCGAGGCCGTCCGGGGGATCGATCTCGACGTCTCCGCGGGGGAGATCGTCGGCTTCCTCGGACCGAACGGCGCGGGCAAGACCACCACGCTGCGCATGCTGACCACGCTGCTGCGCCCCACGTCCGGCACCGCCACGGTCGCGGGCGCCGACCTGTTCGCCGACCCCGCGGCCGTACGCCGCCGCATCGGCTACGTCGCCCAGGGCGGCGCGTTCGCCCCGTTCTCCCCGGTGGGACAGGAGCTCGTGCTCCAGGCCCGCCTGTACGGACTGAGCAAGGAGCAGGCCCGCGAACGGGTGACCACCCTGCTCGCCGAGCTGGACCTGCCCGGGGTCGAGGAGCGTACGACGGTCACGATGTCGGGCGGCCAGAAGCGCCGGCTGGACATCGCGATGGGCCTGCTCCACCGGCCCGAGCTGCTCTTCCTCGACGAGCCCACGACCGGGCTCGACCCGCAGAGCCGCGCCAACCTGTGGGACCACGTGCGGCGGCTGCGCGAGCGGGACGGTCTGACGGTCTTCCTCACGACGCACTACCTGGAGGAGGCCGACGCGCTCTGCGACCGCGTCCTGATCATCGACAACGGCCGGATCGTCGCCCAGGGCGCCCCGGACGAGCTGAAGTCCGAGCACGGCGCGCGGACGCTCGACGACGTCTTCCTCGCCGTCACCGGCCGCGAGCTGCGCGAGGGAGCCGCCGCGTGACCGCCCTCACCGTCCTGACCGGGCACTACCTGCGCGCATCCTTCGGCAACAAGTTCAGCCTGGTCTTCAGCGCCCTGCAGCCGTTCCTCTACCTCGTGTTGTTCGGCCCGCTGTTCGACCGCAGCGGCGTGGGCTCGTGGGCCGTCCTCGTGCCCGGCCTGCTGGTGCAGCTCGGGTTGACGAGCGCGGGGATGGCGGGCTTCGGCATCGTGTTCGACCAGCGGTTCGGGGTGCTCGAACGGCTGCGGGTCACGCCGGTGAGCCGGGTGACGCTGCTGCTCGGCCGGGTGCTCAGGGACTGCGTCGTGCTGCTGATCCAGGCGGTGGCGATCAACGTGGCCGCGTACGCGCTGGGCCTGCGGGCGCCGCTCGCGGGGGTGCTGGCGGCGCTGCTGCTGACCACCGTGCTGTCGGTCGGCATGGCGTCGCTGTCGTACACGGCGGCGCTCACGCTGCGGCAGGAGCTGTTCGCGCCCGTGATGTCCACCCTGGTGGTCCCGCTGATGCTGCTGTCGGGCGCGCTGCTGCCGATGTCGCTCGCCCCCGCCTGGCTCGACGTGGTGTCGCGGCTCACGCCGTTCCGGTACGCGGTCGAGGGGCTGCGCGCGCTGTTCGCCGGTTCCTACGCGTCGTCCGCCCTGGTGTGGGGGGTCGTCGTGTCCCTGGCCTTCGCCGTCCTGGGCGTTACCCTGGGCACCAGTCGTTTCCAAAGGGAAAACGCCTGATCAGGGCTAGGAAAAGGCATTCGAAGTTGATACCGGTTTGCGGGCGCCGTCGGGCACTTGGACGGTCACAATGGGTGGCGTGGCGGACGTCAACTTCACCCTCGTCCAGCTGCGTTACTTCGTAACCGCGGCCGAGCTCGGCAGCATGACCGCGGCCAGCAGAGAGCTCATGGTGGCGCAGTCGGCGATCTCGGCCGCCATCGCCCAGGTGGAGCGGGAGCTGGGAGTTCAGCTCCTGATCCGCCACCACGCCCGCGGTCTTTCGCTGACCCGCGCGGGCGAGCGCTTCCTCGTCGAGGCCCGGGAGTTCCTGTCCCACGCCGCGGCGCTCGCCCAGTCGGCGCGGGGCCTCGCGGGGTCGCTGACCGGTGAGCTCGCCGTCGGCTGCCTGACCACGCTCGCGCCGTTCTACCTGTCCCGGTTGCTGCGCGAGTTCGCCGAGAGGTATCCGGGGGTGCGGGTCAGCGTCGCGGAGGGCGAGATCTCCGCCATGGAGTCGGCCCTGCTCGACGGGCGGTGCGAGGTCGCCCTCGTCTACGCCATCGATCTCGCCCTCGATCTCGACATCCGTACGCTCACCCGGGCCAGGCCGTACGCGCTGCTGCCGCCGGAGCATCCGCTGGCCCGGGCGGAGACGGTGTCGCTGGCGGACCTGGCGGCCGAGCCGATGATCCTGCTGGACCTGCCGCGCAGCCGCGACTACTTCCGGGCCATCTATCCCACCGAGCCACGCGTACGGTTCCGCACGTCGAGCTACGAGACGGCGCGCTCACTGGTGGCGGGCGGGCACGGCTACTCGATACTCAACCAGCGGGCCGAGAACGACCAGACCTACGACGGCGGCCGGGTCGCGTGCGTCCCGATCAGCGACGACGTGCCCGCGCTCGACGTCGTGCTCGCCTCGGTGCGCGGCGTGCGGCCCACCGCCCGGGCGGTCGCCTTCGCCGAGACCTGCCAGGCGTTCTTCTCCAGAAGGTAGCTCACCCGAGGTCGGCGAGCAGCTCCTCCAGGAACGCGCCGGTCTGCGTGGCCGGCCGGGCGTCCACGCACACCTCGTTCATCACCTGCGTGTACGCCTCGGTGTCCTCGGGCTTGTCCAGATAGAGGGCACTGGTGAGCTGCTCCAGGTAGACGACGTCGGGCAGCTCGGGCGCCTCGAAGCGCAGGATCGTGAAAGGCCCCCCGCACGCGGCGTGCCCGCCGTGGTCGAACGGCACGATCTGCAGCGTGATGTTCGGCTGCTTCGTCACCTCGATGAGGTGTTCCAACTGGGCCCGCATCACCTTCCGGCCGCCGATCGGGCGGCGCAGCGCCCCCTCGTCCATCACGGCCCACAGGGTCGCCGCCTCGGGCCCGGTCAGCCGCTCCTGCCGGCGCATCCTCAGGTCCACGCGCCGATCGACGTCGTCGGCGGACCGCCCCACGCTGCTCCGCAGGACGAGTGCCCGAGCGTACTCGGGCGTCTGCAGCAGCGTGGGCACGAACTGCAGCTCGTAGCAGCGGATGACGGACGCCGCCTCCTCCAGCCCGACGTAGAACTCGAACCATCCCGGCAGCACGTCGCTGTACTTGTGCCACCAGCCGGGGATGTTCGCCTGCCGCGCCAGGTCGAGCAGCACGGCACGGTCGTCGGCGTCGGTGATGCCGTAGAGGGTGAGCAGGTCGGCGACGTCCCGCTCCTTGAAGCCGACCCGGCCGAGCTCCAGCCGGCTGATCTTGGCGTGCGACCCGCGGATGGCACGGGCCGCCTTCTCGGGGGTGATGCCGCTCTGCCGGCGCAGTCGCCTGAGCTGGGCCCCGAGCAGAAGCCGCAGGGCCGTCGGGCCGCCGCGGGCGATCCCGACCGGTACGGGGGCGGTGCTGTCCGCCTGTGCGTTCACGATCGCTCCATCGGCGGCGCTCCCGGAAAAATCCCTGGTGAACCAATCGGGTTGATCATCCTACCGGACCGGGGTGAGGCCGTCTTTTCTGGGAACTTCCACGGAAAGTCGGGGACGCGCGACATTTGCACGTGCACGCGTGCTTGCATCCGCAAGGCACAGGGCAAGATACACGACGGCAGGGAAATTCACATCATGTAATGGGTGAGACCTGAGGGATCGGCGATGACAGCAGACCTGGCGGGCCCGGGAGCCGCGACAGCGCCTCCGTGGTTGACCTCGATGTTCGAGCGGGACGACGTCGCCGGCTTGTCCCTGCCTCCGTCGGCGACGTGTACCTTTCGCGGGCGCACCACGTCCGCCGCCGCGGCCCGTGACTTCACCGCCAGGACGTTGTGCGGCTGGGGGGTCCCCGGCCTCGTGCCGGACGCGCAGCTCGTGGTGTCCGAGTTGGTGACGAACGCGCTGAGGCACGCCCCCGGTGATCCCGCCGACGCCCCGCCGATCCGGCTGAGGCTGGTGAAGCACCGGTTTCATATCGGCTGCGGCGTGAGCGACGCCAGCGCCCTGGTGCCCGCGGTCTCGCCCTGGAGCGACCTGTCGGAATCGGGCCGGGGGCTGCACCTGGTCGAGGCGCTGACCGCGGCGTGGGGATGGATCCTCACCCGCGGCGGTGGCAAGGTGGTCTGGGCGCTGTTCGACGCCTCGCCCGCCGCCTGAGCGGCCGTTCGCCTGCTGATCGGCCGCCTTTCCCGAGATCAGCCGAGCCGCGACATGGCGGCCTGGGCGTCCCGCTCCCACAGCGGCGCGCCCCAGCGCCGGGCCACCTCGACGGCGCGGGAGAAGTGCCCCGCCGCCTCCTCCGGGCGGCCCAGGAGCAGGGCGAGCTCGCCCAGCGTGTGCGCGACCGGCCGCAGCGCCAGCGACGTGGACGGCGCGCCCGGCACCTGGTCGCGCAGCGGCAGCAGGACCTCCGTCAGCATCCGCACCTCCTCCCGCTCGACCGGCCCGTGGGCGGACAGCGCCACCACCGCCATCGCGCGCAGCGTCGCGAAGACCGCGTGGTAGTAGTCCTGCCGCAGCGGAGCGCCGGGCACGCGCACCGCCCTCGCCTCCGGCACGCGCCCGTTCGCGAGCAGGGCCAGGGCGTAGGCGTCGCCGACCCCGCCGTACCGCTCGTGGAGCAGGCGCAGCACCGGTTCGTGCTCGCCGATGCGCCCCTGGCTGATCCGCACCGTCGTCATCGCCATGGCGTGGAGGCCGTCGGCGTGCATCGAGCCCTCGCGGCGCATCTTCTCGTGGATCAGGCCGTACAGCCGCTCCGCTTCGCCGAGACGCCCCTCGATGTGGGCGAGCATCGCCACGCCGCACATGCCGACCGACTCCGCCTCCGCCATGCGGTAGGTGCGGGCGATCTCCAGCGCGCGGCCGTGGTGCCGGCGCAGCGCCGCCACGTCGCCGGTCGCCCCCGCGGCGGTCGCGAGGGTGTACTCGGCGTACCAGCGGTAGGCGACCAGGTCGTGCTCGTCAGCGAGCGCGCCCAGCCGCCGCGCCAGCTCGGCCCGCTCGTGCGGCGCCCGCTCGAACGACATGTCCTTGCTGCGCAGCACGATCGCCATCGCCCGCAGGCCCACGTCGCCGGCCCGCTCGGCGAGTTCCTCGGCCTCCCGCGCCGCCGCCGCGGCACGCGGGTCGTTCTCGCCCTCGAGCTCCCCGACGAGCGCCGTCAGCAGGAGACAGCGGGTGACCGGCTTCAGGTCCGTACGGCGCAGCAGCCGCGTGAGCAACTCGACCGTGCGGCCGTCCACCGTGCCGTACGGGCGGATGTGCCAGGGCGTCGCCTCGGTCCAGGACGTGAAGGCGGCGACGAGCAGGTCCTCACGGCCCGCCTGCTCGGCGACGTCCACGGCCTGCCGTCGGGTGGCCCTCGCCCCCACGACGTCCCCGGCCCGCACCCGGGCCCGCAGCAGCAGACCCAGCAGTTCCACCCGCCTGGCGTCCCGGTCGGCCGCGTCGGGGACCCGCTCGAAGCACTCCAGCGCCTGCGCCAGCAGGCCGACGGCGGCGTCGTGGGCGTACCGCCGGGTGGCCAGCTCGGCCGCCCGCACCGAGTAGTCCACGGCCGCGAGCGCGGTGGCCGAGGTGGCGGCCCTCGCGTAGTGGTGGGCCAGCGCGGTCAGGTCGTCCGGATGCAGGGCGCGCAGGGCGTCGGCGACCCGCGCGTGCATGCGGGCGAGCCGGATTCCCGGCAGGTCCTGGTAGAGGGTGTCGCGCACCAGCGCGTGGACGAAGCGCACCCGGCCAGGGGCGGGCTCGGTCAGCAGGCCGGAGATCACGCCAGCCTCGAGCCCGTCGAGCACGACGTCCTCGCCGGTGCCGGCGGCGCGGACGAGGACCTCGACCTCGGCCTCCCTGCCGACCACGGCCGCCAGGCGCAGCGCGCCGACGGCCGTCGCGGGCAGCCGGGCCAGGCGGCGCCGCAGCACGTCGCGCACGCCCTCGGGCACGTCGCCGGAGAGCGTTCCCTCGCTCGCCAGCAGGCGGGCGCTCTCCCAGACGTAGAAGGGGTTGCCGCCGGTGCGGTCGGACAGCGCGACCGCGGTCGCCCGGTCGACCGGCCGTTCGCACACCGCGGTGACCAGCGTCTCGACCTCGGCCGGGGACAGTCCGCCGAGCTGCACCCGCACGGGACGGCGCCGGGCGAGCGCCGCGAGGGCGTCCTCGTGGGCGTCGGTCACCTCGGAGGGGCGCAACGCCACCACGAGCAGGACCCGGGCGCCGCCGCCCATCAGCTCCTCGGCCAGCGAGCTCAGCAGGGCCACCGTCTCCCCGTCGGCCCGGTGCAGGTCGTCCAGGACGACGGCCAGCGCGCGGCCGTGACCGCAGACCTCGCGCAGCCACGCGGCGACGGCGCGGTGCATGCGGAACCGCCCGGCCGCGGCGTCCTCGGCCACCTGGCCGTCGCCGAGCAGGGGGGACAGCGCGGGCGCGTGACCGCCCGGCGGGGCGACCGCGGCCAGCGGGCGCAACGCCTCCACCCAGGCCCAGGCGGGTGGCGCGCCCTCGTCCTCCGGGCAGCGTCCCACGGTGACGAGCCAGTGCTCGGGGGACAGGCCGTCCAGCAGCCGGCCGAGCAGCGCCGACTTCCCGGCGCCGGCCTCGCCGCTCACGATCGCGATCCGCGGGTGGCCGGACAAGACCTCCGCCGCGGCCGTCTTCAGCGCGTCCAGTTCGGCCCTGCGTCCCACGAACAGCTCGGTGCGCTCCGGCCCCGCCGTACGGTGCTCCGCCGTACGGTGCTCCGCCGGGCGGGCCGGCAGCGGGACGGCGGGCGCCGGACGTGGCGGGGCTGGGTGTGGCGGCGCTGGGCGTGGTGGAGAGACGGGCCGGAGCGCGGCGTCGAGCGGGTCCGTCCGCTGGGTCAGGATCGCCTGCTCCAGCTCGCTCAGCCCGGGGCCGGGGTCGAGGCCCAGCTCTTCCGAGAGCGTCGCGCGGGCTCGGCGCAGCGCGGCCAGCGCGTCGGCCTGCCGCCCGCTGCCCCACAGGGCGAGCGCGAGCAGCCGCCAGCCCTCCTCACGCAGGGGCTGCCGCCGTGTGAGCACCTCGGCCATCGGCACCGCGTCGGCGGGGTGGGACGAGCGCAGCGTGGTCGCCACCAGCAGCTCACGGGCGCTCTGCCGCAGTTCCTCGAGCCGTGCGGTCTCCGGCGCCGCCCACTCCTCGTCGGCTACCTCCGCGAAGGCCGCGCCGCGCCACAACCCCAGCGCCTCGTCGAGGAGCGCGCGGGCCAGTGCGGGATCGTTCCCGGCCGCCTCGCGCGCCTCGGCGACGAGACGCTCGAAGCGCCAGGCGTCCACGTCGTGCCCGTCCAGCCGCAGCGCGTAGCCCGGCGCGGCGCTCACCAGGACGCGGGCCGGCGTCCTGCGCGGGCGGCCGGGCTCCAGCGCCCTGCGGAGGTTGGCGACGTACGTCTGAAGCGAGGCGAGGGCCTTGGCCGGCGGCTCGCCGCGCCACAGGTCGTCGATCAGCCGGTCGGCCGAGACGACCTCGCCCCTGGCCGCCACGAGCAGCGCGAGCACGCCGCGCTGGCGCGGCCCGCCGAGCTGGGCGGGCGCGCCGTCGACCTCGGCTTCGAGTGCGCCGAGCACGCGGATGCGGATCATCGGCCGTTCAGCCCGCCGTCCCGCCAGGGGCCCGCCGGGTCAGCCCTGCTCGGCCTCGCCGGTGACCTGCTCGGCGGCCTCCTCGGGCGACTGCTCCAGGTCCTGGTCGGCCTGGGCCTGCGCGGAGGCCTTGTCCAGCCGGACCCAGCTCGTGACGCTCTCGACGGCGAACAGCACGAGCAGGTACGCCGTGAGGACGGCCGCCACGGGGGTCAGCCATCCGGCGGCGGCGCCCACGCCGAGGACCAGCAGGCGGACCTCCCAGCCGAGCCCGGCCTGGTAGAGCCAGGCGGGGGGCCAGATGCCCTGCCGGGTGCGGTAGACGGTGTCGTACGTGTGGTAGCCGATCACGTAGATCAGCACGAACAGCAGCCACTTGGGCGTGTCCTCGGCCAGCCCGAGCAGGATGATCGTCATGAACTCGGCCGCGCGCAGCAGCGGGGGAGTGATCCAGTCGAACCGCCCCAGGTGGTCGCGGCCCGCGGTGGGCAGGACCAGCACGAGCAGCACGGCGACGGGCACGAGCAGGATCGGGCCGTCGGTGAGGGCGCCGGCGACGGCCAGCGCCACGATCGCGATCAGCGCCACCACGGTCGCGGGCACGGGCGGCAGCAGCCGGCCCAGGGAGCCCTTCAGCGCGGTGGCGAGCGGGCCGTCGTCGCGGTAGGCGAGCAGGCGCGCGGTCTGGATGCGGCGGCGCTCCTCGTCCGGGTCCGGAAGCGGCGTGGTGGCCTGCGGCTGAGTGATCATGCGAGCGACCTCAGGAGACGTCCGGTGAGGGTGTAGGTGGCCGCGACGCCGCCCCAGACGATCAGCGTGAGGAACGTCACCCGGGGGTTGAAGAACGCGGCGGTGATCGCGATGGCGGCGAAACGCTCGCCGATGGGGAACACGATCATCTTGCGGGCCCAGTGGACCGGGCGGAACTTGCCGGCCTTGGTCCACAGCTTCAGCAGCCCGCGCACGCCGGTGCTCCGGCTCGCCCTGCGCTGCTCCAGCGCCTCCCGCAGCGGACGGTCGTCGGCGACCGTCAGGTCCAGCGTGGGCAGCGGCACGGGCGCCTTGCGCCGGTTCGCCGCGCCGAACGAGAAGTCCAGCAGGTGCTTGACCGACTGGAGGGCCAGCGCGACCAGCGCCAGCGTCCAGACGCCCTCGCCGTCGCCGAACTGCCCGGACACCGTCGCGCCGACCGCGAGTCCGACGAAGACGGCGTACTCCTTGAACCGGTCGAACGTGGCGTCCAGCCAGGCGCCGAGCACGCCGAACTTGCGCGCGTAGCGGGCGAGCTGGCCGTCCACGCAGTCGAAGACGAACGCGAAGTAGATGAGGACCGCGCCGGCCACCGCTCCCCAGCGGGTGCCGGTGGCGAACGCGCCGGCCGACAGCAGGCCGAGAGCGATCGAGATCAGCGTCACCTGGTTGGGCGTCAGCCCCCGGCGGGCCGCCCAGCGGGCGATGAAGCGCGAGTAGGTGCTGACGAAGAACGTGGTGAAGAAGCCGTCGGCGCCCTTCACGGCGTTGTTCAGCCGGGCCCGGTCCTCGTTGAAGCCCGCCATCTCGGCCAGCGCCTCGTCGGCCTCGGCCTGACTGCGGACGCGGCGGAAGAACAGGTCGCGGCGGCCCCGCCGGCCCACCGACACGCCGCGCCGGACCAGGCCGAGCACGAGAAGCTCGGTCACGTCGTCCTCGGGGCCGAACAGGTGGGCCATGTCCGCCAGCTCGCGGGCGACCTCGGCGAGGGTCTGCAGGTGCCGCTGGTGGAGGTGGAGAGGTCCGAGCAGCGCCGCGTTCGGCCGGGTCACCGCGTGGTAGGCGGTGCCGACCGAGATGATCCGGCTCCGGCCGATGCGGGTGCGCTGGGGCAGCCCCTCGATCACCTTCTCGCCGATCTCGGGCTCCGCCTCCTCGATCGGCACCTCCTCCTCCGCCGGAGGGTCGTTCTCGCCCTGCTCCTGCCGCTCCTGCCGGACGACCAGTGCGATGGCCCCCCGTTTGGCCTTGGTGATCTGGTAGATCAGCTCGTCGTGCACCAGCGAGTCGGCCGGCAGGATCAGCAGGTTCTCGTCGGCGCCCTCGACCGCGTCGGCCAGCGCGCGCAGGTCGCCGGCGACGTCGGGGCTCTCCACCACCCGTCCGTACGGCCTGCGGTAGGCGGCGGCGTCCCCCGGCCGGGCGATCGTCGTCGGCTCGGGGTCCAGAGCGGCGGCCTGCGCGAGCAGCCTGTCGTACGCGGAGGGGGCCCCGGGCAGCGATTTCAGCGTGATGGCCGCGGGCAGGGCGGGCTGGCCGCCGGGCGGCGGGGGACTGATCGGGCCGGGCGGGGCGCCCAGCAGGACCACGCGGGTCATGGCAACCTTTCACGCAACGGGGGGAGATCAGGCCCTCAGGCTTGACCGGCGCGGGGAAGTCCGCCGGAAGCCAAAGCTTAGTGACCTTTCGGTTGAACCGATGCACCCCAGGTTTACCGTACGGTCCCTGGATGTACAGCTTGGGGAGGGTTCGTCACCCGGCATCGTCGCCGGATCATTACCGAATTTTCACCATTCATGACCATCAACGGGGCGAATGCCCGTCTGGCGGGGCGGACGCCCGCGCGCACCCATACGATGGCGGGGTGAGCCTCTACCGGGACGAGGGCGTCGTGCTGCGCACCCAGAAGCTGGGTGAGGCCGACCGCATCATCACCATCCTCACCCGGCGCACCGGCAAGGTCCGCGGCGTGGCCAAGGGCGTGCGCAGGACCATGTCGCGCTTCGGCGCGCGGCTGGAGCCGTTCTCCCACGTCGACCTGCAGCTCCACAGCGGCAGGTCGCTCGACGTGATCACCCAGGTCGAGACCCTGCATCCGTACGGCGAGGCGATCGTGGCCGACTACGCCAGGTACACCGCGGGGACCGCGATGCTGGAGACGGCCGACAGGCTGACGGTGGGGGAGAAGGAGCCGGCGCTGCGCCAGTTCCTGCTGCTGGTCGGCGGGCTGCGCACGCTCGCCGAAGGCGGCCACGAGGCCCGGCTGGTGCTCGACGCGTTCTTCCTGCGCTCGCTGGCCGTGGCGGGCTACGCCCCCGCGCTGTCGGAGTGCGCGCGGTGCGGCGCGGAGGCCGTGCGCGCGTTCGCGATCGTCGCCGGTGGCGTGGTGTGCGGCGCCTGCCGCCCGGCCGGCGCCGCGGTGCCCGCCGCGGAGACGATCGCGTTGATGATCGCCCTGCTGCGCGGCGACTGGGCGGCCGCCGACGCCTCCGAGTCCCGCCACCGCGCCGAGTGCAGCGGCCTGGTCGCCGCGTACCTCCAGTGGCACCTGGAGCACGGCATCCGCTCGCTACGTCATGTGGAGCGGGAGTGGCCAGCTCAGATGACCGCAAGCGAGGCGAGGATCATCTGAGCGGCCCCGCGGGGGTCCGGGGGTCGTCCCCCGGTGTGGGCAGCTCAGATGACCGCAAGCGAAGCGAGGATCATCTGAGTGGCCCTTGCGGGGGTCCGGGGTCTGGAGGTTGTTCTCGGTGGCGTCGGCGTGGGGTGGGGAACGCACGGAATCCGCACGGGATCCGCACGTCTCGCGCGCCTGAGGACCGGTCGGGACGCAATACCCTCGGTACATGGTCCGTCCTCCCTCTCCGCACCCGTCCGGGGTCACCCCGCCCGCCATCCCGCGTGACCTGCTGCCGCGACACGTGGCGATCGTTATGGACGGCAACGGCCGCTGGGCCAAGGCGCGCGGGCTGCCCAGGACCGAGGGGCACAAGATGGGCGAGGCGTCGCTGTTCGACGTCATCGAGGGCGCCATCGAGATCGGCATCCCCTACCTGTCGGCGTACGCCTTCTCCACGGAGAACTGGAGGCGCTCGCCGGACGAGGTGCGCTTCCTCATGGGGTTCAACCGCGACGTCATCCGCCGGCGGCGCGACCAGCTCAACGCGATGGGCGTGCGGGTCCGCTGGGCCGGGCGTCCCGGGCGGCTGTGGAAGAGCGTGATCAAGGAGCTCGAGGACGCCGAGCGGATGACGGTCGGCAACAGCACGCTGACCCTCCAGTTCTGCGTGAACTACGGCGGCCGCGCGGAGATCGTGGACGCGGCCGTGCGGCTCGCCCGCGACATCGCCGCGGGCCGGGTCAAGGCCGACAAGGTCTCGGAGAAGACCTTCGCCCGCTACCTGGACGAGCCGGAGATCCCGGACGTGGACCTGTTCCTGCGTTCGTCCGGCGAGCAGCGCACCTCCAACTTCCTGCTCTGGCAGTCCGCGTACGCCGAGATGGTCTTCCTCAACCAGCTGTGGCCCGACTTCGACCGACGGGACCTGTGGCAGGCCTGCGAGATCTACGCCAAGCGCGACCGCAGGTACGGCGGCGCCGTTCCGAACGAGGTGGCGCGGAGCTGAGACACCGGGCGGTAGCGGGAGCCCGGTGTCAGGAGGCGTCGCGGCGGCGGGCCCGGTACGCGGCGACGTGCATGCGGTTCCCGCAGGTACGGCTGTCGCAGTAGACCCGGGAGCGGTTCCTCGACTCGTCCACGAAGACGTGGGAGCAGTCGGGCGCCGCGCACGTGCGCAGGCGATCCCGCTCGTTCTCCACGAGCACGTGGGCGAGGGCGACGCCGCAGTCGGCGGCCAGGTGCTCGGCGACCGACGAGCCCGGCGCGAAGTAGTGGACGTGAAGGGGATGGCCGTCGTGCTCGGCGAGGTGCGGCGTGATGCGGGTGCGCTGCAGCAGCGTGTTGAGCAGGGTGACCGCCGTCGGCTGGTCCGGTGCGGTGAACACGGCGTGGAACTCCTCGCGCAGGGCCTGGACCTCGGCGAGGTCCCGCCGGGTCACCACCCCGACCCCGCTGACCTCCCGCCTGCGGACGAACTCCTCCAGGTCGCCGACCTCGGCGAGCCCGTCGCGCTCGCCGGCGCCGGTGTTGATGAGGTCCACCACCGTCGCCAGCGAGTACACCATGTCATGGCTGAACGGCACGCCATCTCCCTTTTGTCGCGGCGGTCCCTGTCGCGGCGCAGGCAGCGTACCTCTCGGGGAGCCCGCGCGGGGCGGGGTCAGCTCTTTCCGGCCGCCTCCGCGTGCGACGCGGCCGCCTGCGCGCACGAGGAACAGGTGCCGAAGACCTCCACGGTGTGGGTGACGTCGATGAAGCCGTGCTCGGCCCCGACGACCTCGGCCCAGCGCTCCACGTCCGGCCCGGCCACCTCGACCGTACGCCCGCACTCCCGGCACACGAGGTGGTGGTGGTGCGTGTCGGTCTGGCAGGCCCGGTAGACCGACTCGCCCTCGTCGGTTCGCAGCACGTCGACCCGGCCGGCGTCGGAGAGCGACTGGAGTGCCCGGTACACGGTCGTCAGGCCGATCTTCGAGCCGACCGCGCGCATCTCGGCGAACACGTCCTGCGCGCTGCGGAACCCCCGGCTCTGGCGGAGGATCTCGTGAACGGCGTCACGGCTCTTCGTCATCAGGACTCCTGTGTACGGCTTCGCCCTACGACCTACCAGGTTAGGCCGGTTCGCGTCAGATCAGGCCGAAACGGGTGGCGGCGAGGAGGACCAGGAACGTCGCGACCGCCACACGCAGCAACCGGCCCACCAGACGCAGCGAGGGCCACGACAGGTAGGCCAGCCAGGCGATGAACGCGAGCACCGGAAGCACGGCCACCCCGCCACGCCAGTCCGGCACCACCAGCCCGGCGATCAGCAGGGCCACCATGACCAGCGGGATCACCCAGCGGGGCTGCTGGAACAGGAAGACCAGCGGCGCGGCGCTCTTGCGCTCGACCTCCGCGCGCAGCCCGGTGGCGCCGGGCGTGAAGAACTGCTCGCCCTGCGGCAGCGGCCGCCGCACCCGCGGGGACGCCGCGTTCCCCTGGGCGGGAGGCTTCCTCGCCAGAGGATGGGCCGGCACCTGACGGCGCGGCGGTTCGGTTTCGCTTCCCACGCGTTCGAGCCTAGTGCGCATCCGCCCAATCTTCGCCCCGTCGCGTCGCCCGCCGTACTTGTTCCGCCCACGTCGCCCGTCGCGTCGCCCGCGGTGCTCCTTCCGGCCGCCTCGCCCCGTCGCCGCCGTGATCCTTCCGCCCGGGTCGCCCCCCTCCCCGGCGGGGCGTACGCGAGGGGTGGCATGCTGGGCGACATGCTCGCCGTGATCCGTTATTCGGTGCCGGGCGCCCGCGCCGACGAGTTCGCCGCCCAGGCGCGCGACATCCTCGACCTGCTGGCCGCGCAGCCGGGATACCTGCGCGGCCAAATCGGCAGGTCGGTGGACGAGCCGGCCCTGTGGGCGGTGGTCAGCGAGTGGGAGGGCGCGGGCTACTACCGGCGGGCTCTGTCGGCGGCCCGCATGGTGATGTATCCCCTGATGACCCTTATGATCAACGAGCCCAGCGCCTTCGAGGGCGTCTACACGCTGCCGGGCGAGGGGGCGAGCGCGGGGACCGTGGGCAAGGCTTGAGCGCGGGGGCGCCGGATTCCCCTAAGCTTGAGCACGGATCCGGGCAGGTGGCCGGACGTCCCGCAGCCGCGGCACGGCGGCCGGGCCGGCCCGCCCGCTTCAGCGGACAACGCACGCTGACCCCGATCTCAACGCCGACACCCAGCCGGATGGAGTTCCACTGATGGCACGTCGCACCGACGTCTTGGAAACGATCGTCAGCCTCGCCAAACGCCGCGGGCTCGTCTTCCCGTCGAGCGAGATCTACGGAGGCCTGCGGGCGTCCTGGGACTACGGCCCCCTCGGTGTCGAGCTCAAGAACAACGTGAAGCGCGAGTGGTGGAAGGCCATGGTGCAGGGCCGCGACGACGTCGTCGGCCTCGACTCCTGCGTCATCCTCGCCCGCGAGGTCTGGCAGGCCAGCGGCCACGTCGACACCTTCACCGACCCGCTCACCGAGTGCCAGGCGTGCCACAAGCGCTACCGCGCCGACCACCTCATCGAGGCGTACGAGGCCAAGCACGGCAGCGAGCCGGCGGGCGGCCTGGCCGACATCACCTGCCCGAACTGCGGCAACAAGGGCGCGTTCACCCAGCCCAGGCAGTTCAGCGGCCTGCTGAAGACGTTCCTCGGCCCGGTGGAGGACGAGTCGGGCCTGGCGTACCTGCGGCCGGAGACCGCCCAGGGCATCTTCATCAACTACCTGAACGTCCAGCAGTCGGCCCGCAAGAAGATCCCGTTCGGCATCGGCCAGATCGGCAAGTCGTTCCGCAACGAGATCACCCCGGGCAACTTCATCTTCCGCACCCGTGAGTTCGAGCAGATGGAGATGGAGTTCTTCGTCAAGCCCGGCACGGACGAGGAGTGGCATCAGTACTGGATCGACGAGCGCCTGCGCTGGTACGTCGACCTCGGCATCAACAAGGACAACCTCCGGCTCTACGAGCACCCGAAGGAGAAGCTGTCCCACTACTCGAAGCGGACCGTGGACATCGAGTATCGCTTCAACTTCGCCGGCGGCGAGTGGGGTGAGCTGGAGGGCATCGCCAACCGCACCGACTTCGACCTCACCGCGCACGGCAAGGCGTCCGGCACCGACCTGTCGTTCTTCGAGCAGGAGTCGGGCGAGCGCTACGTGCCCTACGTCATCGAGCCGGCGGCCGGTGTGGACCGCGCGACGCTGACCTTCCTCCTCGACGCCTACACGGTCGACGAGGCGCCCAACGCCAAGGGCGTGATGGAGGAGCGGACCGTGATGCGCCTCGACCACCGCCTGGCCCCGGTCAAGGTCGCGGTGCTGCCGCTGTCGCGCAACGCCGACCTGTCGCCGAAGGCCCGCGACCTCGCGGCCCGGCTGCGCCGCCGGTGGAACGTGGACTTCGACGACGCGGGCGCCATCGGCCGCCGCTACCGCCGCCAGGACGAGATCGGCACGCCGTTCGCGATCACGGTCGACTTCGACACCCTGGAGGACCAGGCCGTGACGATCCGCGAGCGGGACTCCATGGCCCAGCAGCGGGTCGCGCTCGACCAGGTCGAGTCGTACCTGCGCCAGCACCTCAACGACTGATCATCGCGAGGAGGCGCCTGTCCGGAAATTTCCGGACAGGCGCTCTTTGGTGTGCCCGGCACCCGTCGTCAGGTGCCGATCATCGTTCCCCGAAGGTCGGGGGCGCGGGAAGATCGAAGGGGCGCGGGATCTCGCCGTTCCGCTATGAACATCAGCTTGGTCGTCCTTTCGACCACTTCCTCAGGCTGGCGTCAGGGGCGTCATCCTGTGCCAGCCGGTCGCCATTCGTGTTCGAGGATCGAGCGGACGATTGAATCTCTCCAGCGGCCTCGTACGAAGAGATGGTCGCGAATCCGGCCTTCCTCGATAACGCCAGCATCGTGTTGTCGCCAACGCCTATGTTGCGATCCACAGCCGCCCCCGGAGGGCGACCGCCGCCCAAAGGCCAGTACGTCACCAAGCCGGGCGCGTTGTTGCGACCCATGGCCGCCCCGGAGGGCGACCGCCACCCGGGCGGCAGCAACACGCTGCGGGCAACGCTCAAGGTTGCGACCCACGGCCGCCCGGGAGGGCGACCGCCACTGCATGGCGTTCGCGTACCGCTGGAAGGTGTACGCGTTGCGACCCACGGCCGCTCCGGAGGGCGACCGCCACCCTGGCGGGTCTTGACGGCGTTCAGGCCGTCCATGAGGTTGCGACCCACGGCCGCCCCGAAGGGCGACCGCCACAAGGTATGCCTCAGCCGATGCCGGGCGGCCTGTATTGGTTGCGATCCACGGCCGCCCCGAAGGGCGACCGCCACGCCACTGTATGACGCGGGGGAGCTGCTCCCACGGAACGTTGCGACCCACGGCCGCCCCGGAGGGCGACCGCCACCAGGTCGCGGGTGAAATGCCCGCGTGGTCAGCCAGGAAGTTGCGATCCACGGCCGCCCCGGAGGCGACCGCCACGAGATGCCGCGCAGGATCAACCTGAGGTCGGCCGCGGAGTTGCGACCCACGGCCGCCCCGGAGGGCGACCGCCACCTCACCCACGCTTGGATGTCGGTGAACAGGCCGGAGAAGTTGCGACCCACGGGCGCCCCGGAGGGCGACCGCCACAGCGGCGCCGCTGACCTTTTCGTCTACACCAACGCCGTTGCGACCCACGGCCGCCTGGGAGGGCGACCGCCACCGCTGGTACTGCTCCTCGCCCAGGGCCTCGCGCAGTTGCGACCCACGGCCGCCCCGGAGGGCGACCGCCACCCACCGACCGGCAGCTCGGGTACCTCGCGGTGCGCCGGTTGCGACCCACGGCCGCCCAGGAGGGCGACCGCCACTCCCGTGTCATCGTGTTGCGCATCCCCACGGACGAAGTTGCGACCCACGGCCGCTCCGGAGGGCGACCGCCACCAGGCGCCGAAGTGGCGGCACACGTACGCGCCGAACCTGTTGCGACCCACGGCCGCCCTGGAGGGCGACCGCCACTGCACGCCTGCCCGGGCGTGAACTTCTACTGCTACACGTTGCGACCCAGGGCCGCCCCGGAGGGCAACCGCCACCGGGTGGGGCTGGCGGGGCGGCGGAGAGCCTTGCGCAGTTGCGACCCACGGCCGCGCGGAGGGCGACCGCCACGTGGCAGCGGCCCGGGTGCCGCCGGGGTTGTCGAGGTTGCGATCCACGGCCGCCCGGAGGGCCACCGCTACCGTGCTGGTTTAGAGCGGCCGGACGACGGCCCTGCTCGTTGCGACCCACGGCCGCCCCGGACGGCGACCGCCACATTGCCGGCATACCCGGCTTGGATCTGCTGCTGGGTGTTGCGACCCACGGCCGCCCCGGAGGGCGACCGCCACCGTCCGCGACCCGCCGCGTAAAGGACGCCGAGCGGTTACGACTCACCGTCGCCCCATAGGGTGGCCGCCACCCGGACAGTTGGGCCACGCCCTGGGCCCCAGTGTTGGGGTTGCGACCCACGGCCGCCCCGGAGGGCGACCGCCACGCCAGCCGACCCGGTCGTGGCACTCGACCCGGCATGGTTGCGACCCACAGCCGCCCCGAAGGGCGACCGCCACCCAGGCTCTTGGTGTCCTCGGACACGCCGTCGCCGTTGCGACCCACGGCCGCCCCGGAGAGCGACCGCCACCCGGTCGCCGGCGTTTAACCGGGCCAAGGCACCCACGTTGCGATCCACGGCCGCCCCGGAGGGCGACCGCCACGCGGCACGTGTACACCGGCACGCCGACCTACACCAAGTTGCGATCCACGGCCGCCCCGGAGGGCGACCGCCACGCCGTGCTGGCCCGCAGGAGCAGGCCCGCACAGAGATGTGCGATCTACGGCCGCCCCAGAAGGTGACCGCCGCCGATTGTGGAGATCGGTCACTACATCCAGGTCCACAAGTTGCGATCCACGGTCGCCCTGGAGGGCGACCGCCACCACTCGGTCCCAGGAGTTCTGATACGGCAGGCTCGTGGAGTTGCGATCCTCGATCGCCCCGGAGGGCGACCGCCGCGCCATTTGCCCCCTGCCCAGTCCGAGCCCAGCATGTTGCGACCCCACGGCCGCGTTGGACAGCGACAGGCGGCAAGAATTCTCTGACTCACTTTTTAAGTGGCGAGTGCCGACAGGGTCAGCTGGGCGGGCCGGTGCCTGCGGCCCGCGGACTCGGCTCGTTCATCCGAGGACGCGCGTGAGGGTGACCCCCTCGGGAGCGTCGTCGTCGATCGAGATGGTGTAGTCGGTGAACGCGCGTGGTGTCGCTTTCTTCGGCTCCACCTGGACGCGGTCGAACAACTCGTGGGCCGGGGCCCGGCCGAACGGGTCGTCGTGGCTGAACACGAGCAGGCGGCGCATGGCCATCTCGCCGCGGGTGGATGCGCGGTCGTGTTCGAACATGAGGGTCATGGCCCGCCAGAAGGTCTCCAGGTCCTGGCTGGTGACGCCGGTGCGGCGGGCCAGGGGTGCGCTGAAGTGACCGTGCCCGAGGTAGAGGCCGTAGGGGATGACGTGCTTGTTGCCCATCTCGGTGGACTCGCCCTTGTCGATGTCTTCCTGGCGGGTCTGGGTGACCCGGGTGATTCCATGCTCCTGGGCCAGGACGGTGTCGATGGAGCGGGAGAAGGTGAGCTGCATGGGGCCCTGGACGCGTCCGCAGGGTTTGGTGCCGGTGGACATGACGGCTCCGAACATGCGGACGTCGTAGAAGGTCTGGCACATCCACTGCTGGGCTTCGATCTCGGACTTGCGCCGCTGCTTGGGGTCCAGGTTCAGGGCAGCGTAGGCGCGTTCGTGCTGGGCGTTGAGGGAGGTGCCGGTCTCGACGTAGATGTCGTAGCCGGGCATGCCCTCGTTGAGGAGGGCGACCATGTTGCGGATCTTGCGCTTGATCGCGACATCGGTGACCAGGCCCTGCCCGGTCTCGGGGTCGGTACGGGGCATGCCTCCCGCGTCGGGGTCGCCGTTGGGGTTGCCGTCGCGGACGTCGAACAGGAAGACAAAGTCGTGCTTGCGTGCGGGGTCGAGGTGGACGGACATGTCCAGCGGATTCCTTTCGGGGGATGAGAACGACGAGATCAGGCGGATTCGGATTCGGCGGCAGCGGCGGCCTTGAGCGCGGCGGCAGCGCGGGCGGCTTCGCGGCCGGCGGCCCGCTGCTGGTGATAACCAAGGACGAACCGGCCCTGACCAGGCAGGTCCAAGGTGGCGGGAATCTCAGTGGTGAACTTCTGGACGATCTCGTCCAGGCGCCTGTCCAAGGCGATGCCGGCGGCCTTCTTGCTGCTGCCACGCAGCCGCCGCAGGTGGCCCGTGGCGTTTTTGCGCAGCATGGTCAGCACCGGCAGCGGCCTGCCCATGGCCGCGCCGAAGAACTTGTCCCCGATCGTGGTGTTGATGTTGTCCAGCGCGGCGCGCTGAATGTCTTCCAGCACGGCGAACATGCGTCCGCACAGGTAGGCGGGGTCGTCGGTGTCGGGGTTGAGACGGTCCACCAGGATCTCCTTCATGGCGGGGACAGCACGGGTGAGCAGCAGCCGCAGCAGAGCAGCACGGGGAAGATCGACACGGCCGTCGGCTCGGATGCGGTGGATCAGGCTGGCCAGCAGGTATGCGGGTGGCCGGGTACCGCGCAGAGCCGCCGCCATGAGGTCCCGCTCGGCTGACTTGGGCGCGGTGTCCCTGACGTAGCCCTGCTTGCCGTAGCGGCCGAGTGCGGCGGCCATACGCCACAGCGCGACGTGCTGAGGGCCCTCCGCCCAGACATCGCACATCGCGTGGTCGGCGAACCAGGCATTCACCCGCTCACACAGGTCGCTCAAGGGGACGTCGACCCAGTCGCGGATGACCACCCGGCTTTGGTTCGCCGACAGGGTCACGGCGTAGAAGGCGTTGCCGTCCAGCCAGACGGCGCGGCGGGCGGGCGGAAGCCGTACCTGCTCGATGAACGCGTTGACGTCGTTGGGTTGGGCGTCGCGTACGGCGCCGAGCAGCGATATCGGCGCGGGGCGGCGCAGCCACCACACCAGGACGCTGTCGCTGCCGCGATAGCGATGGTGGGGATCGGCCAGCAGCGCGTTCAGCACCGACATGGCCTGCCCGCCGCACGTGTCGCAGATCGGGGTGTTGGCCAGCTGGGTGATACCGCCCCGGCCCTGGGCGGTTTTGTTGATGGACACCAGCTGGGCATCGCGGCCCCGGCCGCCCGCTACAGGGATCGCGCCCGGTTTGACCGGCTCGGGGATGGTGTCCAGCAACGGCGCGAGATCCCCGCACGACAGGCAGATGCCCTGGCCGCCGGCTGAGCCTTTGCGCTCGCGGACGATTTGTCCCCATGCCGTCGCGGCGGAAGGCAGGGCGTGCAGCCATCCCTGATCGGTCCTGATCGCCACCACGTCGGACGGTTTTGCCTCAGGGGGAATCTCGATCTGGGAGGAGGCGCCACGTTCCAGGAAGGCGACCACGGGTGCGGCGAGGGGCTCGTCCTTGGCCCAGCGGTAGACCAGCTCGGCGAAATCCCGCGCGCGGCGGCGGGCGTCGGCAACCTGCTTGTCGCTGTTGTCCTTCGGCATTCCCAGCACGTACTGCAAGGTGTCAGTGAGCAGGAACGGAAGCGACCCGATGCCTGAGCGTTGCGCGTACGGGGTGTCCAGCAGCGCCCCAGCCTTGGCCTCGGCGCTGCTCAAGTCCACCAGCCGGCCACCTCGTGGGCGTCCGTCGGCATCCAGGTCGATCGCCCAGCGCACGCTGCGGTTGCGGTAATACGGCGCGGGAAGACCCTCCCGGTCACGGGCGTGCGCGGCAAGCTGCTTGATCAGCATCCGACGCTCACCCCCTGCCGCCGGTACGCGCCGCGGCGCCGGGCAGCTCGACGCCTTCTCGCGGGACCTCCATGACGCCCTTGTCGAGTACGGCGTGGAACCACCGGTAGGTCTCGCCCTCGGGCCGGTAGTCGATGCTGTGCAGCATCACCCCCAGGACCTCGTCATGAGGAAACGGATTCTGGCCGGTCTTCGGGCGGAAGGACGCCGAGAACTCCCGGACGCCGAGAAACGGCTGGGAGAAGCAGGCGCCCCGCTCGACCCTGCGCCGGAACTGATCGCGGTACTTGGCCTCGGGATCGGTGGTGTGCGGGCGCAGCCGTACCTGGGCGTGAATCCGGTAGGCGACATCGCGCAGGCACACCATGTTGCGCTGGTCACGGTCGGCTTCGGCATCGAAGCGGACGGAGGCGTCCGTCATCGCCTCCCGCACCCACGCCATGGTCAACATCGAGGAGACCTCGTTGCGGCGAAACGACGCCCACTGGATCCGCTTGAGCATCTCGATCCGCTGGATGACATAGGAGAACTCCGGCTTCCAGAAGATCGCCTCCAGTACGCCCTTGGCCGCCGACGGGGTCATCATCGGGTAGCTCAGCCGTTCCGTCTTGAACTCCGGCCGGGTGAAACAGGCGTACGGTGCCTCGACTTCCACCACGAGCGGGGGTGGTGGATGGTGAGCACGACGGGTGGTCAAAACACCAACTCCTGAGGGTCGGGGGATGTGATCTCAATGCCTCGCTGCGGGTGGTAGTCGCCCAGCCATTCCAGAAGGTCACCGATAACGGGCGCGGCCAGTCCTTCCTCCACCGCCCGGCGGGCGGCACCACGCGGCAGGGTGGCCAGGTAGGGGCGCAACGCCCGCAACTGGGCCCCCGCCCCGGGGCGGCCATTGCGCAGGTACGCCAGGATCCGGTCCAGTTCATCGGTGTCGCCGTACCGCACCGCGACGGGAACGGTCCATTCATCGATCATGCGAAACAGCTCGGCAACGCGGGGAAACTCGTGGGCCACGCGTTCCTTCTGAATTTCCTGCCCCGCCTGCTCGACGTTGTGGAAGTCGAATCTGGCCTGGTAGTACTGCTGCAGCGCGTCCAGATCGTCGGGTGGGCAGTCTGGCCCGAACCGGTCGCGGGTGGCCTGCAGCGCTGGCCCGTACAAGATGCCGGCGGCCTCGTTGCCGTCCTCCGGGTCGAAGATCGTGACCGTCCCGTACGGCAGGCGTCCGCTGCGGTTGACCCGCCCGGCGGCCTGCTGCAAGGAGTCCGCCGGGGCAGCCGCACGAAACCCGTCCGGGAAGTCCAGGTCGACACCCGCCTCGACCAGCTGCGTACTGACCACGGCGACCGGCTCGCCCGCCGCCAGACGCTTCCTAATCTCCTCCAGCGTGCTGCGCCGGTGCGCGGCCGCCATCCGCGTGGACAGGTGCAGCGCGGGACGATGCTCCTCCATCAGCCGATGCATGCGGGCGGCGTCCCGGGTCGTGTTCACCACCACCAGCACCTGCGGTTTGGCCGCAGCCTGCGCGGCGACCTGCGCCATCGTGGGCTTGGGATCCAGCAGCCACCGGTACCGCACCCGCTGCCCCAACGCTGCATACAGCGGCTTCGGCTCCGCGATCACGTCCCTGATCCGCTCTCCACGAAGGGGGGACAGCAGCTCGAACGGCGGCTGAGTCGCCGAGGCCAGCACCACCGTGGCGCCGAACCACCGGGTCAACGTGCGCAGCGCCGACACGATCGGGATCAGCAACCGGTCCGGCAGCGCCTGGACCTCATCGAGCACGATCACCGAGCCGGCCAGCCGATGCACCCGGCGCATCGCCGCAGGCTTGTTGCTGAACAGGGACTCGAACAACCGGATTGTGGTGGTGACCACGAACGGGGCGTCCCAGTTCTCCGCCGCCAGGCTCTGCCACGGCCGCCCTGGCGTGCCGTCGTCCAGATCGACACCGCTGTGATGCTCCAGCACCACAGGATGGGCATCGCCGTCCTGCTCCAGGAGGTTGCGATAGACGGCGGCGTTCTGCTCAGTGATCGACATGAACGGCACCGCCACGATGACCCGCTTCAAGCCATGACGCCGAGCATGGTGCACCGCGAATCCACCCGCCGCGAGCGTCTTGCCTGAGCCGGTCGGAGCGGGAATCCGATAGATCCCCTGCGGACCTAGCGCAGCCTCCAGGCACTGCTCGTACACCGCCTGGCGTAGCCCGTCGACCGGAGATGGCCGGGCGCCGTCCAGTATGTCCCGGCGCCCCCGCTCGAACCGCTCAGCCAGATCAGCCGCGGCGATCGGATGCATCGGTCGCGGTGCAGCTGCGAAATGTGCTTCCGTATCGAGGAAATCCGCATCCACCACCGTGCTGTAAACCATGCGCACCAGCAGATCCAGCGCGTACGGGGTCCTGATTTGCCGCCTCGGGAAGCCAGCGCGGCAGCGCAATAGGTGCCACGGGGTGGATCTCCGGGACCACCTTCTCCACTCGGCGGATCGCCTCGGCGACAAGGGGATCAGTGTCAGCGAAGCGCAGTTCCTCCTTCAGCCGCGACCGGCTCGGAAGTCCGCCGTGATGCCCGAACACCACCGCGGCCAGAATGCCCAGGTTCTGTCGATCCAGCAGCCAGGTGCCTGCGTGCTTATGCGGAACGCCCACCGGACCCTTACGGCTCTCAGCCTGAATCAGCCCGCACTGCCAATCGTCGCAGCCCTTCCCAACATCGTGGACGAGCCCGCAGTGGGCCGCGAGAGGTCCCGCGTCGAAGACCTCGCCGAAGGCACCCGCCCGCCAGGCCGTTCCACGCAAATGGTCACCGAGCTCATGACGAAGCCCGTCACCATCCCGGGCACTGTGCGCCCACAAAGGTCCGGCCACGGTCGCCTCTCTATGCGGAAGATCTGCGAGAGCTGAACTGTAGGAGAGGCGACCGACAATTTCAGCAAGTTCGGAGGAATCCCGTCCACAGGACAGCACCGTTGCTTCTTGTAGCCGGGCTTTCGCGCCCAACCATGATCTTTGATTTCGGCGGCCGAGGGCATCGCCCTCCTATAGCATCGATTCCGATCGGGGTGAAGTTACCTTGTACTCCTACGGCTCCCGTAGTTCGGAACCACAAGTGCTCATGCGACACGCCATAGCTCCTTAAGGAGTTATGGCCCGATTTGTAACTTGATATGAAAATTAGCATTCATGGTCAACGACGCCTCATCAGGCATGATGCCTATCAGGTGCTGTGGCGGTCGCCCTTCGGGGCAGCCGAGGATCGCAACCGACAAGCTCCTGAACATCGGGGCCATGATCGTGAGTGGCGGTGGCCCTTCGGGGCGGCCGAGGATCGCAACGCTCTCGTGACGCGGCCGCTCGTTCTTCCGCAGGGCGTGGCGGTCGCCCTCCGGGGCGACCGAGGATCGCAACGCCCCAGTACCATCCGGCCACCTTGACGGCTACCTCGGTGGCGGTCGCCCTCCGGGGCGACCGGGGATCGCAACACCCACGACCACTACCTGAAGATCTGGGCGCTCGGCGTGGCGGTCGCCCTTCGGGGCGGCCGAGGATCTTAATGCGGCGATGGACGGACGGGCGACGTCCGGCGTTCACCGGTGGCGGTCGTCCTCCGGGGCGGCCAAGGGTCGCAATTACACGGTCGACTCGCGGATCACGAGGCGGCAGGGCAGTCGGTGGACGCCGGGGGTGGCCCGGCCGCCGAGCGCCGCGAACAGGTGCTGGGCGGCCGTGCGGCCGAGCACCTCCAGGTTCATGTCGACCGTGGTCAGCGGGGGCCTGGTCTCCGTGGACAGGACCTCCCAGTTGTCGTAGCCGACCACCGCGAGGTCCTCCGGCACCCGTCGCCCGCGTTCCCGCGCGGCCTCCACGAGGCCGGCCGCTATCTGGTCGCTGCCGCAGACGACGGCGTCCACCTCGGGATCGGCGCGCAGGATCACCTCGGCGGCCTGCCGTCCCCAGCGCTGCGACCACACGCCGTACAGGACCTGGCCGCCGGACATCGGCAGCCCCGCCTCCTCCAGCGCGAGCGTCACCCCGGCCGCCCTGTCCTGGGCGGCCTGGTAGTGCTGCGGGCCGGTGACGTGCGCGATCCTGCGCCGGCCGAGGGTCACCAGGTGCCGTACGGCCTGCGCCGCACCGTCCACGTCGTCGGGCACGAACGACACGTCGTCCGGGTCGTCGGACGGCGCGTAGGCGTACACGACGGGCACGGGCAGGTCGCGGCTTATCGAGGGCCGGGGGTCGGTGCTCTCGCCCACGACGATGAGGCCGTCCACCCGGCGGGTCAGCAGTGTGCGGATGTGGTGCTGCTCGCGGATGGCGTCGCCGCGGGCGTCGCACAGCAGCACCGCCATCTCACCCGCGCCGAAGGCGTCCTCGGCGCCGAGCAGCACGGGGATGCCGAAACGGCCGACGCTGTCACTGGTGAGCAGGCCCATCGTGCGGGTGGATCCGGTCAGCAGGCTGCGGGCCAGCGCGTTCGGCTGGAACGACAGCTCTTCCGCTGCCTGGAAGACGCGCCTGCGGGTCTCCGCGCGAACCTGTCCCCGGCCGTTGAGCGCCTTGGACGCGGTCGCGATCGAGACCCCCGCGAGGGCGGCCACGTCGGTGATCGTGGCGGGTCGTTGCGGAGGAGCCATCGATACGTAAAACCTTTTCAGACTGTGGGCGACTACGGCCTTGCCGAAGATAGTCGCCGTTCCGTGATGACGCAAGGACTAGGCATGCCATTGACGGCGGCGTATGTTGCGGCTACGTTTCCGAAAACCTTTTAGGTCATTTTCCGTGATCTTCACGCGAGGAGCACCTGCCAGCACGGCACACCCCCCGTAAGGAGCACCGATGTTCAGACGACTGCCGGCGATCACGGCCGCAGCGCTCCTGGCCGCGGCACTCGCGGCCTGCGGCGGCGGCGAGCCCGCGGGATCGGCATCGGCCGGGTCGAGCGGCCCGGTCACCGTCACGATGTGGACCCGCGCCGCCACCCAGGCGCAGAGCCAGCGCCTGGTCGACGCCTACAACAAGACCCACAAGAACCAGGTCAAGCTGACCGTCATCCCCACCGACAACTATCAGCCGAGGATCGCCGCGGCGGCGGGGGCCAAGCAGCTCCCCGACATCTTCGCCGCCGACGTGATCTTCGTGCCCAACTACACCTCCCAGGGTCTGTTCCTGGACATCACCGACCGGATCGCCAAGCTCCCGTTCAAGGACGCGCTGGCCCCCTCGCACATGCGGCTCGGCACGTACGAGAACCGGCAGTACACGCTGCCGCACACCCTCGACCTGTCGGTCTGGTTCTGGAACAAGGACCTCTACAAGAAGGCGGGGCTCGACCCGGAGAAGGGCCCCACCACGCTCAAGGAGTTCGCCGAGCAGGCCACGACCGTGCAGGAGAAGCTGGGCAAGGACGGCAAGGTCCACGGCACCTTCTTCGGCGGCAACTGCGGAGGCTGCTACGTCTTCACGTTCTGGCCGTCGGTCTGGGCCGCGGGCGGCGACGTGATGAACGAGGACGGCACCCAGTCGCTGGTGGACAAGCCGCCGATGACCGACGTCTTCGCGATCTACCGGAGCCTGTACGAGAAGGGCGTCACCGGACCGACCACCAAGGAGGAGCAGGGGCCGACCTGGACCGGCTTCTTCCCCAAGGGCGAGATCGGCGTGATGCCGATGCCGTCCACCACGCTCGGGTCGATGCCGGCGGACATGAAGATCGGCGTCGCGCCCATCGCGGGCCCCGACGGCGGCGAGTCCACCTTCGTCGGCGGCGACTCGGTCGGCATCTCGGCCACCTCCCAGCACCCGGACGAGGCGTGGGACTTCCTGTCCTGGTCGGTCTCCGACGAGGCCCAGGTCGAGGTCATGGCCAAGAACAAGGACGTGGTGGCCCGCACCGACCTGGCGGACAACAAGTACTCGTCCGCCGACCCGCGGGTGGTGCTGATCAACTCGCTCGTCGCCAAGGGCAGGACGCCGTACGCGCTGAAGTTCGGCCAGACGTTCAACGACCCGCAGGGGCCGTGGCTCAGGCTGGCGCGTGAGGCCGTCTTCGGGGACGCCTCGAAGGTCGCCTCGCTCAACGAGTCCGTCAACCAGTCCCTCCAGCAGTGATGGCAGGCCCAGTGAGTGGCACTGTCCATGTGACGGCGGCCCGTGCGGGCCGGGGCCGACGCGCCCCGGCCCGTCCGGGCACCCTGCGCGCGCTGGCCGGGATGGCCTACGCGGCGCCCACCGCCGTGATCGTCCTCACCCTGTTCCTCGCCCCGCTCGTGCTGGTCGTCGTGATGTCGCTGCACAGGTGGCCGCTGCTCGGGGCGCCGACGTTCAACGCCCCGGCGAACTACGCGAAGATCGCCGACGACCCGTTGTTCCCCGGCGCCGTGGTCTTCACGCTGAAGTACACCGCGATCATCACGGTGCTGCTGTCGGCGCTGGCCCTCGGCCTCGCGCTGCTCGTGCAGGAGCGCCGGCCCGGCGTCGGCTTCTTCCGTACGGCGTTCTTCCTGCCCGGCGCGGTCGGGTTCGCCGCGGCGGCGCTGCTGTTCTACGGCATGCTCAACAACGACGTCGGCCCGTTCGGGTTCCTCGGCGTGAAGTGGACCGGCACGCCGAACATGGCCCTCACCTCCACGATCGTGCTGGTGCTCTGGCGCTTCGCCGGGTTCAACATGCTGATCCTGCTGACCGGCCTGCAGTCCATCCCGGTCGAGGTCTACGAGGCGGCCAGGTCCGACGGCGCGTCCCGCTGGCAGGTGTTCACCCGGATCACGCTGCCGCTGCTGCGCCCGACCCTCGCGCTGATGCTGATCCTCAGCATCACCGGGTCGCTGCTCGCCTTCGACCAGTTCTTCATCTTCACCAACGGCGGGCCCGACAACAGCACGGTCTCGATGGTGATGGTGATCTACCGCAACGCGTTCTTCAAGTTCGACCTCGGCGGCGCCGCCGCGATCTCCGTCGTGCTGCTGGCCGTCCTGGTCGCGCTCAACACCCTCCAGTTGAAGGTCCTGAGATGAGGTACTACTCGTCCCGGTCGGCGCTGGCCGTGCTGTTCCTGTTCCCGCTGCTGTGGAGCGGCTGGTCCTCGCTGCGGGGACAGGACGGCGGCTACACGCTCGGCAACTACGCGCAGATGGCGCGGTTCGGCGAGGGCCTGCCGCGTTACTTCGGCAACAGCCTCCTGGTGTCCGTGATCACGGTCGCCGGCACCGTCGTCGTCTCGGCGCTCGGCGGCTACGCGTTCGCCCGGTTCCGCTTCCCCGGCAAGAATCTGCTCTTCCTGGCCACGCTCGCGATCCTCATGGTGCCGTACGCCACCATCCTCATCCCGCTGTACGTCCTGCTCGGGTACGTCGGGCTGCAGAACTCCCTGGTCGGGCTGGCCCTGGTCTTTGTGATGTTCCAGCTTCCCTTCGCCACCTACATGATGCGCAACTCCTTCGAGGCCGTCCCGAAGGAGCTGGAGGAGGCCGCGATGGTCGACGGGTGCGGTTCGCTGCGCGCGCTGATCGGCATCCTGCTGCCCGCCGTGCGGCCTGGCCTGATCACCGTCGGCCTGTTCGCGTTCCTCGCCTCGTGGAACGACTTCTTCGCGCCGTTGATCCTGCTCAACGACGGGTCGAGCTTCCCGCTGCCGGTCGCCGTCGTCAGCATGACGCAGAAGACGTTCGGCGCGATCGACTACGGCATGCTGCAGGCCGGCGTCATGGTCATGGCGGTGCCCTGCCTGCTGCTCTTCCTCGTCCTGCAGCGCTACTACGTCCGCGGATTCATGTCAGGAGCCTTGCGTGGTTAGTCCCGTCGCGCCCTCCTCCGGCGCCCTCACCCCCCTCGGCCTGCCGGGCGTCCGCCTGCTCCCCGGGTTCTGGGGATCGCAGCCGACCCAGACGATCATCGACCACTGCTACACGTGGATGGAGCGGGTGGGGTGGATCGGCAACTTCGCGGGCGAGCCGCGGCGCGGACGCGAGTTCAGCGACTCCGAGGTCTACAAGCTGATGGAGGCGATGGCCTGGGCGGGCGACCCGCGGATCGAGGAGCTGACCCGCGTCGTCGCCGCGGCGCAGGAGGCCGACGGCTACCTCAACACCAAGTGGCCCGGCGCGCGGTACACCGACCTGGAGTGGGGCCACGAGCTGTACTGCTACGGCCACCTGATCCAGGCCGGGATCGCCCGCAAGCGCACCCACGGCGAGGACGAGCTGTGGGACGTGGTCCGCCGCGCCGCCGACCACGTCTGCGCGACGTTCATGGAGGGCACGGAGGTCTGCGGGCACCCGGAGATCGAGATGGCGCTGGTCGAGCTCTACCGGGAGACCGGCGCGGAACGCTACCTGGAGATGGCCCGCAGGTTCGTCGAGCGGCGCGGGCTGCCGGCGCTCGCCGACATCGAGTTCGGCCGCGCCTACTACCAGGACGACCTGCCCGTACGGCGGGCCGAGGTGTTCCGCGGCCATGCCGTACGCGCGCTCTACCTGGCCTGCGGGGTCGTGGACCTGGCCGTGGAGACGGGCGACAAGGAACTGCTGGAGACCGTCGAGCGGCAGTGGGAGCGCACGGTCGCCCGGCGCACGTACCTGACCGGCGGCATGGGGTCGCGGCACTCGGGGGAGGCGTTCGGCGACGACTACGAGCTGCCGCCCGACCGCGCCTACAACGAGACCTGCGCCGGGGTGGCGTCGGTCATGCTGGCCCACCGGCTGCTGCTGGCGACCGGCGACCCCCGCTACGCGGACCTGGCCGAGCGCACGCTCTACAACGTCGTCGCCGCCGGGCCGGCCCTCGACGGGAAGTCGTTCTTCTACGCCAACCCCCTCCAGGTGCGGGTGCCGGGGGAGAAGGTCGAGGGGGTCAGCCCGCGTGCGGAGGGCGGGCTGCGCGCCCCCTGGCGCGAGGTGTCGTGCTGTCCCACGAACCTCGCCCGCACCTTCGCCTCCCTGCCCGCCTACCTCGCGACGGCCGACGAGCGGGGAATCCATGTCCAGCACATCACGCCGTCGGTCATCGGCCACGACGGGCTGCGGGTGCGGGTCTCCACGGGTTACCCCTGGTCGGGCTCGGTGACGCTGACCGTCGAGGAGGCTCCGGCGGACCCGCGCCGGATCACGGTGCGCGTCCCGGGCTGGGCGGGCGGCGGCCGGCACGAGTGGGAACGTTCCTGGCAGCAGGGCGAGGAGGTCCGTCTCGACATCCCGATGTCGCCGCGCTGGGTCCGCGCCGATCCCCGGGTGGACGCCGTGCGCGGGTGCGTGGCGGTCGAGCGCGGGCCCCTGGTCTACTGCGCGGAGTCGCCCGGAGACGCGCCGCTGCTGTCGCAGATCGAGGTCAGCACCGCCACGCCACCGGTGGAGCGCGGGCCGTCCCTGGAGGTCGCCGCCCGTCACGTCGTCGCCGAGGACGACGGCTGGCCGTACGGCGAGGCCCGGACGGAGCAGGGGGAGCCGATGGTGCTGTGGCTCGTGCCCTACCACCGCTGGGGCAACCGGGGGCCCGCGACGATGCGGGTCTGGCTGCCTGAAGCCCGCTGAAAGTTTCATTGCGAAAACCTTTTCTGACATATTGGCGATAATCGCGGAGTGGTAATTCTCCGTGGATTTCAGTTGCCGGGGCGGCGGGGGAGCGGGCCGGTCGACTCCCGCACCACCAGCCGCCCCGTCCGCCGTACGACGCCGGACGTGCGGTGCCCGTCGAGGGCGGCCGACAGGTGCTCGACCGCCGCGGCGCCGAGCTGTTCGAGGTTGAGGTCGATGGTCGTCAGCGGCGGGCGGCAGTCGGCCGCGAGCGCCTCCCAGTTGTCGTAGCCCACCACCGCGACGTCGTCGGGGATGCGCCGTCCCAGGGCGGCCAGGGCCTCGCAGGCGCCGTCGGCGATCTGGTCGTTGCCGCAGAAGATCGCGTCCACCTCGGGGGCCGCGGTGATCAGCATCCGGGTGGCGTGGCGGCCCCACCGGCGCGACCACTCGCCGAAGAACGGCTCGCCACCGGCCAGATCGAGGCCGGCCTCGTCCAGTGCCGCGCGCAGGGCGGCGGCCCGGTCGCGGGCGGCCCGGTAGGACTCGGGACCGGTGATGTGCGCGATGTGGCGGCGGCGCAGCGCGATCAGATGACCGGCGGCCAGCCGGGCCCCTCCCGTGTCGTCGGCGAGGATCGACAGGTCGGCCGGGTCGCTGGACTCGCCGTACACGTAGACCACCGGCACGGGGATGTCCCGGGTCAGGGACGGCCGCACGTCGTTGCTCTCGCCCAGGATGACGAACCCGTCGACCTGCCGGGCCAGCAGCGTGCGGATGTAGTGCTGGCGCCGGATGGCGTCGCCGCGCGCGTCGCACAGCACGACAGACATCTCCTCGTTGCCCAGCGCGTTCTCCACCCCGAGCAGCACGGGCATGGAGAAGCGCCCGCCGAGCTCGTCGGTGAGCAGCCCGATGGTGCGGGTGCGGCCGGAGATCAGCCCCTGGGCGAGCGCGTTGGGGCGGAAGGACAGCTCGGCCGCGGCCCGCCGCACCCGGGCGCGGGTCTCCTCGGCGACCTCGGCCCGGTTGTTCAGGGCCTTGGAAGCCGTCGCCACCGAGACCCCGGCCCGGGCGGCGACGTCGGTGAGCGTCACCATTCCGGAACGACGTCGGCCCACCGAAATCCTTTCGAAAGACATTTCAGAAAAGGCGCGGGAGAAGGCACCCGCACGCCCTGACCATATGCGGGCGAGCGCGCCGCCATCAATGCCGCCTGCGCGCTGATCTCGTTACCGAAAGTTAACGTTGCCGAAAACCTTTTCGGCATCGATTGTGGGCTCAAGCGCGGCATCCGCCCCCGGGTGACCGTCCCCCCAACCACCCCCGAAGGAGGTGACGTGATGCCGGCGTTCGTCCATCCCCGGTTCAGATCCCTGACCGTGGCGGTGGTGCTCTGCCTCGTCATCGGCGCCCTCATGGTGCCGAGGCAGGACGCCTCCGCCGCCCAGACCATCGGCTATCCCACGTTCACCGGTCCCGCCATCCCCACGCCGCCCGTCGGCTACAGCACGGGGAACATGCTGCGGGCCGTCTACGACTCCGAGAGCTCCGGCACCGACTTCTGGATCGACCGGCTGCTCAGCCGCACCGGCGGAAGCGACCCCTCCGACGCCGACGGCGGCATCCTCATGACGCGCGGCCGGGCCCTGTTCATGAAGACCCACACCCCCGGCACGCTCGGCTTCGCCGGCAAGGTCGCCTACATCGAGAGCATCAACGACCAGAGCGCCTTCACCGTCGCCGTCACCCCGGGCACGTTCACCGAGCAGACCGCCCAGCGCAAGCAGACCCCCAGCCACTGGAAGAGCGTCCACACCAGCGGCAACGTCCGGATCGAGCAGACGAAGTTCATCACGGACAACAACGTCGCGGTGGCCAACCTGGCGATCACCAACGGCGGCACCGCCTCCACCACCCTGCAACTGCGCGCCACCTCGCCGTACGCCACCTCGGGCAGCGGCAACGAGCTGACCGGCACCGTGAACGCCTTCAACAACCTCACGACGATCCGCCCCCGGCTGTCGGGCGACGGGTTCACCGTCTCCAGCGGGGGACTGAACCGCTCGGTGACGATCGCGGCCGGCGCCACCGTCACCGTCAAGCTCGTCATGGGCTTCGTCACCGACGAGATCCCCGACTCGCTGAGCGAATACAACGCCTACAAGGGCTACGACGCCGCCACCGCGTTCGCCACGCACGTGCGGGCCTACAACCGGTGGTGGGCGGACAACATCCCCTACTTCGACTCGCCCGAGCCGGCGATCACGAAGAACTACTACTACCGCTGGTGGCTGATGCGGTTCAACAACCTCGACGCGAACCTGCCCGGCCAGACCTACCAGTTCCCGACCTCCGTCGAGGGCGCGCTCGGCTACAACAACGCCATCGTGCTCACCCAGCCGATGCACATCGACGACCTGAAGTATCTGCGCACCCCGCTCTACGCGTACGGCGACTGGCTGTCGGCCGGGCAGGTGTCGAAGGGCGGGCGGTTCCTCGACAACCCGGGCGACCCCGCCAACTGGTCCAACAGCTACACCCAGTACATCGGTGAGGCCGCCTGGCGCAGCTACCAGATCCACGGCGGGCCGCCCGCCGTCGCGGCGAACCTCGCCAAGTACGCCGAGGGCGACGCCAAGGGCCAGCTCTCCTACTACGACCACGACGGCAACGGGCTGATCGAGTACGACTGGGGCGCCCTCACCGGCAACGACGCCGACGCCGTGTCGTTCCACTGGCGCAGTGGCAACCTCGACCGCACGTGCTGTGGGACCCGTCGAACCGGGTGCTGGAGCACCGCCACGTGGCGACGAACACGCTCGACCCGTGGAAGGAGATCAACAACTTCTACCCGTACGCGGTGGGCCTGATGCCGAACACGGCGACCTACCGGGAGGCGCTGCGGCTGTTCGCCGACCCGGCCGAGTATCCGGTCTTCCCCTTCTACACGGCCAACCAGAAGGACAAGGCGGCGGCGGCCGGCAACCCCGGCAGCAACAACTTCTCCACGATCAACTCGACCGTGCAGTTCCGGCTGTTCTCCTCGGCCATCCGCAACTACCCGAGCTCCTACATCACCAAGGACGACTACAAGAAGCTGCTCTACTGGAACGCCTGGGCGCAGTACGTGGGCGGCGACACCCGCTGGCCCGACGCCAACGAGTTCTGGGCGAACTGGAACGGCTCGTCGATCACCTACCGGTCGTGGATCCACCACAACATCCTGGGCAGCAGCAACTGGACGCTGATCGAGGACGTGGCCGGGCTGCGCCCGCGCGACGACGCCAAGGTGGAGCTGTCGCCCATCGACATCGGCTGGGATCACTTCGCCGTCAACGACATCCGCTACCGCGACGCCGACCTGTCGATCGTCTGGGACGACCCGTCCGACGGCGTCACCCGGTACGCCGGGGTGCCGCAGGGCTACTCGATCTACGTCAACGGCGCCCGGGCCGTGACCGTGGACCGGCTGGCGCCGTTCGTGTGGGACCCCGCGACCGGGTCGGTCACCTTCACCGGGGGCGCCACCGGGACCGTCTCCTACAACCAGGCGGTCGCCGGGATGAAGGCGCCGCAGCAGGTCGTCCACACCGACCCGCGGGTGGTCGACGAGCTGGCCAAGGCCGGAGCCGACATCACCGCGAACCTCACCGACCTCGCCCAGGGCGCCACCGTGTCGGCCTCCTACACCGGCTCGGGCACCACCACGGCCTCCGCCGTGGACGGATTCCCGATCAACGAGCCGTTCTGGGGCGCGGCCGGCTCGCCGAACGCCCAGGACTGGTACGAGGTGAACTTCGGCAGCGCCAAGACCTTCGACGAGGTCAGGCTCTACTTCAAGGACAGCCGCCCGGCGAGCACGGCCTACCGGCCGCCGTCGGCCTACCAGATCCAGTACCTCGACGGCGGCACCTGGACCACCGTGAGCGGCCAGGCGAAGACGCCCGCCACCCCGCAGGGCAACTACAACCTGGTCAAGTTCAGCCCGGTGACCGCGCAGCGGGTGCGGGTGCTGATGACCAACCCGTCCGGAGCCAAGAGCGGGCTCACCGAAATCAAGATCTACAACCGTGGCGGCACCAACCCGCCGCCGGTCACCAACCTGGCCCAGTCGGCGACGCCCTCCGCGTCGTACACCTCGTCGTGGGAGTCGGTCGCCGCGATCAACGACGGGATCGACCCGCCGTCGTCCAACGACACGGTCAACCCGCGCTGGGGCACTTGGCCCAACCAGGGTGAGCAGTGGGCGGCCCTCACCTGGCCGTCGGCCGTGACCGTCGGCCGGGCGCAGGTCTACTTCTTCGACGACGACCAGGGCATCGACCTGCCGGCGTCGTGGAAGCTCCAGTACTGGAACGGCAGCGCCTACGTGGACGTCGCCGGGGCGAGCGGCTATCCGGTCACGGCCGACCAGTACAACACCGTGACCTTCACCCCCGTCAGCACCACCCGCCTGCGGGTGCTGCTGCAGAGCGCCTCCGGCTACTCCGTCGGGCTGCTCGAAGTCAAGGCGTACGGCTCGTAACGCGTCAGGCGGGGGAGGCGAGCGGCCTCCCCCGCACCCCCCACTCCGACGGAAGACGAGACAGCCATGCCAGAACCCCCCAGAAGCGTCTCACGCAGAACCCTGCTCGCGGCCGGCGCGTTCGGCGCCCTCGGGACCGCCCGCCCCGCCGCGGCCGCCTCCCGTCCCGACATCGGCGTCGCCGCCTACGCGTTCCCGCTGACGGCCGTGCGCCTGCTGGGCGGGCCGTTAGCGGCCAACGCCGGGCGTACGCACAGCTACCTGTCGTTCCTCGACCCCGACCGCCTTCTGCACGCCTTCCGGCGCAACGTCGGCCTCGCGTCGTCCGCCACGCCCTGCGGCGGCTGGGAGTCGCCCAGCACCGAACTGCGCGGCCACTCCACCGGGCACCTGCTGTCCGCCCTGTCCCAGGCGTACGCCTCGACCGGCACGGCGGAGTTCAAAAGCGACTACCTGGTGACCGAGCTGGCCGGATGCCAGGCCCGCGCGACCACCGCCGGGTTCAACGCTGGCTACCTGTCGGCCTTCCCCGAGAGCTTCATCGACCGCGTCGAGGCGCGCCGGCAGGTCTGGGCCCCCTACTACACCCTCCACAAGATCATGGCGGGGCTGCTCGACGCGCACCTGCTCACCGGCAACGCCCAGGCGCTGACCGTCCTGCTCGGGATGGCCGCCTGGGTCAAGCTGCGCTGCGATCGGCTCAGCTACACGCAGCGGCAGAACATGCTCGACACCGAGTTCGGCGGCATGAACGAGGTGCTGACCAACCTCTACCAGCTCACCGGCGACCCCGCCCATCTCGCCACCGCGCAGTACTTCGACCATGCCGAGGTCTTCGACCCCGCTCGCGGCCGGGACCGACGCCCTCACCTCCGGCACGTACGCCGCGCTCACCCGCACCTGGAACAGCGGGGACGTCGTCGACGTCGACCTGCCCACCCCGCTGACCCGGGAGGCCGCACCGGACGACGCGACGGTGCAGGCGGTCAGGGTCGGCCCGATCGTCCTCGCCGGCGGGTACGGCACGACGAACCTCGGCGCCCTGCCCGCGCTCGACCCCGCCACGATCACGGCGACCTCGACGCCGCTGCGTTACACGGCGACGGCGAGCACCGGCCAGGTGACCCTGCGGCCCTTCCACCAGACCTCGGCTCCACCACGGGGAACTGGATCGGCCGCTCGCAGTACGCCGGCGACCCCTACCTGCGGGGCGCGGTCGACTCGCTGCGGATCTACAGCTAGGCGCTGACCGCCGCCGAGATCGCCGATCTCCACTCGACAGGCTTGTAACCCCTCGCGGAAAGGCACTTCATCCATGTCACGACGCTCATGGCGCCGGCGCCTGTCCTCGGTGGCCGCGATCGCGGCCACGCTGGTGCTGGTCCTGGCGGGCGGCGCGTACGCCGCCAACCCGATCATCACCTCCATCTACACGGCCGACCCCGCCGCCCTCGTGGTGGGGAACACGATGTACATCTACTCCGGGCACGATGAGGCGGCCCCCGGCGCGACCAACTTCTCCATGCGCGACTGGCACGTGCTCTCGTCGACGGACGCGAACACCTGGACCGACAACGGGGCGAAGCTGTCGATCGCCGACTTCTCCTGGGCGGGCGCGGACGCCTGGGCGGGGGAGGTGGAGCCGCGCAACGGGAAGTACTACTGGTACGTCCCGGTCAACGGCAACGGGCCGGGATGGATGGACATCGGCGTGGCGGTCGGCGACAGCCCGCTCGGCCCGTTCCACGACGCCAAGGGCGGCCCTCTGATCAGCGACAGCACCCCGAACTCGTCGCCGCTGAACATCGACCCCACGGTGTTCACGGACGACGACGGGCAGGCGTACATCTATTGGGGCGGCTACTGGGGAGTGCGGGCGGCCAAGCTCAAGTCCAACATGATCGAGCTGGACGGCTCGGTCGTCACGCCGCAGGGCCTCACCAACTACTGGGAGGCGCCGTGGATGTTCAAGCGGAACGGCGTCTACTACATGGTCTACGCGGCCAACGACACCAACGGCTGCGTCACCTCGTCCAGCTACGCCTGCCAGCGCTACGCGACCGCGAGCAACCCGCTCGGGCCCTGGACCCAGCGGGGCGTGATCCTCGACCAGGTCAGCTCCACGACGAGTCACGCGGCGGTGGTGGAGTTCAACGGGCAGTGGTACATGGTCTACCACACGGCCGACGCGCCGGGCGGCGGCAACTTCCGCAGGTCCGTCGCGGTGGACAAGCTCTACTTCAACGCCGACGGCACGATCCAGAAGGTGATCCAGACCAGGGGCGGCGGCACCGGCGGTGACAACAAGGCGCTGACCGCGACCGCCTCGACGTCGTACGTGTCCTCCTGGGAGAGCCTCGCGGCGATCAACGACGGCTACACCCCGGCCGGTTCGGCCGACCGGGCCCACGCGGTGTACGGCAACTGGCCGCAGCAGGGCGCCCAGTGGGTGCAGTACGACTGGCCGGCCGCGGTCACCCTCAACCGGGTGCGGGCCTACTGGTTCGACGACGACCAGGGCATCGACCTGCCGGCGTCCTGCTCGGTGCAGTACTGGACCGGCTCGGCCTGGCAGAACGTACCCGGGGCGAGCGCCTGCGGCGTGGCCCCGAACACCTTCAACACCGTGACGTTCTCGCCGGTCACCACCACGCGGATCCGGCTGAACTTCACCTCGCGCAGCGGCTACTCGACCGGCCTGCTGGAGGTCCAGGCCCTGGCGCCGTGAGCCGGGCGAGCGCCTTCCGGGTCCCGGAAGGCGCTCGCCCGTCCGCCGCTAACCCTCCGGATAGAAGAGGAACAGCGTGCAGCCCGTCGTCGTCTGCGGGACGTGTGAGGAACCCGCGGGGGCGTGGATGAAGGAGCCGGCCGGGTAGTCCCGCTCGCCGTCGTTGAAGACGCCGGAGACCACGAAGACCTCCTCGGGCCCCGGCTCGTGGACGTCGACTCCCTGCCAGCGGGTGTTCGCGTCCATCTCCAGCACGAAGGCCTTCGCACCGTTGTCCCCGGCCCACAGCGGGCGCAGCCGGATGCCGGGGAAGAGTTCACGGACCGGAGCGTCCTGGACGGCGGACCACACACACGCAGGCGTGTTCTGTTCTGTCGTCATGAGGGCCAGCCTGGCGGCCGGCCGTCGCCTCGCCGAGCGTCAGAAAAGACATCATGCGGTACTTTCCTGCCATGCATCGAGTGGTGGCCCTCGTCCGTCCACGGCAATCGACCTTCGAACTCGCCTGCGCGGCTCAGGTGTTCGGGATCGAGCGGCAGGGACTTCCGACGCGGTACGCGTTCGGCGTGTGCACCGAGCGCCCCGGCCCGGTCGCGACGTACGCCGGGTACGACATGCTCGTGACCGACGGGCTGGACGCGCTCGACCGGGCGGACACCGTGGTCGTCCCGGGCTGGCTGCCCGTCAAGGAGCCGCCCTCGCCCGCGGTCGTCCGGGCTCTGGGCCGCGCGCATGCCCGCGGGGCCAGGGTGGTGAGCATCTGCTCAGGCGCCTTCCTGCTGGCACACGCCGGTCTGCTGGACGGACGGCGGGCGACCACCCACTGGAAGCTGGCGGACGAGCTCGCCGCGCGCTTCCCGCGCATCCGGGTCGACCCGGATCCGCTGTACGTGGACCACGGTGACGTGGCCACCAGCGCCGGCGCCGGGGCCGGCATCGACCTGTGCATGCACCTGGTCCGCCGCGACCAGGGCGCCCGGTACGCCGCACACATCGCACGGACCATGGTCATGCCGCCCCACCGCGAGGGCGGGCAGTTGCAGTACTCGGCGCCACCGCACCCGGCGCAGATCGACGACACGCTCGCGCCGTTGCTGGAGTGGATCATCGAGAGACTCGGTGAACCGCTGACCGTCGAGGAGATGGCCGCACACGCCGGCGTCTCGGCGCGCACCCTCGCCCGTCGGTTCGCCGAGCAGCTCGGCACCAGCCCCGGGCAGTGGCTGCTCGCCCAGCGGATCGCCACGGCCCGGGACCTGCTGGAGTCCTCCGACCTCCCGCTGGACGCCGTCGCCCGCCGCGTCGGGCTCTCCTCGGCCACCAACCTCCGGCGGCGCTTCCTCACGATCATGGGCACGACGCCGGGCGCCTACCGCCGGGCGTTCCGGGCCGAGCCCTGACGTGAATGCGCTAAAGGCGGAATATGCTCCTAGCGTAATTTGCTCATGGAAGAAATGTGCTCAGAGTGAAATAGGCAGGCCTCTTCCCGGGTTCCGGGACTAATGTCGCGGCATGACCCGACTACCGGAACAGGGAGACCAGATGGACCACCACGCGCGCTCCGGCGACCCCGCCGCCGACCGGTTCGCCTTCGGAGATCTTGGCCGTAAGCTGCTGGAACGGCGCATCGTCGTGCTCGGCCAGGAGGTCGACGACGACATCGCCAACCGCATCTGCTCGCAACTGCTGCTGCTGACCGCGGAGGACTCCGAACGGGACATCAGCCTTTACATCAATTCCCCCGGTGGTTCCGTGTCGGCCGGTCTGGCGATTTACGACGTCATGCAATACGTGCCGAACGACGTCGTCACCGTGGGCATGGGCCTGGCCGCATCGATGGGGCAGTTCCTGCTGTGCGCCGGCGCGCCGGGCAAGCGTTACGCCCTGCCGCACGCGCGCATCATGATGCACCAGCCGCTCGGCGGCATCGGCGGCACGGCGGCCGACATCGCGATCCAGGCCGAGCAGATGCGGCACACGAAGAAGACCCTGGCCGAGCGCATCGCCTTCCACACCAATCAGCCGCTCGAACGCATCGAGGCGGACTCCGACCGGGACCGGTGGTTCACCGCCGAGGAGGCCAGGGAGTACGGCATCGTCGACCACGTGGTGGCCGGGCTCGGCGCCCTGCGGACGGCACGCTGAGCGGCAGGGTGTCAGCGGCACGCTGAGCGCCGGAGCGAGCCGCACTGTGGTGCAGTGGAGGGCGCAGTGGATGGCGCCGTGAACGAGCGGGGGAGCGCGCTCAGCCGCAGCGCGTCCCCTTGGCCGGGACCGTCCCCTCCAGCAGGTAGGCGTTGACCTTGTCGTCGATGCACTGGTTCTGGCCGTACGCGCCGTGGCCCTCGCCGTTCAGCGTCAGCAGCACACCGGTGCGCAACTGCTCGGCCAGGCGCGGCGCCCACTGGTAGGGCGTGGCCGGGTCGTTCGTCACGCCGACCACCAGGATCGGGCCGGACCCGGTGGCGTCGACGTGCCTGGCGGCGTCGTCCCCGGGCACCGGCCAGACGCTGCACGATCCCGCGCTGATCGCGGTCGAGGCGAAGACCGGGCTCCGCTTCTCCAGCCGCCGGGCCAGCTCCTCGGCCTGGGCGACCGAGGGCCGGTCGGTGCTGTCGACGCACAGCACCGCCGGCAGCGAGAACTGCAGGGTCGAGTAGGTGCCGTTCGGCTGCCGCCCGGCGTACTGGTCGGCCAGCGCGAGCAGGCCGTCGAGCTTGCCCTTCCTGCCCTCGTCCAGCGCCTCGGTGAGCAGCGGCCAGGTGTACTTGCTGTAGAGCGCCTGGGTGATGCCCGCCCTGGCGATGTCCTCGGTGACCGTGCGCGAGCCGACCTTCCCCGGCGTGCGCGCCAGGGTGTCGAGGAGCTTCAGCACGGTGGCGTTCGCGGCGTGGGCGTCGGCGCCGAGCGGGCAACTCGTCCGCGTCTTGGTGCAGTCGGCCAGATAGTCCTCGTACGCCTTCTGGAAGCCGAGCGCCTGCGTCTTGGCCATGTCGAGCATGCTGACCGAGGGATCGACGGCCGAGTCGAGCACCATGCGCCCCACCTTCTTCGGGAACTGCGTGGCGTACACCGCCCCGAGGTGGGTGCCGTAGGAGAAGCCGAAGTAGTTGAGGCGTGGCTCGCCGAGGGCCACGCGCAGGGTCTCCATGTCGCGTGCCGCGTTGACGGTGCCGACGTAGGGCAGAATCCAGCCCGCGTTGCGCTCGCACGCCTGGGCGAAGCCCTTGACGAGCTTGGTCTCGGCCGCGGCGTTCTCGCTGGGCTCCCTGCTCATGTACTGGTCCATCTGCGGGCCGCTGAGACAGCGGATGCCGCTGCTGCGCTCCACGCCGCGCGGGTCGAAGCTGACGAGGTCGTAGCGGCTGTTCAGGGTGGAGAACGCGTGGGCCGCGTTGATGAGCGTCGTGACGCCGGAGCCGCCGGGCCCGCCGAAGTTGAAGACCAGGGAGCCGATCCGCCGGCTCTGGTCGGTGGCCCGCAGCCGGACCAGTGCGATGTCGATCTTCTTGCCCTCCGGTTTGGCGTAGTCGAGGGGCACCTGGAGTGTGGCGCACTCGAAGCCGGAGGAGGAGGCCGTCTCCTCGCACGCCTTCCACGACAGGGAGGGTGTGCCCGAGGCAAACTCCTCCGGAGTGACCCGCGCGCCCCCGCAGCCGGTGGCCGCCGTCATCGCGCCGAGCCCGGCGACCGCCGCCGCCAGCACCGGCCAGACCCTTCGCGCCGCCGCCCGCGCCGATACCACTCGCGACATCGCTCGCGACACTGACAACCCTCCGTGTTCGACTGTATTCGGAGGGTGCCTCGTTTATATCGCACGCCGTCTCCACCGCACCGCCGACTCACCGGAACTCCGCCTTACCGGACAATGGTCTAAACCATTTCCCCTCCCGCGCCGGGGAGCCTTCACGTCGTCCTTGGTGGCGAATTGGTTTATACCACTCTGCGGCCACCGGAAAAATGGCCGTTCTTTGATTGGATTAGACCTGTTCGATGCCTGCGACCTGCTTAGACGTCATATGTGGCGAAGGGTGAGGTTTGGTGCTGCTTTTCCTAGGTACAGTCCGGTTGCGGGCCGCGTCCGCGGTTTTATTGAAGTCGGCGAAGGAGCGTCGCATGCCCAAGTACGTTTACGACTTCACCGAGGGCAACAAGGACCTCAAAGACCTACTCGGTGGCAAGGGCGCCAATCTGGCGGAAATGACCAACATCGGCCTCCCCGTGCCTCCCGGCTTCACGATCACCACGGAGGCGTGCCGCCACTACCTGAGTCACGGGGGCATGCCCGACGGGCTGGAGGGGGAGATCGGCGAGCATCTGGCCGCCCTGGAAGCACGGATGGGCAAGCGCCTCGGCCAGGCGGACGACCCGCTGCTGGTCAGCGTGAGGTCGGGGGCCAAGTTCTCGATGCCCGGAATGATGGAGACGGTCCTCAACATCGGCCTCAACGACGACTCGGTCCTCGGGCTGGCCAAGCAGTCGGGCAACGACCGCTTCGCGTGGGACTCCTACCGCCGTCTCATCCAGATGTTCGGCAAGACCGTCCTGGGCATCGACGGCGAGCTGTTCGAGGACGCGATGGACGCCCTCAAGGGCGAGCGGGACGACACCGACCTCGACGCCGCCGACCTCCAGCGGCTGGTCGAGACCTTCAAGGGCATCGTCCGGGAGCGGACGGGCCGCGACTTTCCCGCCGACCCCCGGGAGCAGATGGATCTCGCCGTCAGGGCGGTCTTCGACTCCTGGAACGCCCCGCGCGCGATCCTCTACCGCCGCCAGGAGCGCATCCCCGCCGACCTCGGCACCGCCGTCAACGTCGTCGCCATGGTGTTCGGCAACATGGGCCCGGACTCCGGCACCGGGGTCGCCTTCACCCGCGACCCCGGCTCGGGACGCCAGGGCGTCTACGGCGACTACCTGCGCAACGCCCAGGGCGAGGACGTCGTCGCCGGCATCCGCAACACCGTCCCCCTGCAGGAGCTGGAGACCATCAACCCGGAGGCCTACCGCGAGCTCCTCGACATCATGGCGACGCTGGAGCGGCACTACCGCGACCTGTGCGACATCGAGTTCACGATCGAGCGCGGCAAGCTGTGGATGCTGCAGACCCGGGTCGGCAAGCGCACGGCTGCCGCCGCCTTCTGCATCGCCACGCAGCTCGTGGACGAGGGCCTGATCGACATGGACGAGGCGCTCACCCGGGTCACCGGCGACCAGCTCGCCCAGCTCATGTTCCCCCGCTTCGCCGCGACGGCCGGCAACCGCAGGCTGACCACCGGTATGAACGCCTCGCCCGGCGCCGCCGCGGGCAGGGCCGTCTTCAGCTCCGAGCGGGCCGTCGAGCTGGCCGGGCAGGGCGAGGCGGTCATCCTCGTACGGCGGGAGACCAACCCCGACGATCTCGCCGGGATGATCGCGGCCCACGGCGTGCTCACCTCCAGGGGCGGCAAGACCTCCCACGCCGCCGTGGTGGCCCGCGGGATGGGCAAGACCTGCGTGTGCGGGGCCGAGGAACTGGAGGTCGATCCGCACGCCCGCCGCTTCACCGCCCCCGGCGGGATCGTGGTGAACGAGGGCGACGTGATCTCGATCGACGGCGGCACCGGAGCCGTGTACCTCGGTGAGGTCCCGGTCACCGCCTCGCCGGTCGCCAGGTATTTCGAGGGCGAGCCCGCCGAGGACGAGCTGGTGCGGGCCGTCGACCGGATCATGACCCACGCCGACTCCGCACGCCGGCTCGCCGTACGGGCCAACGCCGACACCCCCGAGGACGCCGCCCGCGCCCGCCGCTACGGCGCCCAGGGCATCGGGCTGTGCCGTACGGAGCACATGTTCCTGGGGGAGCGGCGGCGGCTCGTCGAGGACCTGATCCTGGCCACGACGCCCGAGGAGCGGCAGGCCGCGCTCGACGCGCTCGAACCGCTCCAGACCGGCGACTTCACCGGCATCTTCACGGCCATGCGCGGGCTGCCGGTGACGATCCGGCTGATCGACCCGCCGCTGCACGAGTTCCTGCCCGACCTCACCGACCTGGCCGTGAAGGTGGCCCTCGCGGAAGAACGGGCGGGAGAAGGGGCTGACGACCGGGACCGCAGGCTCCTCGACGCGGTCAAGCGGCTGCACGAGCAGAACCCGATGCTCGGCCTGCGCGGCGTACGGCTCGGCCTGACGATCCCCGGCCTGTTCGCCATGCAGGTGCGGGCCATCGCCACGGCGGCCCGGCGGGTCGAGGACGCCCGTGCGGAGATCATGATTCCGCTGGTCGGCGCGGTGCAGGAGCTGGAGATCGTCAGGGAGGAGGCTGAGGGCATCCTCGCCGAGGCGGGCGTGGAGGCGGCGATCGGCACGATGATCGAGGTGCCGAGGGCGGCGCTGACGGCCGGGCAGATCGCCGAGGCCGCCGAGTTCTTCTCGTTCGGCACCAACGACCTCACCCAGATGACGTGGGGCTTCTCCCGCGACGACGTCGAGAGCGCCTTCTTCGGCAGATACCTCGACCTCGGCGTCTTCGGGGTCTCGCCGTTCGAGTCGGTCGACCGGGAGGGCGTCGGCCGGCTGATGCGGATCGCGGTCGAAGAGGGCAGGCGGACGCGGCCGGACCTCAAGCTCGGCATCTGCGGCGAGCACGGCGGCGACCCCGACTCTGTGCACTTCTGCCACGAGATCGGCCTCGACTACGTCTCCTGCTCGCCGTTCCGCATTCCGGTGGCCCGGCTGGAGGCGGGCCGTGCGGCGCTGACCTGTGCGGAGTCCGATACGCGATGAGGTGAAATTCCACAGAACATCCGGACTGATTGTGGAATGACCAGGTCGGAGTGGAGACGGTTCACCGGGTCGCGCGACACGGCCCGGTGACCGTTGAAGCCGGCCGCCTGATCTGATCACTCTACGTACCTACCGCAAGGGAGGGCGTGGAGTGAGAAGACGTCGCCGCCTGCCGTCGCCGGGGAGGCGCCGTGCTGTCTTCGCGTTGCTCTGTACCCTCGCGGCACTGCTCGGCGTCGCCCCCGCTTCCCCGGCCCTGTCGCTGACGACCTCGGTGACGGGCACGGCGGGACAGGAGGGACAGGCGGGTCAGGAGCCGTCGACGTCGAGGCAGTACCAGGTGGACGGCCCCGCCACCGTCGCGCAGCGCAGCGCGGTGGCCCGCACCGGGGCCGCGGTCGACGAGGTGCACGGCCGGAGCATGGTCGTCACCGCGACCCTCCAGGAGGCCGACGCCATCCGCAGGCTCGGGTTCACGGTCACCGAACTGGCACCCCCCGCCGAGACGGGCGGCCCGCAGACCTTCGACTTCCCCTCGGGGGACTCCGGCTACCACAACTACGCCGAGCTCAGCACGCTGGTCGACCAGGTCGTCGCCGCCCATCCCACGATCGCGCGCAGGTTCAGCTACGGCCGCTCGTACGAGGGCCGCGACCTGATGGGCGTCAAGATCAGCGACAACGTGGGCGTCGACGAGAACGAGCCCGAGGTGCTGTTCACCGCGCACCAGCACGCGCGCGAGCATCTCACCGTCGAGATGGCGATCTACCTGCTGCGCCTGTTCACCGACAACTACGGCGGCGACGCCCAGATCACCGATCTGGTGAACACGCGGGAGATCTGGATCCTGCCCGACCTCAACCCCGACGGCGGCGAGTACGACATCGCCACCGGCTCCTACCGGTCGTGGCGCAAGAACCGCCAGCCCAACTCCGGCACCTCCAGCGTCGGCACCGACCTCAACCGCAACTGGGGCTACAGGTGGGGCTGCTGCGGCGGCTCGTCCGGCACCCCGTCGAGCGAGACCTACCGTGGCCCGGCCGCCGAGTCGGCCCCGGAGGTCAGGGCGGCGGCCGACTTCGTCCGCGGCCGCGTGGTCGGCGGCGTCCAGCAGATCAAGGCGGCCATCGACTGGCACACCTACAGCGAGCTCGTCCTGTGGCCGTACGGGTACACGACGGCCGACACCGGCCCGGGCATGACGCGGGACGACCGGGACGCGCACGCCGCCCTCGGCCGGAGCATGGCGGCCACCAACGGGTACACCGCCGAGCAGGCGAGCGACCTCTACATCACCGACGGCTCCATCGACGACTGGATGTGGGGCACGTACAAGATCTTCACGTACACGTTCGAGATGTACCCCAAGAGGAGCAACCCCGGCTTCTACCCGCCCGACGAGGTGATCGACAGGGAGACCTCCCGCAACCGGGCGGCCGCGCTGCTGCTCGTGCAGTACGCCGACTGCGTCTACCGGGTCATCGGCAAGGAGTCCGCGTACTGCGGCGCCTGATCCATCGGAGATCACGCCAGCACGGTCATACCAGCACGGTCACGCCGGCGAGGGCGACCAGCGTGACAAGGGCCGTCGAGAGGGCGCCCAGCGTGACGGCGCGGCGGCCGGTGCGCAGGAGCGCGCGCAGGCGGACCGCCGCTCCCATGCCGAACAGCGCGGCGGTGAACAGCAGGGTCTCCGCGGTCTTCAGCACCGCCAGCGACGCGGGCGGCAGGACGCCGAGGCTGCGCAGGGCCGCCATGGCGAGGAAGCCGGCCACGAAGAGGGGCACGACGGGCGGCCTCCTGCCCTCAGCGGGAGCGGCCGTACGGCGGCGCCAGAGGGTGACTCCGGCGATGAGGGGGGCGAGCAGGACCACGCGGGTCAGCTTGACGACCACCGCGGTGGTGAGCGCCGCCCCGCCCGCGGCCTGCGCCCCGTCCACAGCCTGCGCGGTGGCCACGACCTGGGCCACCTCGTGCACGCTGGCGCCGGCCCAGACGCCGAACGCCTCCGGAGACAGGTGCAGGAGACCCCCGGCCTGCGGCAGTACGGCGATCGCGAGCGAGCCGTACAGCGTCACCAGGGCGACCGCGGTCATGACGTCCTCCTCGTCGCTGTCGGTCACCCCGTCCATGGCCGCGACGGCCGCCGCCCCGCAGATGGAGAAACCGGTCGCGACGAGCAGGGACAGCTCCCGCCCCAACCCGAGCCTGCGGCCGAGCCACTGTGTGCCGAAGAAGGTCGCGGTGACCGTCACCACGACCAGCAGCACCACCGGGAGTCCCAGGGCGAGGACGTCGGGAAGGGCGAGCTGCGCGCCGAGGAGGACGATCCCGAGCCGCAACGGCCCTCTGGCCGCGAACTCGAGCCCCGGACGCAGGGCGGGTGAGGACAGGCCCAGGTTGGTCATGAGGGCGCCGAGGACGAGCGCCGCCATCAGCGGGCTGACGGCGGGGACGAGCGCGTTGACGGCGGTGGCCAGGGCCACCCCGGCGGCCGTCGCGAGCAGTCCCGGGAGCGGGGAACGGGCAGCGGTGGTCCGCGTGGGAGACGGAAGCATGCGGAGATCGTCGCGAAGTCCCATATGCCCCGGTAGCCACCGATTTCGCAAGAGGTCATACGGTTGCCGTATGACCGTACGGTGGCCGGATCTGGCCAGCCTCGAACTGCTGCTCCTGGTGGCGGAGCAGGGCAGCCTCGGTAAGGCGGCGAAGCTGCACGGCATCACGCAGGCGTCCGCCAGCCGCAGGCTCGACACGCTGGAGCGGGAGCTGGGCGTGCCGCTGCTGCACCGCTCGACCACGGGCTCGCGCCTCAGCCCGCAGGGCCAGGTCGTCGTGGACTGGGCCCGCGCCACGCTGGCCGCCGCGAACGACCTGCTCACGGGGGTGCGGGCGCTTTGCGGGCGGACCGACGCCCGCGTACGGGTGGCCGCGAGCATGACCGTCGCCGAATACCTGATGCCCGGCTGGCTGGTGACGCTGCGCCGCGTGCTGCCCGACGTGGAGGTGGGGCTGCGCGTGGTCAACTCCGGCGAGGTCTGCCGGATGGCGACGGACGGCGAGATCGACGCGGGCTTCATCGAGTCGCCCGTCGTGCCGCGGGAGCTGACCTCCTGGCCGGTCGCGGAAGACCGGCTCGTCGTCGTGGTGGCCCCCGGTCACGCGTGGGCCCGGCGCGGGAAGCCACTGCGCGGCGAATCTCTGGACGGGGAACCACCGCGCGGGGAACCGCTGAGCCGGGCCGACCTGGCCGCGACGCCGCTGGTGGTGCGCGAACCCGGCTCGGGCACCCGCTACGCCCTCGACCGCCTCCTGACCGGCCCGGACGTCGCCCCGCCGATCCTGGAGCTGTCCTCCAACGCCGCGGTGAAGGTGGCGGTGGAGACCGGGGTCGCCCCGGCGGTTCTCAGCCACCTCGCCGTGGCCGCGGAACTGCGCGACGGACGCCTGATCGAGGTGCCCGTCGCCGGTCTCGACCTGCGGCGGCCGCTGTTCGCGGTGTGGCGGGCCAGGACCCGGCTGACCGGCCCGGCAGCCGAGCTCGTCCGCCTCGCCAGGACCGCCGCTCACGGCGCCCCGCGACCCTAGCCGTCAGCCCACCACGAGAACGCCCCAGCCCGTGATCGGCCTGCTCGGCGCCGTACCTGCCGCCGGGCGGCTCGGCCTGCAGATCCCCCTTTTGCGCGCCCCGGCGGCATGCCGATGCGCCCGGGCGCGTCGGTGCGAACCCGCCGGCGGATCCCGTCGATCAACTGCCGCTTACTGAACTGCCCTTCTGACGAACGGCCTCGATGCCCGCCAGCACGATGCGTAGGCCGTGCTCGAAATGGTCGTCGCTGTCGACGGCGTAGAGCTCCTTGGTCACGCTTGCCGTCAGGGGATACCGGGTTTCGTCGATGGTCATCGTCTGCGCATAGGGGTTGGGGCCTTCGTAATTCTCGCCCGTACGCGCTTGTTGCTCGATCGTGAAGCCCACGACGTAGTGCAGGACGGCGGGGAACGCGCGGGCCGCCTCGGTGGTCGAGAAGCCGGCGTCGGTGAGCGTACGCAGAACCAGTTCGAACGTCCGCCCGATGGACGGACCCGTCGAGTAGGACCCGGCAGTGACCCTGGCGCCGTCGCGGTAGCGAAGCATCGCGTCGCGCATCCTGCGTGCGAGGCCGGCGATCCATTCCTGCCAGGTCTCGTTGCGGCTGGGGCCTTCGACGCCGTCGGCCGCCTCGGCCGTGATCAGCCCGGCCATCAGGTCGAGCAGCTCGTGCTTGTTCTTGACGTGCCAGTAGAGCGTGGGTGCCTGGACGTCGAGCTCCTTGGCGAGTGTCCGCATGGTCAGGCCGTCGAGGCCGACGTCGTTCAGCAGCCGCAGGCCGGTCCGGGCGATCAGGTCGGGTGTGATGGGCACGGTTGACAATCTAGCACCGTTAGAGCTAAATCTAACGCCGTTCGAGATTACTCTAATAGCGTTAGGGGCGATCATGGAAGACGTGGTCATCGCCGGCGCCGGCCCGACCGGCCTGATGCTGGCGTGCGAGCTGCGGCTCGCCGGGGTGGATGTGCTGGTACTCGAAAGGCTGACCGAGCCCACGCGTGACTCGAGGGCGGGCGGGCTGCATCCGCGGTCGCTGGAAGTGCTCGATCAGCGGGGGATGCTCGACCCGTTCCTGGCCGAGGGGCGTCCGTTGCCGGGTACGCGCTTCGCCGGACTGCCGCTCGACCTGTCGGGGCTGCCGACCCGGTATCCGTTCCTGCTGGTGATCGTCCAGCGCCGGATCGAGCGGCTGCTCGAGGCTCGCGCCCGGGAGCTGGGCGTTCGGATTCGCCGCGGGGTCGAGGTGACGGGCCTACGCCCAGGGCCGGCGTCGGCGAGCGCGGCGTCGCAGGCCGCGGGGGCGGCAGCGGCGTTGGCAGCCGCGGAGACGGTCGTGGTCGAGACCACGGCCGGGCCCGTGGAGACGCGTTATCTGGTCGGTTGTGACGGCGGCCGCAGTGTGGTGCGCCGGCTGGCGGGCATCGACTTTCCGGGCACGCCGGCGACCACCACGTCGATCCTCGGGGACGTCGAACTCGCCGACCCGCCCGCGGAGCAGTTTCTGCTCCAGCGAACGCCACGGGGAAACTTCTCGGTGCTCGGCTTCGAGAAGGGGTGGCGGCGGGTGATCGTGGATGAGGCCGGGGCAACCGTTGCCGACTCGACGGCCATCGGCTTCGAAGATCTGCGGGCGATGCTCATCCGGGTGGCGGGCACCGATTTCGGGATGCACAGTCCACGGTGGATCTCGCGATTCACCGACGTGGCGCGGCAGGCGGCGTGTTATCGCTCCGGGCGTGTGCTGCTGGCCGGGGACGCGGCGCACGTCCACTCGCCGGCCGGGGGTCAGGGGCTGAACACCGGGCTGCAGGACGCGTTCAATCTCGGCTGGAAGCTGGCGCTCGTCGTGCGAGGGAGCGCCGACGAGGAGTTGCTCGACACGTACCACGAAGAGCGGCACCCCGTGGGCGCCCGGGTGCTGTCGAACACGCGCGCGCAGAGCGCGCTGAGCGCACCCGGCGCGCACGTGGATGCGCTTCGAAAGCACGTGGGCGACATGCTCGCGACGCCGGACGCGAACTGGAAGATCGCCATGATGATCACGGGGCTGGACATCTCCTATGGACTCGGACCGCGCGTACCCGACCGGGACCTGCCCGACGGGACGCGGCTGTTCGAGCACCTTCGCGCGGGTCGCCCGATCCTGGCCGACGCCTCGGGCGAGCCTGTGGACAGCCGCCTTGTGAGCGAGCTCAAGGGATTCGGAGAACCACTGCTGATCAGGCCCGACGGACACCTGGCCTGGAAAGAGTCGCTGGGCCGCGAAGCGTTGTCCACAGCCCTGCGACCCTGGCGTTGACCTCGTTCGAGCACTCGACCGGATACGAAGACGGGCTCGATCACACTCCCTTGAGCTTTACCAGCGGCGCCACCGGGGGAGCGCGGCATATACACGGCCGCTAGACCCACTCCCAGCGGATGCCGCGTACGCCGGGCCGGGCGCCGGTGTCCACCAGGTGAGCGGTCCCGAACGCGTCGACGCGCAGCTCACCGGCGTCCCCGGGCGGCGCCGACGCGTCCGGGGACCAGGTGTGGAAGCACCGCACCGGCAGCCGCCCGCCCGTGAACCGCACCTGCACCAGATGCTGCTCGACCGGGTCGCGCAGGCGCCGGTCGTACCGGTCGGCGGCGGCGACGGCGGTGACGTACTCCACGATGTGGGTCTCGCCGGGGGCGAGCGGGTGCGGGAAGATCAGTTCGGTCAGGGGCCCGGTCCCGTCGTCGTCGCCGCGTCCGGGCCGGCATCCCTCGGTACGCAGCAGCCGGGTGCCCGGCTGATGGGCGACCACGTACCGGTCCAGGCCCGGCGCGGCGGCCCGCAGCACGACCCGGGCGCTCACCCGGTGCCCCCGGCCGGCCCCCACCACCACCTGCTCGTGGTGGCTGAGCACGGTGAGCGTCCCCGGCCGCCGGCCCCGGGGGCGGGGCGGCCCGAGCAGGCCGATCAGCGCGTACTCCGGCAGGGACAGGATGCCTTCGAGCTCCCGGACCGCCGCCAGCGAGGCGGCCCGCTCGGGCCGGGACCGGCCGCGCTGCCAGTAGCTGAGGCTGGACAGGCTGACATGGACGCCCCGCTCGCGCAGCCGTGCGTGCAGGCGGTCGAGGCTAAGCCCCCGGGCGCGGATGGCCGCCCGCAGGGCACGCTCGAAGGGCCCGGATCGGAGGACCTCCGCGAGCTCGTTGTCCACCACCAGGGCTCCTCCTCGGAAGCGCCAGGGCGGGAAAAACCGAGTATCGCTCGCGACCGCTTACCGGACAAGAGGGCAATCTTCCATCGGACTACCGGATCTGTCGTGAAACAGGACCTTCGCGGGTACGCTCCATTCCCCGCCGCCACGGGGCTTGCCACAGGGAAGGAGGACGCATGGCCCGCTACGACGAGCACGACCAGGCACGGTGGGTGCCGGAGCCGCCCGGCAACCCCGAGCGGAGCGCGTTCGAGCGGGACCGGGCACGCGTGCTCCACAGCGCCTCGCTGCGCAGGCTCGCCGCCAAGACGCAGGTGGTGGCCCCCGCCGACTGCACCGGCCTGCACAGCCCCCGTACGCGGCTGACCCACTCCCTGGAGTGCGCGCAGATCGGCCGGGAGATGGGCAAGGTGCTCGGCTGCGACCCCGACCTGGTGGAGACCGCCTGCCTCGCCCACGACCTCGGCCATCCCCCGTTCGGCCACAACGGGGAGGCCGCCCTCGACGAACTGGCCGCGCCGTGCGGCGGGTTCCAGGGCAACGCGCAGAACCTGCGCCTGCTGACCCGGCTGGAGGCCAAGGTCATCACCGAGGACGGCCGCAGCGCCGGGCTCAACCTCACCCGGGCCGCGCTCGACTCGGTCTGCAAGTATCCCTGGGCCGGGTCGTCCTGCCGGGTCCCCGGCGTCCCGCTCGCCGGCGAGGGCCAGCCGTACTGCGTCTACCCCGACGACCTGCCGGTCTTCCGCTGGGTGCGGGAGGGGGCGCCCGACTACGCGCTCGGCTTCGAGGCACAGATCATGGACTGGGCCGACGACGTGGCCTACTCGGTGCACGACCTGGAGGACGCGCTGACGTGCGGCCACGTCACCATGGCGGCCCTGCGGGACCCCGAGGAACGGCTGGAGGTGTGCCGCCTGACGAGGGAGTGGTACGCGCCCGACGCCGGCATGGAGGAGCTGTCGGAGACCTTCGCCCGGCTGCTCGCCGAGCCGCTGTGGCCGGCCGCCTTCGACGCCGGGCTCGCCGACCTCGCCGCGCTCAAGCGGCTCACCAGCGCGCTCATCGGCCGGCTGTGCCGCTCCGCCCAGGACGCCACGCGCGAGGCGTACGGCTGCCGTCCCACCCCGGGAGGCAGAGGCGGCCACGACCGGTACGACGCGGACCTGGTGGTGCCGAGGGCCACCCGCCTGGAATGCGCGCTGCTCAAGGGGGTGACGGCCCGCTACGTGATGTCCCGGGAGGCCCACCACGCCGTCCAGGCCCGGCAGCGCGAGATCATCGCCGAGCTGGGCGACCTCATTCTGCGCGGCGCCCCGGCGACGCTGGAGCCCGCCCTGCGGCCGCAGTTCGAGCAGGCCGCCGACGACGCGGGACGGCTGCGCGCGGTGGTCGACCAGATCGCCTCGCTGACCGACGCCTCCGCGATGGGCTGGCACCGCCGCCTGTCGGCGGCCACGCACCGCCTCAAGGCCGGCTGACCCGCCGCGCCGGGAGAAGCCCTCGGGAGCCGCCTCGGGCCGCCGCGGCAGCGGCTCGCCGTCGAGGTCCGCCACTCTGCGCGCCCGGCGAGTTCCCTGCCGCGTACGGCGGCGCAGGGCGCGGCGGTCGCGGTCGAGCTCGCGACGCTCGGTGCGGACGGACCCGTGCCTTGGTGAGCGTCCCGCTCAGAGCGGGATGACCACGACGTCGTCGTCGTTGGCGCCGTTCTTCTTTTTCTTCGTGGGCGGCTTGGTCTCGTCCGGGGTGGGCGTGGGCTGCCCGGACGAGCTGGACCCGCACAGCTGGGTGCAGGGCGGGGTCGCACCCAGCTTCTTGCGCAGCGTGAGCATGTCCTTGCGCGGCGAGACGGTGCGGTTGCCGTCGTCCCAGGCGTCCAGATAGGGCCACGGCGGCACGATGCCCCGCCGCACCCACCAGTACTGCGGCTCGGCCGGCCACGAGATGGCGAAGTAGAGGTTGCTCGCGGTGTCGCGGGCGTTGCCCGTGTTGCCCACCCGGCCGAGCAACTGCCCGGCCTTGACCTTGGTGCCCGGCGTGACGTCCTGCTCCACGGAGTCGAGGTGGCCGCCGAGGTACAGCACGCCGTCCTCGCCCTTGATCGTGACGAACCGGCCCTCCCGGTCGGCGCCGCGGTCGGTCGAGGGCGTCCAGAGGTTCTTGACGTTGACCTCCTGGACCACTCCGTCCACCGGCGACACGAACGCGCATCCCTTGGCCGCCCAGATGGTGGTCTTGGGAAGCACGAGCAGCTTGCGGGAGTACGACACCTTGCAGCCCTTGATGGGGAAGGCGTACGTGTAGGGGGACATCTTCGGCGGCGGGACCCGCACCGGCGCGTCCCCCGGTGGAGGCACGATGTGGCCGGGCTGGGAGTCGTCCGTGGCGGCCGTGACGCCGCCTCCCGGCGGTGGGGTGGGCGGCAGCGTGCTCACTCCCGCGACCCCGGCGGGCGCGCCGCAGGACGCCGCGACGAACGCGGCGCCGGCGAGGGCGGCCAGTCTCCCCGATCGCATGATCTCCACCTGGTCGACGTTACCGAACCTTTCCTTTGTAACGGACCAAGCCGCACATCACGACCGGTTCTGGAAAGTCGTGACATGTCCTCGACCGCCCGCGGTGGGGCGTCCGGTCTGTCGGGGGCAGGCTCTAGACTCGCCAGCGTGGCAGGGCGAAGCGGTCGGATCAGTGACGAGGACATCGCGCTCGTGCGGGAGCGCTCGCCGATCGCCGACGTCGTCGGCGAGCACATCCAGCTCCGCAACGCGGGCGGGGGCAACCTGAAGGGGCTGTGCCCCTTCCACGACGAGAAGTCCCCCTCGTTCAACGTCACCCCGGCCCGGGGCTACTACTACTGCTTCGGCTGCGCCGAGGGCGGCGACGTCATCACGTTCGTCCGCAAGATCGAGAACCTGACGTTCACCGAGGCCGTCGAGCGGCTCGCCCAGCGCGCCGGCATCCAGCTCCGCTACGAACAGGGCGGCTACGTGCCCGGTCGCGAGCAGGGTGAGCGGCTGCGGCTGATCGAGGCGCACCGGGCCGCCGCCGAGTTCTACGCAGAGCGGCTGTCCAGCCCGGAGGCGGCCCCGGGGCGGCGCTTCCTGTCCGAGCGCGGCTTCGAACGGGCCGACGCCGAGCACTTCGGCGTCGGTTACGCGCCCAACGAGTGGGAGGCGCTGTCGCGGCACCTGATGGCCCGCGGGTTCACCTCCCAGGAGCTGATCAAGGGCGGCCTGGCCCGCGAGGGCAGGCGCGGCCCCGTCGACCGGTTCCGCGGCCGGCTGATCTGGCCGATCCGCGACATCACCGGCGACGTCATCGGCTTCGGCGCGCGCAAGCTGCTCGACTCCGACGACGGCCCCAAATACCTGAACACCCCCGAGAGCCCGATCTACCACAAGAGCTCGGTGCTGTACGGCGTGGACCTCGCCAAGCGGGAGATCGCCAAGCGGTCCCAGGCCGTCATCGTGGAGGGCTACACCGACGTCATGGCCTGCCATCTGGCCGGCGTGCCGACCGCCGTGGCCACCTGCGGCACCTCCTTCGGGGAGGACCACATCAAGGTCCTGCGCCGGCTGCTGCTCGACCAGGCGGAGTTCCGGGGTGAGGTGATCTTCACCTTCGATGGCGATTCGGCGGGGCAGAAGGCCGCCCTGCGCGCGTTCCAGGACGAGCAGAAGTTCGTCACGCAGACCTTCGTCGCCGTGCAGCCCGACGGTCTCGACCCGTGCGACCTGCGGGTCAAGCAGGGCGACGCCGCCGTGCGCGACCTGATCGCCGGCCGCGAGCCGCTGTTCGCCTTCGCGATCCGCAGCATCCTGTCCCGTTACGACCTCAACACCAACGAGGGCCGCCTGGCCGCGCTCGACGCCGCCGCGCCCGTCGTGGGCTCGATCAAGGACCCGGGGCTGCGCAAGACCTACGTCGTGGACCTCGACCGCTGGCTCGGCTTCATGGACGAGGGCTTCGTCATCCAGCGCGTACAGCAGGTCGTGGGGCGGACGCAGGAGGGCGGGCGCGCCCCGGGCCGGCAACAGGGTGGGCAGCAGGGCAGACAGCAGGGGGCGCGTGGTGCCGCGCCCGCGGGGCCCGGCCCGGCGCGGCAGGAGCCGTTGGACCCCGCCGTCCGCCTGGAGGCGGAGGCGCTCAAGCTCGCCGTGCAGCGGCCCGCGCTGCTCGGGCCGGAGTTCGACGCGCTCGGCGCGGCGACGTTCACCCTGCCCGAGCACGTCGCGCTGTACGAGGTCATCCTGGCGGCGGGGGGGACCGTCGCCGGAGGACCCGGCGGGCGCGAGTGGGTCGACCGGCTGCTGGAGCAGGCGGACGCCGGGACGCCGGACGGGACGGGCGTCGACCTGAGGTCGCTCGTGACCCGGTTCGCGGTCGAGGCCGTGCGCGCCGACGTCAACGTCGAGGAGCGCTACGGCGCGGCCGTCCTGGCCAAGATCCAGGAGGTCGCGGTCGGCCGGGCCGTCGCGCAGGTGAAGTCACGCCTGCAGCGGCTCAACCCGGTCGAGGAGCAGCAGGAGTACAACCGGCTGTTCGGCGAACTCGTGGCGCTGGAACAGCAGCGACGGGTGTTGCGTGAACGCGCCAGCGGGGCCTGAATAAACGTCCCTTTCCAGATCTCACAGCCGCCAAACATATGTTTTGATCTCGATTCGGTATTGACTTCCGCCTTACCTTGGGTGACAAAAATAGGCCTGCCATTTAGTGGTGCCTTTCCTGCACACTGTGTTGCGTGGGTGCATCGGTGCTGCCAAGCAGGCCGCCATCGGTAGACCAGGTGGCGGACCTCGTCGCGAAGGGAAGGGAACGCGGGAGCGTCACGGTTGACGACGTGGCCGCCGCGCTCGACCGATCCGAGTTGCCCGCCGACGCGCTGGAGCGCGTCGTGCGGATGCTCGCCGAGAACGGGGTTGAGGTCCTCGAGCCGCAAGGCGACGAGGAGCCCAGCAAGCCGGACGAGGAGGATATCGGCAAACGCGCTCCGACCAGCGACCTGGTCAGGATCTACCTCAGAGAGATCGGCAGGGTTCCGCTGCTCACCGCCGAGGAGGAGGTGGAACTGGCCAAGGCCATCGAAGCCGGCCTGTTCGCGGAGGACAAGCTCTGCGAGAGTCCCGCCGCCAGGTTCGCCCGGCCGGAGCTGGAAGACCTGGTCTGGGAGGGCGTCCGCGCCAAGCAGCGGCTCATCGAGGCCAACCTCAGGCTCGTGGTCTCCATCGCCAAGCGCTATGTCGGGCGCGGAATGCTGTTCCTGGATCTCATTCAGGAGGGCAATCTGGGTCTCATCCGTGCGGTCGAGAAATTCGACTACACCAAGGGATACAAGTTCTCGACCTATGCGACCTGGTGGATTCGCCAGGCGATCACCCGGGCGATCGCCGACCAGGCGAGAACGATCCGGATTCCCGTGCACATGGTCGAAACGATCAATAAATTGGTCCGCGTGCAGCGGCAGCTCCACCAGGACCTCGGCCGGGAGCCCGCCCCCGAGGAGATCGCCGCCGAGATGGACCTGCCCATCGACCGTGTGGTGGAGATCCAGCGCATCGCGCAGGAGCCGGTCTCGCTCCAGGCGCCCATCGGCGAGGAGGACTCCGACCTCGGCGACTTCATCGAGGACGCCGACGCCGTGGTGCCGATGGAGGCCGCGGCCTTCATCATGCTGCAGGACCAGCTCGACGACATCCTCGCCACGCTGTCGGAGCGCGAGCAGCGGATCATCCAGCTCCGGTTCGGTCTCTCCGACGGCCACCCCCGCACGCTGGAGGAGGTCGGCCGGGAGTTCGGCGTGACCCGTGAGCGCATCCGCCAGATCGAGTCCAAGACGCTGGCCAAGCTGCGCCACCCCACCCGGGCCCAGATGCTCCGGGACTACCTGGACTGACGCCTCGACCGCGGACGAGCGCCTCCCGCCCTCTGGGAGGCGCTCGTCGCGTTATGGGTGTTGCCCGGCGCGGCCAGGTGAACATCGGCGTCTGATGGCGCGAGGCGGGGCGCTGGAACGATCCATATGCGAGTCGTCCGGTGGGGTGTGACCATCGCCGGGACGACCTGGAAGGTGGATGACGTGAGCGAGTCCGCGATTCGGCCGAACGAGACGACGGTGCCGTTGATGCCGTGCGTGTCAGTGGAGGAGACCCTGGCGTTCTATGAGGCGCTGGGATTCGAAGCGACCTACAAACAGAGCAAGCCCTATGTCTATCTGGCGCTGCAGTGGAGCGGATTTCAGCTGCACTTCGGCCCGGCGCCCAAGGACCTGGATCCGGCCCGGGAGCATTCCGGAGGCTGCCTGGTCCTGGTCGACGCCGTGGCGCCCTATCATGCGGCGTTCGTCGCGGCGATGCGCCGGGTCTACGGGAAGGTGCTGAGCTCCGGCCTACCGCGGATCACCCGCTACCGGCCCGGCGCGTCCCGGTTCACGCTGACCGATCCGTCCGGAAATTCGATCATCTTCATCCAGCGCGACGAGCCGGCCGAGTTGGAGTACGGCGGCTCGAAGAAGCTGACGGGCCTGGCCAAGGCCCTCGACAACGCCCGGATCCTGCGCGAGTTCAAGAACGACGACCTTCAGGCCTTCCGTGCGCTCAAGTCCGCGGTGCGCAGGCACGGCGCGGACGCCTCGCCGGTCGAGCGGGCCATCGCCCTGTGTCACCTTGTCGACCTGGCCACGGTCCTCGGTGAGCCCACCGACGCCTGGCTCGCCGATCTGCGTGGCCTGGAGCTCACGACGGACGACAGGCAGCGCGTCGAGTCGGAACTCGGGCATCTCGCCGGACTCCAGGAGTGGCTCGCCTGAAATGTGTCTGGGGGGAGCGAAGTCGAGACCGTGCCGCCGGATAGCCTCGGGGGTGTTAACGGTCGTCGTACGCTGGCGGTGCCCCCTTGACCTCTCAGAAGCCCTCACTGTCCCGCCTGTTCGGCTCCCGGCTGCCCCGTGAGGTCCGTACGGCTCTCGCCCTGGAGAGCGGCGAGCGCCCGATCAGCCACGCGCCCACGCCGGAGGGCGGCCACCTCGTCGCCACCACCCTGGCGCTGCACCTGCCGGACGGGCCGCGCCTGCCCTGGCACCTGATGGACAAGGCCGTGTGGGACGAGGAGGGCGTGACGGTCACGATGACGGACGGAGCCGTCCATCGGGCCCTCCTGCCGGAGCCGGGCAGGCTGCCGGAGACGATCCGCGAGCGGGTGACCTCGACGATCGTCGCGAGCCGCCATGTGACCATCAACGGCCGCGGGGGAGTGCGCCTGGTCGCGCGCCGCATCCCCGGCTACGACACCCCGCGCTGGGAGTTCATCTTCGACCCGGGGCTCGACGCCGACGACCCGGGCCTGCGCGCCCACGCCGAGCAGGCCCTCGAAGAGGTACGCCGCAGCCTCGGCGTCTGATCGATCCGCCGCGCCCTTCCAAAGCGGCGGGGCCCCCGGCGTGATGCCGGGGGCCCCACCGATGGCGCGTCGCATCGTCCGGGCCGGCCCTCCGCGGGGAGGCGGAGCCGGACCGGGATCTGTCTGGTCTCGGGCCGTCCATGGGGCGGCCCGGCCTCGGGGATCGCTCAGGGAATCTGGTCGGCGCCGGCCGGCCAGCCGGTGGCGGTGCCGACCCGGTCGGTCCTGTCGGCCTGCTCCCAGGTCTCCGTCTTCCTCAGGAACGGCACCTTGTCGCCCGCGAAGTCCTTGGCCTTGCCCGCCACCTTCGAGGCCTGGGCGCCGACCAGCCCCGCCGCCTCCTGCACCGTGGGGCTGTCCGCGAACCGCTGCGCGAAACGCTTGATCTGCTCGTAGCGCTCACGCCCGGCCCGCGTGCCGAGGACGTAGCCGACGGCCAGCCCGGTGGCGAACATCGCCTTGTATCGCATCTTCCACCTCCGCGCTCGTGTTCCCCGCCCCCCTACCCCGAGGGCCTGTCTCTATCCAACAGCAGCCGTCCCGGCCCCGCCCGGGCGGGCTCCTGCCGCTGTCCGGGCGCTCTTTGCCGTATGCCGATCAAGACCCGACGACTCGCGGACGGAATCGATGTGACAGACACCCCCCGGAGTGCGCTAATCTAGTTCCGCGCCGCAAGGAAAGCCGAAAGGCCGGAACGAGCGGAGCAGAGCAGTACAGCACGATCCCGTGTAGCTCAATCGGCAGAGCAGCCGGCTGTTAACCGGCAGGTTATAGGTTCGAGTCCTATCGCGGGAGCATTTCACCCCGGGGCGGTGGTCACAGACCACCGCCCCGGGGTTTTCGTGTCCACGTACGGGTCGCCGGTCGCTATAACAGCGGTCGCGTCCTTCGAGACGTGCGGCCGATCGAGCGATCGGTGAGTTGCGCACCGCCTCTGCGCCGGTGTGTGGATTTGGCGGACAAATCCGTGGACTTCGCGGAAAATGTGATCGCCGTGGCCGTACCGGTCGCGGCTGCCGCGGACCACGGACGGCGCAGTGGGGTGAGGGCCACTGCGGAAGGGTGTCACCGCCGGCCCGGAACCGGCGCGGGGCGCCCGTGAGCGCGAAGTGTGTGGCGGTCGTGCTGACTTGGCGTAAATCGAAGAAGACCCCCGCGCCCGTACGGGAGCGTGGGGAGGAGATCGACAGGCGGGAGGCGGAGAACTTCATCCGGCTCCACCACGCGGAGAACCCGGTGGCGGGCCCGGTGGAGGTCCGGCTCCGGGAGGTCCTCGCGGAGATCGACCAGACGGGGACGTACACGCACACCACGGGCGAGCTGACCTTCGGCGCGCGGGTGGCGTGGCGCAACAGCAACAGATGCATCGGGCGCCTCTACTGGCGGTCGCTGCAGGTTCGTGACCGGCGGCACGTGGACACCGCCGACGGCGTGGCCGAGGAGTGCGTCGAGCACCTGAGGGCGGCCACCGGGAAGGGCAGGATCCGCCCCACGATCACGGTGTTCGCCCCCGACCGGCCGGGGGAGCGGGCGCCGCGGATCCTCAACGACCAGCTCATCCGCTACGCCGGGTACGTACGCGAGGACGGCTCGGTCCTCGGCGACCCGGCGAACGCGCAGATCACCGAGCGGGCCCTGCGGATGGGCTGGCGTGGGGAGGGCACGAGGTTCGACGTCCTGCCGCTGGTCGTGGAGGCCAAGGGCGCCCTGGTCCTGCGGGAGGTGCCGCGCGAGGTGGTCCTGGAGGTGCCCCTCCGGCACCCGGCCTTCCCGTGGTTCGCCGACCTGGGGCTCAAGTGGCACGCCGTGCCGGCGATCTCGAACATGGCGCTGGAGATCGGCGGCGTCACCTATCCGTGCGCGCCGTTCAACGGCTGGTACATGGGCACCGAGATCGGCGCGCGCAACCTCGCCGACCGGGACCGCTACGACCAGCTCCCGGTGGTGGCCGAGCGGCTCGGCCTCGACACCTCCCACGATCGGACGCTCTGGCGCGACCAGGCCCTGGTGGAGCTCAACGTCGCCGTGCTGCACTCCTTCGCGGAGGACGGCGTCACGATCACCGATCATCACACCGAGGCGCGGCGGTTCCTGACCCATCTTGAGCGGGAGGAGCGCAGCGGGCGCGTCTGCCCCGCCGACTGGTCCTGGATCGTGCCGCCCCTGTCCGGCGCCGCGACGCCGGTCTTCCACCGCTACTACGAGGACGTACGGCTCACGCCGGCCTACGTCCACCGCCCGCCCCTGATGTAGAACCGTGTAGAACATAGTTCGGGTTAAGGAGGGCGACGATGGTGGTGCTGTCCGAGGACGACGGCGGTGTGCGGATCCTGACGTTGAACCGGCCGGAACGGCTGAACGCCTGGACCGCCGAGATGGGACGGCGCTACTTCGACCTGCTGGAGGAGGCCGACCGCGACCCGTCCGTACGGGCGATCGTGGTGACCGGCGCGGGGAAGGGCTTCTGCGCCGGGGCCGACTTCGCGGACCTGACGGCGATCCAGTCCGGGGACTACACGGATGAGCAGGACCCGCGGCCCAACACGTTCCCCACCACCCTGCGCACGCCGGTGGTCGCGGCGGTCAACGGCGCGTGCGCCGGTCTGGGGATGGTCCACGCGCTCGTGTGCGACGTGGTCGTCACGGCCGACGACGCCAAGTGGACGACCGCGTTCTCCCGGCGCGGGCTCGTCGCCGAGTGGGGCCTGGGCTGGATCCTGCCGCGGCTGGCGGGGCAGGCGCGGGCGATGGACCTGCTGCTGTCCGGCCGGGTCTTCACCGGCGCGGAGGCCTGCGCCATGGGCCTCGCCGTACGGGCGGTGCCGGGGGAGCGGCTGCTCGCCGAGGCGGTCGCGTACGCGAAGGAGCTGGCCACCCAGTGCTCGCCCGCCTCGATGGCGATCATCAAGCGGCAGATCTGGGGCGGCTGGCAGGCGGGGCTCGACGAGGCCAGGGACGAGGCCGTACGGCTGATGATGGAGTCGTTCCGGCGGCCGGACTTCGCCGAGGGAGTGGCGAGCTTCCTCGAACGCCGGCCGCCGGACTTCCCGCCCCTGACGTAGGAGGCTCAGCGGACGCGGTGGGCGCCGGCCGCCGGGGTGGCCGGCAGGAACGTCGGCGCGGCCCAGCCGCGCTCGGCGTAGGCCTGCTCCACGGTGGTGCGGACCCGGTCCACCCGGTCGTCGGCGACGAGCGCGATGGCCGAGCCGCCGAAGCCGCCGCCGGTCATCCGCGCGCCCCGCGCGCCGCCCTTGACCGCGCCCTCCACCGCCACGTCCAGCTCGGGGCAGGAGACCTCGAACTGGTCGCGCAGCGACAGGTGGGAGGCGTTGAGCAGGGCGCCGATCTCCTGTACGGCTCCCGCCCGCAGCAGCCCGATGACGGCCTCCACCCGGTGGTTCTCGGTGACGACGTGCTGGGTGCGGGCCCGCTCGTCGCCGCTGAGCCTGGACAGGGCCGCGGTGAGGTCGGTGACGTCCCGCAGCGACGGGACGCCGAGGTGCTTGGCCGCGTTCTCGCAGTCCTGGCGCCGCTTGGCGTACTGCCCGTCGGCCAGTTCGTGGTGCACGCCGGTGTTGATGATGAGGATCTGCAGGCCGTACGCCGACAGGTCGAACGGAACGGCGCGGCTGGCCAGCGAGCGGCAGTCGAGGAACAGCGCGTGCCCCTCCTTGCTCAGCGCGGAGGCCGCCTGGTCCATGATCCCGCACGGCATGCCGACGAACTCGTTCTCGGCCTTCTGGCACAGCTTGGCCAGCGCCATCGGCTCCAGGCCCAGGCCGTACAGGTCGTTCAGAGCGAGCCCGACGGACACCTCCAGGGCCGCGCTCGAGGACAGCCCGGCGCCCTTGGGCACGTCGCCGTCGATCACGATGTCCGCGCCGCGCACCGGCAGCCCGGCGCCGCGCATCGTCGAGACGACTCCGGCGGGGTAGCGGGCCCAGCCCTCGGCCCGTTCGACGTCCTCCAGCACCTGCTCCTCGCCGGGGGCCTGGAGCGAGGAGATCCGGATGGTGAGGTCCTCGCGGGGGCTGACCGCCGCGGTGACGCCCCACGGCACCGCGAACGGCAGCACGAAGCCGTCGTTGTAGTCGGTGTGCTCTCCGATCAGGTTGACCCTGCCGGGCGCGTGCCAGACTCCGGCGGGCTCGCCGCCGTACGCCTGCCGGAAAGCATCAATAACGCGCATAGTCGCACACTCCTCAACATCGCAGCCTCCCCGTAGGGTAGCGGCCCCCGGCGGGGAAGCCCTATGAGGGCCGCCCCCGCGACCGGTGGGGACGACCCTCGCGGGCGCTCGCTCGTTCCCGGATCTGCCTCCGGCGGCCGTCGCGCTCGCGCTCCGGGTGTGGGGCCGCATGCACGGCGCTCCCTCGGGCTCATGTGAAAGGCCCGGCGCGGGAGTTCCCGGCCGGGCCCTGATCCGCACGGCGGATCTCACATGGCGGGTACGGTCGCCCGCTCGTCGGGGACGCAGTGCGTCATCTTCAGGCCCGAGACGTCGCGCGGGCCGTTCTTGCCGAGGTTGGCCAGGCGCTCCCTGTCCTCGTCGGTCAGGTCCTGGCTCGCGAGCGGCTCCAGGTGCTTGACGTCGTCCGGCGTGATGCCGAGCCCCTCGCCGACGCGGAGCCCGAGGTCGTCCTCGACCAGCAGGAAGTGCCAGACCATGCGCTCCTGGATCGGCCGGTCGCACCGCGACAGCATGGTGACGAAGTTCTCCACCAGGTCGTCGCGCTCCCACTGCTCCATGAGCAGGTAGCGCTGGCCCGCCTGCTTGTAGTCGTTGGTCCGCGGGATGCGCTTGCGGGTGAGCCTTCCGACGATCTCCGGGCCCTGCTCGTCGTGCGTCGGGAACTGCCCCTCGCGCAGCCCGCCGGTGATCGAGGGCTCGTAGTTGACGTGCGGGTTCTCGCCCCCCTGGTCCTGCCGGTAGGTCATGAAGCCGTCGCGCTGGTTGGTCCGCACGTCGGCGTTCTTGGCCTGGTTGACCGGCAGTTGCAGGTAGTTCGGCCCGACGCGGTAGCGCTGGGTGTCGCTGTAGGAGAACGTGCGGCCCACCAGCATCTTGTCGTCGGAGAAGTCCAGCCCGTCGACGAGGACGCCGGTGCCGAAGGAGATCTGCTCGTTCTCGGCGAAGACGTTGTCCACGGTCCGGTTCAGGACCATCCGGCCCACCGGCTTGGCCGGGAAGTCGTTCTCCGGCCAGACCTTGGTGTCGTCCAGCGGGTCGAAGTCCAGCTCGGGGTGCTCGTCGTCGCTCATCATCTGGACGAGCAGCTCCCACTCCGGGTAGTCGCCGCGCTCGATGGCGTCGTGCAGGTCCTTCGTGGCGTGGCCCAGCTCGTGGGCCTGGATGCGTGCGGCGTCCTCGGCCGTCATGCTCCTGACCCCCTGCTTGGGCATCCAGTGGTACTTCACCAGCACGGTCTCGCCCCGGTCGTTCACCCACTTGTAGGTGTTCACCCCGAAGCCCTGCATGTGCCGGTAGTCCGCCGGGATGCCGCGCGGGCTGAACAGGTTGACGATCATGTGCATGCTCTCCGGGCTCTGCGACATGAAGTCGAAGATCCGGTTCGGCTCCTGCCGGAAGGTGACCGGGTCCGGCTTGAGCGCGTGGATCACGTCGGGGAACTTGATGGCGTCGCGGATGAAGAACACCGCGAGGTCGTTTCCGACGAGGTCCCAGTTGCCGTCCTCGGTGTAGAACTTCACGGCGAACCCGCGCGGATCCCGGGCGCACTCGGACGAGTCGCGCCCACCGATCACGGTCGAGAACCGCACCGCCACGTCGGTGCGCTTGCCGGCTTCCTGGAACAGCTTCGCCCTCGTGAACCGGGCGATCGGCTCGTCGCCCCACATGCCGTACGCCTCGAAGAAGCCGTACGACGTCGTGCCGCGCGCGTGCACCACCCGTTCCGGGATGCGCTCCCGGTCGAAGTGGCTCATCTTCTCCAGGAACTGGTAGTTCTCGAGAGTGGCCGGGCCACGCGCGCCGACCGTCCGCTGGTTCTGGTTGTCGTAGACCGGGTGCCCTTGACGGTTGGTCAGCACCGGACGCTCGTCCCCGGGCTCCGGTCCCATGCTCGAGACGTCCGTCATGGGACGGCTCCTCTCGCTATTTGATCTCGTTTGAGCTGTTTGTCCTCTTCAATACCTCCCTTTCCGCTTTTTGCCGTGGTATTCGTCCCGACGCCCTCAGGAGAGGAGATCCTGTAAAGGCAGGTTCCGGCGGTGATCACGGCCCATCCCGCGCACCGCCGGAACCATGGTGGGGAGTCAGTCCCCTGCCTCACCCCGTGGTGGAGGGCTTCCGCGGCTCGCCCCGGTAGGTGCCGAACGACCAGAGGTTGTCCTCCGGGTCGCGGACGGCGAACTCGCGGGACCCGTAGTCGGTGTCGTGCAGTTCCTGGACGACCCGCGCCCCCGCGGCGGTCGCCCGGGCGAACAACGCGTCCGGATCGTCGGTCACGGCGTACGCGCCGAAGGAGCCGGGCGTGAGGTTCCACTTGTCGTCCGGCGTGTCCCGTACGCTGCCCAGCATGATCCCGCCGCCGTGCGGCCAGGAGAGCTGGGCGTGGTCGACGCGGTCGCCCTCGCCGTACACGGCGGTCTCCTCGAAGCCGAACGCCTCGACGAGGAAGGCGATCAGGGCGCGTGCGTCCCTGGCCCGCAGCGTGGGCCATACCTGGGGTGCTGGTGTGGTGTCGTTCATGCCACCGAGTCTGGCGAGCCGTCCCCCGTCCCGGCTTGGACGTTTCGGAACTGCACGCCGTCCTCCGTCAGCCACCGGCTGGGCGAGCAGCCGGCGAGGGCGCCGAACTCGCGGGCGAGGTGCGCCTGGTCGTAGAACCCGCACTCGGCCGCCACGTCGGCCAGCGTGAGCCGCCGGCCGGACGCCACCGCGCTCTGGAGCAGGCGCCGGGCCCGGTCGAACCGCACGACCCGCGCCGCCTCCTTGGGGGACAGGCCGATCTCCTCCCGGAACCGGGCGTTGAGGTGCCTCGTGCTCCAGCCCGCGTCGCGGGCGAGACCGGACACGGTGACCTGCCCGCCAGTGGCCAGCAGGCGCCGCCACGCCCGCGCCACCTCGGCCGGGTGCGCCCGCGTCGGGCGGGCGTGCCGGGACAGGACCGTGTCGAGGACCGCGAAGCGCTCGTCCCAGCCGGACGCCTCCAGCAGGCGCTCGCGCAGCTCGCCCGCCAGCCGGCCGAGCACCTCGGCGCCGTCCAGATCGAGCCCGGACAGCTCCCCGGCGGGCAGCCCGAGCAGGGCCCGCGCGCCGAGCGGCGTCAGCGCGAGCTGCACGCCCGACTGCCGCCCGTCGTGCTCGATCAGCGCCGGGCTCGTGTGCAGCCCGCCGACCAGCGTGTCGTACGACCCCGGCGGGGTGCCTGGATCGGGGTGCGCCGTGACGACGAGCGGGTCGTCGAGCGTGACGATCATCGTCAGGTAGGGCGACGGCAGGCCGCGATGCGTGGCCGGGGGGACTCCGGCCTCGCGATAGCCGCTGTACCACGCGACCAGCGGACGCAGCGCGGGAGCGGGCCGCCGGTGGAGAAAGAACCGGTGCAGGAAGCGCGACTCGTCGCGCTCGTCGCGCTCGTCCGAGTCCGCCGTCCCCCGTGTCCGCGCCACCATCGGCTGGTCCTCCTTCCCCGCCCTCCCAGTCTCCACGAACGGGAGCGCGCTGTGGAGCGGCCGCGGTTCATGAGTCGGCGGGCTGGTCGAGGTCGGACAGGTCGAGCACGAAGCGGTAGCGGACGTCGCCGCGGCCAAGGCGGTCGAGTGCCTCCTGAACGCGCGCCGAGGGCAGCACCTCGACGTCGGCCGTAATGGCGTGGTCGGCGCAGAAGTCCAGCAACTCGCCGGTGTGGCGGCGGCCGCCGGTGCCCGAGGAGGTCAGCTTCTTGCGGCCCTGAACCAGGTCGAGGATCCGCACCGCCTGCTCCAGGGGGTAGCCGAGCAGGGCGAGGGTGCCGTCCAGGGCCGCCATGCGCAGCAGCGGGGACAGGTCGTGCGCGACGGGGATGGTGTCCAGGATGAGGTCGAACCTGCCGCGTGCCCGCTGAGTCTGCCGGTCGTCGGTGGTCACCAGGGTGTCGACCGCTCCGAGCTTGTGGGCGTCCTCCGCTTTGGCGGGTGTGCGGCTGAGGACGGTGACCTCGGCGCCCAGCTCGGCGGCCAGCTTCACCCCCAGGTGCCCCAGCCCGCCGAGGCCGGCCACGGCGACCCGGCTCCCGGGCCCGATCCCGGCCGTGCGCAGGGGCTCCCAGACGGTGACCCCGGCGCACATCAGCGGTGCGGCGGCGGCCTGGTCGAGCCCGTCCGGCAGGTGGTAGGCGAACCGGTCGCGTACCACGTACTCGCGGCTGTAGCCGCCCTGGGTCCTGGTGCCGTCGACGCGGTCGATCCCGCCGTAGGTGGTGACGGGGCCCTCGTAGCAGAAGTTCTCCTGGCCGATCCGGCACATCTCGCAGACCCCGCACGAGTCGACGACGGTCCCGACCGCGACCCGGTCGCCCACCGAGAACTCGGTAACCGCGACGCCGACGGCGGTGACCGTGCCGGTGAACTCGTGGCCGGGGACCAGAGCGCCCTCGCCGAGAAGGCCGCCGATCCGGTGCAGGTCGCTGTGGCACACGCCGCAGTAGTCGACGCGGACCGCGAGGTCGTCGTCGCGCAGGTCGCGGCGCTCGATCCGGACACGCCGCAGCGCGGTGGCGCCCCCAGTGCTCATCCAGCCGGTGGTGGTACGCATGGATCCTCCAAACAGACTATTCGGTCTGTTTTTCAGCGTAGGGCACACTCGACCGAGAAGTAAACCGACTAGTCTGTCTGCTAGGCTGAGGTCATGCCCGAGCTGCCGACCACACCGAAGGGTGCCGCGACCAGGCGCCGGATTCTGGACGCGGCCGCCGAGGAGTTCGCGCAAAGAGGCATCGCCGGCGCCAGGATCGACCGCATCACCGCCACCGCACGCACCAACAAAGCCCAGGTCTATGGCTACTTCGGCAGCAAGGACGGCTTGTTCGACGCGGTGATCGCCGACCACGCCGACCGGCTCATGAGCGCCGTCGCCTTCGACGCCGACGACCTGCCCGGCTGGGCCGTGGGAATGTACGACGAGAACCTGCGCCATCCCGAACTGGTCCGCCTCATGGCCTGGCTGCGGCTGGAACGACGTCCGACAGGACGCCTCACCGACACCCCCCGCGACGAACCGAAACTCGCCGCCATCGCCGCCGCCCAGGCCGCCGGACGGCTCCGCCAGGGCGACCCTCTCGACCTGATCGCCCTGGTCATCGCCATGGCCTGTGCCTGGTCCCCGGCCAGCGGCTTCTACGCCGCCACCGCGGATGAGCCCGCCGCCGACCACGACCGCCGCCGGGCCCTCCTGCGCGAGTGCGTCGCCCGCGCCGTCGCCCCCTGATCGAGCACCCACCTACCGTCCGGGACGGCTGCCCGGCCGGGCGGCCGGGCAGCCTCGGCACCGGTCAGGCGGCCCCCGGCGGCTCAGGCGGCCCCGGAAGCCTCGGCGGCTCCGGGGTCCGCGGCCCCCTCGGCCCCTTCGGCGTCGAGGTCGCGGGACAGCAGGTCCACGAGGGCGGCGAGGGCCTCCTCCGCTCCCGGGCCTTCGGCCTCCAGGGTGACCTCGGTGCCATGCCCGGCCCCGAGGGTCAGCACGCCCAGCATGCTGTTGGCGGGGACGGCCTTCCCGTCGCCCACGCGGATGCGCACGGGCGCCGTCTGCCGCGCCGCCGCCTCGACGAAGATCTTGGCGGGGCGGGCGTGCAGGCCGGAGCGCGAGGCGACCGCCACTGTCCTTTCCGGCATCGCTGTACCTCTCGGATCTCAGGGCTCGATGGTGACCTTGATGGCGGCGCCGCGGGCGACGACGTCGATGGCGTCCATGACCTCGTCCAGGCCGAGGCGATGGGTGATCAGGTCGGCGACCGGCACCGCTCCGTCGGCGATGAGCCGCAGGGCGCGGGCGTTGTGCGCCGGGCTCGACCCGTTGGCGCCGACGATGGTCAGTTCCCGGTAGTGCACGAGGTTGGAGTCGCAGGCGATGATCGGGTCGTCCTTCGGCAGCCCGCCGAAGAAGCTGATCCGGCCCTGCCGAGCGGCCATCTGCAACGCCTGCTGCTGGGCCGCACCGGAGGCCGCCGCCGTGATCACCACATCGGCGCCCCGGCCGCCGGTCAGCTTGAGCACCTCGTCCACGAGGTCGGTCTCGCCCGAGCAGATCGCCGCGTCGGGCCGTACGAGGTCGGCGGCCATCGTGAGGCGCTCGGCGTTCAGGTCGGCGAGGAACACCCGGGCCGCGCCGCGCGAGCGGGCCAGCCGCACGTGCAGGCAGCCGATCGGGCCCGAGCCGACGACGACCACGTCGTCGCCTTCGCCGACACGGGCCAGCTCCTGCCCGTTGAGCACGCAGGCGAGCGGCTCGGCGAGGGACGCCTCGGCGAACCCCACCCCGTCGGGGATGCGGTTGAGCCCGTCCACGGCGAGCACCTTGGCCGGCACGACCATGTACTGCGCGAAGCCGCCGTCGTAGTGGTAGCCCATCGACTCCTGGTTGGGGCAGACCGTGCGGTGACCCCGGCGGCACTCCTCGCACTCGCCGCAGGGGATCGCGGCGATCACCTGCACCCGGTCGCCCGGGTTCCAGCCGGTGACGCCCTCGCCGAGCTCCACGATCTCCCCGGCGATCTCGTGGCCCATCACCCGGGGCGGCCTGATGTGGTGGTGCCCGAAGCGGTAGATCTTCACGTCCGTGCCGCACGTCGAGCAGTTGCGTACGCGGATCTTGACCTCGCCGGGGCGGGCGACGGGCTCGGGCACCTCCTCCAGCCGGATGTCCCCGGGAGCGTGGAAACGGGCGACTTTCACTCGGAGTCTTCCTCTCCGTCCGGTTGCAGCAGTTCGATGATCTCGTCGACCTCGGTGGCGGCGCGCAGGGCCGCGGCACGGTCCGGGTCGAGCAGGATCTGCGCGAGTTCCGACAGCAGCCGCAGGTGGCCGTCCCCGCGGGCCGCGATGCCGACGCACACCGTCACCCGCTCGCCGTGCCAGTCGACGCCCTCGGGGAAGCGCAGCACGCAGATGGCGTCGTGGCGGACCGCCTCCTTCGAGGTCAGCGTGCCGTGGGGGATGGCGACGCCCTCGCCGACGTACGTGGAGATCGACCGCTCGCGTTCGAGCATGGCCTCGGTGTAGCCGCCGTCCACCGCGCCGACCTCCCGGAGGACGGCGCCGCACTGCCGGATGGCGTCCTCGACGTCCGCGGCGGTGGCGGCCGTCCGTACGGCGCGGGGGTCGAGGGGGAGCGGGGCCGTGCCGGCCCGGTCAGCCATCGATCGTGCCCCCGTTCTTGATGGCGGTGACGACCCGCGCCACGGCCGGGTCGCCGATGAAGACCTGAAACGGCACGAGCACGACGCCGGGGGCGCTCGCCCTGGCCCGGTCGGCCAGCCCGGTGTGGCATACGATCACGTCGGCGTCCCCGGGGATCGAGTTGACCGGGGTGTGCTCCACGCTGACCGCGGTGCCCTTGAGCTGCTTGCGCAGCGTGCTCGCCAGCATGACGCTGCTGCCCATGCCCGCGTCGCAGGCCACGATGAGCTTGCGGACGTCCTTGCCCTCGATGCTGGACACGGTTCTACGCCTCCTTGGTGGCGGGCACGCTCTCGGCCGCCGTCTCGCCGGTTGTGTCGCGGTCGTCGCCGCTCGTGATGGGGGTGTCGGTGGTGTCGTTCGCGATGGCGTCCGGCGCCGGGTCGTCCGCCTGGTCGCCGTTGGCGCGGCCGAAGCCCAGCAGCGCGGCGGCGACGGCGAAGGAGACGGCCGTCGCGACCACGATTCCGGCGATCACGCCGAACCAGCCGCCCTTCGGGGTCACCGCCATGTAGGCGAAGATGCTGCCCGGCGACGGCGTCGCGACCAGGCCCGCCCCGGTGACCAGGAAGGTGAGCACGCCCGAGGCGCCGCCGGCGATCACCGCGAGGATCAGGCGCGGCTTCATCAGCACGTACGGGAAGTAGATCTCGTGGATACCGCCGAAGAAGTGGATGATCACGGCGGCGGGGGTGCTGGGACGCAGGGACCTCGGGCCGAACAGCAGGTAGGCGATCAGCAGGCCGAGACCCGGGCCGGGGTTGGACTCCAGCATGAACAGGATCGACTTGCCGTGCTTGACCGACTCGGCGACGCCCAGCGGCCCGAGCACCCCGTGGTTGATCGCGTTGTTGAGGAACAGCACCTTGGCGGGCTCGATGATGACCGACGCGATCGGCAGCAGCGAGTGGGTGATGAGCCACTCGACGCCGCTGCCCGCGACCTCGGTGACCTTCTCCACGACCGGGCCGATGGCGAGGACGCCGGCGATCGCCATCACCGCGCCGACGATGCCGGCGGTGAAGTTGTCGACCAGCATCTCGAAGCCGGCCCTGGTCCGCTCGGAGGTGAACCGGTCGACGTACTTGAGGATCAGCGCGGCCAGCGGGCCGATGATCATCGCGCCGAGGAACATCGGGACGTCCGCCCCGACGACCACGCCCATCGTGGCGACGGCGCCGACGACCGCGCCCCGCTGGGCGTGGACCATCCGGCCGCCGGTGTAGCCGATGAGCACCGGGAGGAGGGTGCTGATAATCGGGCCGACGAGCTCGGCGAGTGTCTTGTTCGGCAGCCACCCGGTCGGGATGAACAGGGCCGTGATGAGGCCCCAGGCGATGAAGGCGCCGATGTTGGGCATGATCATCCCGGCGAGATGGCCGCCGAAGCGCTGGATCGTGGCCCGCACACCGGTGCCGTGAACGGTGGGGGTATAAGGCGTGGCCATTGACGTGCTCCTTCCGGGGCGACCGGCCTGGCTGGCCGGTTGGTGGGGGGTGGCGCTCATCCCCCGGGTATGAGCGAGCGAGGCGAGTGAATCGGTAGGGACGGTCGTCGCGCTCAAGCGCCCCCGAGCGCCGAGCGAGGGGGTGGCGTGAGCGGCCGGGCCGGGTCGGGGGGACCGATCCGGACGTGTGTGCGATCGATGTCGGCCGGGCCGGGCATCCGGCTGCCGGGCAGCCCCACGGCCGCGCCGGCCCAGGCCAGGCCCTCGGCGAGGGCCGCCCCGCCGCGGGCCCCGGCGGCGAGGAAGCCCGCCAGCAGGGCGTCGCCCGCGCCCACGCTGCTGCGCGGCTCCTCGACCGCGCATTCGCCGTACCAGACCTGCTCGTCGTCCTCGACCAGCAGCGCGCCGTCCGCACCGAGGCTGGTCAGGACCGACCGCGCGCCCATGGCGCGCAGCTTGCCGACCGCGTCGAGCACGTCGCCGACACAGGCGATCGACGTGCCGGTGGCCTCGGCGAGCTCGTCGCGGTTCGGCTTGACCAGCGCGGGGCCGGCGTTCACCGCGGACACGAGGGCGGGGCCGCTCGTGTCGACCGCGAGGTTGATGCCGGCGCCGGCGAACCGGCGGCACAGCCCGGCGTAGACGTCCACGGGCACGCCGGGCGGGAGGCTGCCCGAGGCGACCACCCAGTCGGCCGATCTGGCGGCGTCGAGCACGGCGCCCGCCAGCGTGTCCAGCTCGGCGGGGGTCAGCGCGGTGCCCGGCTCGTTCACCTTGGTGACGGTGCCGTCCGGCTCGGCGATCGCGACGTTGGACCTGGTGGGGCCCTCCACCGGCACGGGAATCATGTCGATGCCCTCCGCCGACAGCAGGTCGAGGAGCCGGCGCCCCTCGCTGCCGCCGTACGGGATGACCGCGCACGACCGGACGTCGTTGGCCAGCAGGGCCCGCGACACGTTGACGCCCTTGCCGCCGGGGTCGAGATGGGTGGCGGCCGCCCGGATGACGGCCCCGCGGGTGAGCGCGCCGACCTCGATCGTGCGGTCGAGGCTGGGGTTGAGGGTCAGCGTGAGGATCATGCCCGGACGACCTCCGGTCCCGCGGCGGCCAGCGCGGCGGCCTGGTCGGGGTCGAGTCCGGTGTCGGTGATGACGACGTCGATCTCGCCGAGCGTGGCGAAGCGCGCCAGGTAGGTGCCGGAGAACTTCGTGTGGTCGGCAAGCAGGACGGCGCGGTCGGCACAGGCGATCATCGCCCGCTTGATCGCCGCCTCGGCCGGATCGGGGGTGGTCAGGCCCTTGGCCACCGAGCAGCCGTTGGTGGCCATGAAGGCCACGTCGACGTTGAGCTGCGACAACTGCTGGATGGCCCAGTCCTCCACCGTCGCCAGCGTCCGGCCGCGCACCCGGCCGCCCAGCATGAGCACGGTCAGGTTGGGGCGGGCCGCCAGCACCGTGGCCAACGGAGGCGAGTTCACGACGACGGTGAGCTCGCGGTCCGGAGGCAGCGCCTGCACGAGCCGGCTCGTCGTGGAGCCCGCGTCGATCACCACGGAGCCGTCCTCGGGGAGTTCGGCCAGGGCGGCCTTGGCGATGTGCTCCTTCTCGGCCGTCATCACCTCGTCCCGCGCGGCCAGGGCGGGCTCGAACCCCAGGCGCTCGACCGGGATGGCGCCGCCGTGCACGCGCCGCAGGACGCCCGCGCGCTCCAGTGCGGTCAGGTCGCGGCGGATCGTCTCCGTCGTGACGCCGAACCGCTCGGCCAGCGTCACCACGTCGACCCGGCCGGCGTCGCGGGCCGCCCGCAGGATCTCCTGCTGCCGCTCCTCGGCGTACATCGTGTTGGTTCACCGCCGTTTCGATGTTGTTTCGTATGTGTTTATACCCGGCTGTGTTGGACGGTCAAGAGCGGTGAACGTAACGAAACGGGCAGCCTCCGGGTGTGAGGGAGATCGCTAGCCGGAGTAAAATGTCCGTAGATCCACTGATCCTCCCTTTTGGGGGATCCTTCCGGCCTTTTTCGATCTTCTTGTGGGAATCGCGATGCGGTTTTCTCTGGATCTGCTTGGCCGTGACATGGCAGTCGATCTTGGTACGGCCAACACGCTCGTGTACGTGCGCGATCGCGGGATCGTGCTCGACGAACCCTCGGTGGTGGCGGTCGACACCCGCACCGACAGGATCGTCGCGGTGGGCGCCGAGGCGAAACAGATGATCGGGCGGACGCCCGGGAACATCGTGGCGATCCGCCCCCTCGCCGACGGCGTCATCACCGACCTTGACGTGGCCGAGCGCATGCTCCGCTACTTCATCCAGAAGGTCCACCGGCGGCGCTACCTGACTCAGCCGCGGATGGTGGTGGCCGTGCCGAGCGGCACCACCGCCGTCGAGCAGCGCGCCGTGAAGGAGGCCGGCTACCAGGCCGGCGCCCGGCGCGTCTACATCATCGAGGAGCCCATGGCCGCCGCCATCGGCTCCGGCCTGCCCGTGAACGAGGCCACCGGCAGCATGGTGGTCGACATCGGCGGCGGCACCACCGAGGTCGCGATCATCGCGCTCGGCGGTGTCGTCACGGCCCGCTCGCTGCGGGTCGGCGGCGACGAACTCGACGAGGCGATCATCGCCCACGTCAAGAAGGAGCATGCCCTGCTGCTCGGGGAGCGGGCGGCCGAGCGCATCAAGATCGACATCGGGACGGCGTGGGAGCACGAGGAGGAACGCACGACCGAGATCCGGGGCCGCGACCTGGTGACCGGCCTGCCGCGGACGATGACGCTGTCCTCCGAGGAGGTGCGCGAGGCCCTGGAGGAGCCGGTCCACGCGATCGTCGACTCGGTCCAGACCGCGCTCGACCAGTGCCCCCCGGAGCTGGCCGGCGACCTGGTCGGCAACGGCATCGTGCTGACCGGAGGCGGCGCGCTGCTGCGCGGGCTCGACCGGCGGCTGGCCGAGGCGACCGGCATGCCCGTCAGGCTCGCGGACAACCCGCTCCACTCCGTGGCGCTCGGCTCGGGCCGTTGTGTCGAGGACTTCGACCGGCTCCAGAACGTCCTGGTGCCAGAACCCCGCGGCTGACCGTTCCCCCTGCTCGCCGACCTTTACGTCAACTCGGTGATGATGCGACGACCGACTCGTTCCCGCCTGCTCGTCGTGCACCTGCTCGTGGCCGTGCTCTTCCTCGTCCTGCTCGGCCGTCTGTGGCAGGTGCAGGTCCTCGACGGCGACCGGTACGCCCGGATGGCCGCCGAGAACCACACCCGCCGCGTCGTCGTCCCCGCCGTACGCGGCGAGATCGTGGACGACCGGGGCCGCCCGCTCGCGCGCGACCGGGCGGCCGTGCGGGTGTCCGTCGACCGCGCCGCGCTGGACCGGCTGCCCGACCGGGGGCGGGCGGTGCTGAGCCGCCTGGCCGAACTGCTCGGCCGGCCCCGAGAGGAGTTGGCCGCCCGGCTGCGCCCCTGCGGGCCGGGGGTGAACAAGCCGTGCTGGGCGGGCTCGCCGTACGAGCCGGTGCCGGTGGCGGGCGGGGTGAGCGAGCGGGTGGCGCTGCGTCTCATGGAGCGCGAGGACGACCTGCCGGGGGTACGGGTCGAGCGGCGGCCGGTGCGGGAGTATCCGCGGGGCACGCTCGCCGCCCACCTGCTGGGCTACCTCGCGCCCGGCTCCTCCGGCGCCGGCCGGGGCGGCGCGGAACCGACAGGCCGCGACGGACTGGAAGCGCAGTACGAGGACGATCTGAGCGGGCGGGCCGGCAGCCGCGAGGTCGTCGTGGACAGCGCGGGGCGAGCCGTGCGCACGGTGCGCGAGCGGGCGCCCGTCCCCGGCGCGACGCTGGTCACCAGCATCGACGCCCGCGTCCAGGCGGTGGTGGAAAAGGCGCTGAAGCGTGCGGCAGGGCGCGTCGCGGGCGCGGCCGGTTCGGGGGCGGCGGTCGTCATGGACGTGCGCACCGGGCGGATCGTCGCGCTCGCCGGATACCCCGCCTACGACCCCTCCGTGTGGACCGGCGGCATCCGGCAGGCCGACTACGCGCGCCTGACGAGCGAGGCGCACGGGCTGCCGCTGATCTCCCGGGCCATCCAGGGACAGTGGCCGCCCGCCTCCACGTGGAAGATCGTGTCCACCGCCGCGGCGGCGCGGGCCGGCTACCCCCTGGACGGCCACTACGACTGCTCCGGCTCCTACCGGATCGGCGACCGGTCGTTCCGCAACTTCGGCGGGGCGAATCTCGGCGGCATGGACCTCCACCGCGCCCTCGTGGTGTCCTGCGACACGATCTTCTACCGGTTCGCCCACCGGTTGTGGCTGAAGGACGACGGCGCCCCGCGGCCCGCCGACCCCATGCAGCACATGGCCCGCGCCTTCGGCTTCGGCGTCCGTACGGGCGTGGACCTGCCCGGCGAGGCCGCGGGCCGGGTGCCCGACCGGACCTGGAAGCGTGAGACGTGGGAGCGCACGAGGAAGCAGACGTGCGCGGACGCCCGGACGGGCTACCCCTCCGTGGCCAGGACCGACCCGCGCCGCGCCGCCTACCTCACGGCCATCGCGAAGGAGAACTGCGACCACGGCTACCTGTGGACGGCCGGTGACGCCGCCAACTTCTCGATCGGGCAGGGCGACGTGGTCGTCACCCCGCTGCAACTGGCCCGCGCGTACGCGGCCCTCGCCAACGGCGGCACGCTGTTCAGCCCCCGGGTCGGCAGAGCGGTGGTCGGCCGGGACGGGCGGGTGCTGCGGGAGATCACCCCGCCGGTGACCGGTCGCCTCCCGGTGCCGGACAGGACGCTGGCCTACATCCGGCACGCCCTGGCCGAGGTGCCCCGGTCGGGCACGGCCGCTCCGGCGTTCGCCGGGTTCCCGCTCGACAAGGTGCCGGTGGCGGGCAAGACGGGCACCGCGGAGGCGTACGGAGCCGCCGACACCTCCTGGTTCGCCTCGTTCGCCCCGGCGGACCATCCGCGCCTGGCGGTGGTCGTCGTGGTGTCGGAGGGCGGCACGGGGGCCGAGGCGGCCGCCCCGGCCGCCCGTGAGATCTGGTCCGGCATCTACGGCCTCGACGGCAGGAGGGCCGCGCTGCCGGGCGGACGCCCGCCCGCCGGCCTTCCGGAGACCACGGGGGTCTCCGAGACCGATGGCCTGCCCGCTGCCATAGGCCTGTCCGGAACCACCGGCCTGTCCGGAACCAGGGGCTCGTGGGACGACACGGGGAGGCCGCGATGACTGTGCCGGCTCCCGTCCGGCCGCGCCCGACGCCCCCGGCCCCGTACCGGTGGCCCGTCCGGCCGGCCAGCTCCGCCGTACGGTCCGCGTCGCGGTCCGCCGCCCGCCTCGCGCGCCGCGTCGCCGGAGGCGTCCCCGATTGGGGCCTCGCCGGGGCCGCGGGCGCGCTGTGCCTGGTCGGAGTCGTGCTGGTGTGGGCGTCGACCGGCCCGAGGCTGGCGGCGGAGGGTGAGGACCCGCGGACCTACCTGCGGCGGCAGCTCCTGAACGTGGCGGTGGGAGCCGTCGTGATGGTCGCGTTCGCGCTGGCCGACCACGGAGCGCTGCGTGCCTGGACCCCGCCGTTGTACGCGCTCGGCTGCCTGGGCCTGCTGGCCGTGCTCACCCCGCTCGGCCGCACCGTCAACGGGGCGCAGTCGTGGCTCGGCGCCGGAGCCCTCCAGGTGCAGCCGTCTGAGCTGGTCAAGCCGGCGCTCGTGCTGATCCTCGCCATGCTGCTGGGGGAGCAGCCCGACGGGGAGCACCGGCCGCGCGGCGCGCAGGTGCTGCTCGCGCTCGCCGTGGCCGCCGTGCCGCTGGGGCTGGTCATGCTCCAGCCCGACCTCGGCACGTTCACGATCATCGCGGCGATCACGTTCGGCATGCTCGTCGCGGCGGGGGTGCGCTGGCGGTGGATCGGGCTGCTCGCGTCCGCCGGGGCGGCCGCCGCGGTGCTCGCGTGGGTCCTCGGGCTGCTGCGGCCACACCAGGTGCATCGGCTGCTCACCTTCGCCGACCCGCTCGCCGACCCGCAGGGCGCGGGCTACAACGCCGCCCAGGCGCTGATCACGGTCGGCTCCGGCGGGCTGTCCGGCCGGGGGCTGCTGCGGGGAGACCAGACCGGCGGCGGCTTCGTGCCGGAGCAGCACACCGACTTCGTCTTCACCGTGGCGGGGGAGGAACTCGGGTTCGCCGGTTCCGCGCTCGTGCTCCTGCTGCTGTGGGCCGTTCTCGCGCGCGGGCTGCGCGTCGCGGCGCGGGCCGCCTCGCCGTACGGCACCCTCGCGGCGGCCGGAATCGTGTGCTGGTTCGGCGTCCAGACGTTCGTGAACGTCGGCATGGTCGTCGGCCTGCTCCCGATCGTCGGGGTCCCGCTGCCCTTGGTGTCGTACGGCGGGTCGTCCGTCGTGGCCTGCCTCGCGGCGGTCGGCGTCCTCATGTCCGTCCGCGGGCAGGACGTGCGGCGCCTGTGACACGCCAGCCGTGCTCGTGCGGCCGGATGGGATCATCGCCTGGCGGCCGCCCGCCGAGGCCGGCCTCGTGGAGCTGGAAGGCGCGCTGCGTACGGTCCTCGGGTGAGCGGTTAGGGTGCGGACTCGTGAGATCGAACGAGGAGGTGCGGATGCGGCCGTCGGGGCCGGAATGGGCCGAGACACGGCGACGCCTGAACGGGCGCAGGCACGAGCTGGCCGCGGTGGCGGATCGGCTCTATCCCGGACTCGCGAGGGCCGGATCGACCCGCCTGCTCACCCGGGACGGCTGGACTGCGACCCCATGGACCCTGGCCACGCCGCTCGACCTGCGTGAGGTGCGGCTCGGCTGGGTGGAGGACGCGCCCGCCCCCGCCGTCACGGGCCGGGAGCCGGAGGCGGCGGCCCTGCTGCCGGAGGGCGCCGGCGCCTACCCGGACGCGCTGGGGGCTCTCGCCCGCCCCCGGCTCTTCGAGGACCGCACCTGCTACCGGCTGCTGGAGGTCGCCTGGCCGGAGCTGACGTTCACCCGCGCGCGCTACTTCGACGGCGTGAGCGTGGGAGAGGCGGCCGCCCACGAGCTGGCCGCCTACGAGCCCGTCGCGCAAGAAATCGTCGCGCGCGAACTCGCCGGGCAGGAGTTCGCCGGGCATGGGGACGGGCGGCCGCTGCCGTTCCGCGCGCTCGTGGGCGACCCCACCGATTTGCGCCGCCGGCCCGCGCTCTGCGCGATCTCGACGCTGACGCTGCGCCACGACCGCCGTACGGGGGAGACGTCGTTCGTCCTGCACTGGCGCGACCCGGCCCGGGTGGCGCACGGCGGCGGGCTCTTCCAGGTCATGCCGGTCGGGGTGTTCCAGCCCGCGCACGAGTCGGCGGGCGCGGAGAAGGCCGACCTCGACCTGTGGAAGTGCGTGGTCCGCGAGTACGCCGAGGAGTTTCTCGGGCGGGGAGAGGAGTACGGCGACGGCTTCGACTACGAGGGCTGGCCGCTCTACCGGCTGCTGACGGACGCCCGCGAGGACGGGCGGGTGCGCTCCCTCGTGCTGGGCGTGGGAGTCGATCCGCTGACCTTCGCGACCGACTTCCTCACGGTGACCGTGCTGGAGGCGGAGACGTTCGACGCCGTCTTCGGCGACGTCGCCGCCGCCAACAGCGAGGGCCAGGTCGTGGGCCGCGTCCCGTTCGACGCGGAGACCGTGCGGCGGTACGTCCGCGACGAGCCGATGCAGGCGGCGGGCGCGGCCGTGCTGGACCTCGCCTGGCGGCATCGCGAGGCTCTGCTGTAGTCACACGGACGCCGTCCCCGCCGGCCAGGTCGGCCGGCGGGGACGGCGTGTCGTGAGAGGCTCAGCTCGCGGGGGTGAGCGCGCCGGCGCCGCCCACGATCGGCAGCGTCACCGTGCTCTTCGTCGTGTCGAGGTGCAGCCGCGCGCCGGGGGCGGGCCTGATGGTGTACTCGTAGTCGCTCGACAGCAGCACGACCCCGATCCGGTGCCCCGCGGGGAAGACGTAGTCGTGCGGCTGCAGGTCGAAGTCGAGGCGGTAGGGCGTGCCCGGCTTGACCGGCTCGGTCCGTGAGACCGACGTGCGGTTCTGCGGGTCGATCCAGCCCCGGGTGATGATCTTGGCTTTGCCGTTCTGGTCGTAGTCGACGAGCAGCGCCGTGACGTTCGCGGCCGGCTGGTCGAAGGACATCCGCAGCGACACCCGCGGGGTGCCGCTGAGCCTGGCGGCCGCGGTCAGCGCCTCCGACTTGTACGCCAGGCGGCTGGGCGAGGTGGCGGCGTCGGCGAGGGTCTGCGCCCGCTTGGTGGCGTCGTCCACGATCGTCTCGGTCACCGGCTTGCCGGTCCGGGTCCTGTCGGAGGTGAGGACGCCGGCCGCGCCGCCGGCGCCGGGAGCGAGGTTGAGCTCGGTGTCCGCGGCGGCCGGGTCGGGCCACTCGGGGTACTGCACCAGGGTCCGGTCCTCGCGCTGCACCAGGGCGCGGGGGTCGTCCTCCACGCCGTTCTGGTAACCCCACAGATAGCGGGTGAACCAGCGGTTGAGCACGTCGACGCTGGGGGAGCCGCCGTGCCCGCCCTGGTGCAGGTAGATCTTGTGCGGCACCCCGCGCGCCTTGAGCGCCTCGTACCACTGCGCGGCGTGCTTGGTCTTGACGTTCCAGTCGTTGAGGCCGTGCGCGACCAGCACCGCGGCGTGGACCTTGCCGACGTCGTTCATGTAGTTGCGCTCGTCCCAGAAGGCGTTGTAGTCGCCGGTGACGCGGTCCTGCGCCTTCGCGAGCTCCTCGATGACGCTGCGGCAGACCTGCTTGTCCGCGCGCGTGTAGACGTACTCGGCGAGCACGTCGGTGTCCTCGCCCTGGTAGCCGCCGGGGGCCACGACGGCGCCGTTCGCCCGGTAGTAGTCGTACCAGCTGGAGATCGCCGAGATCGGCACGATGGCCTCCAGCCCCTCGACGCCGGTGCTCGCGACCGCGTTGGGCAGGGTGCCGTTGTACGAGGTGCCGATCATGCCGACCTTGCCGGTCGTCCACGTCGCCGTGACCTCCCGCCCGGAGGCGTCGTACGCCTTGGCGCGGCCGTTCAGCCAGTCGACGACGGACTGGGCGCCGATGGTCTCGTTGCGCCCGCCGGTGGTCGGGCAGCCGTCGGACTTGCCGCTGCCCAGCGACTCGGCGTGGACCACCGCGAAACCGCGAGGCAGCCAGTTGGACTCGTGGCTGGTGCTGATGACCGGCTGCGGGCCGGTCGCCGCGAGGGACGCGTCCGCGCCGCCGGTCCCGGCGTCGTCGGCGGTCGCCGCGGCCAGGCGCTCGTCGGCCGCCGGGTCGAGCACCTTGCCGCCGCGGTTCAGCCAGCCCTTGCCCGGCCGGAGCGCCTCGTTGAGCTCGTGGTCGACGTCGTGGTTGGTGATGGGGTTGCCGCCGGCGTAGTAGGGGCTGACCTCGTACACGACGGGCGACTTCAGGCCGGCCGTCTCGGTCTCCCTGAGCCGGGTCACCTCGGCGTGCACCCGGTCGCCCCGTCCGTCGCCGTCGCTGTCGACCGGGGTCTCGACCCACACCTCCTCGCGGATCCAGTCGTTCCGGTTGGTCGAGAACACCGGCTGGGCCATGCCGTTCTGGAACACCGGTCCGACGGAAACGGCGGCGGCGCCCGCGGTGGCCGGGTTCACGGCGAGCCCCGTGACGGTCGTGGCGACGGCGAGGCCCAGCGCCGCCGCGCCCCGGCGTGCGGCTCCCGTACGGCGTGACGCGGCTGGAGGGAGGGGACCAGGCGTCACCCGGCGCGATGAGGACATCGGCAAACCTTCCAAGAACGATCGGGGGGATTCGGGCCGGGGGATTCGGCCCGTAGAGGGCGATGCTAGGGACGCAAGTGTGGAATGTCTTCGGACGACCGTTCTGTCTTGATCACGACTGTTTTCGACAGATGTCGAAATCCGGCCTCGGCCCGGAAGGGCGTCAGTAGCCGTAGCGGCTCTTCAGGTGCCGCCAGACGTCGCGCAGCATCCACGCGTCGAACTCGGTGATCGACGTGGCCGAGCCCGCCTTCATGAGGAAGCAGCACTGCCCGGACGGCGTCCAGTCGTAGAAGTCGTTCAGGCCGAAACCGTGCCCGATCTCGTGCAGGAGGATGTGGATGTCGTCGCTGCCGAGGTTGTCCACCAGATACTCGCTGCCGACGCGCTGTCCCCAGGCGCCTCCCATGCCGCCGATCATGCCCTCGGTGAGCCACAGCGACATGTCGTAGTGGTGGGAGGCGCCGCCCGGGCAGTCGGAGTAGGCGCCCGACTGGTCGAACAGGCGTCCGCACGGCTCGGCGCACTGCGGCGCGTTCTCGCTCAGGTCGCCGACGTACACGTCCACCGAGTCGTCGCTCCACTGCAGCAGGGCGCGGTCGCGTACGGCCCAGCCGACCACCTTCAGCGGCACGTCCACGTACGGCCAGCCGTTGTGGCCCGCCATGACGTCCGTCCACTTCTTGAACGACCTGGCCAGCGCGGCCTGGATCCTGTCGCGCAGCTCCGCGGAGACCGGGGCGCCGGAGTCCCACCGGACGCAGTAGTTCACGCTGCCGCCGTTGGCCATGATCTGGTCCCAGGCGTAGTTGCGGTAGCCGTACAGGTCGGTGGACGCGGACTCGGCGTGCCGCCAGACCTCGTCGAGCGGCGCGACCAGGTCGGCCGGCGGGCTCCAGTCGCTCTGCCGGCCGGCGGCGTCGGCGAGCGCCCTGATCTCCAGCAGCCCGACCGACGCCTCACCGCTGCGCAGGACGACGCGCAGCCGGGTGGTGGTCACGGCGGGGAACGTGACGGTGTTGTAGGTGTCGATCGCGGTGGGGTAGGAGGCCGGGATGTCCACGTACGTGCCGCCGTCCCAGCTCTGGAGCTTCCACGAGGCCGGCAGCCGGACGCCGCCTCCGTCGTCGAAGAAGTAGACCTGCACCGAGGAGATCGTCTGGGCGGTCGGCCAGGTCAGCAGGGCCCACTGCTCGCCGGCCTCGGGCCAGGTGCCCCAGCGGCGGTTCCGCCTGTCGTCGGAGCGAGCCGGGCCGATGCCGTCGTTGACGGCGGCCACGCTCTCCCAGGGTGAGGTGTAGGAGGCGGAGGCGGTGGCGGACGGGGCCACGTTCGCGACGGCGGCGTCGGCGCGCGCGGACACCGGCAGGAGGAAGCCTGCGACCAGCGCGAGAACGGCGAACAATCGCCTCATGCCTGTCTCCTTCGCGGCACGTGCTCACGGGGCCGCAGTCGGGGGTGCTGTGGAGCGGAAGTGCTCCGAGTTTTTTCCGCCACAAATGGGGTGTCAAGCCCCCAATTAGGACGGTGGGGCGGGCGGGATCGCCGGAGGCGGCAGGTCGGCCGCGGCTCTGGGGCGACCCGGTTGATTTCGGAATAAGGCGCTGATTTTAGGATGACCTGGTCGTTTGAGGGTGACGAGGTGGTTTACGGGATGACAGCGCGTGGATGACAGGGTGGCTGGGGACGACCAGGTGGTTCCGGACGACGCCGGAATCCGGACCGAGCCGGTGGTTCGCGATGTGACGGCGCCGAAGGACGACGCGGCACGGCGGAGCCCCGCGAAGCGGCGGCGGGGCCGCGTCCGGTCCGCCGCATGGACGCGCCGCCTGGCGGTCGCCGCCCTGGTGCTGGCGGCGCTCAACCTCCGGCCCGTGGTCACCAGTCTCGGGCCCGTGCTCGAGGAGGCCCGCGCCGCCCTCGGGATGAGCGCCACCGTCGCCGGTCTGCTCACGTCCGTGCCGGCGGTGTGCTTCGCGTTGGTCGGCTCGGTCGCACCCCGCCTGGCCCGCCGTCACGGACCGGACGGCGTCGTCCTCGCCGGGATGGCGGCGGTCGCGCTCGGGCTCGCCCTGCGTCCGTTCGTCGGCAGCACTCCGGTGTTCCTCGCGCTGAGTGGCCTCGCACTGGCCGGGATCGCGGTCGCCAACGTGCTGCTGCCGGTCGTGGTCAAGCAACGCTTCCCGGACAGGGTCGGCACGATGACCGGCCTGTACTCCATGGCACTCAATCTCGGCGCCTCGGCCGCCGCCGCCGTCACCGTCCCGCTCGCCGGCGCGTTCGGCGGAGACTGGCGTGCCGGCCTCGGCGCCTGGGCCGTCCTCGCCGCCGTCGCCGTGCCGCCCTGGGTCGCCCTCGCCCGCGACGGCCGGCGGCGGGCTGAACAGCAGGCCGGGCAGCAGGCGGGCGGGGACGCCGCCACGGGGGCCGGGACGCATGTACGGGTCGCCCGCAGCCCCACGGCCTGGGCGCTCGCGGTCTTCTTCGGCCTGCAGGCCACCTCCGCGTACGTCATCATGGGCTGGCTCCCCCAGGTCTTCCGCGATGCCGGGCTGTCGGCAGAGACCGCCGGCCTGCTGTTCGCCGTCACCTCGGTGCTCGGGGTGCCGCTGTCCTTCGTGCTGGCCGCCGTCGCCGGGCGGCTGCGGAACCAGAGCGGCATGGCCGTCTTGCTCGGAGTGTTCGGGCTCGCCGGGTACGCCGGACTGTGGGCGGCTCCCGCCGCCGCGCCCTGGCTGTGGGCGGTGCTGCTCGGCGTCGCCAACTGCTCCTTCCCGCTGGCGCTCACGATGATCGGGATGCGCGGCCGGGACGGCGCGACGGTGATCCGGCTGTCCGCCTTCGCGCAGAGCGTCGGCTACCTGCTGTCGGTTCCCGGTCCCATCCTGGTCGGAGCGCTCTACCAGCACACCGGCGGCTGGCGGGGGCCGCTGGCCTTCGTGGTGTGCCTCATGGTGCCGCAGATCGCGGCCGGATACTTCGCGGGCCGCGACCGGCAGGCCGCCTGAGGGGCTGCGCGTCCGCGATTCCTACAGGCGTGCGTCGGTGAGGACGGGGATGGCCGCCCTCGCGCGTGCGACCTCGTCCGGATCGATCTCGACGTCGATCAGCCGCGCCTCCGGCCCCGCCTCGGCGAGGGGCCGCCCCCAGGGTGAGACGACCACGCTGTGCCCGATCCCGGTCGGCGCGGAGCCCGCGCCCGTACCGTCCGGCGGGCTCGCCTGGCCGCAGGCGACCACGAAGGTGGTCGAGTCGAGCGCCCGGGCGCGGGTCAGCAGCCGCCACTGGTCCACCTTGCCCGGGCCGTCGCCCCAGGACGCGCACAGCACGACGACCTGCGCCCCCTGCCCCGCCAGCCGGGTGAACAACCCGGGGAAGCGGACGTCGTAGCAGGTGGCCAAGCCGATCCGCACCCCCGCGACGGTCGCGGTCACGGGGTCGGTTCCGGGCGCGACGGTGTCCGACTCCCGGTAGCCGAACGCGTCGTAGAGATGGATCTTGTCGTAGGCCGTGTCCACCTCCGGACCGGTCAGCAGCAGCGTGTTGCGGACGCGGCCGTCCGGTGCGGGGGTGAACATGCCGACCGCGATCGTACGCCCGGACTCGCGGGCGACCGCCCGCACGCCGTCCGCCCACGGGCCGTCCACCGGCTCCGCGACCTCCCGCAGGGGCAGGCCGAACCGGCGCATCATGGCCTCGGGGAAGACGACCAGATCGGCCCCCGTGCCCGACGCGCGGGCCGTCCACTCCCGTACGAGGCGCAGGTTGTCCTCGGGATCGGGACCACTGTTGACCTGGGCGATAGCGACGCGCATGAGCTTCCTTCCCTGTCTACGACTTGTATACATTGTGCTCGTGAATGGTGTCGGACAGCGGTTGACCGGGCGAGAGCGGGCCTTGACCTATCTGCGCGAGGTGGTGTTGTCCGATCCGGCCCGGGAGGGCACGTTCGTCAACGAGCAGCAGCTGGCCGAGGACGTCGGCCTCTCCCGGACGCCGGTGCGGGAGGCTCTGCTGATCCTGGCGTCCGAGGGCCTGCTGAAGATGCTGCCCCAGCGGGGGGTGTACATCTCCCCGCTGTCCGCGCGGGAGATCCGCGAGCTGATGGAGCTGCGCGGGGTCATCGAGCGCTACGCCGTGACCGTCCCCGGCCTGGACGCGGAGGCGACCGGGACGGCGATGCTCGGCGTGCTGGAGGAGCAGGCCGCGATGGCGGGCGACGCCTCCCGGCGGGACGCCCGGGCGTTCATCGAGCTGGACCGCCGCTTCCACCAGCTGATGGTGGACGCGGCCGGGAGCTCGCTGCTGTCGCGGACGTACGCGGGGCTGCGCGAGCGGCAGGTCCGGGTGGGCATCGCCGCGCTGCGGGCCGGTGACGGGCGCTGGCAGGACGTCTGCCTGGAGCACCGGGCGATCGCCGAGGCGGTGCGCGCCGGCGCCGTCGCCGACGCGCACGCAGCGATCGACGCGCACCTGGGGAAGACCTCGCAGGCGCTCCTGGCCCTGTAGGCCGCCGATCTCGGGTACCGGCTCAGGCCGTCACCCGCTACGGTCATCCCATACTTTTTGTATACAATTCGCATACGCCAGATTGTTAGTGGGAGGGAGGCGCTGGGAGGTGTCCGCACTGAGCTTCGAGCTCCCCGACGGCACCGTCGCCGCCACCGAGGTCACCCAGGTGTTCAACGCAGGCTGGGCCGGACGCGACCGGGTGCAGGTGCAGGCGCACATCGACGAACTGGCCGAGCTGGGGGTGCCGGCGCCGGAGAGGACCCCGTGCCTCTACCCCGTGTCGCCCTATCTGGCCCGGCAGACCTCCCTCGTACGGGCGCAGCACGCGCGCACGTCGGGAGAGGCCGAGTGGGCGCTGGTCGTGACCGGCCCCGGGCCGGACGACGTGCTGCTGACGAGCGCGTGCGACCACACCGACCGCGAGCTGGAGGTGCACGGGGTGGCGTGGAGCAAGAACGCCGCGCCCGACGTCCTGGCCCGCAGGGCGTGGAGGCTGTCCGACGTCGTCGGCCATCTGGACGAGATCCGCATCGTGGGCCGGGTCGGGCACGAGCGCGCCCTGATCCAGGACGGCACCTGCGCCGAGCTGCTGCCGCCCACCTACTGGCTGGACGTGCTCAGGCAGGCAGGGCTGCACCGGACCGGGACCGTCCTGCTGTCCGGGACGATCCCCATGGTGAAGGGGCCGGACCAGTTCGCGTCCCGATGGGAGACCGCCCTCGTCGACCCGGTGACCGGGGAGGAGATCGTCTCCGCCTATGACGTCGAGGTCCTGCCGGCGCCGCTGTGACCCGGTGGACGACCGGCGCCAGAAACCGATTCGAGAGGAAACGATGAGCGACGACGACGGGCGCCCGTGGCGGACGATGACCTCCGTCGAAGGGCTGCCCCTGCTGGGCGGGCACGCCCTGTTCCGGCTGCCGCTGCGCACCGAGCGCGGGCTACTGCTGGAGATCGAGTATCCGGAGGGGGTGAGTTCGCCGGAACACTTCCACGATCACGACAGCTTCATCTACCTGCTGTCCGGCCATCTGGCGGGCACCGTGAACGGGCAGGAGTGCGAGCTGCTGCCGGGACAGACCCTGCTGCACCCCCGGGGCGCGCCGCACACAGTCGCCGCGCTGCAGACCAGCCGGTGGCTGGAGTTCAAGGCCCCGCCCACCCTGCCCATCGGATGACCCGGACCGCCGGGCCGCGCGGCACAAGACGTCGGCCGGACGGAAAACCGTTGGACAGCGCCGTACGGCGATGGCGATCGTGGGGAGCATGCGGCAGGAGGAGATCTGGAACGCCGACGCCGCCCAGCGCTACGACACGCCGGGCACCGGAATGTTCGCGCCCGAGGTCCTCGTGCCGGCCGTCGATCGCCTCGCCGATCTCGCGGGTGACGGGCGGGCGCTCGAGTTCGCCATTGGTACCGGCCGTGTGGCCGTCCCGCTCGCCGAGCGCGGGGTGCCCGTCAGCGGCATCGAGCTGTCCCGTCCGATGATCGATCAACTGCGCACGAAAGCGGACGAAACGAAGATTCCGGTCGTTGTCGGCGACATGGCGACCGCCACCGCCCCAGGGAAGTACGCGCTCGTCTACCTCGTCTACAACACGATCTCCAACCTGCTCACCCAGGCCGAGCAGGTCGCGTGCTTCCGCAACGCCGCGCGCCACCTGACACCCGGCGGACGCTTCGTGATCGAGCTCTGGGTGCCCGAGCTGCGCAAGCTCCCGCCGGGCCAGGAGGCCGTGGTGTGGCACCGCGAACCCGGCTACATCGGCCTGGACACTTACGACGTCCTGCGGCAACACCTCGTGTCGCACCATTTCAGGTTCGACGAGAGCGGACAGGCCCGGCTGTTCCGCAGCCCCCACCGGTACATCTGGCCGGCCGAGCTCGATCTCATGGCCCAGCTGGCCGGGTTCGAGCTGGAGGCCAGGCACGCGGACTGGATCGGCACCGAGTTCACCGCCGAGTCGCGTTCGCACGTGTCCGTCTACCGCATCCCGACGGGTCGGATCGCGTCGCGATAAGCCCGATGCCGTCGCCGGCCTGAATCAATCGCGGAGGCCTGAGAATCCGCTTTCGCGGCGACGGCCGAAATGCGGACGAGCGGGCCGGCCGCCCCGTCGGCAGGGGGAGAGCCCCGCGAGGCGACGGCCTCGTGGGGCAGGAGGGTCCGGCAGGTTCGATGTGCGGTTATCCGGTCCTTGCTGCTGTTGCTGCCTCACTCTCCCCGCTGCTGATGCCGCTACCGCGGTTCGCGTTCGAATCGTCCGCGTTCACGTCCGCGCTCTTCCATGCGCCCGCGTTCCCGGCCGCGTTCTTCGAATCGCCCGCGTTCCCGTCCGCGTTCTTCGAACCGGCCGCGCTCGCGCCCGCGTTCCTCGAACCGTCCGCGCTCGCGCCCGCGCTCTTCCATGCGCCCGCGTTCGCGTCCGCGTTCCTCGAATCGGCCGCGTTCGCGTCCGCGTTCTTCGAACCGGCCGCGCTCGCGCCCGCGTTCCTCGAACCGTCCGCGCTCGCGTCCGCGTTCCCGTCCGCGTTCTTCGAATCGGCCGCGTTCCCGGCCGCGTTCACGTCCGCGTTCCCGGCCGCGCTCGCGTTCACGTCCGCGCTCGCGACCATAGTGGCCGTACGTCCGGTGGCGCTCACGGCCACGGCACCTACCTCCGGGGCAGGGCTGTGTCGGATTCTGCATGACCTGCGCGGTGCTGCCGGCCGCATTGACCGGCTGCGTCTGCATCGTCACCGGGACGATGAGGGCCGACGCCGTGATCGCGCCAGCAGCCAGTGCTTCCTTGAGCATGAGTATCACTCCGTCGACTCCGTGACTGTTCCGGGGAACACCCGGACCACGGAGCGCGAATCGATCCATCGAACCTTGGATCCAGACCCTGATTCTCACGCTAGAGGTAACAAAAGGCTCCGTCGCCCAGCAATGCGCAAACAACCGCTTTCCGCAACAGAAAACAAATGGGATCGGAGGCGTTGTCGGGCCATTTCCCCGTGCCGACAATCCCTTTACGCCGGTCCCTGGATTCCTGCCACATCATTGAGGCGCATTGGTTGCGATCGCACATGTTCGGCCGAGCCCCGTCTCCGGTCCCTTCCGGGTCGTCACGGTGAACCGCTGACCGAAACCGCGCTGGTCCTCGAGGTTGCCGTGACCGCCGTCAGGAAAGCGGGGCCGGTGAACGCCTCACTCGTCGCACGGCCGGCTATTCCGGTTCGGGGACCAGGTCACGGCTGCCGTGCTCCGCCGGCGAGGCCGCGTTCGTACGCGGCAGGACGGTGAAGGCGATGAGGACGGCGCCGACCAGGAGCGCCGCGGCGAGTGTCATGCCGAGCGCGTACCCCTCGGTGAGACCCTCCAACGTGGTGGTCTCGCCGGTGCGCGCATGGGCGGCCGTGCCGAGAGCGGCCAGTCCGAGTGAGGCGCCGATCTGGCGTGAACTGGCGAGCAAGCCTGAGGCGGTGCCCGTCTCGCTCGGCGCGACACCGACGGTGGCGGCGGAGACGACCGGTCCGAGGCAGAGCCCGAAGCCGACGCTGGTGACGAGCGACGGACCCAGGACGTCGGCGAGGAAGGAGCCGTCGGCGCTGATCAGGCCGAACCAGGCGAACCCGGTCGCGGTCACCAGCCCGCCGATGACCAGCATGGTGCGGAGCGGGAGACGGTAGCCGAGTTTGACGGCGACTGCGGCGCCGGCGATCACACCGATCGCGAAGGGCAGCAACTCGATCCCGGCCACGGTCGGACTGGCATGGAGTACCTGCTGGAGGTAGAGGGACGCGAAGTAGAACGACGACGCCATGGCGGCGCCGAGGAGGAGGTTGTAGGAGTTGGCGCCGGCGACCGAGCGGTTGGCCAGCAGGCCGAGGCGGATCAGCGGATCGCGGCCGGTGGTCCGCTCGACGTGGACGAACGCGGCCAGCAGCGCGACGGCGATCGCCAGGGTCGCCAGGGTGACAGGCGAGGTCCACGCGTACTGGTCGGTGCGGACGACACCGAACACGAGCAGGGACATCCCCGCAGTGGCCAGGACGGCGCCCGGCACGTCCGGGCGGCCGCCGGGAGCCGTGGGCGGAGCGGAGGCGACACCCCGCCAGGCCAGGGCCAGCGCGACGGCGGCCATCGGGACGCTGACGAACATCACCCAGCGCCAGCCCGCGTACTCGGTCAGCACACCGCCGATCAGGACGCCGAGGGCGCCGCCTGCGGCGTTCACCGCGCTCCATATCCCGTAGGCCCGGACGCGGGCCTTGCCGGAGGGGAAGGTGACGGTCAGCAGCGCCAGCGCGGCCGGAGACAGCGCGGCGGCCCCGATGCCCTGCAGGGCGCGGCCGGCCACCAGATGGCCGGGCTCCTGTGCGAAGCCGCCGGCGAGGGAGGCGAGGCCGAAGACGGCGAGCCCCAGCAGCAGCACCCGTTTGTGCCCGTAGCGGTCGGCGATCTTGCCGCCCAGGAGGAGCAGCCCGCCGAAGGTGAGGGCGTAGGCGTGGATCACCCAGGTCAGGCCGATCATGCCGAAGCCGAGGCCGGCGGCGATCCGCGGGAGTCCGAGGTTCACGACCGACAGGTCCACCGACACCATGAACTGCACCACGGCCACCGCGGCAAGGGTGAGCCCTGGCCGAGCCGCCGTGTGGACGACCGGTTGTCCGCTCGCCGATTTCGTGTCCGTCACCGTTCCCCCATCCTCTGGCCGGTTCTCGTGGTCTTTTCGTACACGTACCGAAAGTACATCGGAACCGGTTCGGTGTCGACGGCCGAAGCCCCGGTTGGCGGAAGGGAGTGGCCGGACGGAATGATGGGACGGTGTCCCGACGCAATGCCTCGCACGGCCGCACCGGTCGTCCACCGGTGACCTCCCGGGCGGAGATCCTGGAGGCGGCCCGCCGGCTCATCGACCGGGACGGCTGGGAGAAGCTGAGCATTCGCCGGCTGGCCGCGGAGCTCGGTATCGGGACGATGACCCTGTATCACCATGTGCGGGACAAAGAAGACCTGCTGCTTCTGCTGATCACCGAGTACGCGGACCAGGTCCCGCAGCCCGACCTGCCCGGCGAACCGCGGGACCGCATCGTCGCGACCGCCACTCTGATCCACGACGCCCTCGCGGCCTGGCCGTGGGCCGCGGAGGTCCTCACGGCCGACGGGTTCGTCGGCAGGCTCGGCGAATCAGTGTGGATGGTCGAAACCATCGTGGCCGGAGCCATCGACCACGGATGCACACCCGAGCAGGCCGTGCACGTCTTCCGCCACATCTGGTACTACACCGTCGGCGAGATCCTCGTCCGCGCCCACTCCGCCCAGCGACCGGCGGACGCCGGGCGACCCACGGACGGCGACCCCCTCTTCAGCGGCCTCGACACGTCGCGGATGCCACGCCTGGTCGCCATCGGCGACCGCTGGCGGACGCTGGCCGCACAGGACACCTACCCCCAGGGACTGCGGGCCCTCGTCGACGGGCTGCTCGCCCAGGCCGCGTCGGCGGCGCCGGGTGAGACGGCGTCCGCGGAGCGGGGTGAATAGGCCCTCGTCTCCCGCGCGCGAGCACTCGGGTAGGGGTGCGGTAGTCCCGGGATAGCGCACGTCCCTAATTAATGAAGTGTGCTGAGGATTCACTTCACGGTCCAGGATATGGGCCGAATTCGCATGAGTGCGGGACTCGGCCTGGTGACGGAGGGCGTGTTCGCGCTGGACCTGTTCCGGCGCAACGGCGCGTTCTTCGACGGCTGGCGCAAGCAGGTGCGTCAGCGGCTCGGGTCGCGCGTCGCGGACCTGGAGCCGCTGCTTCGCGAGCGCCGGGCACTGTCCGAACTGCTGGAGACGTTCCGGCGCGGGGCCGCGGACAGCGGCGCCGACGCCCGGGTGGCGGGACTGGTCTTCGAGTTCTGCAGCGCGGCCGTCGTCCCGTACTGGGACAGGGTGCAGAGCCGCCTCGAGGCCGAGCGGGCCGTTCGCGGCAGGATCGGCATCACGACGGGGGTCGAGGGGCTGCTCGGCACCCTGCACCCCAACGTGGAATGGCAGCCGCCGCTGCTGGAGATCCGCGACGACGAGGAACGGCACGTCGAGCTGCGCGGGCGCGGGCTGCTGCTCAGCCCGTCGCTGTTCCTGCGCGGCAGGTCCTGTGTGGTGATCGACGGGGGCGACGAGAGACCGCCCGCCCTCGTCTACTCCATGCGGGCCGACGTGTCCGACGTCATCGGCGTCGAGGCCCCGCCCGAGCAGGCGCTCGGCGCCCTGGTCGGGCACACGAGAGCGGCGGCGCTCCAGGCGCTCGCCGAGAGCTGCACCACCGGCGAGCTCGCCCAGCGGCTGGGCATCTCGCTGGCCGGCGCCAGCAAGCACGCGACGGTCCTCCGCAGGGCCGGGCTGGCGAACGCCTCACGGAGCCGGAACACCGTGCTCCACACACTGACGCCGCTGGGCGTCGCGCTCCTGCAGCGCCGTGAGCCCGTCCAGGCTCACTGACCACGAGAAAAGGGGATCCACCATGAGCACCAACCCGTTCGAGGACCCGGACGGCACCTACCACGTCCTGGTCAACGAGGAGGGCCAGCACTCGCTGTGGCCCGCGTTCGCCGAGGTGCCCGCGGGATGGTCGGTGGCCAAGGCCGCCACCGACCGGCAGTCGGCGCTCGACTACGTCACGGCGAACTGGACCGACATGCGTCCGGCCAGCCTGATCACTTCCATGAACACACCGTGAAGGGACCGACCGTGCTCACGATCAAGCTCACCGAGACCGAGACCGCGCTCGTGCGGGAACTCGTCGAGGAACTGTGCGAACGCCACGAGAGCGTGGAGTCGCCCGAGTTCCAGCGCGAGGGCAAGACCTACGCGCAGGAGCTGCCGCGCCGGCTGCGCGCGGAGCTGAACGGATTCACGGCGGCCGAGCGCCACGGCGCCTGCGTGATCTCCGGGCTGCCCGTCGACGACGCTGAGATCGGCCCCACGCCGGCGCACTGGAAGGACAAGCCGGTGCCGTCGCCGACGCTGCGGCACGACATCGCCTTCTACCTGATGGCGTCCCTGCTGGGCGAGCCCATCGGCTGGGCCACGCAGCAGGACGGCTATCTCATGCACGACATCCTGCCCATCAAGGGGCACGAGCACGAGCAGATCGGCTCGGGCTCGCAGGAGGTGCTCACCTGGCACACCGAGGACGCCTTCCACCCGCTGAGGACGGACTACCTCGGGCTGGCCTGCATGCGCAACCACGACGCGATCGCGACCACCGTCGCCGACGTCGCCGACATACGGCTGGACGAGGCCACCGCCGAGGTCCTGCGCCAGGAGCGCTTCCGGATCCTGCCCGACCACTCCCACCGGGCAGAGAACGCGCACGTGCCCGCGGAAGCGAGCGGGCTCGGCCGCAAGGCCGCCACGCTCATGCGAAGCAGCCGGGAGATCGTCGAGGAGGAACTGCGCTCGCCGACGGCGGTCGCGGTGCTGTTCGGCGATCCCGACGATCCCTACATCCGCATCGATCCGCATTTCATGCAGGGCGTTCAGGGAAGTTCGGAGCAGGAGGCACTCGATGAGGTGACCCGCGCGCTCGACGCCGCGCTCACCGAAATCGTCCTGCGGCCCGGCGACATCTGTTTCATCGACAACTACCGGATGGTGCACGGGCGGAACGCGTTCACGCCCAGGTTCGACGGCACCGACAGGTGGTTGCGCCGTCTCAACATCGCGAGGGATCTGCGCAGGTCCCGGGGCCGGCGGCTCACCGCGCGATCCCGCACTATCTACTGACCGGCATTCGAGGAAAACGGCGGAGAGCCGGACTGAGCGTCGCTCCGAGCGCCACGGCGCCCAGGGCCGCGGCGCATATCAGGAGGCTCTCCGCCCCGCCCCCGGCCAGGGTGACCGTCAGTCCGCCGGCCACCGGGCCGACCGTTCCCGCGAGGTCGGCGCAGAGGCCGACGACCCCGCTCAGCCGGCCGCGCATCTCGTCCGGGGCGATCGACAACTGGTAGCTCACGATCGTGGCGTTCGTGACGGGCAGGAACACCGCGGCCAGCCCGAGCAGCGCTCCGAGCGGCACACCGCCCGGCACGAACGCCATCGACGCCGCTATCGCGGCGAAGGCCCACGACGAACCGATGATGATCACGGGGGCGGGCAGCGCGTCCTGCAGGCGGCCGGCCACCACGGCCCCGAGCAGCCCGCCGACGCCGAAACAGGCCATCATCAGCCCGATCTCCCCGGAGGCCACCTCGGCCTCGCCCGACGCCACCAGGATGACGACGATGAGCGCGTGGAACGCGAGGTTGACGAAGACGATCCACACCGCGGTCGTCCTGATCACCGGCTGCCGCAGCAGCCAGCGGAACCCGCCCAGCAGCGCGTCCCGGGCCGGCTCTCGTCCGGCGTCCGCCGCGGACGTGACCGGGCGGCGGGGCAGCCGCAGGAACAGCAGCGCGGCGACGGAGACGGCCATCAGGCCGGCGTCGATCGAGAACGGCCCCAGTTCGTGCACGCCGAAGGCGAACCCGGCCAGCGCCGGGCCGAGCAGGAGAGCCGCGAACGGGCGCGCGGCGTTGCGCGTGAGCGCCTCGCGAAGCTGGGAGGCGGGCACGACCTGCGGCAGCACCGCGTGCTCCGCGGGCTGGAACACCGAGCTGAAGACGCCTTCGAGCACGGCCACGAGCGCGAGATGGGGGAAGGAGTAGAACCCGAGCGGCAGCGCGACCACGACGCTGCCCATCGCCGCCCCGCGCACCACCTGTGACAGCAGCAGGATCTTCTTGCGGTCCCACCGGTCGGCCAGCACGCCCGCGGGGACGTTCGCGATCATCCGTGCCGCGGCCAGCGCCGAGGTGAGCAGCCCGACCTCCACCGGCGAGGCCGCGTGCGCCAGCAGCAACAGCGGAAAAGCGATGAACACCATCTCGCTCGCCAGTTCCGACAGGAACATGTTGCTCCACAAGATGGTGTAACCGCGATTTCTGGACAACGGGACCGGCTCCGGCCCGTCCTGTTTCCGCGCGGTCTCATTTCCTGTCATCGCCATGTCATGTCCTCGCAGCAGTGGAAAAACAACCGGTCCGCGTCGATGCTGCGCCGGAATTCGCCGCGCGGCCAGGTATTTGACGGGTACGCGAAAGCCGAAGGCCACGCCGCCGGCGAGCCATATTTCTGCACCATTCAACTTGATTGCCCGCGGCGCCGGGCGGTCACATTCTGGAACCGCCAGACGCGTCCGCCCCGGATGCGGTGACGACAAAAGCAACTGGAGGTCATGTCGTGAATGCCGCGACGATTACCGGCACACCCGGCAGGGTGGCCGCGGGGGAGCCGGCGCTCGCCCCCGTGCGATGGTGGCCCTCGCTGGGCGTGGGCGCCGCCCTGGCCGCCATGGTCCTCGCGCTGTCCGGGCGGCACGGGTATCACCTCGACGAGCTGTACACGAGGGTGGCCGGCCGCCACCTCGGCTGGGGGCAGATCGACCAGCCGCCGCTGGTCGCGCTGGTCGCCAGGGTGGAGACCGCCGTGTTCGGCGACAACCTCACCGCCCTGCGAGTGGTGCCCGCGCTGCTGATGGGCGTCACGGTGGTGCTCGTCGGGCTCATCGCCCGCGAGCTGGGCGGAAGCCAGAGGGCGCAGCTCCTGGCGACGGTCGCCGCCGCCGTGTCGGGCCTCGCCCTGATCACCGCGCACCTCCTGGGCACCAACGATTTCGACGTCCTGGTCTGGGTCGCCGTCTGCTGGCTGGCGATCCGGCTCGCCCGCACCCGTGACCCCCGGCTGTGGCTGGCGATGGGCGTCGTGGTCGGCGCCGGCCTGTACGCCAAGTACCTGCTCGTCCTGCTCCTGCTGTCCATCGGGGTGGGCATGCTGGTCGGCGGGCCGCGCCGGCTGCTGTTCCACCCGTACGTGCCGGCGGGCGCCGCGATCGCGGTCCTCATCGCCTCGCCCGTCCTGATCTGGCAGGCGACGCACGGCTGGCCGCAGTTCGAGATGGCCGACGCGCTGTCGATCGCGCTCGCGGACCTGTCGCGGATCTCGTTCCTGCCGATGCTGATCCTCGTGGTCGGGCTGTTCCTGACCCCGTTCTGGATCGCGGGCCTGGTGGCCCTGCTGCGCCGCGCCCAGTGGCGTCCGTACCGGTTCGTCGCGGTGGCCTACCTCTTCATGATCGCGCTGCTCATCGCCATCGGAGGGCAGGCGGTCTACGCCGGCGCGCTGCAGTTCGTCCTGCTGGCCGCCGGATGCGTCGTCGCGGCGGACTGGGCGCGGACCGCCGTACGCCGCTGCCTCGCCGGGGTGGCGCTGGCCGCCAACCTGGTGACGTCCGCGGTGCTGCTGCTGCCCGTCCTGCCGATCCAGGCCTACGCGGACAACCCGCTGCTGGCACAGCTCGCCATCACGCAGTTCGACCAGGCGGGATGGCCGGAGCTGACCGCCCAGGCCGCCGCCGTCTACCGCGCGCTGCCTCCGGAGGACCGGTCGCACGCGGTCTTCTACGGCAACCACTACGGCCAGGCGGGCGCCCTCGACAAGTACGGCCCCGCCTACGGCCTGCCGCCCGCCTACAGCGGGCACAACTCGTACGCCGACTTCGGCCGCCCGGCCGACGACAAGACGGTGGTCATCACGATCGGCGTGGACCGGGCGAAGTTCTCGCAGCTGTTCGCCCAGTGCACCCCCGCCGGCCGGTTCACCGTCGACCTGCCCGTCTCGGACGCGGGCCAGGAGTTCATGGTGTGCCGCGGGCCGCGCGAACCGTGGTCGCGGCTGTGGCCCCGGCTGCGCTGGATCGGCTTCCAGTGCCCGTACACGGCCATGGCCGTGACGGCGGCGAGCAAGGAGGGGTGTGTCTGAGCCGGTCGCCGAGCCCTGGAGAGGAAGACCGCCGGGAAGTCCTTCCCGGCGGTCTCGTCGTGGTCCGCTCGTCGTGGTCCGGGTGCGGCCGGCGTGCGCGGCGACACCGAGGGTGGCATGACATGGAGAGGGAGGGTGAGGCGACCCCACCCTCCCTCTCGGCCGGCCGGCTCGGCGTCAGCGGAAGGCGAACGCCGACAGCAGTTGCTCCGGGTCGGTGAGCCGGGGGCCCGAGGGCAGGCCGTCCTTCTCGACGAACCGCTTGAGATAACCGGCCCCCTCCGTGCCGCCTGAGCCCTTCATGTTCGGCAGGTACGTGCGGCCGAATCCGTAGTGCCTGCCCCGCCAGACCAGCAGCCGCCGTTCCAGCGCGGCGTACGCGGCGGCCACCTCGGGGTCCTCGCTGGTGCCGGCCGCGTCCCGCAGGGAGCGGAACTTCCGCAGCCGCGGATCGCCGATCACCCGGAGATGGTCGAAACGGGTGAAGGTGTCCCTCTTGCGATCGTCGTAGCCGTACACCACCAGCTCCATCAGGTGGTAGTTCAGCGACTGCACCGCGCTCGCGTCCCCGGTCGCGTCGCGGAAGCCGAGGAACAGCTCGGGCGTCAGCGTCTTCAGCGCATGGAAGATCGCGTTGAGCAGTTCGGCGCACGCGTCCACCTGGTCCATCCAGAACAGGCATCCGGCCCGGTCGCGCTCGACCAGCGAGACGGCCCGGCGGGCGGCCAGCCTGGTCATGAAGAAGGTCAGCTCGCACGCCTGCACGGCCCGGATGAAGATGTGCTCGTCGTGCTTGTCCGAGCGGCGGAAACCGCAGAACCGCCTGAGCACGAGCACCTGCCGGTGGAGCCGTTCGTCGCCCGCCAGGCTCCGCACCAGGTCCGCGCCGCGCGGCGCACCCTGCGGCGTCACGGGCATGGCGGCGATCCGGTCCAGGACGGGCCCCAGGCGGCGCAGGCGTTCCGCGATGTGGCCGGGCGGCTCCCGGTGCCGCGCCGCCTCCTCGTGCTCCCGTTCCGACAGGTCGGTCAGGATCGCGTGCATCGCCAGCAGGGCGCCGCCGTAGGCGTCGTCCTGCTGGGCCAGGAACCACCCGAAGACGTGCAACCCCGTGTAGCGGTAGTACTCGGGAATCGCCAGGCGGTGACTGAACGGACGGGTCAGGAGCCGCATCTCGACGTCGTCCCCCGCCACGGCCTCGTCGTAGCGGCGGGACAGGTCGGCCAGCTCCTCCCGGCTCAGCTCGGCGAGCGCGGTCGAGGCCAGCAGGCCGGCGAGCGCCTCGCTGTGCCCGGGGAACGCCGTACGGAAGGTCTCGGTGGTCATCTCGCCCCCACTGTCACCGGGCTCCGCCGGCCGACGAGCAGGTGCTTGTCGGCCGTGGAGCGGCGGACGGCGCAGTCGGCGAACCCGGCCCGCCGCAGCAGGCCCAGGTACTCCTCCGGAGTGCGGTGCCGGCCCTGGGTCTCCAGGTGCATGGACAGGTTCATCACGGCGGTCGACAGCGGGCCGCCGCGGTCGGGGTCGAAGAGGCGTTCCATGACGAGCACCCGGCCTCCGGGCCGGCAGGCGTCGTACGCCTTGCGCAGCAGCCCTTCGCAGGTCTCGTCGTCCCAGTCGGACAGGATGTAGCCGAAGGCGACGCAGTCGCCCTCGGGCAGCGGGTCGCGGAAGAAGTCGCCGCCGGCGAAGGTGAGCCGGTCGCCGAGTTCGTACGCCTTCGCGCTCTCCGCCAGGTAGGGCCCGACCTGGGGCAGGTCGAAGACCGTCGAGCGCAGGCGCGGATAGGCGAGCAGGGCCGCCACCGAGAACGGGCCGCTCGCGCCGCCCACGTCCACCAGCCGCCGGACGTCGCCGAGGTCGGCGAGCCTGGCCAGCTCGTGCGAGACGTGGAAGCTGAGCTGCCACATCGCGGTCAGGAAGCGCCGGACGGAGTCGTCGTCGCGGTAGAGCGTGGCGAACGGGTCCGGCATTTCGGCGTCGACGGCGGCCTTGCCGCGCGACAGGTAGTCGTGCACCTGGCCGAACCGCTGTGCGGTGCTGCCGACCAGGTGGTCGACGAACCCCAGCAGATAGCGGGGCTCCCGGCTGTCGAGGTAGGGCCTGGTTCCCTCGGCCAGCGCGTACCGGCCTTCCCCGGTGCGGGTGAGCACCTGCAGGGAGACCAGGACGAGCAGCAGGCGCTCCAGGGTCTCGCCGTCGACGCCGAGCGCGCCGGACAGTTCGGCGGCGGTGGCGCTCCCGTGGTCGGCGAGATGGACGAACACGCCCGACCTGTCGGCGAAGTGCAGTGAATGAGTGGCGTAGATTCCGAAGACCGCGCGTTCGAGATGCACTGGGATCATGGGCGAAATCCTTGATAAGAAGATGACGTGTCCGCTCGCGCGTCGCGCTCGTTTCGCGCGGGCAGGGGGATGTCACGTCAGTTTCCGCGGATGCGCGGCACGGCCCCAAGGATTTTTCTCCGCCGGTTAAACGCGGACGCCCGTTCTCCGCTGGAGGTGGTATTTCGCGACCCCAGATTATTCCAGGTGCGGCCGCGTGAGGCGGCCTTGTTGACGTCTCGGTTGATAAGCGAGTTCGGAAGCATGTTCGGGCCGGAACGGCTGGCGGACGCTGTAATTGTCGGGCACGATGACAGAGTCGGAGTGCGCTCTCCATAACTTTCGGGAATGACGATGACATACGCGGTCAGGTTGGAATCCGTGAACAAGGTGTACGGAGGTGGGCGCAACGCGGTGCGGGCGCTGGACGATGTCTCGATCGCGCTGCCACGCGGCACGTTCACCGCGATCATGGGTCCGTCGGGCTCGGGCAAGAGCACGTTCCTGCACTGCGCCTCCGGTCTCGACCGGTCGACCTCCGGGCGGGTGTGGCTGGGGGAGACGGAGCTGTCGCGCCTGAAGGAGGAGCAGCTGACGGTGCTGCGCCGTGAGCGGGTCGGGTTCGTGTTCCAGGCATACAACCTGCTGGACGCGCTGACCGTCGAGCAGAATGTCACGATGCCGTTCCGCCTGGCGGACCGGCCCGTTCCGTACGACCGGCTGCGTGCCGCGCTGGCCCAGGTCGGCCTCGCCGACCGGCACGACCACTATCCGGGCCAGCTTTCCGGCGGGCAGCGGCAGCGGGTGGCCGTCGCCCGCGCGCTGATCCACGAGCCCGAGGCCGTGTTCGCCGACGAGCCGACCGGCGCGCTGGACACGCGCACCGGCCGGCAGATCCTCGAACTGTTACGGCGGATCGTGGACGACCTGCGGCAGACGGTGGTGATGGTGACCCACGATCCGGTCGCCGCCTCCTACGCCGACACGGTGGTGTTCCTCGCCGACGGCAAACTCGCCGGTGACATGAGCAAGCCCACGCCGGAGCGGGTCGCCGACCGCATGACGCGCCTTGGTGAGTGGTGACATGACGCGGCGGGTGTTGTCGAGACGTGCGCTGTCCCTGGCCTGGAGCACCATCAAGGGCCGCAAGGGCGGATTCGTGGCCGCGTTCGTCGCGGTCGCGTTCGGGTCGGCCGTCCTCACCGCGAGCGGGATCCTGCTCGAGACCGGCCTGTCCTCCGGTGTCCCGGCCGAGCGCTATCGGGCGGCCGAGGTGGTGGCCGGCGCCCCGCAGACCTTCCCGGTCGCCGAGGACGTCGACCCCCGCTACTCCGAGCGGGTCCGGCTGCCGGCCGGGCGGGTCGAACAGGTGCGGCGCGTGCACGGCGTGCGGGCCGCGGTCGGGGACGTCAGCGTCCCGATGAGCCTGGTGACGAAGGACGGCCGGGTGCTGGCGGGTCCTGACGGCGCGCCCCTGCTGGGCCACGGCTGGCCGGCCGCGGTGCTCACCCCGTTCGCGCTGACCGCCGGACGGCAGCCGCAGACGCCGGACGAGGTGGTGCTGGAGTCCCGGCTCGCCGAGGAGGCGGGCGTGTCCGTCGGCGGCACGGTGACCCTGGCGGTCGGCACGACCTCGTCGGTCTACCGGGTGGCCGGTCTGGTGACCCCGCGCGGCGGGCCGCTGACCAGGCAGGGCGCGCTGTTCCTGACCGAAGATCGGGCACGGAGCCTCACCGGGCAGCCGGACCGGGTGGACACGGTCGGCGTGCTGGCCGCGCCCGGGGCGGACCCCGATGAACTGGCCGCCGACATCGAGAAGGCCGTACGCGGAGTCGTGACCTACACCGGGGACGAGCGCGGCGACGCCGAGATGCTCGACGTGGGGGCGACGCGGGCGTTCGTGATCGAACTGGCCCTGTCGTTCGGCGCCACCATGGTGATGGTCGTGGTGATCGTGGTCGCCGGCACGCTCGCGCTCTCGGTGCAGCAGCGGCGGCGGGAGCTGGCGCTGCTGCGGGCGATCGGGGCCACGCCCAAGCAGGTCCTCGCCATGATCGGAGCCGAGGCGACCCTCGTGAGCGCGGCCGGCGCGGTGGCCGGCGCGGTGCCGGGGATCGCCCTGGGCTTCCTGTTCCACCGGGTCTTCGCCGCGGTCGGCGTGCTGCCCGAGGACTTCGAGCTCGTGGTCGGCCCGCTGCCCGTGCTCGCGGCCATGCTGCTGTGCGTGGCCGGCGCCCGGATGGGCGGCTGGATCGCCGCCAGGCGCGCCGCGAAGGTCAGCCCGATCGAGGCGATCGGCGAGGCGGCCGTGGAGCCGCGCAAGCTGGGCTGGGTCCGGCTGACGATCGGCTCGCTGCTCGTCCCCGCCGCCCTGGCGGCCGCCGTCGTGCTGCCGATCGCGCTGCCGGGGGAGTCGGCCGTGGAGGGCGCGAGCAGTTCGGCGTTCCTGCTGGTCGTCGCCGTCGCCCTGCTCGGTCCCCGGCTGCTCACCGGCGCCGTCGTCCTGCTCGGCCCGCGGCTGAACCGAGGCCGGGGGGCCAGCGGGTTCCTCGCCGTCGCCAACGCCCGCGCCAGGTCGCGGCGGCTCAGCTCGGCCACCACGCCGCTGATCATGGGCGTCACGATGGCCGCCGCGCAGATCTTCAGCGCCACCACGCTGAGCGCCGCCGCGCAGGACCAGGTCGTGGACGGGCTCCGGGCCGGCTACGTCGTGACCCCCGCGGCCGCCGGACTGTCACCGGAGCTGGCCGGCGTGCTGCGGAAGACGGCAGGCGTGTCGGACGTGACCCCGGTCGTACGGACGCAGACGCTGATCACCTACGCCGACGGCGACAGCCGGCAGTACAAGATCTTCCCCACCCAGGGCGTCGAGCCGGGGGGCATCGCGGCGACCATGGACCTCGGCGTCCTGCGGGGCGACCTCGCCGGCCTGAGCGGCGAGGCGGTGGCGCTGAGCCGGATGGCCGCGGGCACCGTCGGCGCGGACGTCGGCGGGACCGTCGACCTGCGCCTCGGTGACGGCACCCCCGTACGGGCACGGGTGGTGGCGATCTACGAGAAGGGCCTCGGCTTCGGCGACGTCACGCTCCCGCACGACCTGGTGATTCGGCACACCACCGACCGTCTCGACTCCTGGATGCTGGTCAGGGCGACGGGCGGGGACGCCGGGCTGCGGCAGGCCCTGGCGGCCTACCCGACGGCCCGGGTGGCCGACCGGGAGTCCTTCATGGCCGCCCAGGACGACGCGGAGGCCGGAGGCGACGCGGTCGGCCTCATACTCAACGCGGTCCTGCTCGGCTACATCGCCATCGCGGTGGTGAACACCCTGGTGATGGCCACCGCGGCGCGCGTACGCGAGTTCGCCATGCTGCGGCTGATCGGCGCCCGGCGCGAGCAGGTGCTGTCGATGATGCGCGGCGAGGCGCGCATCATCACCGTCGCCGCCGTGCTCATCGGCACTCTGGCCGCGCTTCCCTCGCTGGCCGGCATCGGCATCGCGGTGAGCAGGCGGCCCCTGCCGTCGATCCCGCCGCTCGCCTACGCGGGCATCGTCGTGGCCGCCGTCCTCGTCGCCTGGCCGTCCATCATGATCTCCGCGCGCGTCGCCATGCGGCGGCGGCCGGTGGAGACCATCGGCGCCGAATAGGCGCGAACGCGTTGACCATCCTTTTTAGCGACCCAGTCAATGACATGGATCTATCCCATCATTCCGGGCGAAGCTGGCATTCCCTGAATGGGTCAAATCCAGATTTATTCGTCGATGACGGAGGTCGACCATGTCGGTACGGGAAATCGAGGATCCGGTCCCGCTGTTATTGCCGGCCGATCGTCACCGGTCCGCGGCGGGCACGCACATCCCCGCCGCACACCGATTCACGATCACCGGAGAACTCGCCGACGAGCTGCGAAAGCTCGGCGCCCGTCATCACACCTCGCTGTTCACGATTCTGGTCGCCGCATGCCAGGTGCTGTTCGCCCGCTATTCGGGTCAGCAGGACGTCGCGGTGGGCGTGGCCACCGGCGGAGATCACCCCGGGAAACTGATCCTGCGCTCGCGGGTGGCGGGCACGCAGCCGTTCGGGGCCTTCCTGGCCACGGTGGGGGAGACGGTGCTCGCCGCCCGCGCCGAGGGCGGCGCGCCGGCCGGGACGCGCGTGCTGGTGGTGCAGGGCGAAGCGCCGGCGGATCCGGTGGACCTGGCGGTGGTCCTGAGCGAGCGGACCGGCCCGATCGAGGTGGCCGGTCCGATCGAGGTGACCATCGCCTACGACGCCGGGCTGTTCCTCGCCGGCACGGTCGAGCGGATGGCGGCCACGCTCACGACGACGCTGGCCGCGGTGGCCGCGGACCCGTCCGTACCGCTGTCCGAGTTGCCGCCGCTGACCGAGGCCGAGCGGCGGCGGGTGCTCGTGGAGTGGAACGACACGGCGCGGGACTACCCCGCCGACCGGTGCGTGCACGAACTGGTCGCCGAGTGGGCGCGGTCCTGCCCGGACGAGCGCGCCGTGATCTCCGACGATCTCACCCTCACGTACGCGGAGCTCGACGGCATGGCCGCGAGGCTGGCCGGGCGCCTGACAGCGGCGGGCGTGACCGCCGAGTCCCGGGTCGGCATCCTGCAGAGCCGCGCTCCGCACGCCGTCGTGTCGATGCTCGCGGTGCTCAAGGCCGGCGGCGTGTACGTGCCCCTGCACGACAGCTATCCGGTGGACCGGATCCGCTGGGTGCTGCACGACACCGGCGCGACGGTGCTCCTCACCGACCGGGCGATGGGCGCCAAGGCGCGGGAGGCCGGATTCCCGGTGATCGTGGTGGACGGCCCGGAACACGACGACGCCCCCG
>NZ_BOOF01000002.1 GCF_016863095.1 Microbispora siamensis | reverse complement strand
CCGCGCAGCCGCACGATGTCTCCACCGCGCATGCCGGTCAGCTGGCGTACGTGATGTACACCTCGGGCTCCACCGGCACGCCGAAGGGCGTGGCGGTGACCCACCGGAACATCGTGAGCCTGGCGTGGGACCGCCACGCCCGCTCGGAGGCGCACCGGCGTTTCCTGTTCCAGTCGCCGCACGCATTCGACGCCGCGACGTACGAGGTGTGGGTGCCGCTGCTGACGGGCGGCCAGGTGGTGGTGGCCCCCGCCGAGCTGACCCCGCGCGAGCTGACGCGGGTGACCGAGGAGCACGGCGTGACCGCCGTGTTCATCACCGCCGCCCTGTTCCGCCTCTTCGCCGAGGAGTCCCCGGACTGCTTCGCCGGGCTGCGCGAGGTGTGGACCGGGGGCGAGGCCCCGTCCCTGCCCGCCGTGGAGCGGGTCCTGCGCGCCTGCCCGGACACGGTCGTGGTCAACGTCTACGGCCCCACCGAGGTCACGACGTTCGCCGCGGCGCAGGTGCTGACGCCGGAGCACGTGCGCGCCGGCGTCGCGCCGATCGGCCCGCCGCTGGACAACACGCGGGCGTACGTGCTGGACGGGTTCCTGCGGCCGGTGCCCGTCGGCGCACCCGGCGAGCTGTACCTGGCCGGCGACGGCGTGGCCCGGGGCTACTACGGCCGCCCCGGGCTGACGGCGGGGCGGTTCGTCGCCGACCCCTTCGAGCCGGGCGGCCGCATGTACCGGACCGGGGACACCGTGCGGTGGAACGGGAACGGCGAGATCGAGTTCATCGGCCGGGTCGACAACCAGATCAAGATCCGCGGCTTCCGCGTCGAACTCGGGGAGATCGAGACGGCGCTGCGCCTCTTCCCCGGAGTCTCGGAGGCCGTGGTCGTGGTGCACGAGGCCCACGGGACCCGCGGCCTGGTCGCCTACCTGGTGGCGGACGGGGCCGAGGAGGCGGAGCTGCGGCGGTTCCTGGGCGAGCGGCTGCCCGGCTACATGGTCCCCTCCCGTTTCGTCATGCTGGACGCGTTGCCGATCAACGCCAACGGCAAGATCGACCGGCGGGCCCTTCCCGACCCCGGCGCCGGGACGGGCACCGAGACGGTGGCTCCGCGCACCGAGCCCGAGCGCGTGCTCGCCGGGATCTGGTCCGAGGTGCTCGGGGTGGCGGACGTCGGCGTGACCGACGACTTCTTCACCCTCGGCGGTGACTCCATCCTGAGCATGAAGGTGGTCTCCAGGGCCCGCGCCCGCGGGCTCGTCCTGTCGGCCAAGGACGTCTTCGTCCATCCCACGGTCGCGGAACTGGCGGCGGCCGCCGAGGCGGTGTCCCTCCAGAACGGATACCCCCAGACGTCCGCGCCCCGGAGCCCAGGCCGCGCCGCCGGTCTCGGCGGGGACGGCGCCGAGGACGTCTACCCGTTGACCGCGATGCAGAGCGGCATGCTGTTCGACGCGCTCATGGCGCGCGACTCCGGCCTCCACCTCATCCAGTTCGACCTGGTGCTCGACGGGGTCGACGACCCCGAGGCGCTCGTACGGGCCTGGCAGCGGGCCGTGGACCGGGACCCGATCCTGCGCACCGCCGTGGTCTGGGAGGACGTGGACACCCCGGTGCAGGTGGTGCACGAGCGGGCCACGCTGCCCGTCGTCCACCTCGACTGGCGGGAACTGCCCGAGCAGGGCAGGCGCGAGGCGCTGCGCCGGCTGCTCGACGAGGACACCGCCAGGGGCGTCGACTTCACCGAGGCTCCGCTGAGCAGGCTGTACATCGCCAGGATCGGCGACACCGCCGTCCGGGTCGTCTGGTCGGTCCACCACATCGTGATCGACGGCTGGAGCGCCTCCGTCCTGCTCGGCGACATCCTCGCCGACTACGCGGCCGTACGCGACGGCGAACCGCAGGCGGCTCCACCCGGAGGCGGCGAGCCCGCGCCACCGCCACGCCGGGCGTTCCGCGACTACGTGGACTGGCTCGGCCGGCGCGACGAGCCCGCGGCCGAGGACTACTGGCGGGAACGGCTGACCGGCTTCGACACGCAGACGAAACTGGCCTTCGACCGGCAGCCGGGCGAGGGCTACCGCCCCCGCGCGACCCGATCGCTCCAGGTGGACCTGCCGGAGGAGCTGGCCGCCGCGATCGCCTCCCGCGCGCAGGCCACCAGGCTGACGATGAACACCCTCGTCCAGGGCGCCTGGGCGATCCTGCTGTCGCGTTACAGCGGCGAACGCGACGTGTGCTTCGGCGCCACCGTGTCGACCCGGCCCGCCGACCTCGACGGGGTGGACGCCATCACGGGCATGCTCATCAACACGCTGCCCGTACGGCTGGAGGTCGACAACGGCCGCGACCTGCTGTCGTGGCTGCGGGAGACGCAGCGGGAGCAGGCCGCCGCCCGGGAGTTCGACTGGGTGCCGCTGCCCCGGATGCAGGCGTGGAGCGGCGTGCCCGCGGGCGTCAACCTGTTCGACAGCGTCCTGGTCTTCCAGAACTACCCGTTCAACCCGGACATGGCGCCGGACCGCCTCGACCTGCGGCACATGGCCGTCGAGTTCATGACGAACTATCCGATCGGCCTCAGCGTCTTCCCCGGGCGCACGCTGTCGATGCGGCTGCTCTACGACCCCGAGCTGTTCGACCTCGCGACGATCGAGCGGGTCTCCCGGCACCTGCTGACCCTGCTGGAGTCCTTCGCCGCCGATCCGCGGCGGGTCATCGGCGAGGTCTCCATGCTCGGCCGCGAGGAGCACCGGATGCTGGTGCGGGAGTGGAGCGGCAAACCCGCCGGCTACTCCATCGAGCGCCGCATGGACGAAGTGATCAGCGAACGCGCCCGCCGGTGGCCCGGCGCCGTCGCGGTGGAACGCGGCGAGGATCGGCTGACCTACGCGGAGCTGGAGACGCGGGCCAACCGGCTGGCCCAGTACCTGACCGGGCTGGGCGTCGCCTCGGACGTACGGGTGGGCGTGGCCGTCGAACGCGGTCCCGACCTCGTCGTCGCGATACTCGGCGTGCTCAAGGCGGGCGGGGCGTACGTGCCTCTCGACCCGGACTACCCGCCGGAGCGGCTCCGGGTGATGATCGCCGAGTCCGGCCCCGCGGTCGTGCTGACCCACGAGCACCTGTCCGCGTCGTTCGCCACGGCGCCGGTCCGCACGGTGTGCCTGGACCGGGACTGGCCCGTCGTCGCCGGGCACCCCGACCGCGTGCCCGACACCCCTCGCGGGCCGCGCGACCTCGCCTACGTCGTGTACACCTCCGGCTCGACCGGCCGCCCCAAGGGGGTCATGGTCGAGCATCGCTCGCTCTACAACACGGTCGAGGCGGTGCGCGACCTGTGGCTGACCCACGACAGCAGGGTCTTCCAGCTCTGCCCGATGAGCTTCGACGCCGCCTCGCTCGACCTGTTCAGCACCCTGGCGGCGGGCGCCACCCTCGTGGCCCCCGTCGCGGCCTCCGGATACGGCGGCGCCCAGCTCATCGAGGAGCTGCGGACGAAGGCCGTGACCGCCGTGACCATGCCGCCCACCGTCCTGCCCGCCCTGGACGCCGCCGCGCTGCCCAACCTGGAGTTCGTCCGGGTCGGCGGCGAGGTGCTCACCAGCGAGATGGCGCGGATCTGGTCGCGCGGCCGGAGACTGGTCAACAACTACGGCCCGAGCGAGGGCGCCATCGCCGTCACGCTGTTCCCGGTGCGGCCCGGGACCGAGTACGACAACGTGCCGATCGGCGGGCCCATCCCCAACGACCGGGTCTACGTGCTGGACGACCGGCTCTCCCCGGTCCCGGTCGGCGTCACCGGCGAGCTGTACATCGGCGGCGACGCCGTGGCCCGCGGCTACATCGGCAGGCCCGACCTGACCGCGGAGCGGTTCGTCGCCGACCCGTTCGGGCCTCCCGGCGCACGCCTGTACCGGTCCGGCGACCTCGTCCGCTGGAACGCGGACGGCACGCTGGAGTTCGCCGGCCGGGTCGACGACCAGATCAAGATCCGAGGCTTCCGGGTGGAGCTGCGCGAGGTGGAGAACGTCCTCGCCGGCCACGACGGCGTGGCCGAGACGGCGGTGGTCGTCCGGCAGGACCTCGCGGGGAACAAGCGCCTGATCGCCTACTGGGTGCCCGCGCCGGGTGTGCCCGCGCCCACCGCCGACGAGCTGCGCGCGCACCTGTCCGGCTTCCTGCCGGACTACATGGTCCCCGCCGCCTTCGTGCCGATGACGAAGCTGCCGCTCAACCGCAACGGCAAGCTCGACCGGGAGGCCCTGCCCGACCCGGGTACGCAGGACGACACCGGGGACGGCTACCTGCCGCCGCGGAACCCGACGGAGGCGGCGCTGTGCCGCATCTGGTCGGAGGTGCTGGCCATCGACCCCGTCGGAGTCGAGGACAACTTCTTCGACCTGGGCGGCGACTCCATCAGCAGCGTCCGGCTGGTGTCGAGGATGCGCGGCGCGTTCGGCGTCGACATCTCACCCAACGACCTCTTCGACCGGCCGCGCATCGCGGCCCTGGCCGAGCGGATCCAGGTCAAGATCCTGGAGAACGTGTCGGCGGCGGCGTCCGGAATCGACGCCACTCACGGGATCTGAAAGGCAGCCGACATGTCCACCTCTTTCGAAGACAAGCTCGCCGCCGTACCCGCCCATCTCAGCGAGCTCATCAGGCGCCAGCTCGCCGGCGAGTCCGCGACGCCCGCCGAGGACCGTCCGATCCGGCCTGTGCCGCGTACGGCCGGCCTGCCCATGTCGTCCGCGCAGCAGCGCCTGTGGTTCATGGCGGAGCTGGAGCCGGACAGCGCGGAGTACAACGCGCTGCGGGCCCTGCGGCTGCGCGGAGACCTCGACGTCGAGGCGCTGACCGTCGCCGTCAACCGGGTCGTGGAGCGGCACGAGTCGCTGCGCACGACCTTCGACGCCGTCGACGGCCGCGGCGTCCAGATCGTGCACGAGCACGTGGGCCGCGCGCTCCCGGTGGTCGACGTGTCCGGCCGGGGCTCCGCCGCCCGGGTGGAGGAGTTCCTGCTCAGGGAGATGGGCTCGCCGTACGACCTGCGGGGCGGGCCGCTGCTGAGGGTGACGTTGCTGCGGCTGGGCGAGCGCGACCACGTCCTGGTGCTCGGCGCGCACCACATCGTCGTCGACGGCTGGTCGACGGGCAACCTCCTCGCCGAGCTGGCGGCGGTGTACACGGCCGAGCTGTGCGGGACGCCGGCGCAGCTGCCGCCGCTTCCCGTGCAGTACGCCGACTACGCGGCCTGGCAGCGGGAGCGCGAGGCGGACGGCACCCTGGACGGGCAGCTCGCCTACTGGCGCGGCCGCCTGGACCGCATGCCCGTGCTCGAACTGCCGGCCGACCGGCCGCGCCCGCCGGTGCGCACCCCGGCCGGAGCGGTGCACGAGTTCGAGGTGCCGGCGGAGCTGGTCGCCCGCCTCAGGGAGCTGGGCAGGAGCAACGGCGCGACGCTGTTCATGGTGCTGGTCGCCGCCGCGAAACTCCTGCTCGGCCGCTACTCCGGCGAACGCGACATCGCGGTGGGCACCGTGACCTCGGGCCGCGGCCACCCGGACCTGGACCACCTGATCGGCTCCTTCATCAACACGCTGGTGCTCCGCTCGCAGGTGGACGAGTCCCTGTCGTTCACCGCGTTCGTCCGGCAGGTACGCGCGACCCTGCTGGAGGCGTACGGCAACGAGGAGGTCCCCTTCCAGCGCCTGGTCGAGGCCCTGCGGCCCGAACGAGACCCGAGCCGGCCGCCGCTGGTCCAGGTCATGGTCAACCTGCAGAACCTCGCGGACGGCGCTCCCCGGCTGCCCGGTCTGGAGGTGTCGGAGATCCAGCCGCCGATGAACGTGGCCAAGCTCGACCTCACCTTCGACTTCTACGAGGACGCCCGGTCGCTGACGTGCTACCTGGAATACAGCACCGACCTGTACGACCGGGACACGGTCGAGCGCCTCGCCGGTCACCTGGTCACGCTGCTCGGCGCCGTCGCCGACGCCCCGGACGCGCCCCTGTGGACGCGGGACATGCTGCCCGAGGCCGAGCTGCGCGACCTCACCGCCGCGGCGCTCGGCCCGTCCTCCGGGCCCGTCCCCGCCCGCCGCGTGCACGAGCTGTTCGACGAGCAGGCCGCGCGCCGGCCGGACGACTACGCGGTGAGCTGCGGGGACGAGCGTCTGACGTTCGCCGAGCTGGCCGCCGGGGGCAACCGGCTCGCCCGGCACCTGACCGGTCTCGGTGTCGGCCCCGGCGCGCTGGTGGGGATCTGCCTCGAACGCGGCGTGGACGCGGTCGTCGCGATGCTGGGCGTGCTCAAGGCCGGAGCCGCCTTCCTGCCGCTCGACCCCGAGCACCCCGCGCAGCGGCTGGCGACGATGCTGGACGACGCGGACGCCTCCGTGGTGATCACCGAGCACCGGCTGCGCGACCGCCTCGCCGGGCACGACGCCACGCTCGTCGACCTCGACCGGGACCGCCAGGTGCTCGACGGGCTGCCCGCGCTGTCCCCGGACGTCGCCGGCACCCCCGACGACCTGGCGTACGTCGTCTACACCTCGGGGTCGACCGGCAAGCCCAAGGGCGTGATGGTCAGCCACCGCAACGTGCACCACATCATGCGGGCCTGGGACGCGCGCTATGGCCTGGAGCGGCTGCGCGGGAGCTGCCTGTCGGTGTCCAGCGTCGCGGTGGATGTGTTCTTCGGCGACTTCCTGCTGTCCGCGATGTTCGGCGGCGAGCTGCTCATCTGCCCCCCGGAGGTGATGAGCGACCCACCCGCGCTGGTCGCGATGCTGCGCGAGCGGGCCCCGGAGATCATGGTCACCACGCCGTCGCTGGCCAAGGCGATCTCCCAGGAGCTCGCCGCGGCCGGGGGCGCCCTCGACTCGCTGCGCGTGCTCGCCGTCGGCTCCGAGCCCTGGCCCGCCGACGACTGCCGCGCGCTGCTCGACCACGTCGCCGCCCACACGATCGTCGCCAACGCCTACGGCGCGACCGAGACGACCGTCGACTCCACGATCTTCGACGTACGGGCCGAGCCGATCGGCTCCGCGGCGACCGTACCGGTCGGACGGCCCATGCTCGACACCCGGGTGCACGTGCTCGACGAGCGCATGCGCCCGGTGCCCGTGGGGGTGTTCGGCGAGGTCTACATCGGCGGCGGCGGCGTGGCGCAGGGGTACTGGAACCGGCCGGACCTGACTGAGCAGCGTTTCGTCCGCGACCCCTTCTCCGCCGAGTCCGGGGCCAGGCTGTACCGGACGGGCGACGTCGGCCGCCGGCGCGCCGACGGCAACCTGGAGCTCGCCGGACGGGCGGACGACCAGGTGAAGGTGCGCGGCTTCCGGGTCGAGCTGGGCGAGGTGGAGGCCGCGATGACGCGCCACCCCGGCATCGCCGCCGCGGCGGCCGCCGTCCGCAGGGACGAGTCGGGCCGCGAGCGGCTGGTCGGCTACCTCGTCCCCGCCGGGGACCGGGCGCCCGACCTGGGCGAGCTGCGGGCCTTCCTCGCCGACATCGTGCCGGACCCGGCGGTGCCGTCCGCCCTGGTGACGCTGGAGGCGCTGCCGATGACGCCCAGCGGCACGCTGGACCGCCGCGCCCTGCCCGCTCCCGCGAGGGTGGAGCGGGCGGCCGGCCGCCTGGTGGCGCCCCGGACGCCGGCCGAGACCGTGCTGGCGGAGATCTGGGCGGAGGTCCTGGGCCTCGCCGGAGACGAGGTCGGCGTCGAGGACAACTTCTTCGCCCTCGGCGGCGACTCGATCCTCGGCCTGCAGGTGGTCTCCCGCGCGCGGCGGGCCGGCCTGCGGCTGACCGCCAAGCAGATCTTCCGGCACCAGACCGTCGCCGAGCTCGCCGCGGTCGCCGTCGTCGAGGACACGCCCCGCCCGGCGGCGCTCCCGGTCGCCGGCGACGTCCCGGCGACGCCGATCCAGCGCTGGTTCTACGAGGAGTTCCCCGGCGCGCCCGGCCACTTCAACCAGTCGATGTTCCTGGAACTGGCCGCCGACGCCGACGCGGGCGCCCTGCGTACGGCGTTCTCTGCGGTGCTCGCCCACCACGACGCGCTCCGGCTGCGGGCCGAGCGTACGGCCGGCGGCTGGCGGCAGCACCACGCGGAGGCAGAAAGCGGCGAGGTGTTCCGGACGGTGGATCTGTCGGGACTCGACGGCCCCGCCCAGGACCGCGCCATGCGCGAGGCCGTCGGGCGGGCGCAGCGCGGGTTGCGGCCGGACACCGGGCCGCTGATCCGCGCGGTGTTCTTCACCCTCGGCGGGGACCGCGCGCCGCGGCTGTTCGTCACCGTGCACCACCTCGTGATGGACGGCGTCTCCTGGCGCATCCTGCTGTCCGACCTGGTGACCGCCTACGGGGGAGCCGGGCTGGAGGCGAAGTCGAGCTCCTTCCGCGACTGGGCGGTCAGGCTCGGCGAGGCGGCGGGCGCGGGCAGGTTCGACGGGGAGCTGCCCTACTGGACGGACGTCGAGCGCGACGTCACGGACAGCGCGCCGCTGCCGGTCGACGGCACGGGAGACAACACGGTCGGCTCCGCCCGCACCGTGTCGGTGCGGCTGGACGCCGGGACCACCCAGGCCCTGCTGCGCGACGTGCCCGACGTCTACCGCACGCAGGTCAACGACGTGCTGCTCGCCGCGCTGGCGTCGGTCCTGTCCGAGTGGACGGGCGGGGACACGGTCGCCGTGGAGATGGAGGGCCACGGCCGCGAGGACCTGTTCGACGACGTCGACCTGTCCCGTACGGTCGGCTGGTTCACCACCCTGTTCCCCGTCGCGCTGGCCGTGCCGCCCACGCGGGATTGGGGCACGGTGATCAAGACGGTCAAGGAGCGGCTGCGCGCGGTGCCGTCGTCGGGGCTCGGCTACGGCGTGCTGCGCTACCTCGGCGGCGCCCTCGGGGCCGGCCGCGGCTGCCAGGTGGGCTTCAACTACCACGGCCGCTTCGACATGACCACGGGGGACGACGGGCTGCTGCGCCGATGGCTGCCGAGCCCGGTCCCGGACCGCGGCCCGGACCTGCCCCGGCAGAACCTCGTCGAGATCACCGGCATGGTCCGGCAGGGGCGGCTCGAGTTCGAATGGGAGTACTCGGCCGACCTGCACCGCGAGGAGACGATCGCCCGGCTGGCCGAGCGGTTCGCGGCCGCGCTCGGGCAGATCGCCGAGCACTGCGCACTGCCCGGCGCGGGCGGGCGCACCCCGTCGGACTTCCCGCTGGCCGGGCTCGACCAGGAGGGCGTGGACAGGCTCGCCGGCGACGGCCGGTTGGTCGAGGACGTCTACCCGCTGACCCCGATGCAGAGCGGGCTGCTGTTCCACTCGCTCGGCAGGCACGACGGCGACATCTACTACACGCACTTCGGCCTCGTGCTCGACGGCGTCACCGATCCCGGCGCCCTCGCCGCGGCCTGGCAGCGGGTGGTCGACCGTACGCCCATCCTGCGCACCGCGGTCGCCGGCGAGGACGTCGGCAGGCCGCTCCAGGTCGTCCACCGCGACGTCCCGCTTCCCGTGGCCCACCACGACTGGCGCGGGCTGAGCGAGGCGGAGCAGCGCGAGCGGCGGCAGCGGCTCTGGGACGAGTCCGCCCGGCAGGAGCTCGACCTCGCCACCCCGCCGTTGATGCGGCTGCACATCGCCCGGCTGTCGGAGACCACCGTGCACATCCTGTGGTCCTCGCACCACATCCTGCTGGACGGGTGGAGCTTCGCCGACGTGCTGTCGGAGGTGTTCGAGGAGCACTCCGCGCTCACCTCCGGCCACGTCACCACGCCGAGGACCCGTCGTCCCTACCGCGACTACGTGCGGTGGCTGGCCGAGCAGGACGAGAGCGCCGCGGCCGGTTACTGGAGCCGGGCGATGGCCGGGTTCACCGCGCCCACCCCGCTGCCGTACGACCGCCCCCCGGTGCGGTCGCACCAGTCAAGGGACACGGCCTGCCTGAACCTGGCGCTGCCGCCGGAGCGCGCCCGGCGGCTCGAACGGTTCGCCAGGGACGCCCGCGTGACGGTGAACACCCTGATCCAGGGTGCCTGGGCGATGGCGCTGTTCCGGTACGGCGGCGAGCGGGACGTCTGCTTCGGCACCACCGTGTCCGGCAGGCCGGCCGACCTGCCCGGGTCCGACGAGATGATCGGCCTGTTCATCAACACCCTGCCGGCCAGGGTGCGCGTGGAGGGCGACCTCGACGTGCTGTCGTGGCTGCGGCGCATCCAGGAACAGCAGGTGGACGCGCGGCAGTACGAGTACGTGTCGCTGGCACAGGTGCGCCAGTGGAGCGAGATCCCGCACGGCGCCAACCTCTTCGACAGCGCCGTGGTGTTCGAGAACTTCCCGTACGACGACGAGGCGGCCGCCAGGAACGGCCTGCGGATCCGCGAGCTGGTCAGCGTCGAGACGTCGAACTATCCGCTGACGTGCGTCGCCCACCTGACCGACACGCTGCGCATGCGCCTGGGCTACGACCCCGGCCTGTTCGACGAGGACACCGTCCGGCGCTTCGCCGACCACCTGCTCGGCCTGCTGGAGGCCATGGCCGACCACCCGGACCGCCCGCTGCGCGCGCTTCCCCCGGCCGGCGAGGCCGAGCTGCGCAGGCTGCTGGTGGACTGGCAGGACAGCGCGACCGGCTACCCCGCCCGCTGCCTGCCCGACGTCTTCGCCGAGCAGGCCCGTCGCGTCCCCGACGCGCCGGCGGTGGTGTGCGGGGACGAGCGGCTGACGTACGGGGAGCTGGACGCCCGTGCCAACCAGCTCGCCCACGAACTGGCCGCGCGGGGAGTGGGCCCGGAGGTCCCGGTCGGCATCTGCCTCGAAGGCGGGCCAGGGATGGTGACGGCGGTGCTCGGCGTGCTGAAGGCGGGCGGCGCCTACCTGCCGCTCGACCCCTTCTACCCGCGGGAACGGCTGGCGTACATGCTCGACGACGCCGCCGTGCCCGTCCTGCTCACCGAGAGCCGCCTGGCCGACCGGCTGCCGCCGACCCGGGCCCAGGTGATCTTCCTGGACGAGCGGCGGGAGGCGATCGCGCGGCGGCCCCGTACGGCGCCCGAGCCCGCCCTCGTGCCGGACAACCTCGCGGTGCTCGTCTACACCTCCGGCTCCACCGGCGTGCCCAAGGCGGCCATGGTCACGCACCGGGGCCTGGTGCGGCTGGTCATGGCCCCCGGCCGGCACACCTTCGGTGGTGCGGGGACCATCGCCCAGCACCACTCGATCTCCTTCGACGCCTCGCAGAACGAGCTGTGGAACGCGCTGCTCACGGGAGCCTGCCTGGCCGTGCAGCCCGGCGACTTCCGGTCGGTGGACCAGCTCGACGACTTCCTGCGGGCGCACCGGGTCGAGGCCATGTCGTTCTCGGCCGGCTTCTTCCACGCCATCGCCGACACCGACCCCGGCATCCTGTCCGGGCTGCGCAAGGTCGTCGTCGGCGGCGAGGCGCTGTCGCCCGCGCACTGCGCGCGGGTCAGGGGCGCGCTGCCCGGCCTGGAGATCGTCAACGCCTACGGCCCCACCGAGTGCTCGGTGACCGCGAGCTGCTTCCCCGTGGACGAGGTCGCGGCGGGCGACGGCGCCGTCCCCATCGGCAGGCCGGTCGCCCACTCCAGGATCTATCTGCTCGACGGCGACCTGAACCCGGTCCCGACGGGGGTGGCGGGAGAGGCGTACATCGCCGGCGACGGCGTCACCCGCGGCTACTGGGACCGTCCCGCGATGACCGCGGAACGGTTCGTGGCCGACCCGTACGGCCCGCCGGGATCGCGGATGTACCGCACCGGCGACCTGATGCGGTGGCGTCCGGACGGCACGCTGGAGTTCGTCGGCAGGACCGACGACCAGGTCAAGGTGCGGGGCTTCAGGATCGAGCTCGGCGAGATCGAGAAGGTGGTCACCGCCCACCCGGCGGTCGCCCAGGCCGCCGTCGTCGTACGGGAGGACCAGCCCGGCCACAAGCGCCTGGTGGCGTACGTCGTGGCGAAGGCGGGCGCCGGGGCCGAGCCCCGGGAGCTCGGCGCGTTCGCCGCCGGGAAGATCCCCGAGTACATGGTGCCCGCGGCGTTCGTCGTGCTCGACCGGCTGCCGCTCACCTCCCACGGCAAGGTGGACAGGCGGGCGCTGCCCGAGCCGGGCCAGGACCTGGCCGGGCGGCCGTACCTCGCCCCGCGCACACCCGCCGAGGAGACCATGGCCGCCATCTGGTCGGAGGTGCTCGGCGTCGCCCGGGTCGGCGTGCGGGACAACTTCTTCGAGCTGGGCGGCGACTCGATCCTCAGCATCCAGGTGGTCTTCAAGAGCAGGAAGGCCGGCCTGTCCGTCTACTCCAGCGACCTGTTCCGCCACCAGACCATCGAGGAGCTCGCCGCGGCGGCGGGCCGGAACGCGCCGGTCGCGGCCACCCAGGCGGTGGTCTCCGGGGAGGTTCCGCTGACCCCGATCCAGCGGGAGTTCCTCGGCACGCACACGGTCGCCCCGCACCACACCGTCCAGTCCGTGCTGGCCGAGCTCACGGCGGACGTGGACGAGGAGGCCCTGCGCACCGCCCTGGCGGCGGTCCTGCGCCAGCACGACGCGCTGCGCATGCGCTTCGTACGCGAGGGAGGGGACTGGTCGCAGCACAACGCGGCGGAGGAACCGGCGCAGGTGCTGCACCGGCACGACCTGTCGGGGGTCGCGGAGCCGGACCGGCGCCGCGTCATGGACGAGCTGGCCGTGGCGGCCGACTCGACCATGGACCTGGCCGCCGGTCCGCTGGTGCGGGCGCTGCTGTTCGACTTCGGGCCGGGCGCGCGGCCGTGGCTGTACGTCACCGTGCACCACCTGGTGGTCGACGCGGTGTCCTGGCGGGTGCTGAACGACGACCTGGACACCGCCTACCGTCAGGCCGTGAGCGGCGAGCCCGTGGACCTGGGGCCGAAGACGTCCTCGTTCCAGGAGTGGTCGCGCCGGCTCACCCGCCACGTCGCGGACGGCGGGTTCGGCGAGGAGGTGGCGTACTGGTCCGCGGTGCCGGAGAGCACGCCGCTGCCCGTGGACCGCGACGGCGACAACGTCGTGTCGTCCAGGAGGATCGTGCGGGTCTCCCTCGGGGAGCGTGAGACCTCCGCGCTGCTCCACGTGGCGCCGGGGGTGTTCCGCGCCCGCGTCAACGACGTGCTGCTCGGCGGCCTGGCCTGGGCGCTGTGCCGGTGGACGGGCGAGGACCGGCTCGTCATCGAGCTGGAGGGCCACGGCCGCGAGGAGATCTTCGACGACGTCGACCTGTCCCGCACGGTCGGCTGGTTCACCAGCTCCTATCCGGTCCTGCTGGAGGTCCCGGCCTCCGGCGGAGAGGACTGGACGCCGGTGGTCAGGTCCGTGCGCCGGTCCCTGCGCGCCCTGCCGGGCAACGGCCTCGGCTACGGCGCGCTGCGCCACCTCGGCCGTTCCCCGCTGACCGGGCGCGGCACGCCCCAGGTGCTGTTCAACTACCACAGCCAGATCGACGAGATCACCAGGACCGACGGCAGGTCCCTGTACCACGCCTTCCACGACACCATCGGCCAGGAACAGCACCCGGACGAGCGGGTGATCCACCCGCTGGAGGTCGTCGGTGCGGCACAGGGCGGCCGGCTCTCCTTCGACTGGCACTACTCCGAGGGCCTGCACGACCGGGCCACCGTCGAGCGGGTGGCCGGGGACTTCCTGGGGGCGTTGCGCTCGCTCGCCCGCTCCTGCGACCCGGCGATCGAAGGGTGAGGACGCCCATGGACGACATCTCCGAACGGCTCGCGCACCTGGTGCGGCGGCACCGCGTCCCCGGAGCCCAGCTCGCCGTACGGTGGCGGGGCCGGACGTTCACGGCGGAGGCCGGTGAGGAGATCTGCGGGAGCGGCCGGCCGGTCACCGCCCGGTCGGCGTTCCCGCTGGGCTCGCTCACCAAGCCCTTCACCGCCACGCTGGCGATGATGCTGGTCGCCGACGGCGACATCGACCTCGACGCGCCGCTGGCCGGTTACCTGCCCGGGCTGGGGACCCCGGCCGGGCGGGCGACCCTGCGGCAGCTCCTCAGCCACGCCGCCGGGCTGCCGGCGAACGTGGACGAGTCGGCGGCGGGCCTCACCCGCCGCCGCTGGGCGGCGTCCGACGGCACCGCGCCCGTGCACCCGCCCGGTTCCGCGTTCTCCTACTCGAACGCCGGCTACCTCCTGGTGGCGCACCTCGTCGAGGTGGTCACCGGGATGGACTGGCGGGCGGCCGTGGAGTCGTTCCTGCTGCGCCCGCTCGGCATCGAGCCGCTGTTCGCGGCCGACGCCGGGCGGGCCGGCGCCGCCCTCGGCCACGTGGTGCGGCCGGACGGCCGCGCGCTGCCGATCGCCGAGCAGTCGGTCACTCTCCTGGAGGAGCCCGTCGCCGGGCTCGCGGGCAGCGCGAGCGACCTGCTCGCGTTCGCCGGACTGCACCTGCCCGGACACGCCGGGCCGCGCCTGCTGGACCGCGACGACGCCGCGGAGATGCGCGGGGACCAGCTGGGCGGCCTGGCCGCCGGCCCGTTCGGGCTGGCGGACGGCTGGGGCCTCGGCTGGTCCCTGTACGGCGGGCCGGCGAAGACGGCGGGGACGGCAGGGACGGCGGGGACGGCCGGGTCGTGGTTCGGGCACGACGGCACGGGCGACGGCGCGTGGTCCCATCTGCGGGTGGAACCGGACAGCGGCACCGCGGTGGCCCTGACGGCCAACGGGACCAACGGCGCCGTGCTGTGGGAGGCGGTGGTCGGGGAGCTGCGCGGGATGGGCCTCGACGTGGGCCACTACCCCCTGGGAACGCTGACCGATCCGGGGCCGCCCGTACCGGGGCCCGCGGAATGCGCCGGCGACTACGCCAACGGTTCCTGGACCTGCGCCGTCGAGGCGGCGGACGACGGTCTGTACCTGGCGGTCGGTGCGGGACCGCGCTGGCGGCTGTCGTGCACGCGTGACCTGCGCTTCACCACCGAGGGGTCCGACGCCGGGTCGATGCCCTACGTCGGCAGGTTCCTCCGCGATCCCGCCACCGGCCGGGTCGGCCTGGTGCAGATCACCGGCCGGCTGGCCCGGCGCCGCCGCTGACTCCGAGCAGATCCTCCCCGATCACGGGGAGGATCTGCTCCGTCATCTCGTGGATGAAGAAGTGCCCGCCCTCGTAGAGACGCACCCGGCACTCCGCCGTGGTGTGCCGGCTCCAGTGCCGCATCTCCCCGGCGGTGGCGTGGTCGTCGTCGTTGCCGCCGAACACCGACACGGGGCAGTCCAGCGGCGGTTCGGGACGGTAGCGATAGGTCTCCGCCACGGTCATGTCGGCCCGCATCATGGGCAGCAGGGCCTCGAACAGCTCCGGATCGTCCAGCAGTTCCGGGGGAGTGCCCCCGGTCTCGCGCAGCCAGCGCGTCAGCTCGGGCGTGGGCGCCTCACGGACGAAGGGCCCGCGGGGCGGGAGGTGGGGCGCCGACCGGCCGGACACGAGAAGCCTGGCCGGCGCGCCGAGCCCCGCGCGGCGGATCCACCGGCAGCTCTCGAAGGCGATGATCGCCCCCATGCTGTGGCCGAACCAGGCGTGCGGGCGGTCCAGCAGGGGCGAGACCGCCCGGACGAGCTCGGGCACGAGGTCGTCGGCCGAGGTGTACGGGGTTTCCCCGAAACGCAATTCCCGCCCCGGCAGCCGAATCGCGACAACTTCAATGCCGGGTGCCAGCAACGGCGCCCAGGCGCGATAGGCGCTCGCTCCGCCGCCGGCGTGCGGGACGCAGAACAACCGCATTCTCGGCTCGTCCAGAGTTTTCCAGCGGACGTCCCAGCCGCTGACCGACGTCATTGTGAAAGCCTGGCTTCTGGTTATGCTCGTCATCGGGCGCCCCCTCCGGGCCGGAAATGTCGCGGGCGCGGCCGCGTACGGGAGAAACCGCAGGCAGCCACGCAAGTATGGTCCTTTCCGCCGTCGCCGGAGTCGAGATTTTTGAATTATATGGAAAACGCGCAGGACGCCACTTCCCGGCCCTTGCCGCTTTTGCTCCGGTGATTCATCATCGCTTGTGTCCCCAACTGAGCGAGGTGCGTGATGACCGTCCTGCAGAATTCGGTGTCCGTGGATCTGGGAAATCTCACCCAATACGAATTCCTGGCCCTCAACAGTCCGCTCAATCTTTCCGACGGCCATGCCCGTCAGGAGCTCACGGCCGGCCAGGCCAGGATCGTCGAGGAGCTGCCGGCCCTGTGGGCCGACGCGCTCAAGCGGCCGGTGGCCGAGGTGGAGGCGGACGCCCGCAGCGCCTTCTTCGGCCTGTTCGGCCAGCACAGCTACCCGAGGGGCGAGGGCCGGGTGCTGGCCTGCTACTCCTCGTCCGTCGCGATGGAGATCTTCGCCAGGTCCCTGGCGACCGTGAGCGACGCGATCGGCCTGATCCACCCCACCTTCGACAACATCCCCGACATCCTCCGCGGCGTGGGGCTCGAACTCCTGCCGATCGAGGAGGACGAACTGCACCACGGCGACCTCGACCCGTACCTGATGAGCCGGGTCGGCGCCATCTTCGTCACCACCCCCAACAACCCGACGGGCCGGGTGGTGCCGCAGGAGCGGCTGCGCGCCCTGGCCGAGCAGTGCGCCCGCTACGACGTGGTGCTCGCCCTGGACACGTGCTTCCGCGGCTTCGACACCCGGGCGCACTACGACCACTACGAAGTGCTCCGCGAGAGCGGCTGCAGGTGGGTGGTCATCGAGGACACCGGCAAGCTGTGGCCCACGCTGGAGCTCAAGATCGGCTGGCTCGTGTCGGCGGAGGACGTCGGCCTGCCGATCGAGAAGGTGTACTCCGACATCCTGCTCGGCGTGTCGCCGTTGATCATGTCGATGGTGCGGCGCCTGGCCGAGGACGCCGCCGGCGGCGGGCTGGCCGAACTGCACGAGTTCATCGCCGGCAACCGGGCGCTGCTGCGCAGCGCGCTGGCCGACGTGCCCGACGTCCACTTCCTCGACCCGGGCTCGCGCGCCAGCGTGGAGCGGATCGGCATCGGGTCGCGTTCCAACCTGGCCGTGTGGTCGGCGCTGAGCGAGCACAACGTGTTCGCGCTGCCGTGCCAGAAGTTCTTCTGGGCCGACCCCGCCCGCGGCGAGGGAATCCTGCGCATCGCGCTGGCCAGACCGCCGGCCTCGCTCGCTATGGGTGCGGCTGCGTTGCGGACCGTGCTATCGGAGAGCTGATGGGCGCGGCCGGGAAGGCGGCCGGACCGCTGTCGCACCGCAGGCGGTGGTATCCGGACGTCGTGCAACAGGTGGCCCCGCCCGGGACGTTCGACCTCGGGCCGGGCTACCTGGATCCCGGGCTGCTGCCGGTGGACCTGCTTCGCGGGGCCTACGCCGACGCGCTGGCCGAGTTCGGCTCGGCGGCGCTCAGCTACGGCCCCAACTCGGGAGCGCTGCCCCTGCGGGCACTGCTCGCCGACCGTCTCGGCCCGCCGTGCACGCCCGACCACATCATGGTGACGTCGGGTACGTCGCACGCGCTCCACCTGATCGCCACCATCCTGTTCCGGCGGCACGACGTGGTGCTCGTCGAACAGGTGGGCTACGACCTCGGCCGCGCCATCCTCGCGGATTCGGGCCTGCGCCTGAGGGCCGTCGAGATGGACGACTCCGGCATGGTGCCGGAGGCGCTGGAACGGGCGCTCGGCGCGGCCGGGGACACTCCCGCCTTCGTCTATCTCAACCCCACGTTCCACAACCCCACGGGGCTGCTCGTGCCGTCCGGGCGACGGCGCGAGCTCCTCGCGGTCGCCGCCGCGTACGGCGTGCCGGTCGTCGAGGACGACGCGTACGCGGAGATCGGCCTGACCAGGAGCGGGATGCCCGACTCGATGGCCGCGCTGTCCGGGTATCGCGGCGTGATCCGGCTGGGCTCCTTCTCCAAGTCCCTGGCCCCCGGCCTGCGCCTCGGCTGGCTGGCGGCCGATCCCGAGACGGTGGCCAGGATCCAGGCGCATCACGTGTTCGACAGCGGCGGGTCGCCGAACCACCTGGCCTCGCTCGCGGTGACCACCCTGCTGGCGACCGGCGCCTACGACCGGCATCTGACCTGGCTCAGGTCGGCCCTGAGGGACCGTCGTGACGCGCTCGCCGCCGCGCTGTCGGCGAACCTGCCGGAGAGGTTCGTGTTCGACCGGCCGGCGGGCGGGTTCTTCCTGTGGGTCACGGCCGACGGGGAGCGGGACGAGCGGGGACTGGTCACGGCGGCGCGGAACGCGGACGTCAGAGTGCTGGCGGGCGGGCGGTTCGGCCGGCCGGCGCGGCCCAGCGTCAGGCTGGCCTACAGCTTCAACTCCCCGCCCAGGCTGACGGCCGCGGCGCACCGCCTGGCCGCCGCCTGGAAATCCACAGAACGGAGACTCCCATGCTCCTGACAGAACCCGGCGGACCCGGACCTCGCGGATACAGCCTCCCCCTGTCGCCGTCCGGAGAGTCGGCCATGGTCAGCCCACCCCCCTGGCACTTCTCCGGTGACGTGATCATGGTCGAGTACCGCACCGACCCCGATGCGGCGGCGGCGTTCCTCCCGCCCGGGGTGGACCCCGGGCCCGATCCCGGCGCCGCCGCCGCCGTCTTCGCCCACTGGCACTGGCGTTCCGAGACCGGGCAGGAGGCCGGCGACCCGGCGCGCAGCCAGTTCAGCGAGTTCCTGATCCTGCTCGGCTGCACGGCGGAGGGGCGCCCGATGGCGCGCTGCCCCTACGCCTGGGTGGACAGCGCGGTGCCGATGGCCCGCGGCTGGATCCAGGGCATGCCCAAGCAGTTCGGCGCCGTCCACCTGACCCATCCCAAGGCCGTGGGCCGCACGGGCCCGCACCTGGTCGAGGGCGGGGTCTTCCACGGCGTCGCCTCGCAGTACGGCTCCCGCATCGCCAGGGCGAGCGTCACCCTGTCGGGGCGGGTGGCCGAGCCGCCCGCGCTGCACGCGGTCCCGCTGGTGCACACCCGGCATTTCCCGGCCTGGGTGCCGCCGGAGGAGCCGCTGTCGCAGCTCGTGGTCTCGGCGGTCGACGACGTACGGTTCGGCGAGATCTGGTCGGGACAGGCGAGTCTCGACTTCGCCGGCGACCTGCAGGGGGATCTCGCGGCTCTCAGGCCGGTCGAGGTGGGCGGCGGTTTCGTCTTCTCCTACTCCGAGACGCTGCGCCACGGCCGGGCGCTGTCCGGCGAGGCAGGGCGGGGATAGGCCAGAGGTAGCGGCGCCATGAAGGATCCAATCATGAGATTCACACGAGCGATCGCCGCAGCCTTCGTCACCGTCTCAGCCCTTCTGGTCGTCGCGCCCGTCGCGGCGCACGCGACGCCCTCCGTGCCGTCGGACCCGCCCTGGGATGTGCCCATCGCGTATTGAACCGGCTCTAGGGCATCGCCCTCGCCAGGCCGGCCAGCCCCTCTCGCGCCCGAGCGGCACCCGCGTCGTCGCCGAGCGCGTGGTACAGCGTCCGGGCGACCGTGTAGTCGGCCGCCGCGAGCGTCATCTCTCCGCTCTTCACATATTCCGCGGCCAAGGCGCACCGCGCCTTGGCCTCCGTACGCCGGTCGCCGGCGATCTGCGCCAGCTCACAGCCCTCCAGCAGATTGAGGAACCCATCGTGACGCCGGCCTCTCCTGATCTCGAGGTCGCCCAGATCGACCAGGATGAACGCGGTGCCCACGTGATGGTCGAGCGATCGGGTGATCCGCAGGGCGTTCCGGAACCCCGTCTCGGCGGTGTCGGGATCGCCGGCCTGCGCGTCCAGCACCGCCATGGTGTGCAGGATCTGCGCTTCCAGCCCGAGGTTGCCCGCCGTGTGCGCCAGCAGCCTCGCCTTCTCCAGGTACACGCGGGCCGTCGCGTCCGCGTGCCGGTCCAGATAGATCTTCGCTATCCCGTGCACGGCCCCGGCCTCGCCCCCGCAGTCGCCCGCCCTGGCAAGCAGCGCGACGGCCCTGGTGTACATCTTCTCCGCCCCCTGCAGGTCCCCGCCGGCCCGGTTGATGGCGGCGAGGTCGCTCACCGCCAGGCCCTCGCCCGCGGCGTCGTCGAGGCCGTGGAACAGCTCGGCGGAGCGTTCGAGCAGTTGACGCGCCTCGTCCCGGTCGTGCCGGATGATCGCCCTGTGCCCCTGGGAGTAGAGCATGACCGCCTCGCCGCGTACGTCCCCCGCCTGCCGGGCCGCCTGCAGCGCGCAGTCGGTGATCGTGCGCCACACCTCGAAGTGGCCACCCGCCTCCAGGAGGGGGAACAGGGCCAGCGCGAGCTCCCAGCAGTACTCCGCCTGGCCCAGCTCGGCCGCCTGCTGCGCCGCCGCCGCGAATCGCGTGGGCTGCGACTCCAGCCACACCGGCGCCCAGCCGGGCGGCAGGCGGTCGAGCCAGCGCTCCGGCGGCTGCCAGCGGATGGCGGAGCCGCGCACGACGCCCCAGTGACCGCCGCGGACGGCGACGTAGGCGGCGTCGCTCATGCTGAGCAGCGCGCCGAAGAACCTTTCGAGCGCCGACGCCCGCTCCTGCGGCGGATCCTCCTTCATCGCGCGGTTGTGGGCCAGCGCCAGCACCAGGTCATGGCAGGTGTAGGCGGGGCCCTCGTACCCGCTCGCGCCGGCCGGCGTGAGGAAGCCGGCCTCGCTGAGCTGGTCGAGGCGCTCCTCCGCGGCCGGGAGCGGCATGTCGGCCAGGGCGGCGGCCGTCCACGCCGACACGGTGCGGTGACCCAGCAGGCCGATGCGCCTGAGCAGCGTCCGGGTGTCGGCCTCCAGCGTGCCGTACGCCCACTCCAGCACCGGCTCGACCTCGCGCAGCTCCGACAGGATGCGCTGCCGCACGCCGAGCCTCGCGGCCACCTTCCCGATCGGCCAGGCGGGCCTGGCCGCCAGCCGGGAGCCGACGATGGCCAGGGCGAGCGGCAGGCCGAGGCACGCTTGGATGATCTCGTCCACCGCCTTCGGCTCCGCGGCCATCCGGTCGGTTCCGGCGTTCTGCGCCAGCAGGGCTCTGGCGTCGTCGGGTTCGAACGGCTGCAACGGGATCAGGGTGGCGCCGTGGAACTGGGAGGCCCCGGCACGGCTCGAAACGATTACCGCACAGCCGGCGCTCCCCGGCAGCAGCGGAGCGATCTGCTGGGCGTCGGACGCGTCGTCCAGGACGATCAGCAGGCGCTTGCGTGCGGTCAGGGAGCGGAACAGCACAGACCGCTCCTCTATGTCGGAGGGGGTGGCCGGGCCGCTCACGCCCAGGGCGCGCAGGAACCTGCCCAGCACGTCGTGCGGCCTGGCCGGTCGCGGGCCGGCGCCGCCGAGGTTGGCGAACAACTGGCCGTCGGGATAGTCCGTGGTCACGAGGTGCGCGACCTCGAGCGCCACGGTCGTCTTGCCGACGCCGCCGTTGCCCACGATGACGACGACCGGCAGGTGCCTGCGCTGCTGGGGGGTCAGCGCCATCACCGCCTGCTTCAGTTCGGCGTCCCTGCCGATCATCGAGGGCAGGCCCGCGGGAAGCTGCTGCGGGGTGAACGCGGCCACGGGCGCCTGCTGCAGGGCGGAGTCCTGCCGGAGGATCTGCTCGTAGAGGTGCTGCAGATCCGGCGAGGGGTCCACTCCCATCTCGTTGACCAGGCGGTTGCGCAGGTCGGCATAGGTGCGCAACGCCTCGCTCGTGCGCTGCGCGCGGTAGAGGGCCAGCATGAGCTGGCCCGCGAAGCGCTCCCGCATGGGATGGGCGGCGGTCAGCAGGTGCAGCTCCGGGATCACCTCCGTATAGCGGCCCAGCTCGAACTGCACCTCGATGTTCTCCTCCACCGCCGCCAGGCGCAGTTCCTCCCACCGGTGCGCCTCTGTCACGAAGACGTCGCCGTCGAAACCGGCCAGCGCGGGGCCCCGCCACAGCTCCAGCGCGCGGCGCAGGGCGCGGTCCGCGTCGTCGCTACGCCCGGAGCGCAGGGCGGCGCGGGCCTGCGCGACCAGTTGCTCGAAGACTTTCGCGTCGACGCTGTCGGGAGCGGTGACCAGCAGGTAGCCGTCCGTGTTGGTCTGAATCGACGCGGTGCCGAGCAGGTAGCGCAGCCGCTTGACCGCGCCGTGGATCTGGGTGGACGCGGTCTTGCGCGGGGAGTCGCCGTACAGGGCGTCGATGAGCTGATCCTTGGAGACCGCCTCGCCGGGGGAGAGGAGGAGGCGGGCGAGCACGGTGCGGTCCCGCACCCCCGCGACGGGAATCTCCGTCTCACCGCGGCGGACGATCAGTGGGCCGAGTATTCCATAGTTGAAAACTGGAACCATCTGCTCCGCCTTGTCCACAGGTTACTGCTCTGCGCCCCCGCGACATTTATCGGGTTCGTGCCGAGAAATGTTCGCAGATACCCGTGCCTCCGCACCTCCTGACCGAACACCCCGCCCACAGCGCTCCGTGGCGCATTCGTAACCGATTGTTCACTGGTTTGGGCTTGTCCCATTTGGGATGTTTATTGGGTTATTCGGCGTTTGTGGCAAGGGTACGGATTGAACTGTACTCACCATAACTGGAGAAGTGAAGACGGCCGGACAGGCGCAGTTGTACCGCCAGGTAATGACACGGCGAATTGATTGCCCCGCCGCTGCTCGCGACGGGATTCACGCGGCGGTGGCGTGCCGCCCCCCGGCGAGCCTCCCGGCGTACGCTGCCGGCTCATGGGGGGCGGCGAGGGCGGGCACCGGCCGGGCCCGCCGTGACAGTGGCGGGCGGCGGCCTGCGCCCCTCGTCCGGCGTCCGAACCCGGGGGCGTCACCGCAGCCGGGCTCGCCCGCCACGCTCCCGGCGGCGGGCGAGCCCGGAGTCTCTCACCCCCGGCGTCGCCTGCCGAACCTCAGTGCGAACGGGGTCAGCATGGACTCGACCTGGACCGCGAGGCTGATCTTGCTGGAGTCGGCCCTGCGCTCCTCGAAGTGGATCGGGATCTCGACGATCGACTGGCCCATGTGCTCGCACAGATGGTTCATCTCCACCTGGAAGCTGTATCCGTCGCTCCGGACCGTGTTCAGGCCGATGTGTTCCAGCACCTCGCGCCGCCACATCTTGAAACCGCCGGTGACGTCGCGAATGGGCAGTTTCAGGATGGCGTTGACGTAGATTCCGGCGAACCTGCTCAGCAACCGCCGGTGCCGGCCCCACTGTGCCGAGAGCGAGCCACCGGGCACATATCTGCTGCCGATCACCAATCCGGCCTGCGCGGCCATGATCGTGCCCAGCATCCGGGGGATGTATTCGGGCCGGTGACTCAGGTCTCCGTCCATTTGCACGACGAAATCGGCGCCACGGGCGAGCGCCTCTTTCATTCCTGCCACATACGCCCGCCCGATGCCTTCCTTGGCTTCGCGGTGCAGAACGACCATGCGGCCGGGATGGCTCTCGTTCACCTGCCCGGCGAGGTCGTCGGCGAGCGCTCCGGTGCCGTCCGGCGAATCGTCGTCCACGACGATCAGCCGGATCCCGGGCATTTCCAGGTCGTAGATCCGGCGGGTCAGCTCGGCGATGTTGCCCGCCTCGTTGTACGTGGGCACCACCACGGCCACATGAGCGTCCCGCCACGGCGACGGCAGGGGAGGGGCGTCGGTGACATGCGTCCTCTGAATGGTTTCCATGACGCTCCCTCTGCGTGCCGGGCGACAGAGTTGCTCGATGTCCCGGGGAATGGATTTCTGTTTTCCGGGTCAGCGCAATCGTAGCCGGGTGGGGCAGGCGGAGTAGACGGTCGGCGGCGGATTTCCGTCTCCGGAAAACCTGGAGGTCCGCGTCGTCGGCGCCCCTTCCGAAATGTGGCGGCTTCGACGCGAGCGGAAGCCATCGCTTCATGAATACGGCGATCCCGGAGAAAATATCGACGAGAATCCGTCTCGCGCGGAACCGACGTGACCAGCCGACGCCGCCTTCCGGGAATGGTTCGACGAGTCAGACCCTGGCCTCTTCCCCGACCTCGGCAGGGGGAGTCGAGGCCGCCTTCGGCGCCCGGCGTCCGGGCATCCACCAGTTGGCCCTGCCGCACAGTTCCATCACCGCGGGGACGAGGATCATCCGGATGACGGTGGCGTCGATGAGCACGGCGACGGCCATGCCCAGACCTCCCTGCTTGACCGCGACGTCGGGGCCCAGCAGCGAGGTCGTGAAGACGGCGACCATGATGGCGGCCGCGGCCGTGATGACCTTGGCGGTCCGCGCCATCCCGTGAGCGACGGCCGTCCGGGTGTCGCCCGTGCGCTCGTACTCCTCCCGGACCCGTGAGATCAGGAAGACCTCGTAGTCCATGGACAGGCCGAACAGGACTGGGAAGATCATCATCGGCACCCAGGTCGTGATCGGCATGGTGGTGGGGAAACCGAGGGCCGAGCCCAGCCAGCCCCACTGGACGACCGCGACGAGCACGCCGTAGGCGGCGCCGATCGACAGCAGGTTCATCACGGCGGCCTGCAGCGCGATCGTGACCGACCGGATCAGCGCGGTCAGCAGCACCAGGGACACCGCGATGACGACCGCGATCATCAGGGGCAGGCGCGAGCCGATGTCATCGGCCATGTCGATCGTGCCGGCGTTCGGGCCGCCGACGTAGACCCCTTCGCCGCCGGGCGTCTTGGGCAGCACGTCGTCGCGGAGCCGGTGCACCAGGTCCGCGGTCGCCTTGTCCTGGTATCCGGTCGTGGGGAAGGCCATGAAGATCGCGGCCTGCCCGTCCTTGCTGACCTGGGGCGGCGTGGCGTAGGCGATGCCCTCGGTTTTGCCGACCGCTTCGATGACGGGACGCAGATCGGCGTCCTCGGAGCCGACCTCGGTCGCGAAGATCAGAGGTGCGCCGTAGCCGGGGCCGAAGCCCTCGGAGAGGATCTCGTACGAGGTGTAGCTGCTCCTGTCGTGGGGCTGGACACTGGCGTCGGGGTTGCTCAGCCGCATCGACAGCGTGGGGGCGGCCAGCACCACCAGGGCCGCGCCGGCCAGCATCGCGGCGACCAGCGGCTTGCGCTGCACCGCACCAGCCCAGCGCTCGGCGAGAGTACGGCGCTGCCGGGACGGGACACCGCCGGTCTCTCGCCGGCGGGCCGTGCGACGGGGCAGGCGCAGCGAGTTGATCTTGTGGCCCGTGAAGCCCAGGAACGCCGGCAGCAGGGTCACCGCGGCGATCATCGTCACCAGCACGATCACCGACGTGGCGACGGCCACTCCGGTCATCAGCCGCTGTCCCATGACGACCAGGCCCATCAACGCGATCACGACGGTCGTGCCGGCGAACAGGACCGCGTGACCGGCCGTCGTGATGGCCTTGACCGTGGCGGTCTCGGGTTCGTCGCCGTCCTGCAGGCCGTCCTTGTAGCGGGTCACGATGAACAGCGCGTAGTCGATGCCGACCCCGAGCCCTATCATCGCCGCCATGATCGCGGTGAAGTCCGGCGAGGGGACCAGGTAGCCCACCAGCTTCATCAGGGCGATGCCGGCGGCGATCGCCAGCAGTGCGGTCACGATCGGCAATCCCATCGCCACCAGCGACCCGAAGGCGATGAACAAGATCACCCCTGCGGCCACGATGCCCACGCTCTCGGCCGAACCCTGCGGGGGTGTCTCGGCCTTCTCCGCCAGACTCCCGCCCAGCCCCAGCGTCACGCCGTCACCGGAGGCGTTCCTGACCAGATCCACCAGGGGCCGGACCGCGGTCTTGTCCACCTCCTTCCGGGCCAGCGGGATGGTCGTACGGGCGATACGACGGTCCTGTGTCACCAGACTCTTGTCCTGATAGGGCGAGGTCACCGGTCCGACAACAGGTGAGGTCGCCAGATCGGCGAGGACCTTCTCGATCTTCTGCCGGGCTGCGGGGTCGTCGATCCCCTTCTCCGCCTTGATCGCGAGCGTCAGCGTGTCCCCCTGCCGCTCGGGGAAGTGCTTCTCGATCAGCGCCTGCGCCCTGGCGGAGTCGGAGTCTCCGCCGGAGAAGTCGTTGTCGGGGGCGGCGCCGTAGCCGAAGCCGGCGAACGCCACGGCGAGCACGCCGACGATCCAGGCCAGGAGGACCAGGCGACGGCGCCGGAAACAGAATCGAGCCAAGTTCGCCAAGACCCCATCTGCACGGGGAGTCTCGGTTGTCATCATCTTCTCCTTCTGAAGCGAATAGGGATCAAGAAAGCCGTGGATCGCCTGTTTCGACGTGGGATCGTCCGGCGCATCCGGCGGGCGCCACGGTGACCACGCGGACAAGCGTCACGAGCACCGCCGCGACGAGGACGGCGAGCGCCGGCCGGGCGCGCCGGAGCGCCAGTGTGGCTCCGGCCGCGAACCATGCGGCGACGCTCAGCGGGGCGACGACGTGGTCCAGGGCGATCCACAGCCCGGTGGTCACGGCGCCTGTCGTGCGGGTGTGGCCGACCTGGACATCTGTCCGCCCTGGCGGACGATCCTTACGGCCACCGCAAGGATGGCGAGACCGTTGACCGCGTGCAGGCCGAAGACGAGTTCGCCGGCCGGCGTGCTGCCGCCGGTGCCGTCGAACGCCGAGGCGATCGCCCGGATCACGACCTGGACGACCGCGAGCCCGGCGACCAGGCCGCTCATGCCGATGAGCCGCCCGGGCATCCGGGCTATCGCGGCGACGACGGTCACCAGGACCGCGAGCAGGACGATTCCGGCGCCCAGCATGCGGTGCGCCTGGAAGGACTCGTCGTTGGGCGCCGTGCTGAACGCGCCGCCGGCAGCGAGGAAGAACTGTGCGACGATGGCGAGCGCCTGCAGGGCCGCCAGGCCGACGAAGAATCTACGCATGCCGCGCTCCTCCAGGTTGGTGAGGGTGATCAGTCGCGGCGGCAATCGTCGCGCCGGTGCGGCCGCCGTGGCCTCTGCCGATGGATGGCGGCGTCTACGCAATCGGGCGTACACGACTCGTGTCTCGCTACGTCTGCCGGCGTAGCAGGTCGCGCGTCTGGGAGGAGTGTTGCCCCTGCGCGGCAACAGTAGGATCACGACATGGAACACCGCACCGTGTCTTTCCCCCTGCGGAGCGTGACGCAAGACGTGGTGCTCGCGCTCTTCGTCACCGTGATGCAGGTGCAGGGCACGGTCGCCCGCGTCGCCGCCGAGGGGGCGCCGCGTCCGCTCACCGACCTCGGAAACCTCGGATTCGTGCTGCTGGCGATGAGCGGCCTGGTCGTGACCGTCCGCCGCCGGTGGCCGGTTCCGGTGTTCGTCACCGCCGCACTCGCCAGCCTGGTGTATTACGGTCTCGATTTTCCGGACGGGCCCGGCTGGCTCGGGCTCTTCGTCGCCCTGTACACCCTCACCGCCTACGGTGACGGGCGCCGATCGCTGGTGATCGCCGGTGTGGGTATCGCGGTGCTCACCGTCGGCTGGCTGGTCGCCGCCGCCGACATCGAGCCACGTGCCGCCATCGGCTGGGTGTTCTTCCGGATCGGCGCGTCGGTCATGAGCGCGGCCCTTGGCGAGTCGGTCCGGTCCCGGCGGGTCATCGCGGCCGAAGCTCAGGAGCGCGCCGAGTTGGCTGAACGTACCCGCGAGGAGGAGGCGCGGGCGCGTGTCGACGCCGAACGGCTCCGAATCGCGCGTGAAGTCCACGACACGGTCGCGCACGCCATAGCGATCATCAACGTCCAGTCCGGGGTCACCGCGCACGTGCTCGACAAGAGACCGGAAGGGGCCCGCGAAGCGTTGCAGGCCATCCAGCAGACCAGTGCCCGGGCGCTGCGGGAGATGCGAGCCATCCTCGGCGTGCTCCGTGACGACAACGACGGCCGGGTGCCCTACCCCGGGCTGGAGCAGATCGACGAACTCACCGCCAAGGCACGCGAGGCCGGACTGGACGTCACGCTCGAGGAGATCTCGCCCGTGACGCCGTTGCCGAGCGCGGTGGACAGTGCCGCCTACCGGATCCTCCAGGAATCGATCACGAACGTGATCCGCCACGTCGGCCCGACCCGGGTGACGGTCGCGCTGAACCCGGGGATCGACGTCCTGGAGATCCGCGTGACCGATGAGGGCCGCCGCACCGGATCCGGTGACGGCTCAGCGGATCGACCGTCCGGCAACGGCAGGGACACACCGGCGAAGGCCGGCCGCGGGATCCTGGGCATGCGCGAGCGCTGTCAACTGCTCGGCGGAGAGTTCGACGCCAAGCCGACTCCGGGCGGTGGATTCGAGGTCACGGCCCGGCTGCCCCTCGTACCGACCGGGTCGCGCCTGTGAACACGGCGTTCGGGTCACCGTCGGCCACCGCTCCGATCAAGGTGCTGCTCGCCGACGACGAGCGGCTCGTGCGATCCGGGTTCAAACTGCTGCTCGACGTCGAAGACGACATTACCGTGGTCGGAGAAGCGACCAACGGCGCCGAAGCCGTCGAGCGCGCCCGCGCCACCCGCCCCGACGTCGTCCTCATGGACATCCGCATGCCGAAGCTGGACGGAATCCAGGCCACGACCCAGATCACCGCGACGCGTGGGCTGGAGCGCGTCCGGATTCTCATCCTCACCACCTACGACACCGACGCCTACGTTTTCGAAGCCCTGCAAGCCGGTGCCAGCGGCTTTCTGCTCAAGGACGCCGGACCGGCCGAGCTCCTGCACGCCATCCGGGTGGTCGCCGCGGGAGAGGCCTTGCTCGCGCCGCGGATCACCAGACGTCTCATCGGCCAGTTCACCGCACGGCGAACGGCGGCCAAGACGGCGGAGGACCGGCTCGCGGTGCTCACCGAGCGCGAGCGAGAAGTGCTGGCCCTGGTGGGGCGGGGCCTGAGCAACGACGAGATCGGCGCCGAACTGTCCCTCAGCCCGGCCACCGCGCGCACCCATGTCAGCCACGCGATGGCGAAACTGGGTGCGCGTGACCGCGCGCAACTGGTCGTCATCGCCTACCGAACGGGACTGGTCAGCCCCGACGCGTGACCCGCGCAGCGCGTATCGAGCACCCGACCGGGACCGGCGACAGGCGGCGGCTCTCGGTGGCCTACGGCTGCAGGCCCAGTAACCGTGCGGGGCCCCGTCCACCCGTACGCCGCCTACGCCCGACGCTTCGGTGCTTCCCGGCGGCATCAAGGATGACAGCGTCAAGATAACCGGGCTGAGCGGACGGTCCCGTAACTGCGACCTCTACCCGTTCTCCGTCGAGTTTCGGGTCACCAATCAGGAAACCGAACCCTTCACGTTCACCATCACCTTCGAATTCGTGTCCCATTCCGGAGAGGTGCTGATAGGTACGAAACAGACGGTTCCAGCGGTCAAGTCCGGTCAGACTGTGCAGCGCACAGTCGACATGAGCGACCTTCCTCCGCAGGAGTCCACCGCGGTGGGTGTGCGAATCGCCAAGGTCAGAAGCGTCCCGGCGGACGAGGCACCCGCCCCGGCAGGTCCCTGCCCGCCCTCCGGCATCCGCATCACATCAGACAACGGTGACGCCGCCATGGGGCTCCGCGTCGTGGGACTCCATCTGGAGACCTACTCGACCCGCGCCTACCACCTCAACGGCTACCCGCCGCTCCAGCTCCTCGACGAGGACAGAAAGCCCGTCACCAGAGTCAAGGTCCTGCACGGCGGCGGCTCCATAGTGACCGGCTTCGACGACCCGCCACAGCCGGTGACCCTGAAGCCGGGCCAGAGCGTGTCCGCCAGCCTGATGTGGCGCAACACCGTCACTGTCGGCACTCCCGTGAACCTGCCGTACGTCAGGGTGAACGCCAAGGCCGGTGCTCGTCCTGTAATGGTGATGCCGGAGCTCGACCTTGGCACCACCGGGAAACTCGGCGTCAGCCCGTGGAAGAAGGACGAGGTCCCATAGATTCTGCCGAAGTATCGGCTTCGACCTTTCCGATGCAGTCCTCATCAAGGCACCTGCTCGTCTCATACTACGGGACAGATTCTGGCCGGACTTCCACCGGCGAGCGACGACGAGCTTACGAACCCCCAGATCAGCCACTACATCACGGCTTCACCTCCGTTCTGATGGGCGCACGAGTCATCGAGGTTAATGCCGTGACCCCGTATTCGGACGTGGCGCAACGCCTGTGAAACCACCGTCACCGAAGCGAGGCGGCAGCTACGCTGAAGATCGCAGCCCGCGTGGCGGGGAAGCAGGGCCGATGTAAGGAGTATCAGCTGGTGAAACGCTGGTATGCGCGAATGGCCGATGTTCCAGGCATTGGTTTCACCGGAAGCCCTGGCGTCAACAGAGACCATTTGCCGGAAACCCGGATCCGCCCGCGCGAGGAGTATGGCTCGCTGTGGTGGCCGACGGCCAGTGGCACCACCTCCGCCTCTCCGGCCCACAACCGGGCATTCGGCGATATGCGCACCCTGGACACGGACACCCTCATCCGCTGGGTGTGGGAAGGGCTGGAATTGCCGGGCAGTGCATCGGACTACCATTTTTTGTTGCAGAACGCGGTCGGGCAGTTCTGGGCGCGGCGCCGTACCGCTCCCGCTGGGCTGCACTTCGTCGAAGTCTTCGCTCAGCTGGATCTTCTCTTGATCGAGGCAGTGCCTCAGGTCGTACTGATCAATGATAAGAACCCCTCGCTCGGCTTTGTCCGCATTTCCAGCGTCGCGACCTGGATCAACCTGCTGCACGCTGAAGGCGCGCTGCGTGACGCGCTCTCTGTTAGTAGGCGGATGCAGCGGTTCGGTGACAACTACCTCGACGAAAGGCTGGAGGCGAAGGTAGCCGCGTTGGACGAGGAGTGCACATGAGCGGCACCCGGCTCGTTGACATGGTGTCCAGTACGTCGTATCTGGAAAGCGCGTTCGTCAAATGGGTGCTGAGCGCCGCTGCCGGCGCAGGGATCGCCCGCCATGTGGCCGGGCAGTACCCAGTCGTGGTCGAGGGGCGCACTTACCGGCTGGACTATCTGTTGACGGGATCGCGCCTTCGGGTCGTGGTCGAGCTCGACGGTTTCGAGTTTCACAGCAGCAGGGCCGCCTTCGTTCACGATCGGATCCGGCAGAACGACCTTGTCGGCCTGAAGTATGTCGTCCTACGATTTTCTTACGCCGCGATTCGTGAGCACACTGCCCGTTGCGTGGCGCAGCTCCAAAGGGTGCTCCTGCAAGACCCGGTCCTGGCCACGTACGTCATCCCCGATCCCATCGTCCCTGTCCCCGACGATATGGACCCCAACCCGTTTGGGCTGGTCACACCACCTCCGCCACGCCCTGCGAACGACAGAGACTATTTCGATCGCGCTCGTAAGTGCATCGACCTGGGTCCGCTGCGTACATGCCAGCGAGATGCGTTGGTCGCGCTGGCGAACTACTACCGTCGCGGCGAGGTCAACGCCGCATGCGTGATGTCGGTGGGGGCAGGCAAGACCGCGCTGGGGGTTGCCGCCGCGCTCGCCTTCACACGGCGCCGCGCGTTGATCGTGACGCCTGGCCGTGTCATTCGCGGAACATTCGACACAGCGCTCGACCCATCGCTGGCCGGCAACGTCCTGTACACACTTCGCGCAGGTCCGCTGATCGCCGGCTTGCGCGCCCCCGTGACCCAGGTGCTCGACGGCGAAGGCGGCGCGATTAGGGCGGTGAGCCGCGAGGCGCTGCTGAGCGCCGAGGTGATCGTGACGAACTTCCACTCGCTCGGCAACGCCGCGACCAACGATGGGCTGCTAGCCAAGCTCGAGCCCGACGATATCGATTTCATCGTGATCGACGAGGCACACATCGCTGCCGCCGACTCCTACCAGCGACTATTCGCGCGTTTCCCGCGTGCGCGACGCTTGTTGATGTCGGCCTGTTTCAGCCGTGCCGACGGTAAGTCCGTAGCTGCGGACGTGGTCTACCGGTATCGGCTCATCGATTCGATCGCCGATGGCCACGCCAAGCACTTGCGAGCGCATCGGTTCAGCCCGGACGTCGAGCAGACCGAATATGAGATCGCCTGGCCGGATGGCACCCGTGAGCCGATCGTCGGCAAAGACGCCCTGCTGGCGGTGCTCGAGGATGAGCGCAAGGTCGCGCGAATCACCGCCACCTCCGAGGAGCCGATCCGAAGGATCATGACGATCGTGCGCGACCGCCTCGCGATACAAATCAGCTCATTGGCACCGGTAAGGCCGCGCGTGCTGTTCGCCGCGCTTGGGCAACTCCATGCCGAACAGATCTCGCGTATCGCCAACGAGTACGGCATCGCCAGTGCGACTCTGCACCATTCGATGACCGACTCCGATATCGCTGCCACACGCAAGAGATTCGAAGCGGACTCGGGCAACCTTCAGGCGATCGTCCAGCTGAAGATGCTTGGCCAGGGCTATGACCTGCCTGCGATCAGCGTCGTGGTGCCGATGCGGCCCTACGGCAGTTTCGGGGAGTTCTACCAGCTTGTGGGCCGAGGTATCCGCGTCGTCCACCATCCTCAGCTCGACGCCCGCCAAGAGCAGCATCTGGACCTCGTCTACCACGGCGAGCTGGGCCTCGACTCTCACCTAGAGACGCTCCGTGTCGAAAACGACATGGATCCACACCCTGCGGACGCTGACGCCTTCGGGGACGCCCCACTCCCCGACCGGGCGACCAGACCCGGTACGCGATCGACAGTGCCGATGCCCACCGTGAGCGTCCTTGCCGAGCAAGGTGACACCCGTCAGCAGTTTCTGCACACCCTCGACCAGGTCCAGGCGCGTCGGCAGGAGCGAGAACTGCACGCCCTGGCCAACAGTTACGCCAGATACGCAGCCACGACCCCCAACCCCAAACCCTTCGAGGAGTTTGTCGCCGTGATCAGGAGCACCCATGGGTGAGCACGGTCTAGCCGACGCGCTCGCCCTCGCCGACCCCGACCAATTCCTGCGCCTGGAACGAGACGCAGGCCGCAGCGGACGCTTCGCCTGGATCGACCAACTGGCTGCGAACATGCTCACCATGGCGCTGTCCGGCCGAGATCTGGTGAACATAACACCGGGAGAACGCGGCCAGAAGAACCGCGACATCATCACGGTGACCTTCTTGACCCCACAAGATCGCGCTTTCGTCGACGAGACGTTCTCCTTGTCGGCTCAGCAAGCCCGAGGCGCCTGGTTCCTGCCCGAACAGGCCACACTCAAAGCCGGCACGCTCAACCTGCCCGCCCACGCTCGCCGCTACCCGTGGCAGGCCGTCACCATCGCGGGTGAAGACGTCGCCCGCGTCCACGTGGGCTCGACGGCAGATGCCTTGCTAGCGTGGTCTTTGCTCATCCCGCTGCTCGATGCGCTCATGGCGCCGATCACGATTCGGGCGTCCGGATCGGCGCAGTCAGCCGATGAGCAGCACAAAGCTTGGACGGAGATCCTGCAGTCATACACCGATCTGGGCATCGCCCTCACCCCCGAGGTGATGGTCTTCGCCTACCGCGGCGGGTGGAGCCAACTCGATCGCGCGGGTCAAGTGCAAGCGAGAATCGCACTGCTGGACTCGCTGGCCCGTCACGATCTCGTCCAGGTCGCGGCGCGCTTTCGCGCCTCGCGCCTGCAGAAACTGATCGCCGCGACGATGAAGAAGAAGACGGGCCAGGGCTCGCCTCTTGCCCGCCGCGTGCTCACCAAGGTGCTGCAACCGACTCTCAGCGCATATTTCGCCGGCGACTGGCTGGCGTTCCTGGACCACATCAAGGTGCCGCCGAACTCAGGCGAAGAGCTCGTTACGGCACTACCGGAGCCGAAACTCTATGTCGGCGGATCGGCCAAGGCCGAGTCCGCAGCCGCCCAGCACGGCCTCAACGTAGACGACGTCCACACGATGCTGGCGGCCTTTCTCGGTCAGGACAGCTCCGTCTCACCCGTTGAGCAACGCGTCGATGTCCTGAAACGCTGGTGGCAGCAGTTCGACGCGGTTCATGCCCGGCAGACGGAGAACATGCCGTCCTTGTGGGGACTGGTGGAAGAAGGGTTCTACTCGATCGGCTACGGCGAAGGGCCACAACGACAGCTCTACCGCTCTCTCCTGAGCACCGACCTCGTCGAAGACGTCGACCGGCTCTGGGACGGAATCACGCTAGCCCGCTGGCCGCAGGTCATCGTCAGCGAGCCCTACCCCCACAGGCTCATGGCCGAGACCCTCGGACCGGCCGCCACCTTCTGGCACGGCGTCGCTCTGACCACCTGGTACGTCTGTGAAGGCCCCACCTCACGGATCCCGCTGACCGAGCTGCGCGCGTACCACAAAGCGCACCTCACCCAACTCGCCGACGCCGAGACCCCCATTCACCCGAGCCTTTTCGACGAGCTGGAAAACGCCGAGCGTTACCTCGGGCCGCCTCAAGAACTGCCCTCGTACGAGCACCAACTGAAGTTGGCCGACGGACGCATCGGTTTCCGCGTCACTGGCGGAGGCCAGCGTCGCGACGGATTCGTGATTCTGCGTGACATCGTCACACGCCACCGGCAGGGGTGGGCCCAGCGCTACCTGACGCACTATCTCCAGCATCGATGGACGAGCGAACTTACCTACGTTGCGCGTGAACTCCACAAGTCCATCGCGGCTAACGGCAAGAGCCCAACCTTTCGCCAGTTCGCCCGCGTGGCCACCACCGCCGCCAACCACTGGTTCAACGGTGACCTGGCTGGCCTCTACACCGCCATCGGCGAGAAGGCTCCAGCCACACCTCGGCGCGTCGACCTCCTCCCCATCGCCGCGCACGACTTCGTCGACGCCGTCTACGCCCGTCTCGGAGGGCGACCCTATGAGGAGCTTCTGCGCGTCACGAACTTCCCGCTCGCCGACGAGTACCGGCAGAAGGCCAGGCTGGCGGCCGCCAGCGTGGTCTACCTGCAGATAGCCGAGGCTCTTGGCCGCGCCCCCGACCCCAAGGAGTTTGGTGCAGCTCGCCACGAATGGTCCTGGGCGGGAAGCGTCGACGAGGGATGGCCTATCTATCAGAAAGCCATCGAGGAAGTACTGGCACGGAGCCAACACCCGTGAGGCACGGCGAGCGCGGCTCGTCAGGGAGCAATGCTTGACACCCAATAACGTTGCACGGCCCCGGATGACTCCTAATCGGAACGGGTGCAGTTCACGCCTGCTGCCAGCACCAATGCCGCGGCAGGTGGAGGGCGGCGTGACCGCGTGGGCCTGTCCAATCAACGGCTCTGTCTCTCTTTCGGTGGTGACGGAGTATTAGGCCAAGAGGATGCGGTGGCGGAGGAGCGCGAAGCTGGCTCGGCCGTGCATCTGGCGCATGGTTCGTTTCGTCTTGGTGTTCACGCCGTGGTCATTAGGGTTGAGGTGGAGATTGCGCCGGAGCATGTCTCTGAGCGGGGGCAACAGGCGCGTGCCGGAGAGAAGGGCACTGTGCGTGAGGTCCGCCCCCCATCTGAATTGGATGTCTGGCGATTTCGTCAGGACATATCGGTGTCGAGAAGCCATACGGATGCCTGCGGCGGATCGTCTTGGGGCTGATCAAGGTGGTGCTTGCACCGGCCGCCGCCGGTGGCCACGGTGCATATCGTCCCCTTTTTTGTACGACCGCCGCACTGCACAGCAGGATCGTGAACGTGGCACAGCCCTGAGGGGCGGGGATCGATCGGGCACGGCTGGCCCTGCTTCGTCGTGGCCCGGCACTGTGGCCGGTCCGTAGTCTGCGAGGACGGGAGAGACATGCCGGACTCCGACCCAGCAGGCGGCCCGATCTGAACACCGTCCCTCGAATAGAGCATTCGCCCGGTCGGCTCAGCCAGCCGCTGGCTCACGGCGACTGTGACGAGCGCTACCGGCTCGGGAACAGTCAGGTTTTCGCCAGACCGGCACCGCTCCGGCATCGGCTTGGGCCAGGAGAGTATGGGTCGACCCCGGTGTGCGGGTCTGCTCGATCGCGATGGCGATGGGAGGGCCGTCCGGGCGCTCGCAGACCACACCCCCACGCTCCGCCCGATCAAGTTGCTCGCCGGCGAGCTCCCTCAGACTCGGCTCCTCGCGCCGTACGACCCAGTGGTGAGCCGTTCCCCATGCGATGACGGCATGGGTCAGCTCGCTGGCGACACGAGCGACTGACTGACCTGACTGACCGCAGCGAGTCGGCACCCAGGAGTTGGTGCCGCAGCTGGCGTTCCGCCGCCTCGGCGACATAACCCGAGACGTTGTCGGTAAGCTCCCTGAGTTCGGCGACCTGATCGTTCGGCCTACAGAAACGCGACCGGCATCATCCCGCGCATCACGCGGCCGTGTCCCTCTTGCTCCATGCGGGTGTCCGCCCGCCGGAAGCCGCGGAGCGGGCCGGGCACGGCGTCGACGTAATGCTCAGGGTCTACACCAAGTGCATCGAGGGCAACCCGAGATGGTAGACCGCCGCATCCTGGAAGCCCTCGCGGACAATGGACTCAGTCGCCGTCGAGGTGCAGCTCTGTCGCTGGGTCGGCGGCGCACTGGCGGCCGAGATCTTCGAGTTTTCGCGTCGGAGCTCTCCCGGAAACTGTTGGCGAAGGCGAGCTGCGGCATGCGGTCTCCGGGGGCGAGTGGTGGATCGCCAGGGTACGGACGGGTTAGCCGTTCGACTGAGCCAGCGATCCCGGCCGATCGCAGGGTGTGAGGGTTACTACCCGCTAGGAAGCACTCTCCTACTCCTCTAGGAGGTAGCTTCCTAGTGAGGTATGCTCATCGCCATGGCCGAGGTCCTTCCTCCACACATGCGACAGCTCGCCGAGGTGGCTACGATCGTGGCGGCCGCAGGCGCCACAGCTGACTGGCTGTACCACCTCAAGAGCGACATGTGCGCGCTGCGTGTGATCAAGGATGGCGTCATCTCGGTTCCTGTCATGATCCCTGCCGACCCGGATCGCGACCCGGAGCTCTTTCGCGAAGCCCTCAAGCGTCTGGAGGCGGTCGTAGAAAGGATGAGCCGATGAGCAAGACAATCACGTATGTCGTCACCTCCGAGAATGGGCGGTGGGTGTCGCGCTGCCCTACGGGGGAGGTCGAAGGAGTCGGTGTGGCAAGCTCCTTGTCTCAACTGGAGCGCGACTTGGCGGAGATCCACGCCTGGGCCTGGCCCGAGGAAACTCCTGGCGTGAAGTTCGTCTTCGATCTTCCAGAGGAGGTCGCAGGGGTGGTAGCGGAATACAGCCGTGAGAAGGAACTAGCGGAAGCTCACACCAAGCGCGCCATGGAACTAGCCGTCAAGGCCGCGAAGGTGCTGACGAGTCATTGGTCGGAGCCAGACACGGCACGCGTCATGGGCCTATCCAAGCAGCGTGTCCACCAATTGAAGGTAAGCGCCTGACGGTCGCCGGACGTCCGGCTTCTGTTCGCTGCAGTCGTAGGTACAACACTGCGGCGCAGTTGCCCGGCACCTTGAGCTTCCCCTCGTTGGCGCCGATGTTCCTTCCGCCATGCCCGTGCCGGGCGTGAGAATCAGGGGTGGTCGCCCGCCGACGTCGTCCACGCTTTGGTCCCTGTCCGAGGCCGTCTCAATCTGGTTCCTTGCCTGGTAGACAGCGCTGGTGCAACTCCTGTCCAATCCGGACCATCCTCCAAGTGGGGTCGTCCTGTACACCTTCTTGTCCGGCAGTTTGAGACAGTTTGAACAGGTGTCATCGAACACCGCAGTGATCGCCGAGCCCGGCGGCAGTAGCCGGATCACGACCAGATCCAACAACACCAGCCCGAGGGCGTCGGCGCACCAGCGAGCGGTGGAGAAGAACCGGTGCGCGCGGCAGTGAAAACACGCTCATACCAACACGAAGGGGACGTCAATGACATTGTGCCGGCTGCCGGGGAGTACTTGGAGGAGACCCTGGCTGCGGCGAGCCCGGACCTGCTGCGCACGATGATCCAGGACGTCCCGCAGTCCGGCATGGCAGTCGGAGACCACCAGTTCCACTCCGGCGAGGCCGCGGGCGACGGACCGCGCAGGAAGGCCGGCCAGCCCGCGCCGTCTTCGGCGGAGGGTGACGTCCGGGCCGAGGATCTCGCGGTGGTCATCCCGCGTATCCGGTGACTGGCGGCAAACGGCGGCTCTCGGTGACCTACGGCTGCATGCGCAATAACCCATGATCCATGAGGGAACCGCAGCTCAGGCAGGGTTTCCCTGATCAAACGTGGTAGGGCGGGTGGGACTTGAACCCACGACCCACGGATTATGAGTCCGATGCTCTGACCGGCTGAGCTACCGCCCCGCAATGGTGGAGTCTCTCACAACTTAGCGGGTGAGGGGATCTGCGCGCGGAGGCGAGCGGCGGCCTTCGGCCCTGGGCGTAATCCCCGCCCGATCGTCCTGCGGATGATCGTCCACAGTGGGGTCGGGCTGCCGGAGTAAGCGTTATGGGGCCTATGTCAGGGTATGTGACAGATGAGGCGACATCGCTCCACAAGACGGCTCTGCGAAACGTGGCTCCGCAACGAATCGGGGGTGCCCCGTGGGGAGACGACTGGCGGGCGTCTGCGTGCTTCTCCTGATGTCCCTTCCCGCCTGCGGACAGGGCGGGCGGCAGCCGGGAGCGGAACTCGGAGCGGTCGGCGACGTGCGGGACGGCTTCACCGTCGGCCTGCTGCTTCCCGGCGAGGGACCCGACCGGCCTCTGTTCACGCGGGCGCTGTCGTCCCTCTGCCCGCGCTGCCATGTCCAGTACGCGAACGCCGCGGGCGACCGGGCCAGGCAGGGGCGGCAGATCGGCCGGATGCTGGCCGACGGGGTGCGGGTGCTGGTCCTCGGCGCGGTGGATCCCGAGGCCGCCGCCCCTTGGGTGGCCAGGGCCAAGCTGTCCGGGGCGAAGGTCGTCGCGTACGACCGGCTCGCGAACGGGCCGGTGGACGCCTACGTGGCGACGGACCCCGCGCGCGTCGGGCGGGAGCAGGCGCTGGCCCTGCTCGGCGCCATGAAGGGCGCGGGGCCGGTGCTGCTCCTCAACGGCCCCGCCACGGACCCGTACGCCGCGACGGTGAAGCGGGCCCTGCACGCCGTGCTCGACGGCCGGGTGAGGATCGGCTGGGAACGGGACCTGACGCGACCGGACGAGGCCGTACGCGAGGTGGCGGCGGCGGTCGCCGCGCTCGGCGGGGCCGCGAAGGTGGCGGGCGTGTGCTGCGCGAGCGACGCGGTGGCGGAGGCCGTCGCGGCCGAGATGGCACGGGCGGGAATGGCGGGGGTGCCGCTGATCGGGCATGGCGGGCGGCCCGCGGCGCTGGGGCGTGTCAGGGCCGGCATGCAGACCGCCACCGTGCGTACCGACGTCGCGGCCGAGGCGTCGGCCGCCGCCAGACTGGCGGTCGAGGTCGCGGGTGGCAGGACCGTGTACGGCACGGCCGTCGTGTCCAACGGGACGACGGTTTCGATCCCGGCGGTGCTGGTCGCGCCCGCCGTGGTCACGAAGGCCACGGCTCGCGAGGCGCCCGCCCCCGGGAGTGCCCGCGGGCAGGGCGCGCGTCCGCACTGACTCGCCCATGCACGGTCGCCCCGAGCGGGCGACGGCCGGTCACGGGACGCGGCGCCGGTTTGCCGCGTCCGCGGGCTCGGTGAAGCCGTTCTCGTCCGTCCCCCGTTCGGCGGGCCAGGACGGCACGCTTCGCGGCCCGGCCCCGAAGGCGTCGGCGCACAGTTGGGCGAACCAGCCCAGGCCGGGCAGCAGCAGGACCCATCCGGCGAGCGCCCAGCCGAGATGGAGGTGCGAGGCGGCGTGGGCGAGGGCCGCCACCCCCTCGGCCCGCAGCCCGTCCGCGCGCTCGTACGTCATCCGGCGCAGGCCCCGGGGATGTTCCTCCGCCGGGCGCACCCGGAGGGCGACCGGGGCGTGGCGCAGGATCCACCTGCCGACGGGCGCGCACTGCCCGCACGTCGCCGACACGTGGACGACCGCCTCCGCCATGGCGGGGGAGGGCCGCAGCCGGGGCAGCCAGGCCCGCACGGCGGACCGGTAGGCGGCCCACGCGCCGCCGAAGCGGCCGGCGAGCTGCTCACCCTCGTGCCACGCCGCGAGCCCGGCGCCGTACGCGACGGTCACGCCCGCCGCCGCCAGGAAGCGGACGTCCAGCAGGCCCAGGAGCAGGTAGCTCGCCGTCATCGACACCTGCATCGGGTTGCGCACGTACGCGTACGGCCCGCTGGTGACGAGGCGGCGCGGCGCGTCGTACGGCAGCGGCGTGCCGCCCGCCGCCGCGAACTCCCGGACGGCCGCCAGGCCGAGCGTCAGCGGCGCGGCCAGCACCTGGACGCCGAGGCCCGCGAGCCAGCCGGGCTGCCGCCACACCCCGGTGAGCGCGACCGGCAGCCCGAGCATGAGCCCGCCCGCGAGCACCGCCTGCAGCGTGGCCCGCCCGCCCAGGCGTACGCCGCGGGTGGTCCAGCGGGCGAGCAGGAGGCCGGGCACCAGGCTGAGCGCCACCGCGAGCGCCTCGCCGTACAGCCAGTCGCCGCCGAGCCGTACGAGCGGACGGGCCAGGGGCATGAACGCGAGGTCCAGCCAGGTGAGCGCGAGGACGGTCAGCGGGAGCGGCAGGCGGCGGGCCGCGTGCGCGGGCAGCGCCCCCCACAGCAGCGCCCAGCCGAGCAGCAGGTCCACCGGGACGCCCTCCACCACCGCGCCCCGGGCGGAGAAGGACCACCAGCCGGCCCGCACCGCGATCACGTTGACCAGGGCGAGGACGAGCAGGTTCCAGGCCGTCGCGAGGATCATGGCGGCGATCGCCCGCTCGGACGGGCGGCGTACGGCGGCCGCGACCAGGACGGCGGCGAGCGGGCCGAACAGGGCCGCGCCGCGCAGGAGCCCGATCGCGGAGTCCGCCGTCACGGGGCCGGTGGACACCATGTCCGTGATCACGAGGTGAAGGTCGCGGCGAGGTAGCCGGCCGCCTGCGTCGCGGCGTACCGCTGGAGCGGCCCGAAGTACCAGCCCGGGTCGAAGGTGCGCCGGTAGCGGAAGGTCACTTCGAGGCGTCGTCCCCGCCAGCGGAACTCGGCCTCGCGCAGGTCCATCCACCGGGCGAGGGTCGTGTCGCGCTCCACCCGGAAGACCGCCCGGCCGGGGGCGCGCTCGGCGACGCGCAGCGTCATGGCGCGCGGCTCCAGCGGGGCGTTGATCCCGAAGGACCGCCGGGGCGTGAAGGTGATCGTCCGGGTGTCCCCGACGGCGAGTCCCCGCCCCTCCGATCCGAGCGGCCGGGGGAAGCCGAGCCGCAGCAACGACGAGGTGACCGGGCCGAAGGCGGGGGGGCGGGCCAGGGCGGCTTCGATGTCGGTGTCCCGCGCCGCCGTGGCGACCGCCGTGACCTCCTCGTCGCGCGGCAGCGAGGTGAACGGCGTCGCGCCTTCGAGCAGGGCGACCAGGAGCAGCGGGGCGGCGACGGCCACGGCGTGCCCGCCCCTGCGGCGCGCGTAGTCGATCGAGACGCCCACGAGCAGGCCGACGAAGTAGAAGAGCGGTGCCGACATCAGCAGGCAGACGACGCCCTCGCCGAGCAGCGGCCCGGCCAGCGCGAGCCCGACCGTGATCGTGGCCATGGCCATGCCGGTGGCGCTCTTCGGCCGCGCCGTGATCGCCACGGTGATCGCGATGGCCGCGGGGATCCCCACGTAGAACAGCGAGGTCTGCTCCAGATGGCCCGCGTGGAGCACCTCGTAGAGCAGGTAGGCGGCGAACAGCCCGGCCAGCGTCACGACAAGCACGAGCCGGGGCCGCCCCGGGTTTTCCGACTCCATACGGCGCTCCTTGAGCGAAGGATTTAATCGACTGATTAAACCGTATGATGAGGATCGAGGGCGCTGTCAAGGGAGGCGGGTTGACGACACGGCGGGACTCGGGCGCGGAGACGCGCGACCGGCTCATCGAGGCGGCCGCGGAGACGCTGAAGACCCAGGGGTACGCGGGCACGAGCGCCCGGACGATCGCGAAGGCGGCGGGCGTCAACTCGGCGCTGGTCTTCTACCACTTCGGCGGCGTCGACCCGCTGCTGCTGGCCGCCCTCGACCGCTCGTCGGAGGAGCGCATGCGGGCCCATCGGGAGACCGTCGCGGGGGCCACGACGCTGGAGGAGCTGGTGGAGGCCGCCACCCGCGTCTACAGGGCCGACATCGAGGGCGGGCACATCACGCTCTTCTCCGAGCTGGTCGGCGCCAGCATCGCCCGCCCCGAGCTACGCGCCGAGATCGTCAAGCGGGCCGACCCATGGATCGACTTCGTGGAACAGACGCTCGAGCGGGTGATCGGCGGCTCTCCGCTGGCCCGGCTCCTGCCCCCGCGCGACGTGGCGTACGCCGCGATCACCTTCTACCTGGGCGTCAACCTGTTCACGCACCTCGACGCGGACCGTACGCGGACCGAGGCGTTGTTCGGCCTGGCGGCGCGGGTGGCGCCGCGCGCCCGGCTGCTCACCCTGCGGATGCCCCGGCGCCGCCGCCCGGCCTCCAGCGAATCGCCGGAATAGAAGAGCCGCGGTCGCACCGGGTGCGACCGCGGCCGGGGAAGAACCGGTTCACTCCTCCTCGTCGGAGGGGGCGGGGCCGTCGGACGGGCGCAGGCGTTCCCAGAGCAGGAACGCGCCTCCGACGACGAGCATCGCGATGCCCGTCCACAGGTTGATGCGGATGCCCTCCGCCTTCTGGATCTCCTGGGCGCTGTCGAACAGCCCGGTGACCGTGAGGATCAGTCCGTACACCAGGAACAGACCACCGATCACGCGGCGGATGTCGAAGAGCCGTTGTGGGGCGGCCATGCGAACCTCCTACAGGAAGGGCAGGTAGAACGCCGCGGCGAGGACCACCGCCCCGGCGCCGAGGATCACGGGGGAGCGGTACCAGGCGGTGTCTCCCGCCAGCGCGTCGTCGGCGACGGACGCGTCGCTCAGGCCGTAGACGAGCCCGCGCAGCTCGCTCTCCGGCTTGGGGGTGGTGGCGAGCGTGACCACGACGGAGACGATCGCGTCGACCACGAAGGCGATGCCGGCGCCCCAGAAGCTCGCGTTCAGCTCGGTGCCGAAGTCGAACACGCCCGCCTTGTAGAGGATGTACGAGGCGAAGGCGCACACGGTGCCGGTCAGCAGGCCCCAGAAGCCCGCCCAGGCGGTCATCCGCCGCCAGAACAGGCCGATGATGAACGTCGCGAACAGCGGGGCGTTGAAGAACGAGAACAGCGACTGCAGGTAGTTCATGATGTTGCCGAACCCGGCGGCGATGAACGCCGTGCCGATTCCGGCGAGGACGCCGACCACGGTGGCGATGCGGCCGAGCCGCACGTACCACTCGTCGGGGTGGTCGCCGTTGATGTGCGCCTTCCAGATGTCCTGGGTGAAGACCGTGTTGAAGCCGCTGATGTTGGCGGCCATGCCGGCCATGAACGACGCGAGCAGGCCGGTCACCGCGACGCCGAGCACGCCGTTGGGCAGGAACTCGTTCATGAGCAGCGGGATCGCCTCGTTGTACGTCGGCCCGCCGTCCTTGCCGAGGTTGCCGAACAGCACGACCGCGACGAGACCGGGGATCACGGTGACGATCGGGATCACGAGCTTCGGATAGGCCGCGACGATCGGGGTCAGCCGGGCGGCGTTGGTGTTGCGGGCCGACAGCGCGCGCTGGACCTCGGCGAAGTTCGTGGTCCAGTAGCCGAAGGACAGCACGAAGCCGAGGCCGAAGACCAGGCCGATCCAGTTGGCGTTGAGCGGGTTGTCGGTGCCGGCGGTGTGCGCCCAGGTGTGCAGCCCGCCCTCGCCGAGCACGCTCTGCTTGACCTTCTCGCCGAGGCCGGAGAAGCCGCCGACCCGGGTCAGGCCGATGATCACCACCGGCACGAGCCCGGCGACGATCACGAAGAACTGCATGACCTCGTTGTAGATCGCCGAGGACAGGCCGCCGAGGGTGATGTACGCCAGCACGATCGCGGCCGACACGATGATGGACAGCCACAGCGGCCAGCCGAGCATGGCGTCCATGATGAGCGCCAGCGCGTACAGGTTGATCCCGGCGATGAGGATCTGCGCGACGGCGAAGGTGCCGGCGTTGAGCAGCTGGGTCGCCCCGTTGAAGCGGCGGCGCATGAACTCCGGGACGCTGTGCACCTTGGACCGGTAGTAGAACGGCATCATCACGATGCCGAGGAACACCATGGCGGGGACCGCGCCGATCCAGTAGTAGTGCAGGGTCATCGCACCGTACTGCGCGCCGTTCGCCGCCATGCCGAGGACCTCGGTGGCGCCGAGGTTGGCGGACATGAAGGCCAGGCCGGTGATCCAGGCGGGGAGTGCGCGGCCCGAAAGGAAGAAGTCCAGACTCGTCCGTACGGCCCGTTTGGCGGCGAAGCCGATTCCCAGTACCACGAGGAAGTACAGGGCGAGGATCACGTAGTCCAGAACGTTGACGTCGAGCCGCAGATCCTGTGCGGCCAGCAATTGGGCATCAGGCACGCGATGCCAGCTACCCGTAGGTCTCGTCGTTTCACAAACTTGGCCCCCGTATACCCAATCGTGACAAAACCGCAGGTGAGGGCGCTGCAAAGCCCAATCGGGTGACGTACGCGCCGGAGTCCCGAGTGACGGGGGAGCGACCGGGTAGGCGAGGGAGAGCAGGAGGAACACCGAGGAAGGGAGGCACGTCATGGCCGACGCACCGAACCCGATCCAGATGCAGAAGCACCTGAAGGGCGTCGACTACCCGGCCGGCAAGTCGGACCTGATCCGCACGGCCCGCGACCAGGGCGCGGACGACAACGTCATCGACGCGCTGGAACGCATCCCGGACCGGCAGTACGACGGCCCCAACGCGGTCAGCAAGGCGGTCACCGAGGCCCGGTGAGTGAAGAGGGCCCGTGAGAAAGGGGGCCGGTGAGAGACCGGTCCCGGCATCGGGCGGCCGGCGCGGGAGGGCTCCCGTACCGGCCGCCCGCTCATGACCGCGTCACCGGGGGGAACGGCGCGGCAGGCGTCAGGACCAGACGGCGGCGATCGGCTCGACGAGGGCGGCGGCCTGGTCGAGCCCCGCCGCGAAGGCCGGTCCCCACAGGGCCGGGTCGAGGACGTTCTCGCCGAACACCGCGACCGACGCCGTGTCGGGGTGGACGACGTACGACGCGGCCGCGCCCGCCTTCGCCATCTCGGCATCGAGGACGGCCCGGGGGGTCAGGTTGCCGAGCGGTTCGAGCACCACGAGCGCGCGGGCGCCCTCCGCGAGGTCGGCGTTGGTCGCCGAGCGGACCCCGCCGTCCACGTACCTGCGGCCGTTGATCTCCACGGGCGGGAAGACCATCGGCACCGCGCAGCTCGACGCGACGGCGAGCACCAGCGGCGCGCCGGAGGACCGGTCCCACACGACGAACTCGCCGGTGGCCGCGTCCACGCTGGTGATGAGCAGCTCGCGCTCGGGCCACTCCTTCACCGGGAGCCGTTCGCCGACCGCCGCGAGCCGCTCGGCGTAGTGGTCGACCCTGGCCGCCAGGGCCATCTGACCGACCCGGCGCCGGGCCTCCCGCCGGTCGAGGTTCGGGTCGAACATGATGGCGAACGCCTGCATGACCTCGTCCATGTGGTCGATGGCCGGGGGCGGGCCGGTGTCCACCTCGGCCTGGTGGGCGATCGCCTCCTCCAGGTCGGCGCCGGTGGCCACCAGCGTGCCGACGACCGACCCGGCCGAGGTGCCGATGATCCGGTCCGCCGTCCCCAGGTCCACGCCGTGACGGCGCAGGCCGGTGACGATCCCCGCCTCCCAGGCGATGCCGGCGACTCCTCCGCCGCCGAGCACGAGAGCAGTAGTCATGTCCAGAATTATGTTCCACGGGAGTGTGTGCCCGGGACGTGGTGAAACCGGTTGCAATTTGTCTGGACGCCAAACTATTGACGGGGCTTCCGCTGGTATGTGAATCTTCCCTTCAGATTTCCATGCACGTGGGAGAAGGACGGTCAGGGTCCCCACCTGGTCGTGCATGGCCGGTTGTCCGTGCTCGGAGGGAAAACCGTCCATGCGAAGATTCGCAACCATGCTCGTGGTCGCCGCCGTGGCGCTGGTCACGGCCGTGATCAGAATGAGCCCCGTATCGGCCGTCGCGGCCGACCCGTACACGTTCAAGAACGTGCAGATCCTCGGCGGCGGCTTCGTCCCCGGGATCGTCTTCAGCCCCGTCCAGAAGGACCTGATCTACGCGCGTACCGACATCGGCGGCGCGTACCGCTGGAACCAGTCCTCCCAGACCTGGACACCCCTGCTCGACTGGGTCGGGCAGTCCAACTGGGGCTACAACGGCGTCGCCAGCATCGCCCCCGACCCGGTGGACGCCAACAAGGTGTACGCCGCCGTCGGCATGTACACCAACAGCTGGGACCCCAACAATGGCGCGATCCTGCGCTCGTCGAACAAGGGCGACACCTGGCAGGTGAGCCCGCTGCCGTTCAAGCTGGGCGGCAACATGCCCGGCCGCGGCATGGGCGAGCGCCTCGCGGTGGACCCGAACAAGAACAGCATCCTCTACTTCGGCGCGCCCAGCGGCAACGGCCTGTGGCGGAGCACCGACTCCGGCGCGACCTGGTCGAAGGTGACGAACTTCCCCAACGTCGGCAACTACCGCGCGGGCACCGACGACTACCAGGGTGACATCCAGGGCGTCGTCTGGGTGACCTTCGACAAGCGGACCGGCACCTCCGGCAACGCCACCCAGACCATCTACGTGGGCGTGGCCGACAAGGACAACACCGTCTACCGCACCACCAACGGCGGCACCTCCTGGGAGCGGGTCGCCGGCCAGCCGACCGGCTACATCGCCCACAAGGGCGTGCTCGACACGACCAACGGCTACCTCTACATCGCCACGAGCGACACCGGTGGCCCGTACGACGGCGCCAAGGGCGACGTGTGGCGCTACGCCACCGCCACCGGCACCTGGACCCAGATCAGCCCGATCCCGTCCAGCAGCTCCGACGACTACTTCGGCTACAGCGGCCTGACCATCGACCGGCAGCACCCTGGCACGATCATGGTCGCCACCCAGGTCTCCTGGTGGCCCGATGCGATCTTCTTCAGGAGCACCGACAGCGGCGCGACCTGGACCCGGATCTGGGACTGGACGTCCTACCCGAACCGTAGCTTCCGCTACAAGATGGACATCTCCGCCGCTCCGTGGCTGACCTTCGGCACGAACCCCCAGCCGCCCGAGGTCACGCCCAAGCTCGGCTGGATGAACGAGTCGGTGGAGATCGACCCGTTCGACTCCGACCGGATGATGTACGGCACCGGCGCGACGATCTACGGCACCACCGACCTCACGAAGTGGGACTCGGGCGGCCAGTTCACGCTCAAGCCGATGGTGAAGGGCCTGGAGGAGACCGCCGTACTCGATCTGATCAGCCCGCCCAGCGGCGCCCCGCTGGTCAGCGCGCTCGGCGACATCGGCGGCTTCCGGCACACCAACCTCGACGCCGTGCCGTCCATGATGTTCACCCAGCCCGTCTTCACCTCCACGACCTCGCTCGACTACGCCGAGACCAACCCGAGCGTGATGGTGCGGGCCGGCAACTTCACCGACTCCGACCGCCCGAACGACAGCCACGTGGCGTTCTCCACCGACGGCGGGGCCAACTGGTTCCAGGGCACCGAGCCCGGCGGGATCAACAGCGGCGGCACCGTCGCGGCGGCGGCCGACGGCAGCCGCTTCGTCTGGGCGCCGGGCGACTCCGGCCAGCAGGTCGTCTACTCCGTCGGCTACGGCAACAGCTGGACCGCCTCCAGCGGCGTACCGGCCAACGCGATCGTCGAGTCCGACCGGGTGAACGCGCAGAAGTTCTACGCCTTCTCCGGCGGCAAGTTCTACGTGAGCACCAACGGCGGCGCGAGCTTCGGCGCCACCGCGGCGACCGGGCTGCCCACGACCGGCGTGCACTTCAAGGCGCTGCCCGGCAAGGAGGGCGACGTCTGGCTGGCCGGCGAGGGCGGCCTGTGGCACTCCACCGACTCCGGCGCCTCGTTCACCAAGCTGTCGAACGTCGGCAGCTCGATCAACATCGGCTTCGGCAAGGCGGCGCCCGGCAAGACGTACCAGGCCCTCTACCTGATGGGGACCGTGGACGGCGTGCAGGGCCTGTTCCGGTCCGACGACACCGGCGCGAGCTGGGTGCGCGTCAACGACGACCAGCACCAGTACGGCAACGCGGGCGAGGCCCTGACCGGCGACCCGCGGATCTACGGCCGGGTCTACCTCGGCACCAACGGCCGGGGCATCATCTACGGGGACCGCAACGGCGGAACCTCCCCCTCGCCGTCGCCGTCCGCTTCGCCGTCGGCGTCCCCGTCCGCGTCGCCCTCGGCCTCTCCCTCGAAGTCGCCGTCCCCGAGCCCGTCGGCGTCGCCGTCCGCGAGTCCGTCGCCCAGCCCGTCGCCGTCCGCCAGCCCGTCCCCGAGCCCGTCGCCCTCGGCGAGCCCGTCGGGCGGCAAGGGGTGCTCGGCGACGTACAAGGTGGTCAACCAGTGGCCGGGCGGCTTCCAGGGCGAGGTCACGGTGAAGAACACCGGCAGCGCCTCGATCAGCGGCTGGAGCGTCAAGTGGGCCTTCGCGAACGGCCAGACGATCAGCCAGCTCTGGAACGGCACGGTCAGTCAGTCCGGGGCGAACGTCACGGTCACCAACGTGAGCTACAACGGCTCGGTCGGCTCCGGGGCGTCCACCACGTTCGGCTTCCAGGCGAGCTGGAACGGCACCAACGCCGTCCCGTCGCCCGTGACCTGCACCGCCTCGTGAGATAACACGCCAACGGCCGTACGGATGAGCCGCAACCCGGCCCATCCGTACGGCCCGTCCGACGGCCATGCCACCGCACCCGAGGTACCGCTTCCGAGGAGTGGCTCCACACCCTTCGATGGTCGTGAAATTCGGGTGCGCCACGAGTGCGCCCGGGTGTTGCATGAGCCAGATGATCGACGCACCACTGGAACGACTCCGCGCCGCCGTCCGGCGCACGCAAGAACTTGCCCTGAGCCGGGCGGGCACCAGCCTGGGCCACGAGGACGCCGACGACGTCGGCACGATCGGCACGGACGCAGCCCTCGGGTTCGATCCGTTTCCGCTACTCGAAGCCCTCCATCGCAATGGCGCCCGAGCCGTGGTGATCGGGCAAGTCGCCGGCATCATGCATGGATCCGCCGAGCTGACCGGCGATCTAGATCTGCTCTGGGACGGTGCACCGGCCCACGCCCCGGCCCTGGCGGCCGCCTTCGTCTCCGTCGACGCCCAACTCGCCGACGAAACAGGCACCGCTATGGCGACTCATCCGGATTCCCTACTCCGCCCCAAAGTGCAGTTCACCTCACCCGGAGCCAGCGGCGACTGCTGCACTCCAGCGCTCCCCTGGGGCGACCTCCGCGTCCGGGAGATCCTCGACAGGGCGATCACCGCCGTCGACCCGGGCGGCTTGTCGGTCCACTACGCCTCCCGGGAAGACCTCATCCGGATGCGCCGCGCCATAGGCCGCCCCAAGGACCTGCGACGAGCGGCCGAACTCGACTCGTTCGCCTCGGACCGCCGAGAGTGACGGCCCATCTCGACAGAGCGCGGGGGTTCTCATCGCCCGGCCGGGGTGGGGAGCGCGGGCGCCTGCGACATCACCGTGATTGGTGAGAAAAGGCCCTACGGATGTGACCTTCGACTGGTATCCGCGCGAGGCCCTTCGCATAGCCTTGCCTGGGCGGGCCGTCGGGCCGCGCCGGGACAGGGGTGACTGCGCGATGGCGATCGGGGTTTACGTCGCGGCCGGCGACGCGAGGAGCAACAAGGGCACGATCGCCCTCGGCATGATCGAACTGCTGACCCGACAGGTGGGCACGGTCGGCGTGTTCCGGCCGGTCGTCCGGCCAGGCCGCGAGGACAGCCTGGTCAACACCGCGCGCGGCCGCTTCGGGATCGGCCTGCCGTACGCCATGTGCACCGGTGTCACCTACGAGGAGGTGCACGCCGACGAGGAGCGCGCGGCGGGGGAGATCCTGGCCCGCTACCGGGCGCTCGCCGGGCGGTGCGACGCGGTCGTGGTGATCGGCACGGACTACACCGACGTGGGCGCGCCCACCGAGTTCGTGTTCAACGCCGAGCTCGCCGCCAACCTCGGCACACCGGTGATGAACGTGGTGACCGGGCTCGACCGCACCCCGGACGAGATCGCCGCGGCGGTGGAGATGTCGCGCAAGGAGCTGGCCGAACGGCACGCCACCGAGCTGGCCACGGTCGTCACGCGGGTCGCCCCCGGCCTGGTGGAGGAGGTCGCCGCCCGCGTCCCCGCGTACGTCCTGCCGGAGGTGCGGCGGCTGTCCGCGCCGACGGTCAGCGACCTGATGGCCGCCTGCGACGGCGACCTGTTCATGGGCGACGCCGACCAGCTCGGCCGGGAGACGGGCGGGCTGATGATCGGCGCGATGTCGCTGCCGAACATCCTGGAGCGCCTCACCGAGGGCCTGGCGGTCGTCGTCCCCGCCGACCGGGCCGCCGCGCTGGTGCCGGGGTTGCTGGCCGCGCACAAGGCCCCCACGTTCCCCGCCCTGTCGGCGATCATCCTCAACGGCGGGCTGGAGCTGCCCGACGCGGTCGTCCGCCTGCTGAAGGGCATGGACATCCGGCTGCCGATCATCACGACCGGCGGCGGCACGTTCGAGACCGCGACCAAGCTGTCGAAGGCCGAGGGCCGGTTCAGCCCGGACGCCAAGGGCAAGATCGACACCGCGCTCGGGGTCTTCGCCGAGCACGTCGACGCCGGGGCGCTGCTGCGCAACCTGCAGGTCACCAAGGCCGCGGCGATCACCCCGCTCATGTTCGAGTACGACCTGCTGGACCGGGCCCGCGCCGACCGCAGGCACATCGTGCTGCCGGAGGGCGCCGAGCCGCGGATCCTGCGCGCGGCCGACAGCCTGCTGCGCCGGGGCGTGGCTGAGCTGACCCTGCTGGGCGACGAGCGGGAGATCCGGCTGGCGGCGGCCACGATGGGCCTGGCCGTCGACGGCGCCCGCGTGGTCAGCCCGTTCGACGCGGAGTTGCGCGAGCTGTTCGCCGAGGAGTACGCCCGGCTGCGCGCGCACAAGGGCGTGACCGTCGGGCAGGCCCGCGACATCGTCACCGACGTCTCCTACTTCGGCACGATGATGGTCCATCTCGGGCTGGCCGACGGCATGGTCTCCGGCGCGGCGCACACCACCGCCCACACGATCAGGCCCTCGTTCGAGATCATCAAGACCTCGCCGGGCGTGGGCGTCGTGTCCAGCGTGTTCTTCATGTGCCTGGCCGACCGCGTCCTCGTGTACGGCGACTGCGCCGTCGTCCCCGACCCCACGGCCGCCCAGCTCGCCGACATCGCGATCTCGTCGGCCGCCACGGCCGCCAGGTTCGGGGTCGAGCCGCGCGTGGCCATGCTGTCGTACTCGACCGGCGAGTCCGGCGCCGGGCCCGAGGTGGACAAGGTGCGCGAGGCCACGGCGCGGGTCCGCGAGCTGCGGCCGGACCTGCCCGTCGAGGGCCCGATCCAGTACGACGCCGCCGCCGAGCCGAGCGTGGCGCGGACCAAGATGCCCGGCAGCCCGGTGGCCGGGCGGGCGACGGTGTTCGTGGTGCCCGACCTCAACACGGGCAACAACCTCTACAAGGCCGTGCAGCGCAGCGCCGGCGCGGTCGCGATCGGGCCGGTCCTGCAGGGCCTGCGCAAGCCGGTCAACGACCTGTCCCGCGGCGCGACCGTGGGCGACATCGTCAACACCGTGGCGATCACGGCCATCCAGGCGCAGGCGCACGGGGAGACAGTCAGCGCGCAGGCGCGAGGGGAGAGACAGTGAGCGGGCAGGTCCTCGTCCTGAACACGGGGTCGTCGTCCATCAAGTACCGCCTCATCGACATGGGGACGCGCCGGGCCGTGGCCGGCGGGCTGATCGAGCGCATCGGCGAGGACGAGAGCGTGCTCGCCCATGACGGCGTACGGACCGAGCGCCGGGTGGCCGACCACGAGGAGGGGCTGAAGGCGGTGCTCGCGGCCTTCGCCGAGCACGGGCCGCCGCTCGACCGCGTGACCGCCGTGGGCCACCGGGTCGTCCACGGCGGCAGCCGGTTCGTCACGCCGGTGCTGATCGACGACGAGGTCGAGCGGGCCATCGAGGAGATCGCACCGCTCGCGCCGCTGCACAACCCGGCCAACCTGGAGGGCATCCGGGTCGCCCGGCGGGCCTTCCCCGGCCTGCCGCACGTCGCCGTCTTCGACACCGCCTTCCACGGCACGATCCCGCCCCACGCGCACACCTACGCCGTCCCCCGCGAGTGGACCCGCAAGCTCGGCGTGCGCCGCTACGGCTTCCACGGCACCTCCACGGCGTACGTCTCCCGCCGGGCGGCCGCGCTGCTCGGCCGGCCGTACGACGAGGTGAACTCGATCGTGCTGCACCTCGGCAACGGCGCGAGCGCGACGGCGGTGCGGTGCGGGCGCAGCGTGGACACCTCGATGGGCATCACGCCGCTCGCTGGCCTGGTGATGGGCACCCGCTCCGGGGACGTCGACCCCGCTCTGGGCGCCTATCTCGGCCGGGTCGCCGGCATGGACCTCGCCGGCGTCGACGCGGCGCTCAACAAGGAGAGCGGCCTGCTCGGCATGTGCGGCGCCAACGACATGCGGGAGGTCTGGCGGCTGGCCGACTCGGGCGACGAGGACGCCCGGCTCGCGCTCGACGTCTACGGCTACCGCGTGCGGGCCTACATCGGCGCCTACTACGCGGCGCTCGGCCACGTGGACGCCCTCGTCTTCACCGGCGGGGTGGGGGAGAACAGCCCCCGCGTCCGCGCGCTCGCGACGACCGGGCTCACCCGGCTCGGCATCGAGATCGACCCCGGCCGCAACGCCGCGGAGTCGGCGGAGGCCAGGGTGGTCTCCCCGGAGGGCGCCGAGGTGACGGTGCTGGTGGTGCCCACCAACGAGGAACTGGAGATCGCCGAGCAGACCGCCGCCTGCCTCGGGGACGCGTGAAGCCGCCGATCGCCGCCGCGGTCGTCCGCTGGCTATCGTGGGCAGCGAATGGGGGTGAGCCGTGTGGCGACGGCTGAGGACAGTCGTACGGGTGGACAGGAAGGGACCGACGATTCGCCGGGCTGGCTCGACCGGGTCCGCGCGACTCCGGCCGGCCGGCTGACGCTGCGGATCGTCATCGGGGTGATCGGCACCGCCCTCGTGGTCACCGGCCTGATCATGGTGCCCTTCCCGGGGCCGGGCTGGCTGGTGGTCTTCGCCGGGCTCGCCGTCCTGGCCACGGAGTTCCCCTGGGCGTCCCGGCTGCTGGAGTTCGCCAAGGACAGGGTCAGGGCGGCGACCGACTGGCTCAAGCGGCAGAACTGGTTCGTCCGCATCGTCGCGAGCGCGCTCACCCTGCTCTGCGCCGCGGCCATCGTCTGGGTGTCGGTCCGGCTGACTCTCGGCGTCGACCTGGTCCAGAAGGCCCGCGAACTCCTGAGCTGACCGTCAGCCGCGGGCCAGCCTCCGGATCGCGAGCTCGCTGAGCAGCGTCGCGCCGTCGGACAGGATGGCGTCGTCGAACTCCGCCGCGGCGGAGTGGTTGGCCGGGGCCGTGGCGGGGTCCCGGCCGGGCGGGCAGGCGCCGACCACGAGGAACGCCCCCGGCACCTGCTCCAGCACGTACGAGAAGTCCTCCGAGCCGGTCGCCGGGGTGGGCAGCGGGAAGTAGCGGTCCTCGCCGAGGGCCTCACGCACCGTGCGGGCGGCGAACTCCGCCTCGGCGTCGTCGTTCACGGTGACGGGATAGCCGAGGCCGAACTCGCAGTCGACGGTGAGGCCGTGCGCCTCCCCGATGCCGCGGGCGAGCCGGACCAGGCCCTCCCTGATGCGGTCGCGCGAGCCGGTCGAGAACGTGCGCACCGTGGCCTCGAAGACGGCCTCGTCCGGGATCACGTTGTCGGTGGTGCCGGCGTGGAAGCTGCCGACGGTCACCACGACGGGGTCGAACACGTCGTAGCCGCGGGTGACGTGGGTCTGCAGGGCCGTCACGATCTCGCACGCCGCCGGGATCGGGTCGAGGGCGCGGTGCGGGGAGGACCCGTGGCCGCCCCTGCCGCGCACGGTCACGGTCAGCGTGTCGGCCGCGGCGAGCACGGGCCCGCCCTTGGTCAGGAACAGCCCGCGCGGGATCGTGGTCGAGAAGACGTGCATGCCGTACGCGGCGACGGGCCGAGCCCCGGCCGCGTCGAGCACGCCCTCCTCGATCATCAGCCGGGCGCCCTCCTGGCCCTCCTCGCCGGGCTGGAACATCAGCACCACGTCTCCGGCGAGGTCGGCGCGCCGCTCGCTGAGCAGGCGGGCGGCTCCCACCAGCATGGCCGTGTGCAGGTCGTGGCCGCAGGCGTGCATGCGGCCGTCGAAGCGCGACCGGTAGGGCACGTCGGTCTTCTCGTGCACCGGCAGCGCGTCCATGTCGGCGCGCAGCAGTACGGCGGGGCCAGGGCGGCCGCCGCGCAGCACGGCGGTCACCGACGACAGGCGCTCGCCGGTGGTGATCTCCAGGGGCAGGCCGTCGAGCGCCGCGAGCACCTTCTCCTGCGTGCGGGGCAGATCGAGGCCGATCTCCGGCTCCCGGTGCAGTGCGCGGCGAAGCTCGACGAGTTCATCCTGGAAGCTCATGGTCCACCTGGGGGGTGACAGGGGCTCGGCGGGGGGCCGGGAGCCGGGCGGTCAGAGGTAGAGGCCGGTGCCGTGGTCGGTCTGCTGCGTCGCGACGGCGTGCAGGTCGCGCTCGCGCAGCACCAGGTAGATCTGGCCCTGGACCTCCACCTCGTACTGGTCCTCGGGGTTGAACAGGACCTTGTCGCCGGTCTTGACCGACCTGACGCTGGCGCCGGCGCCGCACACCTCGCCCCAGACGAGCCGGTTGGCCATTTTGACCGTGGCCGGGATGACGATGCCCGCGCTGCTGCGCCGCTCCTCAAGCTCCCGCTGAACCTTGACCATCACGCGGTCGTGGAGCATCTGGATCTCGAACTTCGGGTCAGCCACGCTCGCAGTGTACGCGGAGCGGCGCCGGGCACCGTCATCGGAGGTTCACCGGCGGCGGGATCTCACCGGTGGCCCATTGCCAGGTCGTAGCCGGTTCCGGAGCGGCGGTAGACGCCGCCCTTGCCCCACTTGAGCACCTGGAACCGTACGTGGACGGTGTTGGAGGCGACGCCCGTCAGGTCGGCCATCATCTTCTCGGACAGGTCGACGATCGCCGGGATGTCGTGCTGGGCCACGGCCCACTCGGCCGGGCCGAAGTCCTCGACGACGCCGATCGCGCTCTTCCCCTTGTAGGTGATCCGCACCTTGGTGCCGAGGGGCCAGTAGGGGCTGGCGACGGTCCGGTAGCGCATCGGCTTGCCCGACGCGGTCTCGCCGTCCCAGAAGGACGTGGCGGTGGAGACGCCGGAGGGCAGGGAGGCGGCCTTCTTCATCTCCGCGTACGCCGTGCGGAGGGTCGCGTTGAAGGCGGCGCCCAGGGAGGCCAGGGTCAGGGAAACAGGGTCTGCCGGGATCGGACGGGTGGTGTCCGGTGAGGTGGCGGGCACCGTCCGGGGGAGCGGCGCGGAGGAGGGAGCCTGAGGGATCACCGAGGCGTTCGCGGCGGTGGCCGCGCCGGCGACGAGTGTGGTTCCGGCCATCGCCATGGTGATCGCCTGACGGGCTCGCTTGCGCATGAGGTTCCTTTCGTCTCGGTCGCGGGGCGGCCCCGGGGGGGGGAACGGGGCCTCGCGTCGTCGAGGAGTCCCGGCTGGCCGGCGGGCTCCGCACGCGCGTCCGGCCATGGCGGAGCGGCCCTCGGTGAGGAGGGGCGGAAGGCTCCGGATGCGGGCCGCGCGTTCCCTGGGAAGGGGATACGACGGTGATGCGATGTACGGGATTTATTGGGGTAAAAGGTGATGTGAGGCACGAGTATAGGGAAAGAGGGAGTAAAGGGGACAAATCGATCTAAATTGCAGGTAGATCGTCCTTGACTCCGAGCCTCGGAAAACGCTCTCATAACAAGATCAGTCAAAGCGACGGCAAGGGGCCGGCATGGCGTTCGAAGACTTCGTGTGGATCAACGAGCCCGCCGGGTGGTCGCACACCGGAGAGGGTCTGCGGGCCGTCGCCGACGCCCAGAGCGACCTGTGGCAGAAGACGCACTACGGCTACTCGTACGACACCGCCCACATGTTCGGCCGCCAGGTCGCCGGGGACGTCCGGCTGACCGTGACGTTCGACGCCGACTACGCCGAGCAGTACGACCAGGCCGGGGCCGTGCTCCGGATCGACGAGGAGAACTGGATCAAGGCGGGGGTCGAGTTCGTCGACGGCGGCCACCAGCTCAGCGTCGTCGTCACCCGCGGCTTCTCCGACTGGTCCGTCACGCCCGCGCCCGGCGGCCTCGTCTCCGCGACGTTCGACCTCGAACGGGCCGGCGACGCCGTGACCGTCCGATACGGCGTGAACGGCGCGGAGCCCGAGCACATGCTGCGCCTGGCCTACTTCCCGCCGCAGGCGCCGGCCCTCGCCGGGGTCATGTGCGCCGCCCCGGCCGGCAAGGGCTTCGAGACCCGCTTCACCCGCGTGTCACTGAGGTAGGCGTCAGGCGCCGGTGAGGCGCCGGTCCCGTCCCCGCGCCGTGAACCGGTCTTGGGCGTCCAGCACGGCGTCCCCGTGGCGTACGGCCCACTCGCCCATCGCGCGCATGGGGGCGAGCAGCGCCGTGCCCGCCTCCGTCAGCGCGTAGTCGACGCGGGGCGGCGCCTCGGCGTACGCCCGGCGCTCGACCAGGCCGTTGTACTCCAGGCGCCGCAGCGCCTCGTTGAGGACCTTGGGAGAGATTCCGCCGATCCGGGCGCGCAACCGCCGTGGCCGCATCGGGCCGGCCTCGCCGAGCGTGTAGACCACGACGCTGTCCCAGCGGTTCGCGAGCACCTCGAACGCGAGGCGCGCCCGGCAGTCGGAGGTGTACGCGCGCTCGTCGTGGAACTCGTCCATGGCCCCATCCTGCCCGGTCCGAAAGACACCGTGTGGTGTGCGTCGGCTTCTCTAACGTCTGGGCCGTCACCTGGTTCATCCGGAACGGAGAAGGCACCATGCGCATCGGCATCCTCGGCACGGGCGGGATGGCCACGGCACTGGGCGGCGCCTGGGTCCGCGCGGGGCACGACGTGCTCGTCGGCGGACGCGACCGGGCCGCGGCCGCCGCGACGGCGGCCCGCATCGGCGCCGCGAAGGACGGAACGCTCGCGGACGCGGCCGCGCACGGCGAACTCGTCCTCGCGGCGGTTCCCGCCGGCGTGGCGCCACGGCTGGTGAACGGGCTCGCGGCCGTCCTCGCCGGGCGGACCGTCCTCGACTGCTCGAATCCCGTCGAGCCGGGCGACGACGGGCTGACGCTGACGACGGGCGGCACGACCTCGGTCGCCCGGCTGATGGCGGACGCCGCGCCGGACGCCCATGTGGTCAAGGCGTTCAACCTGTGCCACGACAGCATCTGGACGGTGCCGCGGCCGGCGTTCGAAGGAGTTCCGCTGGCCGTGCCGTTCTGCGGCGACGATCCGGGCAGCCTCGACCGGACCGCCGCGCTGATCACGTCGATGGGATGCACGCCGATGCCCTGCGGAGGGCTGTCCCGCGCGGTCTACCTGGAGGCGACGGCGGCGTTCGCGATCGGCGTGTGGTGGTCCGGAGCGGAGCCGCGGTTCGCCTTCCCGGCGTCGGAACGGGCCTAGCTAGACGCCGGTCGTGGGCAGGACCAGTTCGGCGAAGATCGCCCGGTGGTCGGTCACCGGGAGCCGGTGGACGCCGAACGCCCGGACCGCGACGCGCGGGTCCACCAGGATGTGGTCGAGGGTGACGGGCGGCACCGGCAGACCCCTGAAGTCCGACGACCTCCGATACGGCCAGGTGCCGGCCAGACCGTTGCCGGTCGCGTCGGCCGCGTCCCGGTAGCCCGCGTCGAGCAGGCGCCGGACCCTGGCGTGGTCGAGCGTCGCGTTGAAGTCGCCGGACAGGATCCGTACGGGCCCGCCCGGACCGGGGAGCGCGGCGAGCGACTTCGACCAGCAGCTGAACCGGTACGCGTAGCGCGGCGCGCACGGGTGGACGGACACGACGGCGACGGGCCCGGCGCCGGGAACCTCGACGACGCCCGCCGCCTGCTGGCGGTCGTTGACGGTCGTGAGCTCCTCCGGCCGCAGGGGGAACCGCGTGAAGAGCCCGGAGCCGCCCGAGCCCTCCTGCGCCCGGTCGTCCGCGTACGGCAGGAGCGTGGTCAGGCCCGCCGCACGTAGGCCCGCCGACGCCTCTGGGGTCAGTTCCTGGAGCGTCAGGACATCGGGGCGCAGCCGCCGTACGAGGTCCACCAGCGCGGCGGGCGGGACGGAGCCGTAGAGCAGGTTGGCCGACAGGACCCGGAGGGCCGGGGTCTGTGTCCCTGATGTGCCCAGGGCGCCGGCCGCCCGCACACCCGCGCCGGCCGAGCCGTACGGGAACGGGTCCGACAGCGCGCGGGGCAGCACGCAGGCCGCCAGCGTCGCGGTGACCGCCAGGCCCGCGACGAGCGCCGCCGGGCGCCGCACGAGCAGCGCGACCAGCGGCGCGACGACCGAGGCGAGGGCGACGTACGGCGTGAACGCCACCAGTTGCACCCACCGGAAGTGGACGTCGCCGGGCACCAGCCGCAGCACGGCCCACAGCGCGAACGGCGCGACCGCCGGCCACGCGAGCAGGCCGCGCCAGATCCCCGGGCGGCCCACCCAGCCGGCTGTCAGTCTCGCCATCCCCGGACTCCCTTCCGAAAGATCCACTGTACGACGCGTATGCACGTGCATTCAGGGGTTCCACGCCGGTAGGGGGGAGGCCTTACAGTCTCCGGCATGGATGTCGAAGCGAGAGTCCTGGACGCCATCGACGAGGCCGAGACCGTGCGCCTGCTGGCCGGCCTGGTCCGGGTGCCGAGCGTCACCGGCACCGACGCCGAGTCCGACCTGCAGGACAGATGCGCCCGCATGCTCACCGAATGGGACCTCGACGTCGACATGTGGAAGCTCGACCTCGACGATCTCCGTTCCCGCGAGGGGTTCCCCGGCATGGAGGCGGAGCGCGCCGAGGGCTACGGCGTCGTCGGCGTCACCGAGGGCGAGGGCACGCCCGCGCTGATCCTGCAGGGGCACGCCGACGTCGTGCCGATCGGCGACCCGGGCAAGTGGGAGGGGCAGGACCCGTTCGGCGCCCGCCTCACCGCGACCGCCCTGCACGGCCGGGGCGCCTGCGACATGAAGGCCGGTCTCGCCGCCAACCTCGCCGTGGTGCGTGCGCTGCGCGTGGCCGGCGTACGGCTCGCGCGCCCCCTGGCCGTCCACTGCGTGGTCAGCGAGGAGGACGGCGGGCTCGGCGCGTTCGCCACCCTGGCCAGAGGCCACACGGGAGAGGCGGCCGTGATCACCGAGCCGACCAGCGGGAAGCTGATCACCGCCAACGCGGGCGCGCTGACCTTCCGCCTGGAGGTCGCCGGCCGGGCCGCGCACGGCGCCACCCGCTACGAGGGGGTCAACGCCGTCGAGGCGTTCGTGCCGGTGCTCCAGGCCGTCCGCCGGCTCGAACGCGAGCGCAACGCCGATCCCGGCCCCCTCTTCGAGGGCAACCCGCTGCCGTACCCGATCGAGATCGGCACCGTGCGCGCGGGCGACTGGGCGAGCACGGTGCCCGACCTGCTCGTGGCCGAGGGACGGCTGGGCGTCCGGCTCGACGAGGACCCGGCCGACGCCCGCGCCGCCCTGGAGAGCGCGCTCGCCGATCTGGACGACCCCTGGCTGCGGGACAACCCCGTACGCGTCACCTGGCCGGGCGGGCAGTTCGCCAGCGGCCGGCTGCCCGAGGGGCATCCGCTGGCGGAGGAAGCGGCCCGCGCGGTGGCCGACGTGACCGGGGCGCGGCCGGGCCGCACCGCCGCGCCGTACGGGAGCGACCTGCGCCTGTACGCGGGGGCGGGCGTGCCGACCCTGCACTACGGGCCGGGCGACGTCCGCTTCGCGCACGCCCCGCGCGAGCAGGTCGACCTGCGGGAGGTCCGCGACGTCACCCGCGCCCTGGCCCTGCTCGTCCTGCGCCGCTGCGGCGTCCGCTGAGACTGTCCGCTGAGGCCGCGGTGACGGCGGTCAGCAGTCGGCGGTGACCGAGGCGATCTCGTTGAGCGGGAACTCCAGGTAGTCGCCGGCCTCCTCGCACCACGCGTCGAGCACGCCGCTGCGCAGTTCGCCGTGGCTGACCGTGGCGGTGACCCCGTCGGCCAGCGTGATCATCGCACGGACGTCGCGGTCCACGACGAAACCCAGCAGCGACTGCTGCGCCGCCGGGAGCCGGGTCGCCATGCGCCCGATGACGGCCCACGTCTGGCGGGGCTGCGCCGCGGCCGCCACCGGGCCGCCGCTGACCAGCAGCCGCCTGGCGTGCTCGCGCGGGTCCGGCGGAGGCTCCAGCAGCGGACCGGGGGGTTCGAGCTCGGCGACCCGGCCGCCGGGCAGGAGGATCAGCCGCCCGCCCTGCGGCTCGCGCCGGATGGTGATCTCTCCGGTGTCGTCCACCGGCACGGGGGCGTACCCCGCCTCCCTGAGGGCGGCCAGCGTGGCCGCGGCGGGCGCCGCGCCGGCGAGCACGGTCGGCGCCAGCAGCCGCAGGCCCAGCTTGGCCAGTTTCCGGTGCGCGGCGATCTCGGCGAGCAGCGTGGGGTCGGAACCCTGCACGATGCAGCCGACCGACGACACCGTGACCTCGCCGTGCCGCCGCGCCACGTCCCTGATCAGGTAGGTCAGCGGCTGGGGGAGCGTCCCCGCCTCCGACAGGTCGGCGATGAGCGTGTCGGCCGTGTCGCCGCCGTCCAGGGCCCGCCGTACGCTCGCGGGGCTGAACCGCCACACCGACGCCGAGCCCTGCGACTCACGGTCGGCGGCGCGGTCGAGCAGCGCGGCGAGCTCGACCGACGGCGGGCCGGTCACCACGGCGGTGAGGTCGGCGCCGAACAGGGCCGTGCGCCGCGCGCTCGCCATGGCATGCGTGGCGGCCTTCGCCAGCGCGGGGTCGTGCTCGACCTCGGGCACGCACTCGCGGCTCTCGTCCCCGGCCACGCCCGCGAGCGGGGCGAGCGCCCGGCCGAGACCGGTGAGCGCGTCGCAGGCGACGAGCCCGAGCAGGCGGGCCTCCTCGAGCACGGCCGCCGCGCAGCCGTCCAGCAGTTCCCGGTCGAGCAGCGGGGCGCGCCAGTGCACCCGCTGCACGAGCTCCGGCAGCGTCGCGAAGGACCTGCCCTCGGGGATCTCGGCGAGTGCCGCGAACAGGGCCCACCGGATCCTGGCGATCGTCTCGCCGGCCGGGTCGTCGCCGAGCGCGGCGGGGTGGCGGCCGTCCACCCGGCGCAGCGACGAGCGCTCCATCCGCCACCACGCGGCCAGCAGGACGCGCAGCCGCATGGGCGCCTCCTCCAGCCGCCACGCGTCGTACCGGCCCGCCGGCGTCAGCCCGCCCGCCTCCTCGTCGATCGCGATCAGCCGGGCGACCGCGCAGACCTCCAGCAGCAGCCGGGTCTCGTCCTCGGCGCAGCCGGTCTCCCTGGCCAGGCGCTTGATCTCCCGCACGCCGACCCCGCCGTTCTTGAGCAGCGGCAGCGGCGTCTTGTCGACGTTCTCCAGCAGCGCGGTGGCCCGGTCGAGCACGTGCGGCGCGGCCAGGCACATCGCGTGCTCGACGGCGTCGGCGTCCGACTCCGCCGTGGCCAGGTCGGGCGGGTACGGCGTGAACGGCCCGCGGTAGTCGGGGCCGCGCAGCGCCAGCGCGACCTCGCGGGGCATCTCCGCCAGGTCCCACTGGGTGCGGAAGAGCAGGCCGCGGTCGAGGGCCCACTTCTCCGGCGTGCCCGGGGTGATGAACCGGTTGCCGTTCACGCTGCGGACCGGGCCGTCCCACGCGAAGTCGTCCAGCATGCCGAGCGTGCCGTCGGGGGCGTCGTCGAGAAGCGACCCCAGGCGCTCGCAGTCGCCGAGCAGGGCGGTGATCCGGGCGATCACCTGGCGCCTGCCGCCGTGCGGGGACAGGTCGAGCACCCGGCACATGCGGCGCAGCGCGTCGGTGCTGAGCTTCCAGGAGTCGAGGTACGCGCCGAGCGGCTCGCCCAGGCCGCAGGGCGCGGTCCACCAGCGGGCGACGGCCTCGGCCACGGTGATCCTGCCGTCGCGGCCGGGCCAGGCGACGGCGTGGTCGTAGAGGTGGTCGAGCCACGGGATCACCGCGGAGGCGCTCACCCCGAGGAAGCGGGCCAGTTCGTCCTCCGTCGGACGGCCGCCGATGACCAGGCACGCCTGCAGGAGTTCGAGCGGGGGAAGGGGGAGGCCGCGCATGACCTCCATGACGGCGAAGGTGTCGGTCAGCCGCTGCGCGAGGGCGTCCAGGCGCCGGGGCCACGGCGCGGCGATCGCGTCCGGCCGGTTCGCCAGCACGCGGGCGAGCCTGTCCTCGTCAAGACTGGTCAGCCAGCCGATTAGGTGATCGTCCATTGTTGATCTCTCGGGAGTCCCAGGAAGCCACCGTAGTGCAGATCACAGTCTCGGCGGGGCCCGTGGGCGGACAATGAGCGCAAAGTCACGGATCCCGAGATCACGATATTTCTCCGCCGATCGCTTGGGAACGAGCACGCCGCCGGGCCGTCACGGCCCGCTCTCGCCCATCATCGCGTGCCGCGCCCGGCCTCAGGGGCGGTTCCGGGGAATCCGGGCCGCCGGCCGGAGGGCGCTCCCATGCATTCCGGGCTGCACGGGAGCGCTCTTCGGCCGGCGGACCATGACCGGCGACAGGTAGATCTGGCGATCGGGTTAGGTTTTCCGGTGCTCCTGAGCGGAGAGCCGTCACTCCCCGCGCGGGGCGGCCGAAGCTCCCGGCGAAGCGTGTGGCCCCGCCGTCCGGCCGCCGGCCTCTGTTCGGGCCGCGCTGCTTCAGGCCGCCAGTACGGCCCACACCGCCTTGCCCTGCGGGACGAGCGGGCACCATCCCCAGCACACGCTCAGCGACTCCACGATGTGCAGCCCGAGGCCGCCCGGCTCGAACGGGCTCGGATCCCGCAGCACCGGCGCGGACGAGCCGGGATCGGTGATCGCGCAGGTCACGTGCGCGCCCCGCCGGATCAACGACAGCCGCATGGCCTCCCGCGTGCGGCTGTCGGTGAGCGTCATGCCGTGCCGCAGGGCGTTGGTGACCAGTTCCGAGACGACCAGTTCCATCCCGTCGAGCAGGTCCGCCAACTGCCAGCCCGAGAGGGTCCCGGCGGTGAAGCTGCGCGCCGAGTGGACCGATTCCGCGCGGGGCGGCAGGACGAAGGTGGCGCTGGCGGTGGCCGACCCGGGTTCGAGGAGACCGCGTGCGGGCTCCGGCCACCAGCCGATAGGCGGCCACCAGTCGAGCGCCGACCACTGGTTCTGGCCACGAGTCAGGTTCGTGGACTGCACGGGATCATGATGAGGGACACTCCCGTGCATGTGCAAGAGCGAATGCACGTGCAAGCGCGTTGTGCAAGCGCTACGGTACTCCCGAACACCACTGGGACGAAGGGGGCGATCTTTGACAGACTGTGAACCAGTCCACAAAGCGGAGGAATAGCACGTGTCCATAGATCCGCCCGGATCCGGTTCCACCGTTCGACGCATCATGCTCGGCGCGAGCCTGCGCCGGCTGCGTGAGCAGCGGGGCCTGACCCGCGAGGTCGCCGGATTCCACATCCGTGCCTCGGAGTCGAAGATCAGCCGGATGGAGCTCGGCCGGGTCGGGTTCAAGACACGTGACGTCGAAGACCTCCTCACGCTGTACGGCGTCCACGACGACGCCGAGCGGCGTGGCCTGCTGGAGATGGTCCGCGAGGCGAACACGCCCGGGTGGTGGCACAAGTTCGGCGAGGTGCTGCCGAACTGGTTCGTCACCTACGTCGGCCTGGAGGAGGCTGCCAGCGTGATCCGCACCTACGAGGTGCAGTTCGTGCCCGGCCTGCTGCAGACGGCGGCGTACGCCCGCTCGGTGATCACGCTCGGTCATCCGGACGCCTCGGAGGACGAGCTCGAGCAGCGCGTCCATCTGCGGATGCAGCGGCAGGAGAGGCTCACGCACAAGGACGGCCCCCGGTTGTGGGCCGTCATCGACGAGGCCGCGCTCAGGCGGCCCATCGGAGGGAGTGCGACGATGCGGGAACAGCTCCAGCACCTGCTGGAGGTGTCCACGCTGCCCAACATCACCCTTCAGGTGATGCCCCTTCGCTACGGGATGCACGCGGCCGAGGGAGGCGCGTTCACCATCCTCCGCTTCCCGGAGTCCGACCTTTCGGACGTGGTCTACGTCGAGCAGCTCTGGGGTGCGCTCTACCTGGACAAACGTGAGGACATCGATCCCTACCTCACGGCCATGGAGCAGCTGTGCGTGGAGAGCACCACGCCCGGCGGCACTGCCGAGATCCTCGGCGAACTTCTCAGAGAGACATGAATGCAGACATATAACGGGATGCCCGCAACCGACATCGCCGGGGTCACCTGGCGGAAAAGCGCCCACAGCAACTCGACCGGCAACTGCGTGGAGCTGGCCGAGCTTCCCGACGGCGGCGTGGCCGTCCGGAACTCCCGCTATCCCGACGGACCGGCGCTCATCTACACACGAGATGAGATACGGGCCCTGGTGCTCGGGGTCAAGGACGGCGAGTTCGACGGCCTCCTGGTCTGACCTGTTCTGGTGTAACCCCGTGTTCACCCGCTTCTCACGGGCGTAACAGCGCGACGCGGGAGGCGTAACACGGATCCGGCACAGTGAGTCCCAGGAAAGCTCACAAGGGGGACCCCGTGCTGGACCAGATGACTCTCTACCCGGTGGCCGACGACGTGCTGTTCGCACCCGGAGGCCGCGTGGTGATCCGCACCTACGGCGTCGCCGCACCGGCCGACCCGGCGGACGGGCGGCCCAGGACGGTGGCGTATCGGACATGGGTCACCGGGGTGCGGGAGCAGCCCAGGTACTGGCGGTGGGGGCACTTCGAGGACGCCCGGCGCGGCCACCGCAAGGTCCTGGAATGGCTGACCGGCCGAGGCCCGCAACCCCAGCCGGTCGCCCAGGCGTGAACAGGCACGCGTGAACAGGCACGCGTGATCGGACCGGTCTGATTCGGACCGGCACGTTTCCGGACCGGCACGTCTCAGGTCGGCACGTTCCAGCGGAGCAGGACGGGCTCGTCGTCGTGCTCGTAGCCGAGGACCGAGTACGTCCCGGTGTCGAGACGCAGGTGTCTGCCGTGGTCGGCCGGCAGCGACAGCCAGCGCGCCGCCAGCACACGCAGGATGTGCGCGTGCGCGACGACCAGGACGTCGCCGTCCGCCGAGCGGATCCGGGCGAGGACCTTGTCCGCCCGCTCCCCGACGTGCTCGACGGTCTCACCCGGGTGCGCCTCGTCTCCCGGGACGACGCCGTCGCGCCAGACGTACCAGCCGGGGCGTGACCTGCGGATGTCCGCGGTGGAAATCCCCTCGTAGCCGCCGTAGTCCCACTCCCACAGGTTCGGGTCCACCTCGTACGGCCCCGCGCCGGCGAGCTCGGCCGTACGGCGGGCCCGCTGCGCGGGACTGACGAGGACCAGTGCGAACGACCGGCCCGCCACCAGGCGGGACAGGGCGCGCGCCTCCTCCTCGCCGTGCGGTGTCAGCGGCAGGTCGGTGCGGCCCGTGTGCCGCCCGGCCCTGCTCCACTCGGTCTCGCCGTGCCTCAGCAGGATGACGTTCATAGACGGTCCATCTTGCCCGTACGGCCGATTTCACGCGCGGCGGCCCCCTTGACCGTCCATCGGCGGCCTGCAGTAGGGTCCCGCCGGAAAGGGGGCGTCATGGAGCCGGTGCGGGTGGGACTCGTCGGCGCGGGACCGTGGGCGGAGATGGTGCACGCGCCCGCCCTCGCGGCGGGGCCGCACACGACGCTGTCCGGGGTCTGGGCGCGCAGGCCCGAGGCGGCGCGAGCGCTGGCGGACGCCCACGGCGCGCCCTCCTTCGAGCGGCTGGAGGACCTGTTCGCGGCGTCGGAGGCGGTCGCCTTCTGCGTGCCGCCCGCCGTACAGGCCGAGCTGGGCGTGCTCGCGGCCCGGGCGGGCAGGGCGCTGCTGCTGGAGAAGCCGCTCGCGGCCGACCTCGACGGCGCCCGGCGCCTGGCCGGGGCGATCGAGGAGGCGGGCGTCGCCTCCCAGATGCTCTTCACGTTCCGCTACTCGGCGGCGACGGCCGGCTTCCTCGACCGGGCCCGGCGGATCGAACCCTTCGGAGGGCACGCCGTCAACATCTCCGGAAGCCTGCGCGGCGGCCCCTTCGCCACCCCCTGGCGGCTTGAGCGCGGTGCGGTGCTCGACGTGGGCCCGCACATGATCGACCTGCTCGACGCCGCGCTCGGCCGAGTGGTCGCGGTCAAGGCCCACGGCGACCCGCTCGGCTGGGTCGGCCTGCTGCTTGAGCACGAGGGCGGCGCGGTCAGCGAGGCGTCGCTGAGCATGGCCGTCGAGGGCGACACCCCGCCCAGCCGGATCGACGTGTACGGACGGCTCGGCAGCGCCTCGCTGCTCGGCTCCGAACTCGGCGACGTCTTCCCCGAGGTGGTCCGGCAGTTCGCGGGCACCGTACGCGACGGCGGCGGGCATCCGCTCGACGCCCGCCACGGCCTGCGCCTGCAGGAGATCATCGACGACGTGGAGCGGCAGCTGCGGGCCGGCTGACCAGGGCCAGGCCCGCGACCAGGGCGGCGCACGCGATCAGCGGCGCCGGGCCGGGCGCGAAACCCGTGATCGTGAGGGTGAGCAGCGCGCCGCCGACGAGCGGGGCGGCGGCCGGCACGTGCCGGTGGGCGGCGGCGCCCACGGGCTCCTCGAAGCGGCCGAGCAGCGCGGTGAGCGCGACCAGGACCAGCGCCAGGGCGGCCAGCCACAGCGGGACGGCGCTCCACCACGCCGCCGAGCCGGCCGACGGGGTCGCCAGCCCGAACCCGAGGGTCGCCACACCGGCGACGGTGACGAGCGCGGTCATGTGCCACAGGTAGACGGTCATCATGCGCGGCGCGAGCGCGGTGAGCACCGCCTCGGCTCGAGGGCGGGCGGCCAGCGCGTTCACGGCGGGGCGCAGCAGCATCGCCAGGCCGAGCTGACCGGCGAACAGCGCGAGCAGGCAGGCGCTCGGCGGGGCCATATTCGAGATCATGCCGGGCATCCCGATCATGCTGGCGGGGTACGGTCCGGCCGCCACCAGGCCCGCCACCATCGCGAACCCGGCCACCGCGAGCCCGGCCGCCCGCCGTCCGGTCAGCCACTCCAGGCCGCCCTCGGCGTACCGGAACCCGACCTGGTGCACCGCCAGCCAGACGAACGCGACGTTGAGGTAGCCTGCGGCCTCCAGGCCGGAGAACCGGACGACGTCCATCAGCACCGCGCCGCCCGCGAGCACCGGCAGGACCACCCCGGTCCGCATCCGCAGCAGGTGCGGTGTGGCCACCACGGCCAGGAGGTAGACCGCCAGGAACCAGAGCAACTGGCCGACCGTGCGCGCGGCCACCTCCACCGGCTGCGCGGGCACGCCGAGGGCCACCAGGAGGTGGGGGAGCGGCAGCCACACGACCGCCAGCGGCACCACCGGCCAGGCCAGGCGGCGTACCCGGCGCGCCGTCCATTCACGGGCGGTGCCGCCCCGGCGGACGGCGGACCTGAAGCTGATCGCGTTGGCCGCGCCCCCGGCGAAGAAGACCAGCGGCATGACCTGCGAGATCCAGGTGACGTACGGAATCGCGGCGAGGGCGTTGCCCGTGGTGAGGCGTCCCTGGGCGTACGACAGGACCGGCATCGTCCAGTGCTGGACGACCACGAGGACCATCCCGAAGACGCGCAGGACGTCGATGAAGCGGTCCCGTGGCGCGGGCGCGGCCGGGGCCCGCTGTGGAGCCGGAGGAAGCATGGTCAGGGACACGGGGGCCGCCTTCGCTGTGTCGGCCGCCGGGGTGGTCAACCCGCGGGCGGGGGTCGGGGGCTTCGGCACTGTGAGCTCGGAGGCTCTGGGGGCTCGGAGGCTCCTGAGTGCGCGGGGTCTCGGAGTCATGGCCCCGTCGAGCACGTCAAGCGTCCCGCCGCGGCCCTGCCCGGCGCAGCGACGCGGTCCCTACTTCCGATCATGGGCGACCCCCTACCGCCGGGGTAGGGCCTGCCCTACCATCCCCGCGTACGCCCCGGTAGATAGATGCAAGGCAGGCGGCTGTCCATGCCCGCGGCGCGGTGACCAGGCCGGGCCGGGACCGCGCCCATGACAGCGCGCCCCGGCCTTCCCCGTCGGGTATGGCACACCCGGTCTCCAGGGTCATGTATCGGCCGGAGAGGCTATCGCCGCGAAAGCGAAATTCGGCCGTCCGTCGAAATCCTCCGGTATCACGAGAAATTTATGGGATGCGCGATCCCGATTCGTGGATTAGTCTGGCCTGGTTTCCGGCACTTCGCTGCTCGAGCATCACCCCAGGCAGGCCGGTCGATCGTCCGAAACAGGCGCCCGCGAGGAAAAGAATGGATCGCGAACCGCTCGCGAGCACGACGACGCGATCCGGAGACCGGCCCGCGGATACTTTTGCGCGAATAGCCACCTGCGGCAGCGTTTCGGTCATTTTCGGCACGACTCGCCGCCTTTATCGGCACCTGCTGACGATATACACCGTGACCCTCGTCCCGGGCCTTGTGACGCAGTTGGCCGTGGTCGTCGCCGCGGGCGGCCGGGTCGCCGTCGTCGGCGGAATCCCGCGATTCGTAGAGTCCTCACCGGTCTTCGGCCTGATCCTCGCCGTGGCCGTGTTGACCGCGATCGCGTCAGGCCTCGCCGCGCTGGCCGGCGGCGCTCGTCTCGTGCTGGACTTCATGGACGGTCGTCCGTTGTCGGCCCGGCTCGCGGTGACGGCCGTCCTGCGCCGGCCGCGAACGTTCGCCATGCTCGTCATCCTGTTCGTGCTGGCCGTCGTCGTGCTGGTGGCCATCGGTGCGGCGCTCGCGGCCTCGGCGCCGTCCGTCGTCCCGGCGGTGGTCGTGGTGATGGCGGTCGGCGTCACCACGCTGCCGCTGATGATCGCATGGGCCGCACTGACCGACGGGGTTCCTCCGCTGCGCATGACCTGGCGGCTGATCTCCCGTGACTACGGCGGAGCCGTCTGGATGCTGGTGCTGGGGTACCTCGCCGTTCCCGTCCTGCTCCAACTGGGCCTGTTCGCACTGGGCGGGCTGCTTCCCGCCCCGACCGGCGGGCCGTTCCGCGACGCGGCGCGGCTGGCCGCGGCCGTCCTGCAGACGCCGCTCCAGGCCGCCGCCGTCGGCTGCTGCTACGCCTACCTACACCGGCTGGGGCCGGCCACCGTTTACGACCTCGACCGGGAGAAGGGCGACGACCGCGGCCACGAGCGCGTCGGGCGGCGGTGGCCGCCGATCGTCACGCGGCCGGCCGTACTGCTGGTCGCCCTGCTGCCCGGCATGCTCTACGGCGGGTACGCGGCCGAGCCGCTCTTAGGGGCCCGCATGGTCGACAACGAGATCGGCGTCAAGGAAGGGGACGTGGACCACCCGTCGCGCACCGAGATCATGTTCGGCCCCGGCGGGGAGCCCGTCATCTTCCGCGACGAGAGCCGCCCGGTGGTGGTGTTCTGCGGCGACGACGCTTGTGGCGGCCATGTCAGCGTCACGATGGACGTGTACTTCCGCACCCATCCGGCGACGGCGGTCGCGCCCGACGGCTCGCTGGTCGTCGCGGGCTGGACGAGTGAGATCGGTGCCTCCCGCATGGAGTTGGTGATGTTCTCCTGCCGGCCGGACGGCTGCATCCGGCGGCCGGGCAAGCCGCTGAAGGCCACCGAGGAGTCGTCGGACGCGCAGGCCGCCGCTCCGCCTCCCCTCTGCTGCCCGCCGGTGGGGTCGGGCAGTTCGACCTCGCCATCGGCTCCGACCAGCGGCCGCGCATTCTGTGGTACGGCACGGCCGATCCGGCCGGCGACAACGCGTACCACCTGCTCACCTGCGCCGACCCGCACTGCGCCCCATGAGGAACGGGGGCCGGGGCGCTGATCTGCCCGCGGCCCGTCTTCACGCGACCGGCCCGCAGCCACGAGGGGGGAAATGAGTCTCGAATCGTCCGCAAGCCCGGCGGCCCGATCGGAAGCGTGGTCCCAGGAGACGCTCGCCCAGGTGAGGGGCAGGCGCGACCTTGAGATCATGTACGGCACCGCGGCCCGCCTCTACCGGCCGCTGCTGGCCGTGTGCGCCATGACCCTCGTCCCGGGCCTTGTGACGCCGTTGGCCGTGGCCGTGGCCCTGGGGGACCGGATCGCCATCGTCAACGGGAGCCCGCTGCTCCTGACCTCGTCACCGCGCGTCCTGTGGACGTACGCCGGAGTGCTGCTCATCATGATCGCCGCCGGACTCGCTTGTTCGGCCGCGGGCAGCCGCCTCGTCGTCGATCACATCGACGGCCGCCCGTTGTCGCCGGCGCGTGCCGTCCTGGCCGTCCTCCGCCGCCCGCACGCCTTCCTGCTGCTCGCCGCCGAGCTCACGCTGGCAGCCGGAGTGCTGCTCGTCCTGGTCGTCGTCGTGGCGGAGCTGGTGAAGTCGATCGTTCTGGCGCTGACCCTGGCCGCGACGGCCGGCGTCTTCACGCTGCCCGCCCTGCTCGCCCTCACCGCGCTGACTGTGCTTCCGGGGCGCGTTACTCCGCTGAGAACGGCGTTCCGCTTGGCCGCCCGCGACTACGCAGGAACGGCCTGGAGGGTCGCGCTGGGGTGCCTCGTCATCCCCGGCCTGGCCCAGGCGGCCCTGTACGGCCTGCGCTTCCTGCTCCCGGTTCCCACCGGTGTGGCGATCGACGACGCCGTACGGGTGACGGCGGCGGTCCTGCTGGCACCGTTCCAGGCGGCCACGCTGGGATGCTGCTACGCCTACCTCAGGAAATGGGACGCGCCGGAGCCCACGACGACCGGCGAACCCGCCAGGCGGCGGACCAGGTCCTGGCCTGTCGTGGCCGCGCTGCTCCCCGGCCTGCTGTACGGGGGGTTCGCCGCCGCCAACCCGCTCGGGCGGGCCGAGGTGGTCGACAATGAGCTCATCGCGAAGGAGCGCTACCCGGACCAGCCGATCAGCGCCCAGATCGTCACCGGCTCCGGCGGCCGACCGGTCATCATCACCGACCGGGGCACGCTGAAGCCGGCCTTCTGCGGCGACGGCGCCTGCGCACGGCAGGCCGCCGTCCCCCTGGGGGCCTACCTGGACGGGCAATCCGTCGCCGCCGCCATGCCCGACGACTCGGTGCTGATCCCAGGATGGGTGTACGAGCCGGGGCCGAGCGACGACGTCGAGCTCCACCTGTTCTCCTGCAGCCCCGGCGGCTGTGCGCGACGGCCCGGAAGGCCACTGCGGTTGGCGCGGAAAGGGTGGCTCCACGTGAACGTCGCCGCGGCCGCGACACCGGACGGCGTCGCCATCGCCTCGATCGCCCCGGAGCCCGGCTCCGGCGGCGTTTTCGCGCGCGTCGAGCTCACGCTCTGCCGGGACGCCGCCTGCGCCGCCCCGCGAACTATTACTGTCGGCCGCCTCCGCGACAGGGCCGCCGTCAGTGTGGACAACCGCACGGTCGCCGTCGCCAGCTCCCCGGACGGGCGCCCGGTGATCGCCTACGTCGACCGGGTCTCGCGAAGGACGACAGTGGTGAGCTGCGATTCCCCCGCCTGCCCGCATCCGCGGACCCATGCCTTCACGGCGTCCGAGGCGCCCGAGCCGGTCCTGTGGGGGTGGCTGACCGGTTCACTGCGGATCCAGATGGCGATCGGGCCGGACGGCAGGCCGGTGATCGTCGAGAATGACCCGGAGCGTGAGGTCACGAAGATCTTCTTCTGCCCCGACCGGGAGTGTTCCGGGCCCCCGCGGTCCGCAACCGTGTCCGAGATCGCCACCAAGAGCTCCCCCGGCCTGGCCCTTGACGCCGCCGGTCGTCCGATCCTGGCCGGCTACGACACGGAGGACCTCCGGGTGACCCTCCTGGCGTGCGAGGACACCGGCTGCGCCCGCCGCCGACTCACCCACCTCATTCCCGCGAACGCGTTCGGTCCCCTCGACCTCGTCGTCGGCTCCGACCGCCGCCCGCGCATCGTCTGGTACGGCACGCCCGATCGCGGGGGAACGCCCACTTATCACGTCCTCACCTGCGCCGACCCGTACTGCCTGAAGTCCTGAACGAAGCGCCCAGACATCACCGAGGAGGGACATGAGTCTCGGAACGCCGGTGAGCGCGACGGAGTCGCCCGCCGCCTGGCCGGATGACGTGTTCGACCAGTTGAAGGGCTTTCGCGGCCTGCTCATCATGTACGGCACGGCCGTCCGTCTCTACCGGCACCTGTTGGCGGTGTGCGCCCTGGTCCTCGTCCCGCCGTTCGTGGCGCTGGTGGCCGTGCCGGTGGCCCTGGGCCGCCGGATCGCCTTCGTCAACGGAGCTCCCGTGCTCCTAGCGCCCTCACCGGCCGTCCTATGGATCTTCGTCGGACTCGTGCTGACGGCCGTCGTGGCAGGGTTCGCCTGCCTGGCCGCGGGCAGCCACCTCGTGGTGGACCACATCGAGGGCCGCCCCCTGTCGGCGGGGCGTGCCGCTCTGGCCGTTCTCCGGCGCCCGCACGCCGTGCTGCTGCTCACCGTCAATCTCGTGGTGATTCTCGCCGTGCAGGTCGGCGCCATGGCCCTGATGGCCCACGCGACGGGGTCGATCGTCGCGGTGGTGATCCTGGGCGTGCTGCTCGTCCTCCTGGCGCTCCCGGCCGTACTCGCCTGGACGGCGCTGCCCGACCGAATTCCCCCGCTGACGGCGGCGTACCACCTGGCAGCCCACGACTACTGGTGGACGATCCGGACGATCGTGGTGGCCTTCGCCGCCGTTCCTGGCCTGGCGCAGCTCGGCCTGCACCTCCTCTGCGCGGCGCTCCCCGTCCCGACCGGCGTGCAGATCGGCGACGCCCTGCGGATGACGGCGGCCGTCCTGCTGTTGCCGTTCCAGGCCGCCGTGCTCGGCTGCTGCTATGCGCGGCTCCATCAGAAGAACCAGGCACGCTGGGGATCCGTGGTGATCCGGGGAGACAAGGGCAGGCGCGGGCGGCCCGCGACCGCGACCGGCGGCGCGCCGGGCGGGCGGCGCACCCGCTGGTGGCCGGTCGGGCTGGTGCTTCTGCCCGGCCTGCTCTACGGCGGCTACGCGGTGGCCGGTCCGCTCAGCAGCGTGACCGACAACGCGATCGCGGGCGAGGACCTCGGCTGGGATCTCGGCGAGGACGGCCCAGGACCGGTCCAGATCGCCTTCGGCCCTCGCGGGTTTCCGATCGTCATCCGCGACCGGGGGTTCCAGGAGGTGACGTTCTGCGGCGACGGCACCTGCGGCACGCAGACCACCGTCATCCTGGACGTCTCCTTCGAGGAGCAGTCCGGGGCGGCGGTCACCCCCGACGGCTCGGTGGTGTTCGCGGGCTGGGTGAGGGAGCCCGATGAGGTCGAACGGCGGGAGCTCCAGCTGTTCTCCTGCCGGCCCGACGGCTGCACGTGGCGTCCCGGCCCGCCGTTGAGGACAGCGCCCGGCGACGTGCTCCGGCTGGACGTGGCCCCGGTGAACGCCACCGTGGTCGCGACGCGAGGCGGCATCGCCGTCGCCTCGATCGCCCCCGTCTCCGCGGACCGATACCCGGCTCCCGCACGCGTGATGCTCACGCGGTGCCCGGACCTGCGCTGCGTCCGCCCCCAGACGATCACGGTGGGAAACCTCACCGTCGCGGGCTTCGTCACGAACCAGAAGTCCCGCGCCCTCGCCGTCGCGACGTCTCCGGACGGGCGCCCGGTGATCGCATACGCGGACCTGATCAGGCGGAAGGTCATCATCGCGATCTGCGACACCGCGGCATGCGGGCATCCGGCCATTCGCGCCTTCGACATGCCTGACAGGTCCTCGCCACGGTACGACCCCCGGAGGTCCCTCGACGACCTGCGGCTCCAGGTCGCCGTCAGGCCGGACGGCAGACTGGTGATCGTCCACAACGGCGGTGGCACCGGGGACACGACGATCATGCTCTGCCGTGATTCGTCCTGCTCCGGGACCCCGCGGACGGTGGCGTCCTCCGAGCTGGTCACGCTGAGCGCCCCCGGCCTGGCCCTGGATCCGGCCGGCCGTCCCGTTCTGGCCGGATACGACGCGGCCGACCCATCGGTAGCCGTCCTGTCCTGTCGCGACGACGACTGCGCGGGGAGAGGCGTCACCCACCTGGTCCCCAGGTCCGACGTGGGCGAGGTGGACGTCGCCATCGGTCCCGACCGCCGCCCCCGCGTCGTCTGGTACGGCACGCTCGATGGCAGGAGAACTCCCACCTATCACGTCCTCACCTGCGCCGACGCCTGGTGTGGCCTGCGGCCGTCGCCGTCCTGACGAGCAACCGTCGCCGTTGGGGGGAGGCGGGCGGCCACGCCTTCTTCGCCGCATGGGGACCTGGGCGGAGCCCGGCGGGGGGCGGGGTGGGGGTGGACGCCGGGTGAGGGATTGGTACCGTTGCGTCCGACGCGCGCCGCGTAGCGAAGTCCGGTGAGAATCCGGCGCTGTCCCGCAACTGTGGTTCCCCGCCCCCGGGGACGAGCCAGGTCGCCTGCGCTGTGCGCCGACGCCATCGACCCTCGTGGAAAAGGGTGATCCGTCGCTTCCAGCGGGTCCCTCGATTCCCGGCATTCCCCCTGATGGAGGACCTCGTGAGGCCCGTACGCACGGCCGTCGCGGGTGTGGTGCTGGGCGTGCTCGCTCTGGCCGGCTGCGGCCAGACCGACGGCGCCGCCACGTCCGCGACCCCCACCCCCGCCGCCTCGGACAGCACCGGACAGGGCGCCTTCCCCGTCACGGTCCAGGCGGGCAACGGCGCGGTGACGATCGCCAAGAGGCCCGAGCACATCGTGTCGCTGTCCCCGACGGCCACCGAGATCCTGTTCGCGATCGGCGCGGGCGGCCAGGTGGCGGCGGTGGACGACCAGTCGAACTACCCGCCGGAGGCGCCCAAGACGTCGCTGTCGGGCTTCAAGCCCAACGTCGAGGCGATCGTCGCCGCCAAGCCCGACCTCGTCGTGCTCGCCAACGACCTGGAGGGCGTGGTCGCCGGGCTCGGCAAGGTCGGCGTGCCGGTGCTGCTCGAACCCGCCGCCACCAAGCTGGACGACACCTACGACCAGATCAGGGACCTCGGCGCGGCCACCGGCAACGCGGCCAAGGCCGACGAGGTGGCGAGCGGCGTCAAGCAGAAGATCGACGCTCTCGCGGCGGCGGCGCCGAAGGACAAGGGCCTGACGTACTACCACGAGCTGGACACCACGCCCTACGCGGCGACGTCGAGCACGTTCATCGGGCAGGTCTACAGCCTCTTCGGGCTGAAGAACATCGCCGACGAGGCGCCCGACGCGGCGGGCGGCTATCCCAAGCTGTCGGCGGAGTTCGTCGCCAAGGCCGACCCCGACCTGATCTTCCTCGGCGACACCAAGTGCTGCGGCCAGAACGCCGCCGCGCTGGCCAAGCGGCCGGGCTGGTCCGGCCTGTCCGCCGTCAAGAAGGACCGCGTGGTGGAGCTGGACGACGACGTCGCCTCCCGCTGGGGGCCCCGGGTCGCCGACCTCGCCCAGGCCGTCAGCGACGCCATGCAGAAGGCGGCGAGCTGAGCCGGTGACGACACGGACGCCCCTGGCGGCGCGGTGAGCGGTGACGCGGTGAGACCGGTGGTGGCGTGATGACGACGCAGGCCCGGCCACGCGGCCGGGCGCTGCTCGTCGCGTCCGTCGTGCTGGTGGCCAGTCTCGCCCTCGGCCTGATGGCGGGCGCGGCGGGCATCGCTCCCCGCGCCATCGCGCTGGCGCTGCTCGACCGGCTGCCGCTGGTGTCCGTGCACTCGGGCCTCTCGCCGGTCGAGGAGGGGCTGCTGTTCCAGCTCCGGGTGCCGCGGGTGCTGCTCGCCGCCGTCGTGGGCGGGCTGCTCGCCACGGCCGGGGCCGGCTACCAGGGCGTGTTCCGCAACCCGCTGGCCGATCCTTATCTGCTCGGAGCGGCGGCCGGGGCCGGTCTCACCGTGACGCTCGTCGTGGTCTTCCTGGGCGGCGACGCCGGGGTGGCCGGGGTGCCGGTCGCCGCCTTCGCGGGGGCCGTCGGCGGGGTGTTCCTCGCGTACGCGCTGGGCCACACGGCGGGCCGGGGCGGCGGCACCGCGACGCTCGTGCTCGCCGGGGTCGCGGTCACCTCGTTCCTCACCGCCATCCAGACCTTCGTGCAGCAGCTCAAGGTGGAGGAACTGCAGCGGATCTACTCCTGGATCCTCGGCGACGTCGGCGGCGGCTGGGACCAGCTCCGCATGATCGCGCCGTACGCCGTGGTGTCGACCGTCGTCATGCTGCTGCACGGGCGGCTGCTCGACGTGCTGTCGGTGGGCGACGAGGAGGCGGTCAGCCTCGGCCTGCGCGCGGCGCGCGTGCGCTTCGTCGTGCTGCTGGCCGCCTCGCTCGCCACCGCGTCGGCGGTCGCGGTCAGCGGGCTGATCGCGTTCGTCGGGATCGTGGTGCCGCACGTGGTCCGGCGGCTCGCCGGCTGGTCCTACCGGATCGTGCTGCCGCTGTCGTTCCTCGGCGGCGCGGCGTTCCTCGTGCTGGCCGACACGATCGCGCGTACCGTGCTCGCGCCGGCCGAACTGCCGATCGGGGTCGTCACGGCGTTCGTCGGGGCGCCGTTCTTCGTCACCGTCCTGCGCGTGACCCGGCGGGTGGAGACGTGAGCGGGCACGCCGTACCGGCCGTCGAGGCGCGCGGCGTGGGCGTTACGCTCGGCGGGCGGCGGGTGCTCACGGACGTCACGCTGTCGGCCGCGCCCGGCCAGTGGCTCGCGGTCATCGGGCCGAACGGCGCGGGCAAGTCCACGCTCCTGCGGGCCGTCGCCGGGCTGATTCCGAAAGAGGGCGAGGTGCTCGTCGAGGGGACGGCCGTGGACGACCTGCGCCCGCGCCGGCGGGCCCGGCTGATCGCGTACGCCCCGCAGAGCCCGGCGCTGCCGCCCGACATGACGGTCTACGACTACGCGCTGCTGGGCCGCACGCCGTACATCCCCTATCTCGGCAGCGAGAGCGCGCGGGACCGCGAGGTGACGCGGTCGGTGCTGGAACGGCTCGACCTGGACGGCTTCGCGTCCCGGCCGCTCGGGCACCTGTCCGGAGGCGAGCGGCAGCGGGTCGTGCTCGCCAGGGCGCTGGTGCAGCAGGCGCCGGTGCTGCTGCTGGACGAGCCCACCACGGCGCTCGACCTGGGCCACCAGCAGCAGGTGCTCGAACTCGTCGACCGGCTGCGCCTGGCCGACGACCTCACCGTCGTGACGACGCTGCACGATCTCAGCCTCGCCGCGCAGTACGCCGACGCGCTGGTGCTGCTCGCCTCGGGGCGCGCGGTCGCGGCCGGGCCGCCCGCGCGGGTGCTGGCGGAGCCGCTGCTGACCGAGCACTTCGGCGCCCGGGTGCGGGTGGAGCCCGGCCCCGACGGGCGCCCGCTCGTCCACCTGGTCCGCCCGTCGATCTCCTCGATGATGGAGGAGGCATGACGGAGGTCCCGCGGCCGTCCCTGACGTATCGGATGGAGGACGGCCTGCGGCTGGGCACGCTGCTGTGGCGGTTCGGGCCCGGCTGGCGAATGATCTCCTCGGCCATGCTGGGCGGCGGCATCGGCCACCGCGAGTGGGTGCTGAACGCGCAGGTGGCCGCCGGTTATTCGCGCATGGACCCGGTCGAGCACATGGACGCGCTCGGTCCCGGCGGTCCGGGGGTCGGCATGATGACGGCCGCGCTGGTGGAGCGGTACGCAGCGGCGGCCGACAGGGGAGCGGAGGCCGTCGCCACGGTCGGCCTGGGCGTGCCGACCTGGGCGGCCGCGCCCGAGGGCGTGCCCGACCCCGGCCTGCCGGCCGCCCCTGAGCCGGCGCGGGAGGCCGTCGGCGCGGGCGACGCCAGGGTGCGCGATGCCGGAGTGCGTGATGCCATGGTGTGCGATACCGGAGCGCGTGCGCCGCGCCCGGGGACGATCAACATCCTGGTGGCCGTGCCGGTCGCGTTCTCCGACCCGGCGCTGGTCAACGCCGTCATGACGGTCACCGAGGCGAAGACTCAGGCACTGCTGGAGGCCGGGTTCCCCTGCACCGGGACCGCGTCGGACGCCGTCTGCGTCGCCGTACGGGAGGAGGGCCCGGCTGAGGCGTTCGGCGGTCCGCGCTCCGTCTGGGGAGCGCGGATCGCCCGTGCCGTCCACCGTGCCGTCCTCGACGGCGCGCGGGACTGGCGAACGTGGCGGGCTACTTGAAGGTGATGCTGTTCACCACGTGGTCGATGTTCGATCCGTCGCACCGGCCGGCCGGGCAGAAGAAGGTGACCAGGACGGACGTGCCGGCGTCGCCCTGCCGGACGACGTAGGCGGAGAAGTCGAGCCGGCCGGCCTGCTGGGGGTCGCTGAGCACGCCGTCGATCCGGAACGCCGGCCTGGCCCCGACCGTCGTCGGTGTCGGCACGCCGTAGTAGGTGGTCACGCCGGGGAGCGCCGGGCCCAGGCTCTCCTGGAGCTCCATCGGCGAGTCGGATGTGCTCAGGGTGTTGCTGACCTGGGCGAACACGCCCGTGGCCCGGTCCGGCTGGCCCGTGATGATGGGGTTCACCTTCGACCAGTCGGTGTTGCCCGGCACCGCGAACAGCGCGTTGAACTCGTCCACCGCGGGGGAGGCGATCATCCACTGGTCGGCGTTGGTCCTGGCCTCGCCCCAGGCCGAGGGGTAGGACATGGTGAACGGCGCCGCGGTGCTGCCCGGGTAGGTGTTCCACGTCGCGGCGGTGTCCCCGCCTTTGGTGAGCAGCAGCGCGGCGGCGACGGCGATGGACACGAGGACCGCCACGCCGCCGATCAGCGGGCCGAGCGGCAGCCCCCGCCGCCGGTCCCGCGAGGCCGCAGACGCGACCGTCGCCTGTGAGTGCGGCGACCCGGGCGGGTACGACCCGTGCCCCTGCACCGCTGCCCCCTGCTGCATCGGCCCCTGCCGCATCGGCCCCTCTCCCCGGCTCGCGGCCGACGGGTGGCTCACGGGCGGGCGGGACGCCGCGGGCGCCGAGCCGGAGGGATGGGAGACGGGCGGCCTGGTGCCGGGAGGGAACGAGGAGGGCGTGACCGGCGGGTAGGACCCCTGCGGCCGAGACCCCGCGGATCCCGGGGAGACAGAGGAGACCGGCGAGTCTGGAGAGACCGAGGGATACGACGGAGAGACGGGTGGATACGACGGGGAGACCGGCGGAACCGGGGGATAGGACGAGGAGACCGCTGCCGGGTCGCCCGCGCCGCCGCTGATCGCGTCGCGCAGCGCGGACACGAACGCCTGGCACGTCTCGAACCGCTCGGCCGGTGACTTGGCCAGCGCCCGCGTCATCACCGCGTTCACCGCGTGCGGCAGGTCCGGCCGGTACGGCGTGAGCGGCGGCGGGTCGTGGGACACGTGGGCGTAGAGCAGCGCGAGTTCGGTGTCCCGCTGGAACGGCGGCTGCCCGGCGAGCGCCTCGTACACCACGCAGGCGAACGCGTACAGGTCGCTTCGGCCGTCGACCGGCAGGCCCCGGATCTGCTCGGGGGCGACGTAGCGCGGGGTGCCCATGAAGTGACCATGGCTGGTCAGCCCGGCCTCGGCCGCCGAGCTTTTGGTCAGCCCGAAGTCGGTCAGGTAGACGTGGTCGGACCGCGTGACCAGGATGTTGGCCGGTTTCACGTCGCGGTGCACCAGGCCGTGGGTGTGCGCGGCGTCCAGCGCGGAGGCGATCTGCGCGAACAGCGGGTTGGCCCGCCCGACCGGCAGCGGGCCCTCCGACTGCACGAGCTTGCGCAGGTCGCTGCCCTCGACGTAGCGCATGGCGATGAACAGCAGGTCGTCGCGCTCGCCGGCCTCGTACACCGGGATGATGTTGGGGTGGTCGATGCTCGCCACCATCCGGGACTCGCGCACGAACCGGTCGCGGAAGCGGTCGTCGTGTGCGAGCTGCGGCGCGAGCACCTTCAGCGCCACGGCACGCCCGAGCCGCTGGTCGCGCGCCCGGTAGACCGTCGCCATGCCGCCCCGCCCGACGACCGCCTCGACCGTGTAGTCGCCGAGTCGCCGCCCGACGAGCGCCGGCATCACGGGCCCCTCGGTCATGCGGTCTCCCCCTTGAACGTTCTGTTGATCACGAATCGACCGGGTTCCCGCAGAAGCCGCAGAAGCGGTGCCCCTGGCCCAGCCGCATGCCGCACTGGGTGCAGAACTTCAGCTGTGCCTGTCCTCGCGGGGGCGACGGGTTCGGCGGGTACGAATGCCCGCGCGGCGGTGAGGGGTCGGCCGGATGCGCGTGCCCGTGTGGCGGCGACAGGTCCGCGGGGTACGCCTGCCCGCGGGGCGGCGACGGATCCGCCGGCACAGGAGTCGACGGCACAGAAGTAGACGGCACAGGAGTCGCCGGCGGCGGCCCCACGACCTCGGGAGACCGGGCGGCCTCGGCCCCGAACACCCTCGTCACGGCGTACGGCGGCCAGGAGTTCTCCCCGGGCGGGTAGGACCCGGCCTCGCCCGCGAAGTCCCCCTGCGCGGCGATCCCGGGCTCGGCGACGCTGTGCCCGTCCAGTCCCGGGTCCGTCCGGCCGTCGCCGTCGGCCCGTGCGGCGGCGCTCCTGCGGCGCAGCAGCACCACCCCCACGGCCAGCAGGGCGAGGACCACGACGCCGCCGGCCGCCCACACGTACGGCGGCACCGACGACTTCGGCTGCGCCGCCGTCGTCGGGCGCGCCACCGGTTTGGCTCCGGCGTCCTCCGCCGTGCCGGCCTTGGACTGGGCGACCCGCAGATGGTCGGCCGCCACCGCGTGGTCGGGCCGCAGGTTGAGCACCTGCTGCAGCGCCGGTATCGCGCCGCTGTAGAGCTTGTTGTGGTAGGAGGCGAGCGCGTTCTCGTACACCACGTCGACCGGGCCGCGGCGCGGGGTGACCCCGGCGGCGACCAGCGCGCTGCGGATGTCGTCGGCGGGGGTGATGGTCACCGGCTCGTCGCCGCCCCCGGAGACGAACCCGACCACCTCGCTCCTGCCGTCGTCGATGAGGGCCGCGCCGGACGCGCCGTCGTCCAGCAGCTTGGCGACCTTGTCGCGCTCCTTGAAGGCCCGGCCGCCCGGCGGGTCGAGGTGCGCGGTGTCGAGCTTGGGCGGCAGCTTCGCCGACGGCCTGCCGGGCAGCGACATCACGTCGAGCGACTCGACCGCGGCGCCGAGTGTCGTGCCCAGCGGGACCGTGGGCAGCGACTGCTTCTCACCGCCCTTGGTGACCTTCAGCACGGCCGGGGCCGCGGGGGACGACCCGGTGGTCAGGATCTGCGCGGGCAGGCCTCCGGCCGGCGGCGGATCGAGGTAGGGGTAGACGCTGACGTTCGTCGCGACGTCGGCGATGCACGTCGAGTCGGTCCGCTGCGGCGGGTAGCACGCCTGGAGCCGCCGGTCGAGGTCGGCGTCGTCCAGCGAGTGCCGTTTGAAGTCGGCCGGGATCTTCACCTTGAAGTATTCGGCGAACACCCGGTTGGCGGCGTACACCCGGGGGTCGTCGGCGGCCTGCACGACCTGGGTCGCGGTGACGACCACGCCGTCGGGCGTGACCGTGAAGCCGCTGCCCTTCGCCAGGTCGACGTCGTAGTCCCGGGCCAGCTGCTTGATCACGCCGCGGTCGTCGAGGAGCGTGATGCGGACGTGTGAGGAGGACTCCACGCGTACGGCGCCGGGGGTGACCCGGTCGGTGGAACCGCTGGGATGCGGGTGGAGCATGGGCGCCGCGAGCGCGGAGAGCGCGCCCAGCCCCGCGATAAGGGAGTGCAGGCGGGGCATCTGCTTCTCCTAGGCCTGTTCGGATCGGTTCAAGCGTCTCAGCGCGGACAGTGTTGGACAAGGTGAGTTTCGTGACCGACACCCACTTGATACAGGGCGATGATCGCGCGGTCGCTTGACGTTGACTTGCAGGCCGATTGCGGACGTCTGTCGCCTGATGCGCGCTGTGCCGGGCAGGGATTACTCTGCGCGCATGCGCTTGTCCCCCCTCCGCTCGGTCCCTCGCGTCGACCTCCTGATCGGCCTCGCGATCATCGCGCTGGGCACCCTTGAGGCGTTCACGGACGCCAAGGACTACGGTGCGGCCCAGAATCCCGAGCTGTGGTGGGTCGGGCAGGCGCTGGTCACCGGTGTCCTGGTCTGGTATCGCCGCAGGGCCCCGGTAGCGGTCTTCATCCTGATGATCCTCGCGCAGTACGCCTGGCATCGGCAGGGCAACGAGTCGTGCCCGGTCTGGCAGCTCGCCGCGCTGCTCATCGTCTTCCACACGATCGGCGCGCATCTGCCGTTCAAACCGGGTGGGGCCTGGGCCCTGGTGGGCATCCTCGTCTTCGACTCGGGGGCCGTCGACCACCGGTTCCTGCCGTTCCAGGAGGTCGTCTACCTCACCGTGATGTTCGGCTCGGCGTACGTCACGGGCCTGGCCCTGCGCGGCTACCTCCTGCGCGCCCACCGGATGGCCGAGCGGGCGGCGCGGCTGGAGCTGGAGCGGGAGCGCCGGGCCGCCGAGGCCGTCGCCGCCGAACGCAACCGGATCGCCAGGGAACTGCACGACGTGGTGGCTCACAGCGTGAGCATGATGGTCATGCAGGCGGGGGTGCTGCGCCGCCGGATGGGTACGGCGCAGGAGGACGGCCCCTCTCCGGAGGCCGAGATCCTCGGCGGGATCGAGCAGGCGGGCCGGGACGCGGTGGAGGAGCTGCGGATCATGCTCGGGGCGCTGCGGATGCCGCAGGACGAGGCGCTGCCCCAGCCGGGGCTCGACATGGTGCCCAACCTCATCTCCACGGTCGGGACCTCGGGGCTTCGCGTGACGCTGGAGACCGAGGGCGAGCCCGTGCATCTGGCGCCCGGTCTCGACCTGTCGGCGTACCGGATCGTGCAGGAGGCCCTCACCAACGCGGTCAAGTACGCCGGGGACGCCGACGTACGCATCCGGATCGCCTACCGCCCCGACCGGCTGGAGCTCGAGATCACCGATAATGGCGGGGGCGCCGGACCGGCGCTGTCCACCGGCAACGGGCTCATCGGCATGCGGGAGCGGGCCGAGCTGTTCGGCGGCTCCCTCGACGCCGGGCCGCTGCCGCAGGGCGGCTATCGTGTCCGCGCGACGCTGCCGATCTCCCAGGGAGTGCCCATGAGCGAGGCCACGAATTGACCATCCGCATCGTCCTCGCGGACGACCAGGCGATGATCCGGGCCGGCCTGCGTATGGTGGTCGAGAGCGAGCCCGGGATGGAGATCGTGGGCGAGGCCGCCGACGGCGCGGAGGCGGTCGCCCTGGCCCGCCGGGTGCAGCCCGACGTCGTGCTCATGGACATCTCGATGCCGCGCATGGACGGGCTCACCGCGGCCAGGCAGCTGCTCGACGCGCCACGGCCGCCCAAGGTCATCATGCTGACGACGTTCGACACCGACGAGAACCTGTACGCCGCGCTGCGCGCGGGGACCAGCGGCTTCCTGCTGAAGGTGTCGCCGCCCGAGCAGCTCGTGGAGGCCATCAGGGTCGTCGCGGCGGGTGACGGCCTGCTCGACCCCGCCGTCACCACGCGGGTGATCGCCTCCTTCGCGGGCCGGCACGAGCCGGTACGGCCGCCGCAGCTCGCCGAGCTGACCCCGCGCGAGCTGGAGGTGCTGCGCATGCTCGCCCGGGGCCTCACCAACGCCGAGATCGCCAAGGAGCTCTTCGTCGGCGAGGCCACGGTCAAGACCCACGTCGCCCGCGTGCTCATGAAGCTGAACCTGCGCGACCGCGCTCAGGCGGTCGTGTTCGCGTACGAGTCGGGCGTGGTGACGCCGGGGTCGGCGCTCGGGTAGTACGACGCCCACTCGGCGTTCGTCATGCGCAGCACCTTGAGGCCGAGGTAGCCCATGGCGATGACGGGGGCGCCCCAGAACGGGATCGTCAGCGGGCCGTACGGCACCGGGATCGAGGCCACGTAGCCCACCGTGACGACGGCGGGCACCCACCAGTGGACGAAGCCGGTGCGCGAGACGGCCAGCAGGAGCAGCGGCAGGCCGATCATGCCGAGGTAGATCCACGGCAGCGTGAACCCGAAGATGACGCCGGGCAGGTTGAACACCTCGTCGAACATCTTCTGGCCCTGCTCGACCGGGTAGTGCTGCCCGAACCACCACTCCACGGGGTCCATGAGGAGCAGCGCCGAGACGCTGATGTAGCCGATGATCGTCATGCCCCCGGCGATGTGCCCGAAGACGACGGACTTCTTGCGGACCAGGTGCAGCAGGCCGAAGGCCGCGATCGGGACGAGCATCCAGCTCCAGTGGTAGAGCAGCGACTCCAGCTGGGCCAGGGCCGGGTTGTCGCCGTAGCTGACCATCTCGCGGTCGTCGCCCCAGGTGCCGGGGTCGACGAGGAGCGCGACGAACTGCAGCAGCGGCGCGACGAACAGCAGGGCTCCGGTGATGGTGCGCCGGAAGGCCACCGAGTCGGACAGTTTGAACATCGATCTTTCCCTTCGGGTCTTTCTCCCTACGGCCGGTGACGGTAGGTGAGCGACCCCCGGGGACTCGTCCGCCGCTCGGGTGATGCCTCCTCATCCGCTAGGGCGACTTATCGCCACGAGGCTAGGTATGTGTATATTTTCCGGAAGACGGCTCACAGTACGGGAGATTTTTCATGACGGCTTTCCCGGCGGTCTTGTTCGACGAGGCGCACAGCGAGGCGTGGACGATCCGGCGAGAGGTCGCCGAGGCCATGAATCCCGCCCACCCCGACGACAACAGCTACGCGGAGGCCGCCGGGGCGCTGCGGCGGCTCGGCCACACGGTGCGCGCGCACACCGAGGGCCCGATCACCCCGGCCGTCCTGGACGGGTGTGACGTCTTCGTGGTCGCCCATCCCTCGGCCGAGCGCTGGGAGCGCACCACCGGGGTCGGCAGCCCGGTCTTCTCCGCCGAGGAGATCGACGCGCTGGAGGCGTACGTCGCGGGTGGCGGCGGGCTGATCGTGCTGGCCGAGCACGAGCAGGAGAAGTACGGCAGCAACCTGGGCGAACTGCTCGCCCGGTTCGGGGTGACGGTCGAGCACGCGACCGTGCAGGACCCCGGCAACTGCCACAACACCGTGGCCACCTGGATCCTCGGCGTCCCCACGGCGCAGGCCGTGAGCGAGCCGGGCGGCGTGGCCCAGGACCTGCTGGCCGAGGTGCGCCGCGCCTGCTTCTACCGCGCGGGCACGCTTGTCGCGCCGGCCGAGGCGAGCGTCCTGTTCACGACCTCCGGGTCCGCCGACCCCGCGGACGCCCCGCTCGTAGCCACCGTACGGCACGGCCGTGGCCGGGTGGTCGTGCTGGCCGACTCCGACCTGTTCGGCGACGACTCGATCCGCGACTACGACCACGAGAAGCTGTGGGGCAACCTGGTGACCTGGGCCGCCCGCGTGCCCGAGGCGTCCGGCGCCGCCCGCGCATCCCGCCCCGAGGTGGCGGAGGAGTTCGCCCGGCTGAAGGCCGCCGTGGAGCGGCTGCGCCCGCTCCAGGCCAAGGACGGATCGGTCACCGGCGACCACGACGAGGCCGTGGCGTGCATCAGCGAGATCGTCGACGGCGTCGGACGGCTCGCGCCGCACTTCCCGCATGACGCCGAGTATCTCGACGCGGTGATGAAGGACTTCCGCGCGTGGGTGGCGGCCGGCCTCGGCGTGCCCGACTTCCTCGACTCGCTGAACGCCTTCCACCCCGACACCCAGCGGATCGACGGCCTGGAGCACCTGGTCGTCTTCCCCATGTACACCCAGAACGGCAACCCCAACCGCAACGTCGAGGCGGTCTGGATCCGGGTCGTGTGGCCCGAGTGGCTGGCCGAGCTGGAGCGGGGCGGCTACGACAACCCGATGTTCGTGCCGATCACGTTCGTCGACTTCACCTCCGGCTACGACACCAACTCGGCGGTGCTGTTCCCCGAGACCGTGGTCGTGCGCCAGACCCCGCCGCGCTTCACCTGGGGCGGCATCTTCTGCGACCGCGAGGCCGCCCGGTTCCGCCGGGTCAGCGAGGCCGCCGCGGCCACGCTGAAGCTGGAGCTGCCGCCGGACGCCGCCCGGCTGCTGGCGTCCCAGGACCTCGCCCAGGACACGTTCGTGCTGTGGGACCTCGTCCACGACCGCACGCACAGCCACGGCGACCTGCCGTTCGACCCGTTCATGATCAAGCAGCGCATGCCGTACTGGCTCTACAGCCTGGAGGAGCTGCGCTGCGACCTCACGGCGTACGGCGAGGCCGTGAAGCTGGAGGCGGCCGGCGTGCCGCACGCGCGGTACGTGCAGTACGCCATCCTGTTCGACCGGCTGTTCCGCTTCCCGATCACCGGCGAGCGGGTGCGCAACTACGACGGGCTCGGCGGCCAGCTGCTGTTCGCCTACCTGCACCGGCAGGGCATCGTGCGGTGGACCGACAACCGGCTCACGATCGACTGGTCGCGGGTCGCCGACGGCGTCGCCGACCTGCGCGGCGAGGTGGAGAAGCTCTACCGCGACGGCATCGACCGCTCCAAGCGGGCCCACTGGCTGGCCGCGCACGAGCTGGTCGCGACGTACGTCGAGCCCGACCCGGCCTCGGTCTGGAAGCAGGGCGTGCACGCGCTGCCCACGGAGCAGAAGGCCATGGTGGACGCCGTGCTGCCCGACGAGTTCCCCCTGAGCATGTTCTACGAGGCCCTGCGCCGTAAGCTCACCGACGTGGTGGAGTCGACCCGGGGCATCCGCGCATGAGCGGGGCCGGAGAGGAACGCGCGATGAGCAGGGTGATCCTGGTCACTGGAGCGGGCGGCCCGGCCGGCCGCGCCGTCGTCGGGAAGTTCACCGAGCTCGGGGACACGGTCATCGGCGTGGACAAGTCCGGCGCCGAGGGGTGCCTGGCCGTCGACCTGCTCGACCGGGACGCCGTACGCGGCCTGGCTGAGCGGGTGCGGGCCGAGCACGGCCGGGTGGACGGCGTCGTCCACCTGGTCGGCGGCTGGCGCGGGTCGAAGACCTTCGCCGACACCTCGCTCGACGACTGGGACCTGCTGCACGACCTGCTGATCAGGACCCTGCAGAACGTCTCGCTGGAGTTCGAGCCGCTGCTGCGGGCGAGCGGGAACGGCCGTTTCGCGATCGTGTCGGCCCGGGCGGCCCAGAAGCCGACGCAGGGCGGCGCGGCGTACGCGGCCGCGAAGGCCGCCGCCGAGGCGTGGACGCTGTCGCTGGCCGACGCGCTGAAGGACACCTCGGCCGCCGCGGTGGTCCTGGTGGTCAACGCGTTGGTGCACGATGAGATGAGGGCCGCGAACCCGGACAAGCCGTATCGGACCTTCACCGACGTGAAGGATCTGGCGGCGGCGGTCGCGGGCCTGTGGGACGAGGAGCCCGCGGCGGTCAACGGCCGCAGGATCGACCTCACACCCTGATCTACGCTGCTGATCCGGACCCGCGGCCGGCCCGACCGGGCCGGCCGCGGGGCCTGAAACCGCGATGGGGAGACATCTCGTGACAACCGATGCCGTGCGCCGGCACGACCCGGCGAGCCGGACGTTCGCCAGCGACAACTACGCGGGGGTGCACCCCGAAGTCCTGGAGGCGATCGCCCTCGCCAACGGGGGACACCAGGTCTCCTACGGCGACGACGTCTACACCGAGGCGGTCCGCGGTGTCTTCCGCAGGCACTTCGGCGAGCAGGCCGAGGTGTTCCCCGTGTTCAACGGCACGGCGGCCAACGTCGTGTCGCTGCGATCGATGTGCGCGCGCTGGGAGGCCGTGGTCTGCCCCGAGAGCGCGCACATCAACACCGACGAGGGCGGCGCCCCCGAGGTCACCGGCGGGCTGAAGCTGCTGACCGTGCCGACCCCGGACGGCAAGCTCACGCCCGACCTGATCGACCGGCAGGCGTGGGGGTTCGGCGACGTGCACCGGGCGCAGCCCCGGGTCGTGTCGATCTCCAACGCGACCGAGCTGGGCACGCTCTACACCCCGGCCGAGATCAAGGCGATCTGCGACCACGCCCATGAGCTGGGGATGTACGTCCACCTCGACGGGTCGCGGATCACCAACGCGGCCGCCGCCCTGGACGTGCCGCTGCGCGCCCTGACCACGGACGCGGGGGTCGACGTGCTGTCCTTCGGCGGCACCAAGATCGGTCTGATGCTGGGCGAGGTCGTCGTCGTGCTGAACCCGGAGGCGTCGCGCGGCCTGCCGTACCTGCGCAAGACGAGCATGCAGCTCGCCTCGAAGATGCGGTTCGTGTCGGTGCAGTTCGAGGCCCTGCTCGGGGGCGACCTGTGGCTGCGCAACGCCCGCCAGGCCAACGCGATGGCCCGGCGGCTCGCCGACGCCGTACGGGACCTGCCCGGGGTGAGCGTGCCGCGCCCGGTCGAGGCCAACGCGGTGTTCGCGATCCTGCCGGCCGACGCGGCCGACCGGCTGCGCAAGCGGTTCCGGTTCTACAACTGGAACGAGCAGGTCGGCGGGGGCATGGTCGAGGTGCGGTGGATGTGCGCCTTCGACACCACCGAGGCCGACGTGGACGCGTTCGCCGCGGCGCTGGCCGAGGAACTGCGGGCCTGACGTCGCATCCGAGTCGCGGCGGCCGGTCGCGGGCGTCTCCCCGGCCGGCCGCGGCTCTCGAGATCAAGGACCTGCACCGGCGACCGACGAGAGGCCCGGCTCGGCCGAAGCCTCCCGGCCGGGCCACGCGATGTCGTCGACCGCCAGAAACGGCTCGGCCGCCACGCTCGCCGGGGTCACGCCGGTGAACTCCACGACGTCCCGATGCAGGTGGGACTGGTCGGCGTAGCCGGCCTCGACCGCGACCTGGGCGGCGCTTCCACCCGCGACCAGGCGGTGGGCGGCATGGTCGAAGCGGACCAGCTTCGCGGCGCGCTTGGGCGGCAGGCCGATCTGCGAGTGGAACCGCGACCACAGGCGCTTACGGCTCCATCCCACTTCGGCGGCCAGCCGGTCGACCCGGACCAGGCCGCGGCCGCCGACGATCCGGCGCCAGGCCCAGGCCACCTCCGGGTCCACGGGCGGCCCCGCCTCATGCCGGCGGGCGAGCAGCGCGTCGGTCAGCGCGAAGCGATCCTCCCAGGAGGAGACCTCGCCCAGTCGCTCACGGATCCGCGACGCCTCCCGGCCCCACAGCTCGTCGAGGGCCACCACGGCGCCGTCGAGGCCGGCGGGGGAGACGCCCAGAATCGCGCGTGCGACGACCGGGGACAGGCGCACCTGCACGCACTCGACGTTCTCACCCCGCGCCCGGACCGCGCCGCCGGACCCGAGCCCGGGCCCGGCGACCAGACTTCCCCCTTGCTGCCGCCCCGCGGCGTAGTGCACGACGGGCGAACCGGCGCCGAACTCCAGGAGCAGCGTCACGGCCGGGTGCGGGACCATCCGGAGCGCGTCCATGTCGGCGACGCGGAACCCGGCCATGGTGACACCGGCCACCCGGCTGGGCCGCCGCGGGCAGGCGACGTCCCACACGGCCTCACCGTGCACGAATGTCGACATGGCCTCCAGGCTATGCGGGCACGCGCCGACACGCGGGCGGGGAACATTCGTCCAAGACGGCGGCGCGCACCGGCGGCGACAGTGGGCGCATGACTGTTTCCGACGGCAAACCGCGTGTGGAAGACGAGACCACCGAGAGTTCGATGCTGTCCCTGGACGACGGCGACATCCACGTGTGCCAGGACGGCCCCCGCGACGCCCCGGCACTCCTGCTGATCCACGGGTCCGCCTCCTCGGCCCGCTCGTGGGACCGTCTGGTTCCGCTGCTGACCGGATCGCATCGCGTCATCCGGATCGACCTGCTCGGGCACGGCCGGTCGGCCAAACCGGCCGGCCCGAGCTACGCGATCCCGGACCAGGGACGTCGGGTCGGCGCGGCACTGGACCGGCTCGGCGTCGAGTGCGCGATCGTGGCCGGCCACTCCAGCGGCGGCGCGGTCGCCACCGCTCTCGCCGAGCAACGACCCGACCTGGTGACCGCGCTCGTGCTCATCAACACCGGGCCCGGCATGGACGCCTTCATCGCACCGGAGTCCGCCGCGATCGCACCGTCGCAATGGCCACCGACCGACGAGCAGCTCCGGCGGTTCGCGAGCACCGGTTTCAGCCGCGCGGGTTACCGGATCCCGCCCGAGCTCCTGGACGAGGTGCGCATCATGACCTACCACACGCTCACCGCCACGATGCAGGGCACCCGCGACTACCTGGAGCAGCGGGCGCTTCCGGACCGGCTGGCGGTCCTCGGCAAGCCGCTACTGGTGATCTTCGGCGAGGACGACCGGAGATGGCGGTCCTCGTCCGCCGCCGACTACCGCGTCGTTCCGGGCGCGGAAGTCGAGTTGCTGCCCGGTCTCGGGCACTCACCCATACTCGAGGGCCCGGGGCGGACCGCACGCTCCCTGCTGGCCTTCACCGCGATCCACGCCGTACGGGCGGACTGAACGAGACGGCCGGACAGCCGGAGAGGGTCACGGCGCGGGGAGCGGCCGGGCTCCCCGCTTGGCCAGCAGGTCCGTCATCGTGCGGATCTCGGCGTTCTGCCCGTCCACGATGTGCTGGGCGAGAGCGCGCACCTCGTCGCGGTCCGACAGCTTGAGCAGGCCCTCGGCCATCTCCACGCCGCCCTGGTGGTGGCGGATCATGAGCTGGAGGAAGAGGATCTCGGCGTCCCTGCCGGTGGCCTGGCGGAGCCGGTTCATCTCCTCCTCCGTCGCCATCCCGGGCATCGTGCCGGGCGCCGGGACGGTCGTGGCCGCCCCGCCATGCCCGTGCCCGGCCATCCAGGCCATCGCCGGGCGGGTGGAACTCTGGTCCAGGCCCCACTGCTGCAGCCAGCCCATGAAAATTCCACGCTGGGTGCTCTGCGTGGTGATGATGTCGTACGCCAGGCTGCGCAGCGCCTGGTCGGAGGTCTTGTCCCTGAGGATGAAGGACATCTCCACCGCCTGCGCGTGGTGGACCCCCATGTCCCTGGCGAACCCCGCCTCGGGAGAGGCGTCCCCGAGCGTCGCCTGCCTGGTGAAGAACAGCACGAGCGCCGCCGCCGCGAGGAGGACGACGACCAGCCCGAGGACGGGGAGGCGGCGCCGGGCCGGGGGAGCGGTCTCCGCAGCGGTCTCCACTGTGCCGTCCCCTGGGGCGTCGATGTCAGTGCTCATCGCCCCACAGGCTACTCGCCACAGCCGTCGCTCTGCCCGAAGCAATACCTTTAGCCACTATTCTCCATACGCAGCGGGGGTGTCAGTGATCAGCGGTTGGAGGAGCGATGACCAAGGAGAAGTCGCAGGCGAGGCGTGAGCACCTCGCCCGCATGCGCGCCGAGCAGAAGCGTAAGGAGCGGCGCGCCGCGCTTCTCATGTGGGGGATAGGCGGCCTCGTGATCGTCGTCCTGGTCGCCCTCGTCGCCGTCTACGTGGTCAACGACCGCTCGGCCAAGTCGCTCAGCGCCGTCAAGACCTTCAACTACAAGGGCTCCGACCACTCCTGGAACAAGGTGTCCTACAAGGAGACCCCGCCCGTCGGCGGCCAGCACAACTTCTACTGGCAGAACTGCGGCATCTACGACAAGCCCATCCACAACGAGCACGGTGTCCACTCGCTGGAGCACGGCGCGGTGTGGATCACCTACCGGCCCGACCTGCCCAAGGCCGAGGTGGACAAGCTCAAGAGCCTCGCCTCCGCCGACTACATGCTGCTGAGCCCCTACCCGGGCCTGCCGTCCAAGATCGTCGCCAGCTCCTGGAACCACCAGCTCGCGCTGGACTCCGCGGACGACCCCCGCCTGCCGGAGTTCATCAAGAAGTACAAGCAGAACCCGACCACCACCCCCGAGTACGGCGCCTCCTGCTCGGGCGGCATCGGCACCACCGACGAGCAGCCGCTCCCGCCGGCCCAGCAGGAGACCACGCAGGAGCCGATGCCGAGCACGGCTCCGTCCCCGTCCTCCTGATCCGGACGTCCCCGGCCCGGCTTAAGGAACCAGCACGCGGTCCACGGGCACGGCCTCCAGCCCGTGGGCCTCGGCCACCGGGCGGCTCGTGAGGTGACCCTCGTGGGTGCTCAGACCGAGGGCGAGCGCGGGGTCGGCGGTCAGCGCCTCGCGCCAGCCCAGGTCGGCGATCGCCAGCGCGTACGGCAGCGTGACGTTGGTCAGCGCGTACGTCGAGGTGTGCGGCACCGCCCCCGGCATGTTGGCCACGCAGTAGAACACCGAGCCGTGCACCCGGTAGACCGGGTCGGCGTGGGTGGTCGGCCGCGAGTCCTCGAAACAGCCGCCCTGGTCGATGGAGATGTCCACCAGCACCGACCCCGGCTTCATCCGCGAGACGAGGTCGTTGCTCACCAGGGTCGGCGCCTTGGCGCCCGGCACGAGCACCGCGCCGATCACCAGGTCGGCGTCCACCACCGCCCGCTCGACCTCGTACGCGTTGGACGCCACGGTCTGGCAGCCGCCACGGAAGACGAGGTCGGCGTGGCGCAACCGGTCGACGTCGCGGTCGAGCAGCAGCACCTGCGCCCGCATGCCCACGGCGACCGCGGCGGCGTTCATGCCCGACACCCCCGCGCCGATCACCGCCACCTTGGCCGGATAGGTGCCGGGGACGCCGCTCATCAGCACGCCGCGCCCGCCGCCCTGACGCATGAGGTGGTAGGCGCCCACCTGCGGCGCCAGCCGCCCGGCCACCTCGGACATGGGCGCGAGCAGCGGCAGCGTGCGGTCGGGTTTCTGCACGGTCTCGTACGCGATGCCGGTCACGCCCGACTCCAGCATGGCCCGGGTGCAGGACTCCGAGGCGGCCAGGTGGAGATAGGTGAACAGCACCTGGCCCTTGCGCATCCGGTGATACTCGTCCGGCACCGGTTCCTTGACCTTCAGGATCAGGTCGCCCTCGGCCCACACCTCGTCCGCCGTGCCGATGATGACGGCCCCCGCCGCGGCGAAGTCCTCGTCCGGGATCGCGGACCCCTGGCCCGCCCCCTTCTCGACGAGGACCCGATGACCCTTGCGTACGAACTCGTTGACCCCCGCGGGTGTGAGCGCAACCCGGTACTCGTGCGTCTTGATCTCTCGGGGAACTCCCACCTTCATGTCTCAACTGTCTGCTTCCGACGTCCGTGGCGACATCGGGCAACGGGCAACCATTTGGCGGATATTCATGACAAATTGTCAATAAAGGAGGGTGTTGAGCGTTCCATGGTCGGCCGGTTACCCGCGGTTGGCAGACCTCGGTAGGCTCTGCGAGCGGTGTAAGGGATCGAGGTGGGAATGCACAACGCGCCCGTGCCGGGAGACGAGGAACTCGGCCCGCGGCCCGGCGGCCTGACATCGGGAGCCGAGACGGCGCCCATGCCCAAGCCGGTCGGCCCCGAGGACCGCGGCGGCGTGCCCGCCGAGGCGTCCGGCGGGTGGGGCGGCTGGTTCGGCGACATGTCCGGCGGGGCCGGTGCCACGGGAGAGACGACGGTCCTGCCCGCCGCCGGCGGCGGGCAGGGTGACACGTATGGGCCCATCGGCGGGCCGGGCGACCCCGGCGGAGGTCCCCTTCCGCTCGGTGCCCACGGTGAGCGCGCGGGGCTCGGCGATCCACTCGGCGGTCCGGGTGGTGCGCGGGGTGAGCCCGGTGGGCTCGGTGGGCTCGGCGGGTTCGACGACCCGCTCGGGGTGCGCGGTGAGCCGCCGGGCGGGCCTGTCGATCCGCTCGGTGACACGATCACTGGACCGGTCGGTGTGCCGGGTGAGCCCGCGGGGCCTGCCGGGCTTGGCGACCCCCTCGGCGTGCCGGGCGTGCCGGGCGTGCCGGGTGGATCGGGTGACCCGCTTGCGGTGCCGGGTGGACCCGCTGATCCGCTGGGGGTTCCCACTGGACCGGGTGACCCGCTTGGCGCCCCCGGTGTCGCCGGTGCCCCTGGTGCCCCTGGTGTCGCAGGTGCTCCCGTCGCGCCCGGCGAGCCGGTGGAGCCCGCCGTGCCCGCCGTGCCCGGCGTACCGGGCGCACCCGACGGCACGCCCGCGGACGGGGGCGCAGGACCGGGTGACGGGCCGCCCGCCCCGGCCGGCCCCACCGTGCCGAGGGCGGCCAGGGGGACGACGATCGCCCTCGTCGTGGCCCTCGTGCTGGTGGTCGTCATGTCCGGCGTCCTCGGCGCCGTCGCCGTGGTGATGACCCGCAACCCGGACGCCCCGCCGCTCAAGCAGACGCCCGTACGCACCCTGCTGACGCCCATGCACTTCGCTCCGGTCACCGGGGTGGGGCCGGCGCCCTGCAGCGGAACGGACGCGATCCCGGACGACAAGGGCGCCTCCTGCTACCAGCTCGACCCGGGGGTCACGGTCACGACCGTGCAGAAGATCGAGGAGGTGCCGGAGAACGACGGCACCTACTCGATCAGGCTCGTGCTGTCCCCCTCCAGCCAGGAGCAGATCGCCGCGCTCACCCGCGAGACGGTCAAGCAGCAGCTCGCGATCGTGGTGGGGGAGAAGGTGGTGGCCGCCCCGCGGGTGGCCCAGGAGATCACCCAGGACAGCCTCGGCATCGCGGGCTTCGACAAGGCCCAGGCCGACGCGATCATGGCGCTGCTGACCGGATCCGCCCCCGCGGGGCAGCCGAACCCGGCCGCCTCACCCGCCGCCACCGACGCCGGCCAGCCCGCCGGCACGCAGCCCGACGGAACCCAGCAGGGTGGCACGCAACCGACCGGCACCCAGACCGGTGGCACGCAGCCGGGCGGAACGGTGTACGAGGGCGGCCAGCCGGGCGGGTCGCAGCCGGGCGGCACCCAGCAGGGCGGCGGCACCCAGCAGGGTGGTGGGACACAAGGCGGGACGCAAGGCGGGACGCAACCGGGCGGGGCACAGCCGGGAGGCACGCAGCCCACCCTTGAGGGGTTCCAGTGAGCGCGTGGCACGGTCAGGACCGCCGCTCCCGGACCTGAATCGGCCGGCCGGCGGCCGGGGCGCTCTCGCCCCGGCCGTCCCGCCCCGGCCGTCCCGCCCCGGCTGTCCAGCCCGGCACGAGTCGGCCGCGTGTGACGTCCTCACCGTGATCCAGGGGCCTGGATCACCGAGGGCGGGGCGACGGCCTCCGCTCAGCCGGTGATCGAAATCGCGATAAGGTCACGCCATGCAGCGTATGACCGGTTTGTTGATAGGTGCGGTTTTCGGGGCTGTTTTCGTCTTCGCGAACTCGCATCCACCTCTCGGTCATGCTCTCGCCCTCGTCCTCCGGATCGCCGCGGCCGTCGCCCTGGCCGGCGTCGTCGCCATGTGGTTCCTCGCCGTCGGGCGTGCGAGGTCCACCGGCGCCGAACCTGGCATCGGGGGAGGCGGTGAGTCCGGGAAGATGTTCGGCCTCGGCTTCGCGGTGGTCGTCGTGATCGAAGCCGTCGCGCTGTTCGGCGGCATCGCGGTGCTGCGCGTCCTGGACCGCCCCGAGGAAAGCAACGTCGCCTGGATCGCTCTCGTCGTCGGCGTCCATTTCGTCGCCCTCGGACCGATCTGGAGGGACCGGACGATCATGGTGCCCGGTGTGGTCCTCACCGTGCTCGGGGTCGCCGGGCTCGTCATGACCGCCACCTCCGCCGTGGCGTGGGTGCCCTTGGTGAGCGGGGTGCTGTCCGGTGTGACGCTGCTGGCCGGATGCCTGGCCGCCGCACGGCGCGGCCTGGCCGCCCAGCGGTCCCCGGTCTCGGGCGGACGCCGGTGACGGCTCCAGCGGGGCCGGCCCCCGAGGGCGGCAGCGGTAGGTGCAAGCCGGGGTCAATCCGGGTGCAAGTAGATCCCTGTAGCGTACGGCGCGTGTCAGCACGATGGTTGCGAGGCGCGGCCGCCACGGCCGCGACCGCCGCGTTCCTGGTCCCCGCCTCCCTGCTCGCCGCAGGCCCGGCCCTCGCCCACGCAGCGCAAGCCACTGGGCGAGCGACTGCACAGGCCCCCGCCTGGGCGTCCGCTCACGGCACGGCCGCACCGGCGGCCGTCGCCAAGAAGCTGTTCGGCGCCTGGCTGCGCGCGGACCGCCACGCGGCCTCCCGGGTCGCCACCGCGGGCGCGGTCTCCACGCTCTTCTCCTATCCTTTCCGGGCCCCGGACGAGTTCGCGGGCTGCTCGGGCAACGCCTGCCGGTTCGTCCACACCAGCGTGCGCGTGCCGGGCGGGCTCGACGGCGTCCTGATGGTCGTCTCGGGCTCGAAGGTCACGAAGGTGTACGAGTCCCGTCATCTCACGAAGCCGTCCGCCGCCGCCAAGCACCTGTTCGACGCCTGGCGCGCGGGCGACCGCAACCGGGGCCTGGAGATCGCCTCGACCACGGCGGTCAAGACGCTGTTCCGGACGAAGCACGACCCGAAGGGCGTGAAGTACTTCTTCCAGGGCTGCAACTCCGAGCCCAAGGGCTACAGCTGCGCCTACTCCTATGAGGGCGGCGGCATGTTCATGCACGTGCGGGGCGCGAAGAGCCGCGGCTACGAGGTGACCTCCATCGGCTACATCGCCGACTGATCCGGCGGGGCTCAGCCGGCGACGGGCGTGAGCGCGATGTCCTCGGGCCGGATCGGGACGCGGGGGAGATCCAGCCCGGTCGCGGCCCTGACCGCCGCGGCCACCGCGGGGGTCGACGACAGCGTGGGCGGCTCGCCCGCGCCCCGCAGGCCGTACGGCGCGTGGGGGTCGGGGTTCTCCAGGACCGACAACCGCATGGGCGGCATGTCGAGGATGGTGGGGATCAGGTAGTCGGTGAACGAGGGGTTGAGCACCCGGCCGTCCCTGACCTGGATCTCCTCCATCAGCGCCAGGCCCAGGCCCTGCGCGGAGCCGCCGTGGATCTGCCCTTCCAGGGCCGGCGGATTGAGGATCCTCCCCACGTCCTGCACGGCGGCCAGCTCGACGACCTTGACCAGGCCGAGCTCGACGTCCACGTCGACCACGGCCCGGTGCACGCACAACGCGAGCTGCGTGTGGGAGTCGCCCTGGCCGGTGACGGGGTCCATGGGGAACGTGGGCCGGTGGCGGTACTCCCGCGTCTCCTCGACCGGCCCGAACCGTTCGAGCACCTCCTCCAGCGACAGCTCCGGATGCGCGGCGCGCAGCGCGTCGAGGCGGGCCCGCACCGCCTCGCAGGCCGTCTTGACCGCCCCGCCGGTGACGTACGACTGGCGGGAGGCCGAGGAGGACCCGGCCGAGCCGACCGCGGTGTCCGCCGGGGCGACCGTGACTCTGGCGATCCCGAGTTCCGTACGCGCGATCTGGGCCTGGACGGTGACGAGCCCCTGGCCCACCTCGGCGGCGGCGGTGTGCACGAGCACGTGCGGCTCGTCCCCGGCCAGCTCGACCCGCACCCGGGCCGTCGAGTAGTCGTCGAAGCCCTCGGAGAAGCAGATGTTCTTGATGCCGACGCCGTAGCCCACGCCGCGCCGAACGCCCTCGCCGTGCGTGGTCTGCGCGACGCCGCCCGGCAGGAGGCGCAGGTCGGGCTCGTCCGCCGGTTCCGGCGGCAGCGGCATCGCGGCCAGCTCCGCGAGCATGTCCGCGAGCGGCGCGGGGCTGTCGATCACCTGCCCCGTGGCCAGGCGCGACCCCTGCGACACCGCGTTGCGGACGCGGATCTCGACCGGCGACAGCCCGCAGGCCGCCGCGAGCCGGTCCATCTGCGACTCGTACGCGTAGCAGGCCTGGACCGCCCCGAACCCGCGCATGGCGCCACAGGTCGGGTTGTTCGTGTAGACGCCGTACGCGTCGATCCAGACGTTGTCCACCTCGTACGGACCGACTCCGAGCGAGGCGGCGTTGCCCACCACGGCGGGGGTGGACGAGCAGTAGGCCCCGCCGTCGAGCAGGATCTCCGCCTTGACGTAGACGAGCCGGCCGTCGGCCGTGGCGCCGTGCTCGTAGCGCATCCGCGCCGGATGCCGGTGGACGTGGCCGAAGAACGACTCCTCGCGGCCGTACACCATCTTCACCGGACGGCCCGTCCGCAGCGCCAGCATCGAGGCGTGGACCTGCATCGACAGGTCCTCCCTGGCGCCGAACGCGCCGCCGACCCCGGCGAGCGTCAGCCGCACCTTCTCCTTTGGCAGGCCCAGGCACGGCGCCACCTGGTCCCGGTCGACGTGCAGCCACTGGGTCGCGACGAACAGGTCCACCCCGCCGTCCTCGGCGGGCACGGCCAGGCCCGACTCCGGGCCGAGGAACGCCTGGTCCTGCATGCCGACCTCGTATTCGCCGGTGACGACCACCTCGGCCTCGAAGGTCCCGCCCACCCTCACCGGCTGGTGCCGTACGAGGTTCCCCTCGGGGTGGACGGCGGGGCAGGACGGGTCGAAGGCGGCCCGGCGGGGGTCCGTCACCGCCTCGCGCTCCTCGTACCGCACGACGATCGCGGCGGCCGCGCGGCGCGCGGTCTCCGGATGGTCGGCGGCCACGATCGCCACGGGCTCGCCCTGGTAGCGGACCTGATCGACGGCGAGCACCGGCTGGTCGCGGCGCTCCAGCCCGTAGAACTTCTCGCCGGGCACGTCCTCGTGGGTGAGCACGGCGAACACTCCGGGCATCGCGAGCGCGGGACCGACGTCGATGGAGCGGATCCACGCGGACGGGTGCGGGCTGCGCAGTGTGGCGCCCCAGAGCATGCCCTCAAGCCACAGGTCCGAGGAGTACGCGAACTCCCCGGTCACCTTCAGCGTGCCGTCGGGGCGCGGCGCGCTCTCGCCGAGGCCCGGACGCGTCCCGGTCCTCGTCGGCGCGCCCGCCGTCTCCTCAGTCGCCATCCGCCGCTCCATCTGCGTAGTACAGCAAGCGGGCCGCGGCGGGGCCTATCGGCGCGGCGATGAAACCCGGAGGTGGACGTAGTCGATGCTTGTAGGTATCTCCAAATACGCTGTCTGTCGTGCTATTGCATGATCTGCTCGCCGTCCCGGAACTGCGGCTCACCCTGCTCACGGGCGACGAGCGGCTGGACCGTGAGATCGAGGGCGTGCTCATCACCGACCTGCCCGATCCCCGGCGCTACCTGTCGGGCGGCGAACTGGTGCTGACCGGCCTCATGTGGCGCCAGTCGCCCGCCGACTCCGCCCGGTTCGTGGACGCCCTGGCCGAGGCGGGCGTGGCCGCGCTCGGCGCGGGCGACGCGCGGCTCGGCACGGTCCCCGGCGACCTGGTGGAGGCGTGCCGGGCGCGCGGGCTGCCGCTGCTCGAAGTGCCCGTCGAGGTGTCGTTCGGAGCCGTCACCGAACTCGTCGGCAGGCGCGTCGCCGCCGCCCAGGCGGGCGACCTGCGCGGCGCGCTCGGGCGGCACCGCAGGATCGTCGCGGCGGTGGCCGAAGGGGCCGGGCTCGGCGAGCTGTTCGCCCTGGTCGAGGCCGAGCTCGGCGTCACGGCCGCGGTCGTGTCCGCCTGCGGCGCTGTCGTCGCGGGCGCCCTGCCCGAGGAGCAGGCCGTACGGCTGGCCCACGACTATCTCGCCGCCGCCCGCCTGCCGGTCGTCGTGGACCGCGGCGGGCCGTTCACGCTGTTCGCCGTGGATCGCTCGCACCGGGCCGCCGGCTGGGCCCTGGTCTGCCGGGGCGAGGTCGACGCGGAGATCGGCTACGAGCTGGCGGCGTGCGTCGCGATGGAGCGGACACGAGCGGAGGAGGGCCGCCGGGTGGAGCGCCGGCTGGCCGAGCAGCTCATCGCCCTGGCCTGTGCGGGCGGCGACCTCGCGGAGCTGTCGGCCCGGCTGCGGACCTGCGGCATCGACCCGGCCGAGCCGTACGCGGTGGTCACCGCCACGGCGAGCAGGCGCGGGGCGACCGAGGGCCCCGATCCCGCCCTGCTGGGCGGTCAGGTGACGGAGGAGCTGCTGGACCGCGGAGTGGTGGCCGCCGCGGGCGCCGACGCGTCGGTGGCGCTCGTCCCGCTGCGCGGCGACACCCCCTGGCGCGACCGCGACGGGCTCGCGGCGCTGCTGCGCGCCCGTACGGCGGTGCTCGCCGCCGGGCTCCCCTCGATCACGGTGTCGGCCGGGCTGAGCGGCGCGCTGACCGGGCCGCAGGCCATCCGGGGCGGGGTGGAGGAGGCGGGCCACGCCCGGCGGATGGCCGAGGCGCGCGGCGGGGGAGTGGTCACCAGCGACGAGATCTACACGCACGCGCTGCTGCTGGCGACCGTGCCCGGCGACGTGCGGTCCTCGTTCGCCGGACGGCTGCTCGGGCCGCTGTTCGACTACGACCGGCGGCACGGGGCGGAGCTGGTGCGCACGCTCGGCGCGTTCCTCGACTGCACGGGATCGTGGAACGCCTGCGCAGAACGGCTGCACGTGCACGTCAACACGGTGCGCTACCGGATCAGGCGGGTCGAGGAACTGACCGGCAAGGACCTGTCGTCCATGGCCGACCGGGTCGACCTCTTCCTCGCCCTCCGCGCCGGCTGACCCGCCGCGGGACGTGCCTCAGCGGGCCGGCACCTCTCGGGTCGGTCTCAGCTCGGGGAATGCCGTCTCAATGACGCGCAGTTCGTCTTCCGCCGACCGCGAGAGTTTCTCGTCCCCTGACCGCTGCCGCGCCGCCAGCGCCTCCCGGGCGTAGGCCAGGGCCTGCGCCGGCTCGTTCAAAAGACGGTGCACTCTGGCGAGCATGACGAGGGACTCGCACTCGCCGACCCGGTGGCCGATCTCCCGGGCTCGGCGCAGGCCGCGCTCGAGGTAGGACTTCGCGGTCTGCGGGTCGCCGCGGTCCACGCACAGCTCGGAAAGCAACAAGAGGCCGGCCAACTCGTGGTAACGGTCTCCCGCGGCCTGCGCGAGTGCGAGTCCCTCACCCACCAGGCTCATGGCCGCCGTCACGTCGCCCAGCCTCCGACAGGCGGTCGCCCCGGTCAGCAGCGAATGACGCTCGCCGACCTCGGAGCCGATCTCCCTGGCGATCGCCCGCTGGACCTCCGCCCGCTCACGCGCCTCCGCGTACCGCTCCAGCTTGAGAAGGACGACGCCCAGGTTGCCCAGGGCGCGCATCTCGCCGAACCGGTCGCGCAGGTCGCGTCTCAGATCGAGTTCGGCCTGCTGGTGCGGCAGGGCCTCGGCCGCCCTGCCGAGGGTCAGCAGCGCGTTGGCGATCTGGCCGTGGGCCAGGGACAGGATCTCCTGGTCGCCGGTCCGCTCGCCCACGTCCAGGGCCTGCCTGTTGAGGTCGCGCTGCTCGCGGCGGTGCGCGCCTCTCGTCAGCTGCCAGGTGAGGGAGAACCCGACGTAGGCCCCCAGCCGTGCGACGTCGTCGTCCTCGCTCGGCATCGCCTGTGTGGCGGCGGCGATCACGTCCGGCAGCTCCTCCTCCAGCCAGTCCCTGGCCTGGTCGACGGTCCGGAGCGCGAGCGGGCGCTGCGGCACGGCGGGCCAGGGAAGCTGCACGCGGTGGGGATCGAGTACCGTGCTGGCGTGGCGTGCGGTCGCCCCGTAGAAGCCGAGTGCGCCCATGAGCGCGTCCTTGCGCGCCTCCGGCGTGAGACGGGCGTCCGCGAGCTCGATCATGAAAAGCCGCACGAGGTCGTGGGGGCGGTAGCGGCCCGGTCCCGAGACCTCCAGCAGGTGCGCGCGCGCGAGGCGGTCGAGGGCGCGCTCGGCGGCGTCGACCGGTTCGCGGAGGAGGGCGGACACCAGCTCGGGGGTCAGGCTCGCCACGTGCAGGACGCCGAGGTGACACATCGTCCGCGCGGCCAGCCGATCGAGCTCGCCGCCGTGGGCCAGAACCTCGTAGCTCAGCTCCAGACTGGAGCGGACGGCCCTTCGGCCCGACTCCAGCTCGTGCAGAGTACGCCGCCGGTCCTCCAGCCTCGTGCCCAGATCCCGCACCGCCCAGTCGGGACGTTCGGCGAGGCGGGCGGCGGCCAGGCGCAGGGCCAGCGGCAGCAGGCCGCACAGGTGCGCCAGGCGGTCCGCGGCGGCCGGGTCCGCCGCGATTCGTTCCGCTCCGACGAGCTTCCCAAGCACGGTGACCGCCTCCGACCGCAGCAGTCTCCCGAGCACGAGCTGGACGCAGTCGTCGGTCGCCGCGTGCGACTCGCGGCTCGTGATCAGCACGGCGTTGCCGGAGGGCAGGCCCAGCAGGGCGCGCACCTGCTCGGGCCCCGCCGCGTCGTCAAGCAGGATGAGGGTCCTGCGTCCCTCCAGCCGGTCGCGCAGCACCGCGGCGGCCTCGTCCTCCTCGGACGGCACGGCCTCGCCCGGCAGCCCCAGGGCGCGCAGGAGCCGGCCGAGCACGTCGATCGGCCTCAGGCGCTCGACCCCCGGCGTCGCCCCCTGGAGGTTGACGTACAGCTGTCCGTCCGGGAACGCGTGGGAGGAGGCGTGGGCGGCCTGTACGGCCAGCGCGGACTTGCCCGACCCGGGGGTCCCGGTGATCGCGATGACCGCCTGCGGGGGTCCGCCGTCCCAGGGGGAGAGCAGGGATCGCAGACGGACCAGTTCCTCGGCCCGGCCCACGAAACCGCTCGCCGCCCGCGGCAGCTGGCGGGGAGGCCGCGCCGAGGGCTCGGCATCGCCCGCGCCGTCCTGCACCCGCGCGAGCGAGGGATCGGCCCGCAGGATCAGCTCGTACCGTTCACGCAACGTCTCGCCGGGATCCACGCCGAGCCGCTCCGCGAGCAGCCGCTTGACGTCCATGTACGCCTGGAGAGCGTCGGCCTGCCTGCCGCAGCGGTACAGCGCGAGCATGAGCAGGTCGCGGGCGCGCTCCCTCAGGGGAGCCTCCGCGACCAGCTCGGACAGGGCCGACGCCGCCTCCTGGTGCAGCCCCAGGTCGAGCAGCGCCTTGGCGCGGTCCTCCCGCGCCGACAGCCGCAACCCCTCCAGCCGGGTCCGCTCCACCTCCGCGAAGGGCCCCGGCACGCCGCACAGGGCGGGTCCCGACCAGCACGCCAGGGCTGCGTCCAGAGCGTGCAGGCCGCCGCGGTGGTCGTCCGCGCCGAGCAGCCGGCGGGCCTCGGCCAGGTGGCGCTCGAAGTCCCCCACGTCCACCCGCACCGGCCCGCGTTCCAGTGCGTAGCCGCGCGACCGGTTCACCAGGACGGCGTATGGACCGCGCCTGCCGGGGTGAGGCTCCAGGACCCGCCGGAGGCCGGCGATGTAGGTGTAGACGCTCTGCTCGGCCGTGTTCGGGGGGCGATCCCCCCAAAGACCATTGATCAGGTCGTCCTTCGGGACCACGCGTCCCTCATGTCCGACGAGTACGCACAGTGCAGCCCGCTGCAGCGGCGGTCCCAGCTCGATAAGCCGTCCGCCGCGCCAGCCCGCCGGCGGCCCCAGCAACCGCAGACGGCACGGTAAGTCCTGAGAAGTTTCACACTCATTCGCATTATCCATACGTCTTCGGACTCCATGCGGTGACGGCGTAGACGCGTTGGGTGCATCGCCCGGGCCTATTGGCAGGCTGGTACGCGGAGCCTCGTGACCGGGCCACCCGTGCGTCCCTCGGCGTTCCTCCACAACTCCTGCAATACGAAGTCATCCCCGTGACGCCGGCTATGGGCACACCGTTGGGCCTAGTTCGGCAGAAGCCCCAAATATGCCATCACGTATCTAGATTTTGTCTAGATGGGAGAACATCGAGGTCCCGGTGCGGGAGGCGGGTCGCAGTCGGGGGACCGTCGGCCCGCCGCTCGCCCGAGAGAGTAGCGCGGTCCGTCACGCGCCCGTCGAGCGATGATTCGCGGCCTTTGTGCCGATGTCGGCCTGTCTGGTAGCAGTTGGCCGCTGTGACGGTGGACGGAGCCGTTGGGGGAGAGAGGAACGGACCACCGAGGAGAGCGAGTCGCGAAATATGGCCGAAATCGCGGCGTAGAAATACTGGGGGGGAGGCCCGGGTCCGGTAAAAACCGCCGGATTCCGCTTCCGCGGCGATTGAGAATTCGTCCGGCCGGACGGCGGAACGATTTTCTCCGGCGAATTGTTCGGCGCGGTCCTTGTGTCGGACTATTGCAATTCGGGCCGGTGTGAGAATTCAAATGGAATGCGGTGGCGATGCGATCGCCGTTGATTTTCGATGAGGAGCGCCGGCGTCCGCTGGGCATCGACGAGGGGGGCGGGTGGATGCCGGGTGGTACCTGGAGCGCTGCCTCCGGCGCCCTGGCGTGGGCTGCCGATCGGCTCCCATCAGCAGCAATACCCCTGCAAAATCATATCCCCCTGCACAGGAGACGCGGCGGCACTTGCTGGCGTACCATTGCCGCCAACGGCCAGCACGGCCGAAATGACGACGGTAAGAACGGGCAGGGCGAGGCGGCGCACGGTGGATCTCCCATCAGCTCAGACTGCCGGGCCTACAATACTGCAGGAGTTGCCAATGGCCGCGCAAGATCTGGTCGGACAGCGCATCAAGGCGATTCGTCGTCAGCGTGGGCTCTCTCAAGCGCAGTTGGCACACCCCGAGCTTTCCGACAGTTATGTATCACTGATCGAGAGCGGCAAGCGCACGCCCACCCCCGCCGTCCTGGAACTGCTCGCGCAGAAGCTCGACTGCTCGCTCACCTACCTCGTCAACGGCGTGACGGCCGAGCAGATGGAGGACCTCGAGGTCGGCCTCAGCTTCGCCCGGATGGCGCTGGAGAACGGTGAGGTCGCCGAGGCCCGCCGCCGGTACGCCGAACTGCTCGCCGACGGCAACCTTCAGGGACTCGCCTCGCTGCGGGTGGAGGCGCGATACGGCTACGCGCTGGCCTCCGAGGCGTGTGGCGAACTCGCCGAGGCCATCTCCGTGCTCGAGGAGCTCGACGAGTCCGAAGCGGAGACGATGAGCCAGGAGCGCAAGGTCGCCGTGGCCCTGGCGCTGTGCCGGTGCCATCGTGAGCGGGGCGACTACTCCGCCGCGGTCCAGGTCGGCGAGCGCGCGCTCGGGAAGCTCGCCCGGTCAGGGTGGAACGACGCGCTGGTCGAGCTCGGCTCCACGCTGCTGAGCGTCTATCTGGCGCGGGGCGACCTGCTGCGGGCCGGGCACTTCGCCGCCGAACTGCTGGCGGCCTCCGACGCCCTGGGCACTCCTCGGGCCGCCGTCGCGTCGTGCTGGAACGCCGCCTTCGCGGCCGAGCAGGCGGGACGCGCCGAGGATGCCATCGCCCTGATGGAGCGCGCGCTGGCGATCCAGTCCGAGACCGGCGAGCCGCGCAACCTGGCACGCGTACGGCAGGCGCACGCGAGCATGGTGCTCAGGCTTCACCCCGAGGAGTCGGAGAGGGCGCGCGAGCTCCTGCTCAGGGCGCAGCGGGATATGGAGGCCGCGGCGACCAGCACCTTCGACAGGGCGGAGGTCGCCCTCACCCTCGCATGGGTGGAGATCGTCCTTCAGCACCCCGAGCAGGCCGTGGAGTACGCGCAGACCGCCGCCGAGCTGGTGCGCGGCACCTGGGGGTGGCTGGAGACGCAGGCCACCCTCCTGCTCAGCCAGGCGCACTTCCTGCTCCACCAGGATGAGGAGGCCGCGGCCGAGTTGGACACGGTGAGCCGGTGGCTGGAGACCGTCCCGACAACCCGCAGGGCCGCCGAGGACTGGATGACGATCGCGGAGATACGCCGGCGCATCGGCGACGAGTCGGAGAGCGTGGCCGCCTACCAGCGCGCCCTCGCCTGCGCCGAGCTCTGACCGCGCGCGGGAATCGGGCTCACAGAGACAGGTTCTGCCGGGCCGGAGGCCGCTCGCCTCCGGCCCGGCGCGCGTCCAGCTCGCACAGACGAGTGGACCGCGAGGACGAGTCCGCGAACCGCGGGCGGATCGATCGGCCCACCGGCGCCGCACCGGGTCGCCGGGTGGCAGCCGGGCGCGGCGCGACCGGGCGTGTCCTCGGGGTATCCCCAGTCTTCCGATGCGGGGTATGGACCGGACCCCCGCGTCGGTAGCCTGGGAGGTGCCATGAAGAGACCCTTCCTCGCCGCCTTCGCCGCGCTCGTGGCGGCTCTCCTGCTGTGCGCCGCGCCGGTCCTGCCCGCCCAGGCGCACACCTCGCTCAAGAGTAGCGACCCGCAGAAGAACGCCCAGGTCAAGACCTTGCAAAAGGTCACGCTCGAGTTCGCGGACTCCGTTCAGTTCCCGGTCGTGGTCGTCCGCGGTGAGGACGGCAAGCGCTACGAGAAGGGCGACCCGGTCGTCGACGGGCCCAAGGTCACCGAGGCGGTGACCGAGCCGGTTCCCCCGGGTCGCTACACGATCGCCTGGCGGGTGGTCTCTCCTGACGGGCACCCGCTCGAGGGGGAGATCCCGTTCACCGTGGTCGGCGACCAGTCGGTGGGGGCGGCGACCTCGGCGGCGGCTCCCGGTGACACGGCCTCCGCGCCTGCGGCCGCCGCGCCCGCGACGGCAGCCGCGGTGCAGGCCGATGACGGCGGGCAGAAGGGCGTTCCCGGGTGGGTCTGGGCGGTGATCTTCGGGATCGCCGGCATCGGCATCGGGATGTTCCTGAGCCTGCGGAAGAAGCCGTGAACCGGGCGGTGCGCCTGACCGCCGCGGCGCTCTGCGCGGCCGTCGGCGCACTCGTCGTCGCGATGGTGCTCGGCGGCGCCGCGACGCCGCGGATCATCCCCGGCCTGCCCGACGAGGGCACCCTGACCCGGTGGATGCTGCCGCTGTCGAAGCTCGCGATGGACGTCTCCGGCGTCCTGACCGTCGGTCTGCTGGCCGGCGCCGCGGCGTTCCTGCCCAACGACAAGGGCCTCCTCGGCAAACAGGCGCAGAGTTACGTGAAGGGCGCGTCGTGGTCGGCGCTGGCCTGGGCGGTCGCCGCGGCGGTGGCGCTGGTCTTCAGCCTGTCGGAGACCCTCGGCGCGCCGGTGGGGCAGATCCTCGCCGGCAACGAGCTCACCAGCTATGCCAGCCAGGTGCCGCAGGGCATCGCGCTGACCCTGGTCGTGCTGTTCGCCGTCGCCATCGCGCTGTTCGCCCGGGGGGCGATCACGGCGGGCTCCGCCGGGGGCCTGCTGGTCTTCGCGCTCGTGACGCTCCTGCCGCCCGCGCTCACCGGGCACTCCTCCTCCTCGCCCAACCACGGGCTGGCCACCACCTCGGTCGCCATGCACCTGCTCTTCCTCGCGCTGTGGGTGGGCGGCCTCGGGGTGGTCTGCGTGCACGCGCTGCGCGGGCAGCCGCTCCTGGACGTCGCCGCCGCGCGCTTCTCACGTATGGCGCTGTGGTGCTTCGCCGGGGTCGGCGTGTCCGGGCTCGCCGCCGCCGCCTCGCGCCTCACCTCGATCGGCGAGCTGTTCACCACGAACTACGGCCTGCTCCTGCTGGCCAAGATCGTCGCGTTCGCCGTGCTCGGCTTCGCCGGCTGGCGCCACCGCGGCCGTACGCTGCCGAGGCTGTCGGCGGGGGAGCCGCACGCCTTCCTCCGCCTCGCCCTCGGCGAGGTCCTGCTGATGGGGGCGACGATCGGCCTGGCCGTGGCGCTGTCCCGGACCGCCCCGCCGCCCGTCGACACGCCGGTCGACCGGGCCTTCGAACTGCTCGGCTACCTGGTCCCGCCGCCGCTCACGCTCGCGAACCTGCTGACGCTGTGGTGGTTCGACCTGTTCTTCGCCGTGCTCGCCGTCGTCATGGCCGGTCTGTACGGCGCGGGCGTCGTGCGGCTGGCCCGCCGGGGCGACCGGTGGCCCGTCGGCCGCACGGTCAGCTGGTACCTCGGCGTCGTCATCCTCGTCCTCAGCACGCAGAGCGGTGTGGCGCGTTACTCGCCCGTGCTGTTCAGCGTGCACATGACCGAGCACATGATCCTGTCGATGCTGGTCCCGATCTTCCTGGTGCTCGGCGCGCCGGTCACGCTGGCGCTGCGCGCGCTCAAGCCCGCCGCCCGGCGGGGCGACCGGGGACCGCGGGAGTGGCTCACGGTGATCCTGCACAGCAGGGTCCTGAAGTTCGTCAGCCACCCCGCCATCGCGACAGCGATCTTCGTGGTGTCGACGTTCGCCCTGTACTTCACCCCGCTGTTCGCCGCGGCGATGGAGGAGCACCTCGGTCACATCGCGATGACCGTGCACTTCCTGTTGAGCGGCTCGCTGTTCTTCTGGGTGATCATCGGCGTGGACCCGGCGCCGCACAAGCTGCCCCACGTCGGGCGGCTGCTGCTGCTCATGGTGACCATGCCGTTCCACGCGTTCTTCGGGATCGCCCTGATGAGCATGGGCACCGTGCTCGCGTCCGGTTACTACGACCAGCTCGGGCGCACCTGGGGGGCCTCCTCGCTGGCCGACCAGCAGTCCGGCGGCGGAATCGCCTGGGCCTTCGGTGAGATCCCCACGCTGATCGTGCTGCTCGCGCTCGGCTTCCAGTGGTGGCGCGACGACGAACGCGTCGCGCGCCGGGCCGACCGCCGCGCCGACGCCGCAGCCGCCAAGTCCGGTGGCACCGGAGACGCGGAGCTGGACGCCTACAACGACTACCTGGCGAAGTTGAACAGGCGGGACAGGGCCGCCGAGTAGGCCGCCCGCCTCGGCGGGCCGTGCCCGCAGGTGATCGTCCGCCCGCGCCGGCGGGCCCTGCCACCGCTGATCGTCACCCGCCGAAAGCACGCGGCGCCTCGGCCGAAATCACGCGGCGCCTCGCCGGAACACCGGCGAAGCGCCGCGGTGCGGCCTCGAAAGGCTTCTACGGCAGGGTGAGGATCTCGTGCCCCGTCTCGGTGACCACGATCGTGTGCTCGAACTGCGCGGTCCGCTTGCGGTCCTTGGTCACCGCCGTCCACTTGTCGGGCCAGATCTCGTAGTCGATCGTGCCGAGCGTGAGCATGGGCTCGATCGTGAACGTCATCCCCGGCACCAGCGTCACCGACAGCGAGGGGTCGTCGTAGTGGGGGACGATGAGCCCGGAGTGGAACGAGGCCCCGATGCCGTGCCCGGTGAAGTCGCGGACGACGCCGTAGCCGAAGCGCTTGGCGTACGCCTCGATCACCCGGCCGACGATGTTGAGCTGGCGGCCCGGCGCGACCGCCTTGATCGCCCGCATCGTCGCTTCACGGGTCCGCTCGACGAGCAGGCGGGACTCCTCGTCCACCTCGCCGACCAGGAAGGTGGCGTCGGTGTCGCCGTGCACGCCGCCGATGTAGGCCGTGATGTCCACGTTGACGATGTCCCCGTCGCGCAGCACGGTGTCGTCCGGGATGCCGTGGCAGATCACCTCGTTGATCGAGGTGCACAGCGACTTCGGGTAGCCGCGGTAGCCGAGCGTCGAGGGGTAGGCGCCGTGGTCGCAGAGGAACTCGTGCCCGATGCGGTCGAGTTCGTCGGTCGTCACGCCGGGGGCGACGTGCTTGCCGACCTCCTCGAGCGCCTGCGCGGCGATCCGGCCCGCGATCCGCATCTTGTCGATGGTCTCGGGGGTCTGGATGTCGCTGTCGCCCTTCTTGGGCTCGGCCTTCCCCACGTACTCGGGCCGGGGGATGTGGGCGGGAACCTTACGGGTAGGCGAGATTCGCCCGGGGCGGAGCAGCGTGGTCATGCGGCCAAGTCTAGTTGCGCGTCAAGGGGGCACGATTATGGGCGTGAGCGATCAATGGTGGTTCTGCCTGAAGCACATGAGCGTCGAGCCCGAGAGGGGCTGCCCGAACAAGGACCGGCTCGGTCCCTACGACTCCCGCGACGCCGCCGCCCACGCGCTGCAGACGGCGGCCGAGCGCAACGAGCGCTGGAGGGAGCAGGACAAGGACTGGGACGACTGATCCCCTGACCCCGTCTCCCGGGCCCGGCCCACCGGCGTCTCTCCCCGGGCCCGGTTCTCCCTGTCCCACCGTGCCCTGTCTTACCGTGCCCTGTCTCACCTTCCAGTGGCCGGGGCGGGCGCGGCCGCGTGCCGCCGGGCCGTCGCGCGGCGGGCGACGAGCCGGCCGAGCGTCCACACGCCGATGCCGCTCCACACGAGGTTGAGTATCGCCGAGGGCCAGGCCGAGTGGTACGCACTGTTGATCATCAAGGTGGCCGCCCCGCCGAGGTTGAGCAGCTGGTAGGGCAGCCCGTCCCCGGACATCCTGCCGGACGACACCATCGCGTACGCCAACAGGAGGACGACGGCGCCCGCGGTGCCGATGATCGTGATGAAGGTGGACATCAGGACGGCTCGCCGTCCACGCGAATGCTCATGATCCGATGATCCGCCCATGGAGAGTGAAGAGCAAGTGAAGGATTCTTAATCCGCACGTAAGATCTACTGCATGGAAATCGACCCGCGGCGGCTGCGGATCCTGCACGAGGTGTCCCGCAGAGGCGGCGTCATGAAGGCCGCGCAGGCGCTGCACCTCACGCCCTCGGCCGTCTCCCAGCAGCTCGCCCAGCTCGAACGGGAGGTCGGCCTCGCGCTGTTCGACCGATCGCAGCGCAGGGTCACGCTGACCCCGGCCGGCCGGGTGCTGGCGGCGTACGCCGAGCGCATCGAGGAGCAGCTCGCCGAGGCGAGGCACGAGCTCAACCGCTTCGCCGAGCGGCTGTCCGGGCCGGTCACGATCGCCGCGTACCCCACCGTGATCCGGCACCTGCTCGTCCCCGCCCTGCGCGAGCTGGCCGCACGGCACCCGCGGATCACGCCGGTGATCCACGAGCTGTTCGGGCCGGGCGCGGTGCAGGAGCTGCGCCTCGGCGGTGTGGACCTGGTCGTGACGGAACGGGACATGAGCCAGCCGGCCGCGTCCCTGCCGTCGATGTCCCGGCACCGCCTCTACGACGACGAGTACCGCATCGTCGCCCCGCCGTCGTGGGACGAGGTGCCGGCCACCGTCGCCGACCTCGTGGACCTGCCGTGGGTGGCCGGAGTGCCCGACCAGGCGTGTGGGCAGGCGCTCGAACGGCTCGCCCAGCTCCACGGGTTCGTCCCGCGCCGCGTGCACCTGATCGCGGAGTTCCCGCCCGTGCTCGGGCTGGTGTCGGCGGGGCACGGGGTGGCGATCGTGCCGTCGCTGGCGCTGCTCGACGTCCCGGCGGGCGAGGTCGTCGTCACCGGCATCCGCGGCGTGGGCAGCCGCAGGATCGAGGCGCTGACCAGGGTGAGCCGTACGACGTCGGGAGAGCCCGACCCGATGCAGGCCGTGGTGATCGAGGTGCTGCGCGAGGCGGCAGATGCCGTGGACCGGCGGGTGCGCGAGCTCAGCCGGGCCCCGCTCGGCCCGTCCATGTGACGCCCTGTCCATGTCCTGACGGACCCGAAGGCCGCACCCGCACGGCCCGAGGCGCTCGGTCACTCCGGTGGCGTCGCGGGGTGCCCGTGCAGGAGAGCGGCGAGTTCGGACCGGCTCCGGGCGCCGGTCTTGGTGAAGACGGCCTTGAGGTGGTCCTGCACGGTGAACGCCGACAGGAAGAGGACAGAGCCGATCTCCTTGTTGGTGAGGCCCCGTCCGGCCAGCGCGGCGATCTGCCGTTCGCGGGCGGTGAGCCGGTAGGCGTCGGCGAGCAGCTCCATGATCTCGTGCGGGCGCGTGGCCTCCAGGATGACGGAGACCGAATCCTCCCCGAGACGCTCGGCGTGCGCCGTCAGCCACCGTCCGGTCCGGACGCGCAACCGGACGCGATGCGGGGCGCCGGAGACGGCGCGCCGGTGCGCCGCGTGCACCAGTGACGCCAGCGTGTACGGGAGATCGCCGAGGCGGCCGTCGTCGATCTCGTCGAGCAGCCGCCGGGCGGACGCCGACATGTGCTCGACCACGACGGCGCCGGCCACCCTGCACAGCAGCAGGCCGGGACCGCCGTCGCCGGCCGGCGGCCGTGCGGAGAGCACCGTGGCCCGGCGCAGCCCGTCGGCGACGACGCGGCTGATCCCGCGCAGGACGCCGAGCTCCCGCGCCGTGAAGTCGGGGACGTCGGTGCCCCGCATGAGGACCATCGCACCCCACACCCGGCCGTCCTGCGCCCGGAAGGCGACGCGGACCTCGTGCCCGACGCCGGACGGGCTCAGCACGTCGCGGAAGCGGTGGCTGCGATCGAGGTCGCCACCCGTCGCCTGCGCCAGGGTGCGTGCGACCACGCCGCTGCGGACCAGTTCGCGCATGGTCAGGACGTCCGGGTCGCTCTCCTGCTGCTCGATCTCGGTCAACCGGCCGAGCAGCCGGAACGGCAGTCCTTCGTCGTGGAAGCCGCCGCTGATGTTGTGCGTGTCCGGGTCGATGGTCAGCGCACACCACAGGTCGGCCGGAACGACCCGGGTCACCTGGGCGGCCACCGCTCGCTCGAGCGCCAGCGGGGAGCCCGCCCGGCGAGACAGGTCGGCCACCGCCTCCCGTACGTCTCGCACCGTCGCACTTCTCACCGCGCCAGTATGGGCGCGCTCCCGCGTCCGGACCATCCCTCACATCAGGGATGCCGCCCGCGCGCCGCCCTGCCCCAGGCTTGGCGCGGTCACGACGACAGACAGGAGAACCGACATGACCATCGGCGTTCCCGCTCCCGCCCTCGACGGCTTCACAGGCGAGCTGCTCACTCCGCGCCACGCGGCCTACGACACGGTGCGGCGGATCTGGAACGGTTCGATCGACCGCAGGCCCGCCTTCATCGCCCGGTGCCGTTCGACGGCGGACGTGGCCGCCGCCGTGGTCTTCGCCCGCCGGCACGGCCTCCCTATCGCGGTGCGCGGCGGCGGCCACAGCATCCCGGGCTACTCGGTGGTCGAGGGCGGGCTGATGATCGACCTCAGCCCGATGAAGGGCATCGCGGTGCGCGCGGCGGCTCGCCTCGCGGACGTGGACCCGGGGGTCCTGTGGCGGGAGTTCGACGCGGCGGCGCAGGCGGAGGGACTCGCGACACCCGGCGGTGAGATCTCCGACACCGGAGTGGCGGGCCTCACGCTCGGTGGCGGCATCGGCTGGCTGTCCCGGCTGCACGGCCTCGCCGCGGACAACCTGCTCGGTGTCGAGCTCGTCACGGCGGACGGGGACGTCGTGACGGCCGACGACGACACCGACCCCGAGCTGATGTGGGGGCTGCGCGGCGGCGGGGGCAACTTCGGCATCGTCACCCGGTTCACCTTCCGCCTTCACCCGGTCGCTCCCGCGTGGGCCGGCATGGTGCTGTATCCGGGAGAACTCGCCCGCGACGCCCTCCAGGCCTTCCACGAGGCCGGCGAGCGGGCGCCGCGCGAGCTGTCCCTGGTCGCGGCGCTGGTGTCCGCCCCCGCGGCGCCCTTCGTGCCTGCCGAGGCCGTCGGCAGGCCCGTCGTCGGCGTCGCGGCCGCCTACTTCGGCCCGCACGGCACGGGTCAGGAGCTGACCGCGCCGCTGCGCGGCCTCGGACGGCCGCTCGTCGACACCTTCGGGGTGACCGGGTACGTCGCCCTGCAGCGGATGCTCGACGACGCGAACGTCCCCGGGCGGCAGCAGTACGTGCGTTCCGACTTCCTGCGGGGCCTGCCGGACGAGGCCGTCGCCGCGCTCGCCCACCACGGCACCCACCCGTCGTCGCCCCTGAACCAGGTGCTGCTCCGCCGTCTCGGCGGCGCCGTCGCCGACAGGGACCCGGGGGCGACGGCCTTCGGTCACCGGTCGGCGGACTACATGACGATGATCGCGGCCACCTGGGAGGACCCGGCGGAGGACCCCGAGCGGCACCGCCACTGGGTGAGCGAGACGTGGAACTCCACCCGGCCGTGGGCCCACGGCACCTACGTCAACCATCTGGGCGACGAGGGCGGCGGCCGCATCCGAGAGGCGTATCTGCCGGGCAGCTGGAGCCGTCTGACCCGGCTGAAGGCGCGCATGGACCCGGACAACGTCTTCGCGTCGAACCAGAACATCCCGCCCGCAGGCGCCTGAGGCGCGCCGGAGGGCCGGAACCGGGTGGCCTCAGTCGCTCACGTGGGGGCCGGTGATCCGCTCGGCCAGGCGGGCGAGGCGTTCCCGCAGGCCGAGCCGCCGCACCTCCCCGGCCGCGCTGCTCACCAGGTGCTGCGCCGCGTCGAAGCTCAAGGCGGTCCCCTCGGCCGGTACGGCGATCGCGTCGTGGGCCAGGGCCTCCAGTTCGGGGTCGCCCCCGTCGATGGCGAGGATCGTGGCGCCGGTGCGGCGGGCGTCGTCCACGCGCTCAAGCAGGGGAACGGGCGCTCGTTGCTCGGCGACCACGAAGAGCGTCTCGCCCCTGCCGGCGCTCCGCAGCCGGTCCATCCCGACCCGCAGGTGGGCGGGCGCGCCCGGCGGCGGCGCCCAGCGGACCAGCGTGGGGGAGAGCTGGGCGAGGCCCGACAGCCGGGCCTCGTCGGCGAGATGGGCGGTGACGTGCCACGGCTCCTCCTCGGGGGTGCCGACGACGAGGAGCCCCCCGGGCGACCGGGTGGCCCGCAGGGCCAGGCCGAGCTCCCGGGTGCGTTCGAGCCATCCGGTGGAGGCGAGCACCTCGCGCAACAGGTTCACCGATGCGGCGTCCATGACCGTCATGGTGCCTGACACGAGCGCGTGAAGTCCCGCCAATTGGGTCCTTGACACACCGTTACCGCCGGGTAACGATCAGGCCGCGGCGCCGATTGTGGAACGTGATCCGACAGCCGGAAGGCGGCTTTATGAACCTTCGCGTTCGTGCCACCCTGTCCATGATCGGGGCTCTTCTCCTGCTGCCCGCACTGGGCGGCACCGCACGCGCGACCTCCGCCGGGGACGTCGTCGAAGCCGGCCGTACGACGGTCTACCTCGCGCCCGGCAAGCTGCTGGAGGTGCCGGTGAAGGCCTGGCACCTCCGCTACCGGTCCACCTCGGCGACGGGAGAGCCGAACGTCGTCTCGGGCACCCTGCTCGTCCCCGACTCCCCGTATCCCCTCGGCAAGCGGCCCATCGCCGGGTACGCCGTCGGCACCCACGGCATGGGCGACCAGTGCGCCCCGTCGGCCGCCATGGCGAACGGCACCGAGGCCGAGCTCGCCATCATGAGCCTGATGCTGCTCAAGGGCTGGGCCGTGGCGGTGACCGACTACGAGGGCCTCGGCACGCCGGGCGACCACACGTACATGGCGGGCCTGTCGCAGGGGCACGCCGTGCTCGACTCGATCAGGGCGGCGACGCGGGTGCCGGAGGCGAACCTGTCCACCGGCGCCCCCGTCGTGGTCATGGGGTACTCGCAGGGCGGGTCGTCGGCGGCCTGGGCCGCCCAGCTCCAGCCGTCGTACGCGCCCGAGCTGCGGCTCAAGGGCGTCGCGGCGGGCGGGGTGCCGGCCGACCTGCGGGCGGTGGCCGAGCACCTGGACGGCACCGGCGACTTCGGGCTCGCCGCCGCGGCCGGCATCGGGCTGGACGCCGCCTACCCCGAGCTGCACCTGGACGGCTACCTGACCCCCGAGGGCGCGGCGCTGTTCGGCGACGCCCGCGACGACTGCGTGAGCGACCTGCGGACCAAATTCGGCGGGCGGCGGCTGGCGGAGTTCACCACCGCCGACGTGCTGAACCTGCCGGACTGGCGGGCCCGTCTCGCCGAGAACCGCCTCGGCGCGTCCGCGCCGCGGGTGCCGCTGTTCCTCTACCACGCCAAGGGCGACGAGATCATCCCGTACGAGGTGGGCAGGACCCTGCGGAAGGAGTACTGCGCGCGGGGCGTGAACGTCCTGTGGACCGGCCTGCCGGCCGGCAGCCACGTGCTCGGCGCGGTCGAGGGCGCCCCGCTGGCGGTGGCCTGGCTCGCCACCCGCGTGGCCGGTCTCCCCGCGATCCCCAACTGCTGAGCGTCTCGGAAAGCCACCGCCGGCGCCTTCCAGGAAGGCGGGACCGCCGGCGGTGGCGATGAAGCCGAGCACCCGCGCGCTTCAGCGGCCTACGAGGTCGCCCTCGTAGGCCGCGATGACGAGGTGCGCGCGATCTCGTGCCTGGAGTTTGCTCAGCAGGTTGCCGATATGTGTCTTGACGGTCTTGATCGAGATCGTGAGCCTCGCGGCGATCTCGTCGTTGGAGAGCCCACGACCGACCAGAGTGAGAACCTCGGTCTCCCGCTCGGTGAGAGCGTCCAGACGCGCCGGCTTCGCGCGTGGTGGCTGGGCGATGTAGGCCTCGATCATGCGGGTGAGGACTTGCGGGGCGAACAGCGATTCGCCCCGATGAGTCCGGCGGATCGCGTCAAGGAGCGTGTCGGGGTGGGAATCCTTGAGGAGGAACCCGCTGGCGCCGGCGTGGAGGGCGGCGCGGACATACTCGTCGAGCTCGAACATCGTGAGCACGATGACCTTCAAGGATCCGATGCCTGCGTCGGCCATGACGCGGCGGGTGGCCGCGATTCCATCGGTACCCGGCATCCGGATGTCCATGAGCACGACGTCAGGGCGCAGTTCGGCGCTCAGCCTGACGACCTCGTCGCCGGTGCCCGCCTCGCCGACCACCGTCATGTCGTGATTGGCGTTGATGACGGCGGCAAGGCTGTGACGCAGCAAGGGCTGGTCGTCGGCGATGACGACGCGGATCGGGGTTCCGCGGTCGTTCATGACATTCGAGCCTCAGGAATACGGGCGGTGACGCGAAAGCCGTTCTCGACGTGCCGGGCTTCGAAGGTTCCGCCGATCGCGGTGATGCGTTTCCTCAGCCCCTCGATTCCGTGCCCGGCTCCCGGGTGCGGGGTCCATCCGTCCACCGGGCCTTCGTCCCAGACGCTCGTGACGATCCAGTCGCCGTCGCGACGGACGTACACGTTCGCGCCGGTCGGTCCGGCGTGCCGGGCCGTGTTCGTGAGGGCTTCGCGCACGATGGAGCAGACCGCGAGCTGTGCCCCGGAGCTGATGTCGTCGATCTCCCCGAGCCTGAGCCTGACGGTTGGGCCTGCCCTTTCGGCATCCTCGATGATGGCCGGCAGGTCGTGGAGGGAGTCCGCGGGCCGCAGAGGTGCGGCCGCAGCAGTCGAGTCATGCAGCACGTTGAGCATGCGGCGCAGCTCCGTCGTGGTCTGCCGCCCGATGCGCTCGATATCCGACAGCGCCGTAGAGGTGTCGTCTCCCGTGCCGGGATAGCGTGCGGCGCTCGCCCGAACAGTGATCAGGCCGAGGCCGTGCGAGACGATGTCGTGCAGTTCGCGCGCGATTCGGAGACGTTCGGCCTGCGTCGCGCGTTCGCCGGCCCACGCCGTGAGCCGCGCTTCGTACGCGATCCGCTGCCGACGCGCGCTGAACGCCGCCCACACGGTGACCGTCAACGCCAGTGCGGCGATGACGACGGGAAGGACGACCGCGGCGGTACCCCGCGGCTGACCGCGAGAAGGGCGAGCAGGAGCACGACGTGAACGGCGATGGCCAGTGGCCAGACTCGCCGCCCGCGTCTCGGAAGTGCTTGGTCGACCCCCATGGTCCCAATCTAAGGACGCGCCCCTGAACGGCGCATCGGACCAGGGTCGGAGAGATCTGAGTCCGAGCCGCGCAACCGAGTCCGGTCGTCGGTCCGATGACCGGAGGTGATGCCTCGCGTTCACATGTGGACGTGATTACGATCGACAACCTCGTCAAGCGGCGGGGCTCCAGAGAGATTCTGAGCGGCATCAGCTTCCGGGCCCGCCCCGGAAGAGTGACCGGGTTCCTCGGCCCGAACGGCGCGGGCAAAAGCTCCACACTGCGCATTCTGCTGGGCCTGGATCGGGCGACCTCCGGCGCGGCGCTCATCGGTTCCGTCCCGTTCGCGAAACTTCCTGACCCGCTCGCCATGGTCGGGGCCATGCTGGACGGCCCCGGCGCGCATCGGGCGCGGACGGGCCGGGCGCACCTGCGATGGGTGGCCCGCTCCGCGGGGTTGCCGCGTGCACGTGTCGACGAGGTGCTCGAGGTCGTGGGCCTGACGAACGCCGCGTCCAAGCGCGTCGGCGCTTACTCGCTGGGCATGGGACGTCGGCTCGGGCTGGCGACGGCGCTGCTCGGCGACCCGGAGATCCTCGTCCTGGACGAGCCGGTGAACGGGCTGGACCCCGACGGCATCCGGTGGATCAGGACCCTTCTTCGCGAACGCGCCGCGTCCGGCCGGACCGTGCTGCTGTCCGGCCACCTGATGGGGGAGCTCGCGGAGACAGTGGATGACGTCGTGGTCGTCAACGAGGGCAAAGTCGTGGCGGACGGCACCCTCGGCGAGGTCACCGGCGCATACCGCACCCTTGAGGACGCGTTCTTCGCCCTCACCACCGGTGCTGCGTCATGAGGGCGCTCGCGGCAGAGACCTCGAAGCTCGCCTCGTTGCCGGCGGTGTGGATCGCGACGGCGGCCGGGGTGGTCGTGCCGGGCGTGATCGCCGCGATCACCGCCTCCGCGGCCCTCGGCGCGATCGACCGAGGCCCCGCGGCGATCGCCGCGATCGATACCGGCTATCAGGAGCTGGCTTTCGGCGTGGTCGGAGCGATCATTCTCGGCGTCGTCGCCGTCAGCAGCGAGTACGTCACCGAGAGCGCGGACTCTGGAGGCGGGCGTCAGATCACCACCAGCCTGACCGCAGTCCCCTCCCGCCTCCGATTCCTGCTTGCGAAGTTGTCCGCGATCGCGATCAGCAGCGCGATGCTCGCCATCACCGCGGCAGTGACCACCATGGGCGTCGTCCGGGTGGTGCTCGGCGAGCACGCCCCGGCACTGGGAGCGGACGACGTTCCGCGGCTGGCGGGTGTGGCCTGTTACTGGGTGTACTCCGCGCTCCTCGCCGCCGGAATCACCGTACTCACCCGCCACGGGGTCGTTCCGCTCGCGGTGCTCATCGCGAACACCTCGGTCGTCTCCGTCACCTACCTGCTGACCAAGATCACGCCGCTCGCGAATTACCTGCCCGACATGGCCGGGGTCCGGATGTTCATCCGGAAGCTCGCCGACAGCACCGCCGAGATCAGCCCGCTCACCGGGGGCCTGGTGATGACCGCCTGGGTGACGGTGCTGCTCGTGACCGCCGCGATCTCGTTCACGCGGAGGGACGCATGACGGTCCCCCCGGCGACTCGCACCCGTGGCCGGGAAGCGGCCCAGGCGCTCGCGGCGGAGCTGTCGAAGCTCGCGACTCTTCCGGCGACCTTCCTCACGCTGGGAGGCACTTTCGTAGTGAATCTGATCCTCGCGATCGCGTTCACGAACGCCGGTCTGCGGGATTCGACCGGAACCAGGAGCGCTCCTGACATCGGACTGGCTTCGATCGGCTACGGGCAGGCCGGCTTCGTCATCCTCGGCGTCATGGCCGCGTGCTCCGAGTACGTCGGCGGGCAGATTCGCACCACGCTGACCGCGATGCCTCGCCGCGCCCTCCAGTTCACCGCCAAGCACGTCGCGTTGGCGATCGTCGTGCTTCCCGCGGCGGCGATCACGGCCGCGTCCGGGGTGGCGCTCGCGGCCGGTGTGCTCGGCGACACGGCCGCACCCGTGACCTCGGGCCGTGTCGCGGGGGCGCTGGGCGGCGTGACCGCGTACCTCGCGCTCACGACGCTGATCAGCGCGGCCGTCGGCGCCCTCGTGCGCCGGACGCTCGCGGCGGTCGTCGTGTTGCTGGGGTATCTCTTCATCGCCGGACCGCTCCTGCGCGACCATGTCCCCGCGGCGAGATACCTCCCGGACAGTGCCGGATTCGCCATGTGGTTCCCGCCGGCCGAGGACGCGGGCGCGGTGACACCGGTGCACGGTGGGCTGCTCCTCATGGCCTGGACTGTCGTCCTGATCGCCGTTGTCGTGCTCGGATACCGCCGCTGGGACGTGTGAAGCGCGGTCCTCGGCATCCCGGCGGGGACGCCCCGGAGAGGTCGCGGCGATGACCTGCTGGCATGATCTGACCCATGGTTGAGCACACCACCGTAGATCTGCCCGACGTCTCCGCGCTGACCATCGGCATCCTGGGCGGTACCGGGGATCAGGGCAAGGGACTGGCCCGCCGGTTCTCGCTGGCCGGGCACACCGTGCTGATCGGCTCGCGCAGCGCCGAGCGCGCCCAGGAGGCGGCGCGCGAGATCGGCGTACGCGGGGCCGCGAACGCCGACGTGGCGGCCGAGGCGGACGTCGTGATCGTCGCGGTGCCCTGGGAGGGGCACAAGGCGCTGCTGGAGTCCCTGCGCGAACCGCTCGACGGAAAGATCGTGGTGGACTGCGTCAACCCGCTCGGCTTCGACAAGCAGGGGGCGTACGCGCTGCCGGTGGAAGAGGGCAGCGCGGCGCAGCAGGCGGCGGCGGTGCTGACCGGCAGCCGGGTGGTCGCGGCCTTCCATCACGTGTCGGCGGTGCTGCTGCTCGACCCCTCGGTGGCGGAGATCGACCTCGACGTGCTCGTGCTCGGCGACGACCGCGAGGCCACCGACGTCGTACGCGCGCTCGCGGGCCGCATCCCCGGCGCGCGCGGCGTCTACGCGGGCCGGCTGCGCAACGCCCACCAGGTCGAGGCGCTCACGGCGAACCTGATCTCGATCAACCGCCGATACAAGGCCCACGCCGGCATCCGGGTCACCGACGTCTAGCCATCCGCGCTTCATCCGATCGTCACGTCGGAGACGTGGACGTTCACTACCTTCGGGCGCTGTCATCGCTGTCTGAAAGGTCTCCAGTGCTCCGTCACGTCTCCGCCGGTCTGGCGATCGCCGCCGCGCTCACCCTCACCACCGGTACGGCCGCCGCCGCCCCGGCCAAGGGCCCCGTCGTCGTCGCCGACGTCACGCTCCCCGCCCCCGCGCTGAAGCAGGTGCAGCCGTCCATCGCCGACGACCGCGGCGTGCGGCTCGGCGGCGTCGGCAGCGGCCTGTTCCCGGCCGGCCGTGCCGGGGAGTTCTGGCTCGTCACCGACCGCGGCCCGAACGGCCAGCCGACCGTGGACGGGGAGAAGCGCAGGACCTTCCCGGTGCCCGAGTTCGCCCCGGCGATCGTCCGGGTCGCCGTCACGCACGGCACGGCGAAGATCAAGCAGTACGTCCCGATCGTCGGCGCCTCGGGCAAGCCGGTGACCGGCCTGTCGAACCAGGCGGGGCACGACGAGACGCCCTACACCTGGGACGGCCGCACGGCGCTGCCGTACAACCCGAGCGGGCTGGACGTCGAGGACCTCGTGCGCACCCGCGACGGCGACTTCTGGCTGGTCGACGAGTACGGCCCGTCGCTGGTGCGGGTGTCGCCGGACGGCCGGGTGCTGGAGCGGCACGTCCCCGCGGGGCTCGGGCTGACCGGCGCGGACTATCCGGTGAAGGAGACGCTGCCCGCGATCCTGGCGAGCCGCCAGCAGAACCGCGGGTTCGAGGGGCTCGCGATCTCGTCCGACCAGCGCACGCTGTACCTGGCCGTGCAGAGCCCGCTGGCCAACCCCGACAAGAAGGCCGCGAAGAAGTCGCGGATCGGGCGCATCCTCACCTTCGACCTGCGCGGCCGGAAGGTGACCGGGGAGTATCCGTACCAGTTCGAGGACGTCACGACCTTCGACCCGACGGTGAACGGCGACCAGAGCGAGATGAAGATCTCCGGCCTGGCGTACGCCGGGCGGGACCGGCTGCTCGTGGACGAGCGCACGGACAACGTCGCGCGGGTGTACTCGATCGACCTGACGAAGGCGACGAACCTGCTCGGCGGGCCGTACGACGACCCGAAGACCAGCCCGTCGCTTGAGGAGCCGACCGGCGGGTCCGGCCTCAGGCTGCCCGCCAAGTCGCTCGTGCTGGAGCCGAACGCGCTGGTGCCGTCGCTGCCCGGCAAGATCGAGGGGCTGGCGGTGCTCGACCCGCACACGATCGCGCTGGCCAACGACAACGACTTCGGCCTGGGCGACTTCGGCCCCGACGGCAGGCTGGTGGACAGCGGCGTGCCGAACCGCCTCGTCGTCGTCCGGCTCCCTCGCGCACTCGGCGCCCGCTGAGCGTGCCCGCCCACCGGTGCGGCTATGTGGCGGTGGCGAGCAGCCAGTCGGCCACCGCCTCCGGCGCGACGAGCTGGTGCAGGTGCTCGCCGGGGACGCGGGCGACCGGCCACCCGCGCTCCCCGGCCTCGTCGGCGAGGGCGGCGTACGCGTCCGCGAACCACAGGTAGCCGCTCCTGAGATGGTCCCAGCGGGCCGGCACCGGGATCTCCTCCTGGTAGTACGCGAGGGGCAGCCGCGCCTGCTCGGCCACGACCACCTGGCGGAGCACCGGGTCGGGGAGGAGGGCGGCGACCTCGTCCTCGGGCCACCAGTCGGTCCAGCGGGGCAGGACGCCCGCGTCGTCGGCGAGGGAGCGCAGGAAGCCGAGGTGCTCCGGCTCCGCCGCCCGGCACGCGCCCCTGCGCGGCGGCAGGGCGGCGTCGACGAACAGGCACGCGGCGACCTGCCCGGCGAGGGCCTGCGCGATCAGCGGCACGAACAGCCCGGCGTTGCTGTGCGCCACGACGGCCAGCGGGCCGCGCGGCGCGCTCGCCGCCACCTCGCCCACCACCCTCGGCCAGTAGGGCGGCGGACCGGCCGTCACGTCGGTCAGCCGCGGCACCACGGCGGTGTGCCCGCGCGCCCGCAAAATCTCGGCGACGGGGGTCCAGGTCGAGGGGCCGACGGAGGGGCTGTGCACGAGGAGGAAGCTGACGTCCATCTCTTCATCCTCACCATGGGCGGCGGCGCCGGACGCCTTCTCCGCTCGCCGCGTAACCGATCGTCGGCCGCCCAACCTGACAAGAGTGCAGTTTCTGGGTAATTCTGGACGGCATGAGCTCCCTGCATCCGGAAACGCGCGTCGTCCACCTGCCCCGCCCCGTGCCGGAGGCGAGCACCCCGATCTCCATGCCGATCTACCAGACCTCGGGGTTCGTCTTCGACGACCCGGCCGTCTTCGCCGACGGCATGGGGCGGCCCGACGGGGCGTACGTCTACGGCCGGCTCTCCAACCCCACCGTGCGCGCGCTGGAGGAGGCGGTCGCCGGCCTGGAGGGCGGCGTGGCCGCCGTGGCCACCGGCTCGGGCATGGGCGCGATCAACGCGGTGCTGCTCGGCCTGCTGAAGTCGGGCGACCACGTGATCGCCCAGTCGGCGCTGTACGGCGCCACCGCGCAGACGCTGGCCGACCTCGCGGAGCGTTTCGGCGTCGAGGTCACCCGCGTGCCGCAGGACGACCCCGCGGCCGTGCGCGCCGCCGTGCGGCCCACGACGAAGCTGCTGTATCTGGAGACCATCGCCAACCCGATGACGCAGGTGGCCGACCTGCCGGGGATGTGCGCGGCGGCGCGCGAGGCCGGGATCCTCACCGTGGTCGACAACACCTTCGCCTCGCCGGTCCTGTGCCGGCCCATCGAGCACGGTGCGGACATCGTGGTGCACTCCGTCACCAAGTACCTGTCCGGGCACACCGACGTCGTCGGCGGGATCGCCGTGTTCGCCTCCGAGGAGGTGTATCGCACGGTGTGGTCGTACGCGGTGGAGCTCGGCACGACGGCCGACCCGTTCGCCGCGTGGCTGACCCTGCGGGGGATGCAGACGCTGCCGCTGCGGATGGAGCGCCACTGCGCCAACGCCCGCGTGCTCGCGACGCGGCTCGCCGGGCATCCGGCCGTGGCCGCGGTCCACTGGCCGGGCCTGCCCTCCCACCCGTCGCACGAACTCGCCACGAAGCTCCTGCCCGACTTCGGCGGCGTGTTCTCCTTCGACCTCGCCGCAGGGCGTCCCGCCGGCGAGGCGTTCATGCGCAACGTGCGGCTCGCGCTGCTCGCGCCCTCGCTCGGCGGCGTGGAGACCCTGGTCCTCCACCCGGCCACCACGTCGCACCGCTCGGTGAGCGCGGAGGGCCTGGCCGCGGCGGGCATCGGCGAGGGGACGGTCCGGGTGGCCGTGGGCATCGAGCACGCCGAGGACCTGTGGGCCGACTTCGCCCAGGCGCTCGACGCGATCTGAGGCGCCTCCACGAGGAGACGCCGGTCACGGGCGGCCGCCGCGCGTCGCGGCGGCCGCCCGCCGGGGCGTCAGCGGTAGCTGTGCTCGGGCCTGGGGAAGACGCCGGAGACGACCTCGTCGGCGTACGCGCGGATCGCCCGGTCCATCTCCCCGGCCAGGTCGAAGTACTTCTTCACGAACTTCGCGGGCTGCGGGGTCAGGCCCATCAGGTCCTGCCAGACGAGGACCTGCGCGTCGGTGTGCGGCCCCGCCCCGATGCCGATCGTGGGGATGCTCAGCGAGGTGGTGACCCGCTGGGCGAGGTCGGCAGGAACGCATTCGAGCACGACGGCGAAGGCGCCCGCGTGCTCGAGCGCCTTGGCGTCGGCCATGATCTCGTCACCCGCCTGGCCGCGGCCCTGCACCCGGTAACCGCCGAAGGCGTTGACCGACTGGGGGGTCAGGCCGAGGTGGGCCATGACCGGAATCCCGGCCGACACGAGCATCTCCACCTGCGGGAGGACCCGGTGGCCGCCCTCCAGCTTGACGGCGTGCGCGCCGGCCTCCTTCACGAAGCGGGCCGCGGTCTCCAGGGCCTGCTGGGGTGAGGCCTGGTAGGAGCCGAACGGCAGGTCGGCCACGACCATCGCCCGCGACGAGCCGCGTACGACCGCGGCGGTGAGCGGGATGAGGTCGTCGACCGTGACGGGCAGCGTCGAGTCGTAGCCGTAGACGACCATGGCGGCCGAGTCGCCCACGAGCATCACCGGGATGCCCGCCTCGTCGAACACCCTCGCGGTCATCGCGTCGTACGCCGTCACCATCGGCCACTTCTCGTGGCGCTCCTTGGCTGCCGCGATGTCGCGGACGGTGACCCTGCGTCCCGCAGCCCCGCCGTAGAGGGCGGGCTTGGACACAACGGAAACAGAGGACATGGCTACCTCCAGGCCTCGTGGCGCCCCTGTGGCGTCCCCGGACAGTCAGATCATTGCATGCCGCCATGGGCTGGAACACCCCCATACGGGCGCCGTAATCCTGGCCTGCGGCGAGTGGGACCAAAGGGACGAATGAGGCGACCCGGCCGCAGGAATGTCGGAGGCACCCGGCACAATGCCGTGCGGAGGTAAGGAACCACAATGGCTTTTGATCGTTACCGGCGGGTGCTCGCCCTGCCGGGTGTGCGGGCGTTGCTGCTGGTCGGCATGATCGCGAGAATTCCCCTCACCGGCACCGGCATGACGCTGACCCTGCACGTGGTGAACGACCAGAAGCTGGGTTTCCTCCAGGCGGGTCTGGTCGGCACCGCCTCCATGGCGGGCGCCGCGATCGGCTCGCCGCTCGTCGGCCGGTTCGTCGACCGGCGCGGGCTGCGGCCGGTGATGGCCGTGACGACCATCGTGCAACTGTGCCTGTGGTGCGCCGCGCCGGCGATGCCGTACGCCGTGCTGCTGCCGGGCGCGCTGATCGGCGGGCTGTTCAGCCAGCCGGTGTTCGGGGCCATCCGGCAGTGCGTGGCCGCGATGGTGCCGGTGGAGAACCACCAGACCGGCTTCGCCCTCGACTCGATGGGCGTGGAGTTGTCGTACATGGTCGGCCCCGCCCTCGCCGTCGCGAGCGTGACGGCGTTCGGCAGCACCGCGACGATGTACGGCGTGGCCGCCGGTCTGGCCGGCTCGGGGGTGGCGCTGTACCTGCTCAACCCGCCCACGCGGTCGGCCGAGGAGGCCGAGGAGGCCGCGGGGGCCGTCCCCCGGCGGCAGTGGCTGCGGCCCGGCCTGCTCGCCCTGCTCTGCCTGGTGTCCGGGCTGACCTTCGTGCTCACCACGACCGAGTTGAGCGTCGTGGCGATGCTCAAGGCCGACGGCGCGACCGCCTGGACCGGGCTGGTCCTCGCGCTGTGGTGCGCGTACTCGCTCGTCGGCGGATTCGTGTACGGCGGGCTGTCCCGGGGGCTGTCGCCCGGGCTGCTCGCGGGCGGCCTGGCGCTGCTGACCGCGCCCGTGGGCCTGGTCGGCGGGGGCTGGGGCTGGCTGTGCCTGGCGCTGGTGCCGGCCGGGCTGCTGTGCGCGCCGGCGCTGTCGTCCACCGTGGACGCGGTCAACAGGCGCGTCCCCGCGGCGGCGCGGGGTGAGGCGATGGGCCTGCACGGCACGTCGCTGACGATCGGAGGAGCCCTGGCCGGTCCCCTCGCCGGCGGGCTCCTGGACGCCCACGGCCCCGCCTGGGCCTTCGCCGTGTCCGGAGCGGTCGGCGTCGCGCTGGCCCTGCTCGTCGCCCTGGTACGGCGCGAGGCCCCGGCCGCTGCCCTCGCCCCGGCCGGATCGGGCACGGCGAGCGAATCGCAGGGCGTGAGCGGTTCCGGCGCGGCGACCGGATCGGACGTGGCGGCCGGGCCGGACGCCGCGACGCCCCTGCCCGCCTCCGTCGCGGAATAGGACCGGGCAGGGGAATCGATTCCGCCCGGACCGGGAATAGAACCGGCCCCCGCGCGGATGTACAGGGGGTGCGGCTGTCCCTCGGGGCCGCCGCGCGGAGGGCGTCCGCCGCCTGCTCCGGGTGGCCGCGCGAGACGCTACGGCGTCCCGGCGCTCTGTGGCCCGTGGCGTGCCGGGATGCAGGTGCATCGGAGGCGGGCGGTGCGCGGCCCGGCGCCTCGGCCGAGCGATTTTGTCCAGCTGACCAGCGGATACGGCGGTACCGCCCGGATTATGAAACGGTCCCGTTGCGTATCGGAATGAAGTAGCGCTACGCTTGCGTTGCGAAACACAACCGTATCGAAATCATGGGGGAATCCGTGGAAGCTCGTCCAGAAGCTCATACAGGTCACCCACGCCGATGGCAGGTCCTCGGCGTGATGGTGTTCAGCCTGCTGGCCGTCGTCCTCGACAACACCATCCTCAACGTGGCGATCAAGACGATCGCCGATCCCGTCCACGGGCTGGGCGCGACCCAGAGCGAGCTCGAATGGGCGATGAACTCCTACACGCTGGTGTTCGCCGGCCTGCTGTTCACCTTCGGGGTGCTGGGCGACCGCTACGGGCGTAAGCGGATGCTCATGGTCGGCATGGTCCTGTTCGGCCTGGCCTCCCTGGCCAGCGCGTACGCGCAGGACCCGATGCAGCTCATCGCGGCGAGGGCCCTGATGGGCCTGGGCGGCGCCGCCATCATGCCGGCCACGCTGGCGATCATCTCGAACGTCTTCCCGATCCACGAGCGGGGCAAGGCGATCGGCATCTGGGCCGGCGGCGTCGGCATCGCCGTGGCGATCGGCCCGATCACGGGGGGCCTGCTGCTCGAGCACTTCTGGTGGGGCTCGGTCTTCCTCGTCAACGTGCCCATCGTGCTTGTCGGCCTCGTGCTGATCGCCACGATCGTGCCCGACTCGAAGGACCCCAACAAGGCCGGCCTCGACCCGGTCGGCGTGCTGCTGTCCATCCTCGGCCTGATCAGCCTCGTCTACGGCATCGTCCGGATCAGCGATCTCGGCACCGTCGCCGACGTCTCGGTCATCGTGCCGTCGCTGCTGGGTCTCGCGATCCTCGCCGCGTTCGTCTGGTACGAGAGCCGGATCGACCACCCCGCGTTCGACGTGCGGAACTTCCGCAACGCCGGCTTCTCCACGGCGATCGCCACCGTCGGCCTCGTGTTCTTCGCGGCCATGGGCGTGATGTTCTTCCTGGCCTTCTACTGGCAGATCGTCCGGAACTACTCGCCGCTGCAGTCGGGGGCGCTCGTGCTGCCGTTCGCGGCCGCTCAGCTGATCTTCGCGCCGCAGAGCGCGCGCATGGTGCAGAAGTACGGCGCCCGGGCCGTCGGCACGGTGGCCATGCTCGTCATCACGCTGGCCCTGACGTCCTACGCCTTCGTGCAGGTGGACACCCCGATCTGGATGCTGCTGGCCCTCGGCTTCGTCCAGGGCGCCGCGATGGCCAACATCATGCCCCCGGCGACCACGGCCATCATGAACGCGCTGCCGCGTGAGAAGGCCGGTGTGGGCTCCTCGATGAGCAACGTCGTCCGTCAGGTCGGCGGCACGCTGGGCATCGCCATCCTGGGCGCGATCCTGTCCGCCAGCTACCGCAGCGACATGGAGGGCAAGGTCGCCGCTCTGCCGGAGCAGCTCCGCCACGTCGTGACCGAGTCCATCTCGGGCGCGGCCGGCGTCGCCGGGCACCTGGGCCCGCGGGGCGCGAGCCTGCTCGACGCCGCGAACGCCGCGTTCGTCACCGGCATCCACTGGGCGGCCCTCGGCTCGGCCTTCGTCGCCCTCGTCGGCACCCTCGTGGTGGCCCGCTGGATGCCGGGCAAGGCTGCTTCGGTCGACGCCGCGGTCATCAAGGCTGAGACCGAAAAGGAAGCAGCGGTAGTTTGACTTCCTTCCCCGCCTAAGGGCGGGGGAGTCCATCCCTCACGGGCTTGGTTTCCTGCTTCACCGCCGACCGCCGAAGGGAGGACCCTTGCGGACTCACGTCAGCTCCACAGGCAGACACCGCTCGACCAGCGGCCAGGATGTTCTTGGCGGCGTTGACGTCCCGGTCGTGCCGGGTGCCGCAGCCCGGGCACGTCCAGTGCCGGGTGGACAGGGAGAGTGCGGCGAGCAGGTGTCCGCACGCCGAGCAGGTCTTGGACGAGGGGTACCAGCGGTCGATCACGACCAGGCGGCGGCCGTGCCGCTGGGTTTTGTATTCGAGCTGGCGGCGGAACTCCCCCCAGCCACAGTCGGAGATGGCCCGCGCCAGGGAACGGTTACGGACCATGCCGCGCACGTTGAGGTCTTCGATCACGATCAGATCGTGGTCGCGGACCAGCCGGGTGGAGGTGCGGTGCAGGAAGTCGGCGCGTGCGTCCCGGACCTTGGTGTGGGCGCGGGCGACCTTCGCCCTGGCCTTGGCCCGGTTGCTGCTGCCGCGCTGTTTTCGGGCCATCCGGCGCTGGTAGCGGGCCAGGTTTTTGGCCTTGCGCTCCAGATGGCGCGGGTTGGGGATTTTGTCTCCGGTGGACAGGACGGCGAAGTGGGTCACGCCGAGGTCGATGCCGACCTGGCCGCCGGTGGCGGGCACCGGCTCGGGTCCGGTCGCGGTCTCCACAGCGAGGGAGGCGTACCAGCGGCCGTCGCTGTCGCGGGAGACGGTCACCGTGGTCGGGTTGATCGTGGCGGGGTCGACCTCGGGCCAGGACCACGCAAACGCGATCGGGTCGTTCATCTTCGCCAGCCACAGTCGGCCGTCGCGCCAGCGGAACGCCGAGCGGGTGTAGGTGGCGGACTGGCGGCCGTGGCGGGACTTGTAGCGTGGGGAGCGGGCGCGTCCGGCGAAGAAGTTCGCGAACGCAGTGTGCTGGTGGCGCAACGCCTGCTGCAGGGGGACACTGGAGACCTCGTACAGGAAGTCGTGGCCGCCGTCGCGTTTCAGCTCGGTCAGGTACCGGTCGGTCCGCGCGTAGGAGGTTGTGGCACCCTCGGCGTGGTAGCGGGCCTGCCGCCATGCGAGGACTATGTTCCAGACCAGGCGTACGCAGCCGAACGTGCGGTTCAGCACCGCTGCCTGTTCGGGGGTGGGGTAGACCCGCACCTTGTACGCCGTACGCATGTTCGGATTTTACTGTCACTTTGTTCGCTTGGTCGGCGAAAGGAGCAAGGTCGTGAGCGCTTCGGGCTTTGGGCTGTCCCGGCTTCGCCGGGCCACCCCTGACGTGGTCCGGCTTCCTCCCGGCCCTGAAGGACCGGGCTTCCTCCGGAGGTTGCGGTGAACTCGTCATGAAGACGCAGCAGACGGCTGAGGGGGTGGCCCGCCCGGCGGGCCGCCCGCGCAGCGAGAAGGCGGAACGGTCGATCATCGAGGCCACTCTCGAACTGCTCGGTGAGGGCATCGGGGTGTCGGAGCTGTCCATCGAGTCGATCGCCAGCCGCGCCGGTGTCGGGAAGACCACGATCTACCGCAGGTGGTCCAACAAGGAAGACCTGGTGGTGGACGCCCTGGCGACGCTCAAGCCGCCGATCCCGCTGCCACAGGGCGGAACCGTGCGGGACGACCTGGTGACCTACCTCCGGGTGATCCAGGAGGAGGCCCTCCACCACCGCACCCGTTGCATCATGAACATCGCCATGAGCGACTCCGAGCGGCATCCCCGCCTGGCGGAGCGGTTCCGCGAGCTGGCCGTGGAGCCGCGCAGGGCGGTGGTCGCAGCGGTCCTGCGGCGGGGCATGGAGACCGGGGAACTGCGCGCGGACCTCGACATCGACATGGCGCTCGCGCTCCTCAGCGGGGCGGTGATCTGGCTCACGAAGTGGTCGCACCCCGGCGACTCCCATGCCGGCCTTCCCGAGCGGATCGTCGATGAGGCGCTCAAGGGCTTCCGCCCCCGCCCCTCCGAGCCGTGACCCGTCCCTCCACCCCCGAGCTGTGACCCGGCTCTCCACGCCCAGGCCGTGATACGGCCCTTCACCTCCGACGCCGTCGTGACCGCGGGCTCCTCGCGGGAGCCCTGCGGTCGGGCTGCGCCCGGAGCGGCGTACCGTGCTGGGCGTTCTGGAGGGAGCCGGGTACCACTGGCGGGAACGGAGGAGAGGGCGGGCGGCCGTCTGCCGGCGAGGCCGCACCCGATGACCCCGTCCCCATCGACCCCGTGACCGGTGCCGGACGCCTGCCCGGCACCGGTCACGGCGTTCTCATTTCAGGCCCGCGTCGAGCGCGCCCATCAGGGTGCCGGTGTCGCCGGACATCTCCCAGATCATCGCCCCGAGCAGGCCCTTGCTCCGCAGCCAGGCCGCCTTGCGCCCGATCGACCAGGCGTCGTCGAAGCTCCACCACTGGCCGCCGTTGCCCGTGTAGCAGGAGGTCGCGACCGCCTGCTCGTCATGGCTGACCGTGCAGTTCGGCACGCTCGCCACCAGGTTGGAGTAGCCCCGGGTGCCGGCCTCCTCCTGGAACTGGCCGGGCGCCGCGCCGTTGGCCTGCTGCCACTCGCCGCCCTTCCCGCCGTCGGTCACGCCCTGCCAGCCGCGTCCGTAGAACGCCAGGCCGATCGTGAGCTTGCGCGGGTTCACCCCCGCCTGCAGGTAGGCGTTCACCGCGTTCTCCACGCTGAAGTGGAACGAGTAGGGGTCGTCGACGTCGGTGTAGAGGTTGCCCTGGTGCCCGGTCCGGTTCGGCTCCCACGAGTTGTCGCTGCCCGAGCCGTGGAAGTCGTAGCCCTGGATGTTGAACACGTCGAGATACTTGGCCACCTGGGGCAGGTCCCAGCCGGAGGCGATCTTCGCCGGGTCGGCCGGGGTGAACGCGCTGAGCAGGTAGTACTTGCCCGTCGTGGCTCCCAGCGCGTCGAGCTGCCGGCGGAACTCGGCGATCAGCGCGGTGTTGTTCGCCTTGTCGTTCGGGCTGACGTGGTTGCCGGCGTGGCCTTCGGCGCCGGGCCACTCCCAGTCGAGGTCGATGCCGTCGAAGATCCCGGCGGCGCTGCCCGGGCCGCCCGCGCTGTTGTAGACGGGCAGGTTGCCCTTGATGTACATGTCGATGCAGGAGCTGACGAACTTCTTGCGCGACGCGTCGGTGGCCGCGACGTCGGAGAAGTACTTCGAGTACGTCCAGCCGCCGATCGAGATGAGCACCTTGAGGTCCGGGTGCTTCGCCTTGAGCTTGCGCAGCTGGTTGTAGTTGCCGCGCAGATTCTCCCAGCCGGTGTCGCCGACGCCGTCGACCGACTGCGCGGCGCTCATCGGCCGCCCGTAGTCGGCGTCCGCGTCACCCGCGCCGTCGCCCTGGCTCGGGTCCTGCGGGTTGGACGTGGTTCCCTTGGTCACGCCGTTGAGGCAGGTCAGGTTGACCGGGTCGATGTTGGCGAAGGCGTAGTTGAGGTGGGTCAGCTTCGCCGCCGCGCCGGTCGTTTCGAGGTTGCGCACGAAATACTGCCTGCCGTAGATGCCCCACTGGACGAAGTAGCCGACCCGGGCGTAGCCGTTCCCGACGATGTCGGCCGTGCTCACCTTCACCGGATCGCTCGCGGCCGACACGTTGTCGTACAGGTCGCGTGCCCGCACCATGAAGGTGTACTCGGTGGACGGCGACAGGCCCGTGACCTTGGCCGTGGTGCTGGTCACCGTGGTCGCCAGGTCGTTCCCGGTGTACACGTCGTAGGCCGCCACGCCCTTGTTGTCGGTGGAGGCCGTCCAGGCGAGCGAGACGCTGGTGGCGTCCTTGGCGGTGCTGCGCAGACCGGCCGGAACCGTGGGCGGCTGGGTGTCGTCGGCGGGGTCGTTGGTCGTGACCGTGAGGGCGCCGCTCGCCGGTGACGGGTTGCCCTTGCGGTCCTTGGCCTTGACCGTGAACGTGTACGTGGTCTTCGGCGTCAGCCCGGTGATCGTGGCGCTCGTCCCGGTCACCGTGGCCGCGAGCGCCGAGCCGTTGTACACCTCATAGGTGGTGACGGGCAGGCTGCCGGGGGTCGCGGCGTCCCAGGCCAGCATCGCCGTCTTGGTGGTCTTGGCGGTGGCGCGCAGGTTCGACGGCGCACCCGGCGGAGTGTCGGCCGAGCCGTCGCACCTGACGTCGTTGACCCGGCAGCTCGCCGGCTCGGCCGCCGCGCTGAGCGTGAAGGAGGGGCTGTACGGCTCCGTCGACCCGTGCGCCGCGATGGTGGTGTTGTAGAAGGCCGGGGTGAGGGTGACCTGCCGCCCGCTCTGGTTCAGCGTGCCGTTCTGGGCATTGCTCGCGGTCACCCCGGCCGGCAGCTCGAACACGATCGACCAGCCGTTCAACGCCGTGTCGGAGTTGTTGTTCACCACGAACTTCCCCTGCGTCCCGCTGCCGGTGAAGGTCGCGGTCAGCGGCGCGGGCGGGGGAGGCGGGTCGCCGGTCCCGTCGCAGTTGGCGCCGTTGATCGTGCAGTTGGCCGGCTGGGCGGCGGCGCTCAGCGTGAAGGAGGGGCTGTACGGTTCGGTCGTGCCGCCCGCCCGGATCGTGTTGATGTAGTAGGCGGGGGTGAGCCTGACCTTCGTCCCGCTCTGGCTGATGGTCGCGTTCTGCGGGTTGCTCGCCGTGACGCCGGCCGGCAGGTCGAACTGGATCGACCAGCCGGTGACGGCCGTGGAGCCGGAGTTGGTGACGACGAACTTGCCCTGGGTGCCGGTGAGCGTGAAGACGGCGGTGAGGCCGGTGGCGGCCCGAGCCGGTACGGCGAGAGCGGACATCAGCAGGAGTGTCACAAGGAAAACGGCTGTTCGGCGCATCCGGCCTCCATTAATCGTTAGGAAAGTTTCCTAAGAATTAGCCGGAGCGTAGTTCCGCGGCGCGACACGGGCAAGGCCCAATTTCCATCGATCCCGCTGAGGACGGGACGGCCGGCTCAGACGCGGCCAAGTCAGGCGGGGCCAGGTCAGCGGGACCAGTCAGGCGGGGTCAGCCAAGCTCGGTCCCTGGGGCCCGGGGCCCTGTCGTCCCGGAGAACCCGTGGAGCGGGGCACGACCAGCCCGGTCTCGTACGCCATGACGACGGCCTGGGTCCGGTCGCGCAGCCCGAGCTTGCCCAGCACCCGGCTCACGTGGGTCTTGACCGTCTCCTCGGTGACGGTCAACCGGGCGGCTATCTCCGAGTTGGACAGCCCCTCGGCCATCAGCCGCAGCACCTGCGTCTCGCGTGGAGTGAGCGCGGCCGGGACGGCGGGCTCGGGCATCGGCCGCAGCCGGGCGAACTCGCCGATGAGGCGGCGGGTGATCGCGGGAGCCAGCAGCGCATCGCCCGCCGCCACGACGCGGACCGCGTCGAAGAGGCGCTCGGCGGTGACGTCCTTGAGCAGGAAGCCGCCGGCCCCGGCGCGCAGCGCGTCGTAGACGTACTCGTCCAGGTCGAAGGTCGTCAGGATGAGGACCCGTGTTCCTGAGCCGGCGAGCCGCCGGGTGGCCTCGATGCCGTCCATGACCGGCATGCGGATGTCCATGACGACGACGTCGGGGCGCAGTTCCCGGCACACCCCGACGGCCTGCGCTCCGTCGGCCGCGGTCGCGACGACGGAGAAATCCGGCTGGCTGCCCAGCAGTTCGGCGAAGCCGGTGCGGACGACCAGATGGTCGTCGGCGACGACGACGCGGATCGGCGCGGCGCCGGTCACAGGTGCCCTCCCACGGGGTCGGCGGGTGCGGCAGGACCCCAGTGGTGGGGAGGACTGTGGCGGGGAGGGCCATCAGGGGTGCCGGAAGCCCGGGAATCATCGGCACCCGGGAGGCGGGGGAGCCGCGCCTCCACGACGAATCCGCCGCCGGGCGCGGAGCCGATGCGCAGGTCGCCGCCGACGGCGGCGGCCCGCTCCCGCATCCCGGCCAGTCCGTGACCGGCCGCGCCCCCGGACATGCCCGCGCCTCCCCATGTGCCGCCACCGCCGGACACGCCTCCACCTCCCGGTACGCCGGTGCCGGTCGTGGCGCCGGGGGAGAGCGGGATGCCGGGGCCGTTGTCCCGTACGCGCAGCCGCAGCGCGTCGCGGGTGTAGCGCAGCTCCACGTCGACGGCGGCGCCCGGCGCGTGCCGCCGGGCGTTGGTGAGCGCCTCCTGGACGATGCGATAGGCGGCGAGTTCGACCCCGGGGTCGAGCACGGCAGGGGAACCGCTGAGAACGAGCCGGACGGCCGTTCCCGCGGCGTCGCGCGCCTCGTCGAGCAGCGCGTTCAGCTCGGCCAGCCGGATGCCGGGCTGCGGGCGCAGGTCCGCCGCCCGTTCCCGGGCGTCCTCGCGCAGCACGCCGAGCAGGCGCCGCATCTCGGTCAGCGCCGCACGGGCGGTGTCGCCGATCGCCCGCAACCGCTCCGCCCCCGCGGACGGCATGCCCGGCACGGCGACACGGGCCGTCTCCGCCTGCACGGCGACCATGGAGATGTGGTGGGCGACCACGTCGTGCAGTTCCCGGGCGATGCGTGCCCGCTCGCCGCGCGCGGTGTGCTCCAGCAGGGCGCCGGCGATGACCTGCCGGGCGGCCAGGTTGTCCGCGGCCTCGCCCGCGGCCCGCCGGGCGACTCCGGCCAGGGCCGCCGCCGGGGCGGTGCAGGCCAGCAGCAGGACGAGGACGCGCGTCTCACCCTCGACCGGGACGAGCGTCTCCATGCCGCGGGGCAGCGGCCAGGCGGGCAGGCCGAGCAGCGCCGCCACGACGTACGGTGCGGCGAGTGAGAGGCCGAGCCACCGCGCTCCGGTACGACCGAGCCGGTAGACGCAGACCACCACGACGGCCGCGCCCGCCACGGTGAGCGTCCGGAAGGCCGTGAGCGACAGCAGGCCCGCCGCGCAGACGACCACGGCGGCGGCCGGCTGGGCCGGCAGGAACACGGCCGGCAGCGTGGTGGCCAGGCCGAGCAGGGCGAACGCGACCAGACGCAGCGAGGCCCCGGCGGGATCGGCGCCCGGACCGGCGGGCGGTGTGATCGTCGAGCCCGCGGCCGTGCCCACCGGCACGGTCACGCCGTGCCCGAACACTGGCGGCGGCATCGCGCCGTGCCCGAACGCGGGCAACGGCGTCGCGCCGCGGGCGTGCGCGACCGACTCGGCCAGCGCGAGCAGGGCCGCGAGCACGCCCAGCACGACGGGCGCGTGCGAGGCACGGAGGACGGACGTCCAACCATACGCACGGAGGACGGACGTCCGGCCATACGCACGGAGGACGGACGTCCGGCCATACGCACGGAGGACGGACGCCCGGCCATATGCCCGGCCACGCATGCGGAGTGCGGATGTCCGCGTGCGCGGGGCCCGCCCCCGCATGTCCCTCCGGCTGTCCGCTCGCTCCACGGGAGGTCATTGTCCCAGGCATTCCCTTTCCGGACATCCCTCACAAGAGGGATGGAAGGTCCCTCACGCCGGGGACGGCGAAGATGGCTCCGTGCCGTGACGCCCTGCCTTTCCGCCGCCGCCTAACCTGCCGGGCATGCACGCCACCATCGAAGTCATCGGGTTGCGCAAGCGCTACGGCCGCACACTGGCGCTGGACGGGATGTCCTTCACCGTGCTGCCGGGGCGGGTCACCGGCTTCGTCGGGCCCAACGGCGCGGGCAAGTCCACCACGATGCGGGTGATCCTCGGCCTGGACACGGCCGACGAGGGCTCCGCGCTGATCGGCGGCCGGCCGTACCGGAGCCTGCGGGCTCCGCTGCGCCAGGTCGGCGCCCTGCTGGACGCCGCCGCGCTGCAGCCGTCCCGTACGGCGCGCAACCACCTGCTGTGGCTGGCCCACTCGCAGGGGCTGGGCGCGCGGCGGGTCGACGAGGTGATCGACCAGGTGGGGCTGGGGGCCGTGGCACGGCGCAGGGCGGGCGGGTTCTCGCTCGGCATGCGGCAGCGTCTCGGCATCGCCGCCGCGCTGCTCGGGGATCCGCCCGTCCTCATGCTGGACGAGCCGGTCAACGGCCTCGACCCGGAGGGCATCGTGTGGATCCGCGGCCTGCTGCGGGCACTGGCCGCCGAGGGACGGGCGGTGCTGGTGTCCAGCCACCTGATGAGCGAGATGCAGGACATGGCCGACCACCTCGTGGTGGCGGGCCGGGGTCGGGTGGTGGCGGACACGAGCGTCGCCGGTCTGATCGCCGCCGCCTCCGACGGGCGGGTCACGCTGCGCACGACCGCGCGTCCCGAGGCGATGGAGGTGCTGGCCCGCGCCGGCGCCAGGGTGGCCGTCCAGGACCGCGACACGCTCACCGTCTTCGGGCTGGCGGCCGAGCGGATCGTCGCCCTGCTCGGCGCGAACGACGTGCCGTTCTCCGAGGTGGCCGCGCACCGCGCGTCGCTGGAGGAGGCGTACATGGAGCTGACCCGGGACGCGGTCGAGTTCCGCGCCACGGCCCCCGGAGACGAGACGGCGACCTCATGACGGACCACAGGACGGGCGGGCGCGACGGCTTCCGGCGCCTGGTGCGCGCCGAATGGACCAAGTTCAGGACCGTACGCGGCTGGGTGGCCGGCATGGCCGTCGCCGTGACGCTCGTCGTGGCGCTGGGGCTGCTGTCCGCGTCGGGCAGCCACGCCTCCTGCGGCATGAACGGCGTCGAGACCGCCTGCACGCTCACGGCCGGCCCGGGCGGTGAGGCGGTGAGCGACCGCTTCTTCTTCGTCCACCGCCGGCTGGACGGCGACGGCTCGCTCACCGTGCGGGTGAACTCCATGACCGGGCAGATCAGGCTCCCCGACGCCGTCCCCGGGACGCGCAGGGTCGTGGCCGGGGTCGTGCCGTGGGCCAAGGCCGGAATCATGGTCAAGGACGGCGTCCGCCAGGGCGCGTCGTACGCCGCGGTCATGGTCACCGCCCGGCACGGCGTGCGGATGCAGCACGACTTCACCGGGGACGTCGCGGGCACGCCGGGCGGCGTCTCGCCGGGATCGCCGCGCTGGCTGCGGCTGACCCGGTCGGGCGGCACCCTGACCGGCTACGAGTCGGTGGACGGCAGGCGGTGGACCGTGGTCGGCACGGCCCGTCCGGCCGCGCTGCCCGCCACGGTGGAGGCCGGGATGTTCGTCGCCTCTCCCGGAGACCTGACGGTGAGCAGAGGCGACCTGGGCGGGGCGTCCGTCCAGGTCCGGTTCACCGAGGCGACCGCCGTCTTCGACCAGGTGCGGGTGGAGGGCCGGGCGGGCGGCACGTGGAGCCACGACGACGTCGGCGTGGCGTACGAGGCCGACGGCAGGACACCCCACCATCCGGGCCGGTTCGCCGAGGCCGGCGGCACGTTCACGATCACCGGCGTCGGCGACATCGCGCCGAGCGCGGAAGGCACGCGGATCGAGAGCACGCTCACGGGCCTGGTCGCCGGGCTGATCGCGGTGATCGTGGTGGCGGTGTCGTTCGTCACCGCGGAACAGCGGCGGGGCCTGATCCGCACCACTTTCCTGGCCGCCCCCCGGCGGGGCCGGGTGGTCGCGGCCAAGGCGCTGGTCGTCGGCGCGGTGGCCTTCGCGGCCGGCCTGGCCGCCGCCGGCGTCACCGTTCCCGTCGGCGCGGGCATCCTGCGGGCGAACGGCAACGCCGTCCTCCCGGTGAGCACGCTCACCGAACTGCGGGTCGTGGCCGGTGCCGCGATGCTGACGGCGGCCGTCGCGGTCCTCGCCCTCGCCTGCGGCGTCCTGCTGCGGCGCGGCGCCGCGGCGGTCACCGCCGTCGTCGGGCTCGTCGTGGTGCCCCACATCCTCGCGACCGCCTCGGTCCTGCCCCTGGGCGTGGCGCAGTGGCTGCTGCGGCTCACTCCGGCGGCCGGGTTCGCGGCGCAGCAGAGCGTGCCGGAGTACGCGCAGGTGCTCGGCTACTACAGCCCCCAGGGCGGCTACTATCCGCTGCCGCCCCTGGCCGGGCTCGCCGTGCTCTGCGGCTACGCGGCGCTCGCCGCCGTCCTGGCCGTCGTACGCACGAGCAGGAGGGACGCATGAGCAGGGGGGACGCATGAGACGCGAACTGCACGCGGAGTGGACCAAGACGCGCACCGCCCCGGGCACGGCCTGGCTGCTGTCCGCCGTCGTCGTGCTCACCGCCGCGGCGAGCGCCGCCGTGGCCGCGACCGTGTCCTGCCCGGAGACGGGCTGCGACCAGGACGTCGCCCGGCTCGGCCTCGCCGGGGTCCAGGCGGGTCAGGCGGCCGTGGCCGTCCTGGCCGTACTCGCGGTCAGCGGGGAGTACGGCACCGGCATGATCGCCACGACGTTCGCGGCGGTGCCGCGCCGGGGCCGGGTCCTGGCCGCGAAGGCCGCCGTCCTCACCGGCCTGACCCTGGCCGCCGGGACGGTCGCGGTGCTCGCGTCGGTGCTGGCCGCGCGGCTCATCCTGCCGGGCAACGGGTTCACGGCCGCCGACGGCCACCCGCCGCCGTCCCTGTCCGACGGCCCGACGCTGCGCGCGGCGGCGGGCACGGTGCTCTACCTCGCGCTGATCGCCCTGCTCAGCCTCGGCGCCGCCACCGTCCTGCGCGACTCCGCGACCGCCGCCGGCGTGGTGTGCGGCCTGCTGTACGTGCTGCCGCTCGTCCCGCTCATGATCGGCGATCCGGGCCTGCGCCGGCTGCTCTGGCAGGCCGCGCCGGCGAACGCCGGGCTCGCGATCCAGACGACCACGCACCTGGACGACCTTCCGATCGGCCCGTGGGAGGGCCTCGGCGTGGCGGCCGCCTGGGCCGCCGCCGCGCTGCTCGGCGCCTGGCTGCTGCTGCGGATCCGCGACGTGCGGGCCTAGAGGCGCTCGCGCCAGCGGGTGGTGATGGGCAGGCGGCGGTCGCGGCCGAAGTTCTTGGGCGTGATCTTCGGGCCCGGCGGGTACTGGCGGCGCTTGTACTCGGCCAGGTCCACCAGGCGGATGATCTGTGTGACGAGCTCGGGGTCGTGCCCGGCCGCGACCAGCTCGTCACGGCCCATGTCCCGCTCGACGTAGTCGCGCAGCAGCCGGTCGAGCACCTCGTACGGCGGGAGCGAGTCGGTGTCGCGCTGGTCGGGACGCAGCTCCGCGCTCGGCTCCTTGGTGATCGAGTTCTCCGGGATCGGGGGCTGCCCGGGCTGGGCGTTGCGCCACTCCGAGAGCTTCCAGACCACGCTCTTGAGCACGTCCTTGATCGGCGCGAACCCGCCCGCCGAGTCGCCGTACAGGGTGGAGTAGCCGGTGGCCAGCTCGCTCTTGTTGCCGGTGGTCAGCACCAGGTGGCCGTGCTCGTTCGACAGGCTCATCAGCAGCATGCCGCGCACGCGGGCCTGCAGGTTCTCGGCCGCCAGGCCGTGCAGCTCGATCTCCTTCTCGAACGCCGAGACGATGTCGGCGATCGGGACGACCTGGGAGTTGAGCCCCTGGCGGCGCACCAGCTCCTCCGCGTCGGTGATCGAGTGGTCCGAGGAGTAGCGCGAGGGCATCAGCACCACGTGGACCCGCTCCGGCCCGACGGCGTCGGCGGCGATCGTGGCGGTCAGGGCGGAGTCGATGCCGCCGGACAGGCCGAGGATGACCGACCGGAAACCGTTCTTGCGCACGTAGTCGCGCACGCCGAGCACGAGCGCGTTGTAGATCTCCGCCAGGTCGTCCAGCCGCTCGGCGACGACCGGCGTCTCCGGCTCGTACGGCTCGACCGGCGCGGCCGACAGCAGCACCCGCTCGACCGTGATGACCGTGCCGTCGTGGGCGTCGTGGCGCGACTCGCCGAGCTCGCCCGTGCCCTCCGGGAGCTCCAGGTCGGTGACGAACAGGTCCTCCTCGAACTGCGGCGCGCGGGCGACCAGTTCGCCGGAGGCGTCCACGATGAGCGAGTCGCCGTCGAAGACCAGCTCGTCCTGGCCGCCGACCATGTTCACGTAGGCGAGCGCGCAGCCCGCCTCGCGGGCCCGCCGCGCGCACAGCTCCAGCCGCACGTCGTCCTTGTTCGTCTCGTACGGCGAGCCGTTGGGGACGACGAGCAGACCGGCGCCGGCCTCGGCGACCACCGAGACGGGGCCGCCGTCCTGCCACAGGTCCTCGCACACGGCCACGGCGACGTCCACGCCGTGCAGGCGGAAGATCGGCAGGCGGTCGCCGCGCACGAAGTAGCGGTACTCGTCGAACACCCCGTAGTTCGGCAGGTGGTGCTTGGCCGACTTCGTCACGATCCGGCCCTCGTGGAGCAGGGCGACCGCGTCGAGCGGGGCGCCCTTGGGCTGTCCCACGCGCGGGGCGAGGTCGGCCCGGTCGAGGTAGCCCACCACGACGGGGAGATCGCCGAGCCCTTCGTCGGCGAGTCGCGTGGCCGCCTTCGACAGCGCCGTGATCGACGCCTCCACGAACGACGACCGGAGCACCAGGTCCTCGGCGGGGTATCCGGTCAGGAACATCTCGGGGAACACCACGAGGTGCGCGCCGCGCTCGGCGGCCCTGCGGGTCCACTCGACGAGCATGTCGGCGTTGCCGGCGATGTCACCGACGACCGGATTGGTCTGGGCGAGAGCGATACGCAGTTGAGCCACGGTCCCCACCCTAAGGTGTCCGATTAGTTGTCGTCAAAGCGACGATAAGGGTCAGGCGCCGGGTGACCCGGGGCTGACCAGCCCTCTTTCGTACGCCAGGACCACGAGCTGGGCCCGGTCGACCAGGCCGAGGCCGCGCAGCAGCGCCGTGACCTCGTCAGCGACCTCCTGTTCCGGCACGGCGAGCGTCATCGCGATCTGCCGGTTGGTGAAGCCCCGGGCGACGAGCTTGATCAGGTCGATGTCGGAGTCGGACAGGCCCTCCGGCGCCGCCGGGTCGCGCCGCCCGGCGAAGGCCGCGATGAGGTGCGTGGTGACCGCCGGGTCGAGCAGCGCGTCGCCCGCGACGGCGGCCCGGATCGCCGCGATGAGCTGCTCGGGGGCGGAGGTCTTCAGTACGAAGCCGCTCACGCCGGCCCGCAGCGCGGCGTAGAGGTTCTCGTCGGTGCCGAAGGTGGTCATCATGATCACCTTCGGCGGCGCCTCCGCCGCGAGGATCCGCCGGGCCGCCGCCAGGCCGTCCAGGCGCGGCATCTGGATGTCCATGAGCACCACGTCGGGCCGCACCGACTGGACGAGCGCGATCGCCTGCTCGCCGTTCTCCGCCTCCCCGACGAGGTCGAGCCCCGGCTCGCTGTCGAGGATCACCTTGAGACCGGTGCGCACCAGCGCCTGGTCATCGGCGATCAGCACGCGCAGGGCCGCCGCGCGGGCGGCCGCCCCCTCAGGCACGGACGGCGCGGACGGCGTGGACGGCGCGACCTCCGAGGCCCCGATCGAAGACCCTCCCACGGCCGGGTCGGGGGCGTCCAGATGCTCGGCCTGGACGAGGATGTCCTGCTCGAGCCGCTGCAAGGTGGGGCCGAGGTCGAGCCCGAGCTCGTCGCGCAGCGCCTCCCTGGCCCGCCGCAGCGCGCCGAGCGCGTCACCCTGCCGCCCGGCGCGGTAGAGCGCGAGCGCGAGCAGCCGCCAGGCCTCCTCCCGCAGCGGGTGCGCCGACGCGTGCGCCTCCAGGTCGGGGATCATCGGGCCGGTGCGGCCCAGCCGCAGCGCGGCGTCCGCGCGGCGCTCCACGGCGAGCAGGCGTAGCTCGTCCAGCCGCGTGGCCTCGGCCTGCGCCCAGGCCAGCTCCTGGAACCCGGCGAGCGCGGGCCCGCGCCACAGGGCGAGGGCCGTCTCCATCCGCTCCAGCGTCGCCGCCGGGCCCTCGTGGTCGCTCTTGACCAGATGCTCGAAGCACCAGGAGTCCACGTCCTCGACGGCCGCCCGCAGCGCGTAGCCGGGCGGGGCCGACACCAGGACGCCTGCCTCCTCGCGCGGCGCGCGGTTCGGTTCGAGCGCCCGCCGCAGCCGGGAGACGTACCCCTGGATCGTGGACAACGCCTGGGCGGGCGGCTCGCCGGGCCACAGCTCGTCGATCAGCACGCTCACCGGTACGGCGCGCCCTCCGGCCACGAGCAACCGGGCGAGCACGGCCTGTTGCCGCTGGCCGCCCAGGTCGAGCGTCTCGCCATCGGAAATCGCTTCGAACGGCCCAAGAGCACGAAAAGTCACCATCGCACGGTAAGCGTAGAGGCAGTGGCCCTCCCGGTCGTGCCGTGCGCCTCTCGGTTGGGTCACGAGGCGAGCGAGGCGGGCGGGGCGGGCGCTCAGGCGGCGAGGGGGAACCGGGCCTCGACGACCGTGCCGCCGGTCTCGGGCGCGGTGACCACACAGCTTCCGCCCAGCTCGGCCGCGCGCTCGCGCATCGAGGACAGGCCGACCCCCGCGCGCAGCCGGGCGGGCGGGCCGACGCCGTCGTCGGCGACCGTCACCCGCAGCTCGCCGCCGCCGTCCCCGGCCGGGGAGCGCGTGACGCGGACCTTCACCCGGGCGGCCCGCGCGTGGCGGCGCACGTTGTTCAGCGCCTCCTGCACGATGCGGTACACCGCGACCTCCACGGCGGCGGGCAGCCCGGCCAGGTCGCCGTCCACCCGCACCGAGACGTCCTCGACGCCGTCCGTCCCCGTGGGCAGCGTCTCCTCCGCCAGCGCCCGTACGGCTCCCTCCAGCCCGAGGTCGTCGAGGGCCGGGGGCCGCAGGCCGTACACGAGTTCGCGGATGTCGCCGGCCACCGCGTCCATGCCGGTCCGCAGGTCCCGCAGCAGGTTGTCGGCCGTGTCCGGGGACTTGGCCAGGCTGATCCTGGCCATGTTGATCGTCATCGCCATCGCCCCGAGGGTCTGGCCGAGCCCGTCGTGCAGGTCACGGCGCAGCCGCCTGCGCTCCTCCTCGCGGGCGGCGAGGATGCGCTCGCGCGAGCGCTGGAGGTCGGCGGCCATCCGCACGGCGTGGGCCACGTCCGCCACGTAGGGGAGCAGCGTGGCGAGCACCCGCTCGTCGTGGGCGGCGGCGAACCGCCGGGCCCCCGGCGGGCCGACGAGCAGCCGGCCCACCGGCTCGCCGTGCCAGACCAGCGGCACCTCGCGGGGCGACGGCCCGGTCTGGCCGCTCTCGACGTACCGCGGCCTGCCGTCGGCGATCTCGACGGCGACCCCCTCCACGGCCAGGCCCTCGCGCACGACCGTCACCACCGACGCCAGCGCGTCGGCGGGGTCGGCCCGCCGCACCTCCTGCGTCAGCCGCTCGGCGAGCAGCGCCGGATCGCCCACCCGGCCGTACAGCGCGCGGTCGACCACGCGTTGCAGGACGCGGCGCAGCGGCTGGAAGAACGCGCCGGCGAACAGCGCCGCCGCGAGCCCGGCCACCTGGTGATATCCGGAGACGACCAGGCTGGAGGCCGCCCCGACCCCGAAGTAGACGGCGCTGATCATGCCCAGGAGCCCGGCGGTGACGAACGTCCGGCTGATCACCGTGTCGATGCCGTACAGCCGGTAGCGCAGCGCCGCGAAGAGGATCGCGAACGGGATGAGCGCCGTCCACAGCGTCGCGGGCAGCCACATCGCCGGGCCGAGCAGGTACAGCGCCACGTACACGGCGAAGACGGACAGCGGCCAGGCGATCTGCCGCCGCGTCACGGGATCGGCGTGCCGCAGCCGGAGCACGAGCGAGGCCAGCGCCGCCACCACGCAGACCTGGATGACGAACTGCAGGACGTCCCACGCCGTGCCGTAGTACGGGACGAGGCCCCGGACCTGCAGCGGGTTGTGGATCACCGTCGGCCAGGGGTAGTCCGCGGGATCGGGGTCGGGCCGCAGCAGCCCCAGGACGACCTCGGCGAGGGTGGCGACGGCGCCGGCGGCGACGACCACGCGCCAGCCACGGGAGGGGAGCCTCCCGGTGGGCGAGTAGAGCGGAACCAGGACCGCCAGCAGCAGGCCTCCCACCGCCCAGCAGGTCAGCTGGACCGCCCGGGCCGTGATGGCCGCCCCCATGTCGCCCTGCGACGCCCAGTGGAACATCAGCGCGGTGAAGGACACGTTGGCCGACCCCAGCAGGCCGCCCACGCTGATCAGCCACGCCATGCTCAGCCGGGGCCGCTGGGACACCAGGAACGCTCCCGTGAGCGGGAACGTGAGCGCGACGCCGAAGTCCGGCGTGAGCGGGGGGTGTGGCTGCCACTGCGCGGGGACGCGGATCTGGACCAGCACCCCCACGAGGGTCAGGACCAGTGCCACGGCCGCCATCACCCAGGCCACCGCCCGCGCGGGAAAGGCTGGGGGGTTCTCGTCCATCCTGGGATGGATTATGTCCTGTCCCGTTCCGCTCTGACCAGGAAACGGCCAGTGGGTGAGTCCCCGCGGACCTACGCCGTCCGGGCGGAGCGGCGGCGCACGGCGCGGCCGATGAGGAGCTGGCCCGCCGCCGCGAGCAGGCCGAGGCCGCCGAGCAGGGGCCACACCAGCCCGGGGGCGGCGGCCAGCAGCCGGGTGCCCACCAGGGGCGCGAGCAGGGAGCCGGCCGACCAGGCCAGGCCGTACAGGCCCGAGTAGCGCCCGCGCAGGTGGGGCGGCGCGAGCGCCGCGACGATCGCCCCCGGGATCCCGGCCGTGAGCACCTCGCCGAGCGTCCAGACGGCCACGGCCGCCGCGTGCCCGGCCGCGGACGACATCAGCGAGGTCAGCGCGAACCCGAGCCCGACGAGCGCGAACCCGGCCGCGAGCACCCTGGACGGGTCGAACCTGGCCAGCCACGCGTTGGTGAGCGGCTGGACGACCACGATCAGCAGGCCGTTGACCGCCATCGCCATGCCGTACGCGCTCGTGGGCAGCCCCTGCCCGGTCATGGCGAGCGGCAGCGTGCTGTACGCCTGCAGGTAGACCAGCGCGTACGCCAGGTTGCCCAGTACGAAGGCCAGCATGAGCCGGTCGCGCAGCACGTCGGCGAACCGGCCGGGCTGCGTGTCCTCGCGGGCCGGGCGGGTCTCCGGGATCGCCCGCCACACCAGGAGGCCGAAGATCAGGCAGGTGACGGCGTCCACCCAGAACAGCACCGTGAAGCCCGAACGGGCGAGCCAGCCGCCGGCCACCATCGCGACCGAGAAGCCGAGGTTGATGGCCCAGAACAGCAGCCCGAACGCCCGGGGCCGGTCCTCCGGCGACACCAGGTCGGCGACGATCGCCTGCGACGCCGGCCGGTAGGCGTCCACCACGATGCCCAGCACGAGCATCCCCACGACGAGCCCCGGCACGCTGGTCGTGTAGCCGAGCGCGACCATGGTGACGGCCGTGGCGACCATGCCGCCGGTGAGCGTGACCCGGCGCCCGAGGCGGTCGGCCAGCCATCCGGCGACCGGCTGCGACAGCAGCGATCCCACGCCGAACATCGTCATGACCAGCCCCGCCGTGGCGAGGGAGACGCCGCGCGCCTGCGTGAGGTAGATGCCGATGAACGGCTCCACCATCGTGCCGAGCCGGTTGACGAACGATCCGCCGAACAGCACCCAGAACGGACGGGGCAGGCCGCCGACCTTCGACTGGATGAAGCCGGTCCTGCTGATCACAGTGGTCACGGACGTCCACCTTTGGACAACGGGGACGTGCCGTGCCAATCTTTTAGCCCTGGCTGAAACATCGGGGGGAGCGGCCGTGCCGGTGGAGTGGCGGTTCACGCCGGACGACGTGGCGCGGCTGCGCTTCGCGTTCTCCCCGATGTGGGAGCTGGTGGCCAGCCTCCGGGTGCTGCGCGCCCCCGGCCGCCACTCGCTGCACCTGCCGTGGCTGCGTGCCGTAGGACCGCGCCTGCGCGAGGTGGATCTCACCGACCTGTTCGCGCTGGTCCCGGCGAGCGGCTACATCCCCGACTTCCTCACCCCGCCGCCCGACACCCCGCTGCCGGACTTCGCCGCCGAGCTGGAGCGGGTGCGCGCCACGCCGCCCGCCACGGCGTACGAGGAGACGGTGTGGGTGCAGACATCCGATCCCGTGGCGCTGCGGCGGTTCGCCGACGACCCCGCGGAGGGCGTGCGGCGGGTGGCCGGCCAACTGCGGGAGTACTGGACGGTCGCGTTCGAGGAGTTCTGGCCCAGGATCCGCGCGCTGCTGGAGGCCGACGTCATGTGGCGGGCCCGCACGCTGGCGGCCGGGGGAGTGCGCGAGCTGTTCGCCGACCTGCACCCGGGTGTCTCCTGGCACGGGGACCGGCTCGTCACGGCCAAGAGCTGCGCCTACGACGGCGACCTCGGCGGGCACGGCCTCGTCCTCGTGCCGAGCGCCTTCGGCTGGCCGGACGTCTCGGTGATGTACGAGCCGTACCGGCCGATGCTGTGCTACCCGGCGCGGGGCGTCGGGACGCTCTGGTCGGACGGCGCTCCCTGCACGCCCGAGGCGCTGGCCGCGCTCATCGGCCGCACCCGGGCGCAGGTGCTCACCGCGCTGGCCGAACCCGGCTCGACCACCGGGCTCGCCCGGCGGCTCGGCCTCACGCCGGGCGCGGTCAGCCAGCACCTCGCCGTGCTGTCCGACGCGGGCTTGGTGGCGCGGCGGCGGCTCGGCCGCGAGGTGCTCTACCGGCGGACACCCGTCGGAGAGTCGCTCGCCGCCGTCTGCTGATCACACCCTGCCGATCACGCCCGGCTGATCAACCCGGGCCGGGCGGGGCGGGCACGGCGGGCAGCCGGGCGGTGACCGTCGTCCCGCGGCCGGGTTCGGAGGTGACGGCGCAGGTGCCGCCCAGCTCGGCCGCCCGCTCGGCCATCGAGCTCATGCCCACGCCCGACCTGCGGCCCGGCGGCAGTCCCACGCCGTCGTCGGCCACGACGACCCGCAGCTCGCCGTTCCTGTGCAGCACCACGCGCACGCTCCTGGCCCGCGCGTGCTTGCGCACGTTGGTCAGCGCCTCCTGCACGATGCGGTAGGCCGCGACCTCCACGGCGGCGGGCAGCCCGGCCAGGTCCCCCGTCACCTCGACCTCGGCCACCGACTCCGCGCCCGCGGCCAGGCCCGGGCGCGCCTCCTCCGCCAGGGCCCGTACGGCTCCCGCCAGCCCGAGGTCGTCGAGCGCGGGGGGACGCAGGCCGTACACGAGCTGGCGGACGTCGGCGGTGACGCTGTTCATGCCCTCGCGCAGGTCCCGCAGCAGGGAGTCGGCCGTCTCCGGGGACCGTTCCAGACTGTGGCGGGCCATGTTGATCGTCATCGCCATCGACGCCAGCGTCTGCCCGAGCCCGTCGTGCAGGTCGCGGCGCAGCCGCCGCCGTTCCTCCTCCCGGGCCGTCAGGATGCGCTCGCGGGAGCGCTGCAGCGCCGTGGTCAGCGTCACCGTGTGCGCGGCGTCGGCGACGTACGGCGCCAGCACCGCGATCACGCGTTCGTCGTGGGCGGCGGGGAAACGGCGCCCGCCCGGCGGACCGATGAGCAGGCGGCCGACCGGCTCGCCGTGCCAGACCAGCGGCACCTCCCGCGTCACGGGACCGGGCCGCCCGCTCGTCGTGACGGTCCCGTCGATCTCCACCGCGAGGCCGGTGACCGACAGGCCCTCCCGCAGCACCTCCAGGGCGGCCAGCAGGGCGTGCGCGGGGTCGGCGTGCTGCAGCCGCCGCCGCAGCCCGGCGGCGAGCGCGAGCGGATCGCCGCCCCTGCCGTACAGCGCGCGGTCGACGAGGCGCTGCAGGCCGCTCCGGATGGGATGGAAGAACGCGCCGGCGAACAGGGCCGCGGCCAGACCGGCGAACCGGTCGACGCCGGACAGGACCAGGCTGGAGCCCGCTCCGACGAGCACGTAGACGGCGGCCACGACGCCGACCAGGCCCGCGCCGACGAGGGCCCTGCTGATCAGCGTGTCGATGCCGTACAGCCGGTAGCGCAGCACGGCGACCGCGATCGCGGCCGGCACCAGGGGGAGCGTGAGCGAGGCCGTCCACCAGACCGGATAGCCGATCACCCAGGGGATCACCACCCCGGCCATGGCGACCAGCGGCCACAGGATCTGGCGGCGCTCGATCCCGTCGGCCCGGTTGAAGCGGACGACGAGCGAGGAGAACGCCAGCGCCATGCCCACCGCGACGACCGTGTGCATTACCTGCCGGGTGCCCTGGTAGTACGGCGCGAAGGCCGCCACCTCCAGCGCGTTGTAGCCGGTGCGCACGCTCGACGGGGCGATCAGCGAGCACAGCCAGTCGAGGGCGAGGGCCGCGGCGGTCACGCCCCCGGGCACGCACCACCGCTTGGACAGGATGCGCCCGGTGGGATAGAGCAGGGGCAGCAGCACCCCGAGCGCGTACGTCGTGAGGTTCCACACGCCGTCGGCGAACACCCAGAGCGGGTGGACCAGCGGATGGCCCCCGTTGAGGACGAGCAGCGCCGCCGTGTTGGCGGCGAGGATGTTGGCGGCCGAGCCCAGGCCGCCCAGGCACAGCAGCCAGCCGAGCAGCAGCCGGGGCCGCGAGATGACCAGCAGCGCGCCGAAGATCGGGAACGTCGTGCCCGCCACGTCCTCGGGCGCGAACGGCAGCGGCGTGTAGGGGGAGTCCGGCAACTGGGCGGTCACCCAGATGTCGGCCAGTTCCAGGCAGATCGCCACGGCCGCGATCGCCACCGCGACGGCGGGCCCGAGCACCAGCACCCGGCCCGGCCAGTCGAGCGCCCGCAGCCGCCGCGGCCGGGGTTCCGCGGAGTCGAGCAGCGGTCGTGCCACGGACGGGGGCTCCTTCGGGGTGTGCACCGGCATGCCGGCAAGGTAAGGCGCGCGGGTCGACACGCGATCAACGCCGGATCAACAGCAACGACGACCCGGCCACGCGTTTTGTTCGGTGTGATGTTCGTCACCGTATCCGCCCGGCCCTCCGGGCGCCGCCACGGTCCCCGATCCCCGGTGAGCCGCAGGACAGGCGGCTCACACCTCGTCGTAACCCCTGTGAAACACTCAGAGGGCAGACTGGTAGGCGACCAGACCTGTAACTCCGTGAGGTACGCCTTGGACCGCCAGCAGGAATTCGTCCTCCGCACGCTCGAAGAGCGAGACATCCGGTTCATCCGGCTGTGGTTCACCGACGTGCTCGGCTTCCTGAAGTCGGTGGCGATCGCGCCGGCCGAGCTGGAGGGCGCCTTCGCCGAGGGCATCGGCTTCGACGGCTCGGCGATCGAGGGCTTCTCGCGGGTCTACGAGTCGGACATGCTGGCCAAGCCCGACCCGTCGACGTTCCAGATCCTGCCGTGGCGCAGCGAGTCGCCGGGCGCCGCCCGCATGTTCTGCGACATCCTGATGCCGGACGGCTCGCCGTCGCACGCCGACCCGCGCTTCGTGCTCAAGCGGACGCTGGCCAAGGCGGCCGACATGGGCTTCACGTTCTACACCCACCCCGAGGTGGAGTTCTTCCTGCTCCGCAACCGGCCGGAGAAGGGCGACAAGCCCCAGCCCATAGACGAGGGCGGCTACTTCGACCACACGCCGCACAGCGCGGGCCACGACTTCCGGCGCAACGCGATCATGATGCTGGAGTCGATGGGCATCTCGGTGGAGTTCAGCCACCACGAGGGCGCGCCGGGCCAGCAGGAGATCGACCTGCGCTACGCCGACGCGCTGACCACGGCCGACAACATCATGACGTTCCGGCTGGTCATGAAGGAGGTGGCGCTGGAGCAGGGCGTGTGGGCCTCGTTCATGCCCAAGCCGTTCACCGACTACCCCGGGTCCGGCATGCACACCCACATGTCGCTGTTCGAGGGCGACCGCAACGCCTTCTACGAGCCCGGCGCCGACTACCAGCTGTCCAAGATCGGCCGGTCGTTCATCGGCGGCCTGCTCCGGCACGCGGCCGAGATCACCGCGGTGTGCAACCAGTGGGTCAACTCCTACAAGCGGCTGTGGGGCGGCGCCGAGGCGATCGCCGGAGCCGGCGGCGAGGCCCCCGCGTACATCTGCTGGGGGCACAACAACCGCTCCGCGCTCGTGCGCGTGCCCATGTACAAGCCGCACAAGGGCGGCTCGACCCGCATCGAGTTCCGGTCGGTCGACTCCTCCTGCAACCCCTACCTCGCCTTCGCCGTCATCCTGGCGGCCGGGCTGAAGGGCATCGAGGAGGGGTACGAGATGCCGCCGGGCGCCGAGGACGACGTGTGGGCGCTGACCAGCGCGGAGCGGCGGGCGCTCGGCATCCAGCCGCTGCCCCAGTCGCTGGACGAGGCGATCGTGGCGATGGAGCACAGCGAGCTGGTCGCCGAGACGCTGGGCGAGCACGTCTTCGACTACTTCCTGCGCAACAAGCGCGCGGAGTGGCAGGATTACCGCCGCCAGGTGACCGAGTACGAACTCGGCCGCTACCTGCCCGTGCTCTGACGGGGATCATTCCGTCACCGCGGCGTTACAGCCTGCAAATCTTCCTGACACTCCCGTCTGTTTAGCTGGTCCCTACGCCGGAACAGTAAAATCGGTTCACTTGTTACGACTTTTGCGGGTGAGCCGTATCAAGACGTGATCAGGGAGGGCGTGGGCCATATGACGGCGGCTGCGGGGCTGCAGACCGTTCTGACCGTACCGAAGCGTTTCCGGGGACCCGAGGGCACCGCCAACGGCGGATGGATCGCGGGCACCCTCGCCGGCACGCTGACGGGACGCGGTCACGACTCGCCGGTGGAGGTCACCCTTCGCAGACCGGTCCCGCTGGAGACCGACCTGCCGGTCGAGCACGTCGGCAACGCCGTCGTCCTCAGCCAGGGCGACAGCCACCTCGTCGAGGCGATTCCCGTCGCGGAGACGCTGATGCCGCCGCCGTTCGTGCGGTTCACCGACGCGGCCCGCGCGGAGGCGGGCTTCCCCGGCAGGAACGGCCACGCCATCGCGGGATGCTTCGCCTGTGGCCTGCGCGAGCCGGGCGACGGGCTGCGGATCTTCCCCGGGCCCGTGAAGGACCCCGTGAAGGACGCGGCGGAGGACCCCGCGGAGGGCGCCGAGCTCGTGGCCGCCGGCTGGCGGGTGCCGTTCAACGTGACCGACGAGGAGGGCGTGGTTCCCGACTCGATCGTCTGGGCGGCGCTGGACTGCGTCACCGGGTGGGCGCACTACCGCAGCTTCCCGGACCGGCAGCCCATCCAGCCCCCGCTGCTCGGGCGGCTGACCGGGCAGGTGTTCCGCCGGGTCTATCCGATGGGCCGATACTCGGTCGTGGCCCGCGCGGAGGGCCGCGACGGCCGCAAGCTGTTCGGCACGAGCGCCGTCTACGAGGTGGACGGCGCGCTCGTCGCCGCCGCCAAGGCGACCTGGATCCTGCCCCGCCAGTGACACGGCCCCGGCGGGTGGTCCCGGTGACCCGCGACCACCCGGCCGGTGGAGCCTCGCTCAGGAGGACGAGCCGCCGGACAGGGCCGTCCCGATGCGGCCGAGGATCTCGTCCAGGAGCGCCGGGCTCGTGGCGAAGTTGAGCCGTGCGAACCCGGCGGTGTCCACCGGCGTCTCCTGCGCGAACTCGGCGCCCTCGGCCAGTTTGACCCCCGCCTCCCGCTCCAGGCACTCGGCGGGGGCGACGCCCCCGAACGGTGTGCCGGTGAAGTCGAACCAGCTCAGGTAGGTGGCCTGCGGCGAGTGGTAGCCGAGGTCCCACGGCAGGTCCGCGGCCCACCGGTCGATCGTCCGCCGGTTGTGCTCCAGCGTCCGCATCAGGTCCGCGTGCCAGTCCGCCGACTCCCGCCACGCCGCGACCGTGGCCGCCCGGCCCACCATGGTCGGTGTGCCGAAGTAGTCGTACGGCATGCGCGCCAGCGCCTCCCACACGCCGTCGTGCCCGATGTGGGCGACGGCGCAGCGCAGCCCGGCGATGTTGAACGTCTTCGTGGCGGAGGTCGCGGTGATCGTCCGCGCCGCCGTCGCGGGCCCGAGCGAGGCGAACGGGACGTGGCGGTGCGGCGCGTAGGCGAGGTCGGCGTGGATCTCGTCCGAGACGACCACCAGGTCCAGCTCCTCGGCCGCGTCGGCGAGCGCCTCCAGTTCCTCCCGGGTGAAGACCCGGCCGGTTGGGTTGTGCGGGTTGACGAGCACCAGCATGCGGCAGCCCGCCGCCCGCAGCCCATCGGCCAGCCCTTCGACCGCGAAGCCCCAGCCGTGTCCGGTTCGGGTCATGGGCAGCGGCACGATCCGGCGCCCCGCCCGCGCGATGCTCGCCAGGAACGGCGGATAGGACGGCACGTGGATCGCCACCCCGTCGCCGGGCCTGGTGGCGTGCTCGACCATCACCTGGAGGATCTGGATCAGGTCGGTCAGCACGCGGACGCGGCCCGGCCGCGGCGTCCAGCCGTGCCGCGCGGCCATCCGCTCCGCGAACGCCTCGGCCACCGGGTCCTCGCCCCGCCAGAACGGGTAGCCGAAGTCCTCCCGCTCGGCCAGCCGGATCACGCACTCCCGCACGGCCGGCGGCACGCCGAAGTCCATGTCGGCCACCCACGCGCCGAGGACGCCGGGCGGCAGGGAGCCCCACTTGACGCCGTACCCGGACCGCAGCCGGTCGACGTCGACGTGGGCGAAGGGGTCGCGGGTCATGATCGTCCTTTCGTCCCGGAGCCGATCCCGGGGTCGACGGCGGAGGCGGCGATCCAGTCGCGCAGGATCTCCATCTGGCCGTGGTGCTGGGCCAGCTCCTCGTACACGTGCAGGAGCGCCGCCCCCTGGGTCAGCTCGCGGTCGGGGCCGAGGAACGCGGCGGGCGGCGTGCCCCGCAGCGGCTCGGCCGGCCGCGCGGCCCGCACGTCCGCCGCCAGCTGGTCCCGTACGGCGGCGGCCCGTTCGAGCAGGGGGCCGACGGGCCCGGCGGCGGCGAACTCCGCGTCGCGGTCCCGGACCACCTCCCGGCCCGCCACGAGTGCGCCCGCCCAGTACGAGACCACCCCGAGGCAGTGGGTGAGCAGGGCGTGGGGAGAGTTCGCGCCCGGGAAGGGCGGCCGGACGTTGGCGAGGTCGTCGCCGAGCTCGGCGACGATGCCGGTCATTCCGTCGAGAGCCCGGCGGGCGAAGTAGAGGTAGTCGTCTTTGTCGATCACCACGGCCTCCGATGCCGCGTCACTGGTTCAGGCGGTGACGATAGCGCTTGCCGCGGCCCGATGTCACCTGCCAAGGTGGTGACGTGGACTTCGTCTTCGTCGGCGGCAATCTGGCGCTGGACTTCGCCGGCACGCTCAAGTGGCGCCGTACCCATCCGGAGGAACTGCTGCGCACGCCCGGCGACCTGGCGCGATGGTCGGTGGAGGCGGGCGTGCTCACCCGGGAGCCGTCACTCGACGGCGAGGACCTGCGCACGCTGCTCGGCCTGCGCGAGGCGGTCTACCGGCTCGTCGCCGCCGCGCTGGACGGCCGTCCGTGGCCCGGCGAGGATCTCGGCGTGCTCAACCGGGCGGCCTCCGCCGCGCCGCCGCGGCTGACGCTCGGCCCCGGTGGCCTGGCGCGTGATGGAGGCGCGGCGGAGATCGGCGCGGAGGTCGCCCGGTCGGCCGCCACGCTGCTGGCGGGGATGTCCCCGGCGGCGGCCTCGGCGACGGTCTCGGTGCGGGTGCGGGAGTGCGCCCGCCCCGAGTGCACCCGCCTGTTCGTCGACCGGTCGCGGGGCGGCACCCGGCACTGGTGCGGCATGGAGGAGTGCGGCAACCGGGTCAAGGCCGCGAACTACCGCTACCGCAAGAAGGGATGAGCCCTCATCCGGTGAGGCGGGCGGCCACGACCGCGGCGCAGCGGGGGTCGAACAGGATCGTGTAGTGGTTGCAGTCCGGCACGACCTCGTCGCGCAGGCCGGGCAGGACGGCGGCCCACCGCGCGGTGAGGTCGTCCGGGAGCATCCCGACGTCCTGGTTCAGCAGCCCCCGCGGCGCGCGGAGCAGGAGCGGCGCCGGTTCTATGGCCTTCAGCGCCGTCCCGATCGCCTCGTGCTCGGTGAGCAGCCAGCGGCCGTCCTGCCGTACGGCGTCCTCGCGGGCGCGCGAGCGGACGGCGCCGTCCGGCCCGGTGGCGTCGTAGCGGACGTACTCCTCGATCAGCGGGGACCAATCGTGGGCGAGCGCGGGATGGGCGCGGAAGAAGTCGAGGTAGGCGTCCACGCTCGGATAGGTCTGGGAGAGCCGGGCGATGGCCGGGCCGAGCGTCGCCTCCAGCACCTCGTCGGGGTCGGCGCCGGGCGGCAGCGGCAGCGGCAGGCCGCCGTCCACGAGCACCACCCGGGCGTAGCGCCGGTGCGCGGCGTGCAGCGCCGCGACGTAGGCGCCCATCGAGTGCCCGGTGAGCACGCTCGTGCCGTCCGCGCCCACGTGCTCGGCGACCCGTTCCAGGTCCTCGGCATGCCGGTCCAGGCCGTACGGGCCGGGCAGATCGGCGCTGTGGCCGCGCCCGCGCAGGTCCACCGCGACCAGCGACCAGCCGGGCGGCAGCGCCTCGGCCACCGCCCGCCACGCCATGAGGGAGGCGGTGATGCCGTGCGCCGCGATGATCAGGCGGGGACCGCCGCCGAACCTGGCGATCCGCAGCCGTCCGCCGGGGACGGCGACCTCATCGATGTTCATGGTTCGGACTGTACGGTACGACCCTCGCAGGTATCGCCTGTCCCGTTATGTGTCTTTAAGCTCTCCCATATGGGTGAACGTCTGATCGTCATCGAGCACGAGGCCGACGCCGGTCTCGGCTTCTTCGCCGGGTGGCTGGAGGCCGCCGGAGTCGAAGCCGAGGTCGTCCGGCCGTACAAGGGGGAGCCGGTGCCCGGACGCGCCGCCGGCGGGCTGCTGGTCCTCGGCGGCTCCGCGGCGGCCTGGGACGACGAGGGGTACGGCTGGCTGCCGGCCACCAGGGACCTGCTCGCCCGCGCCGTCGACGAGGGCGTGCCGACGCTCGGCATCTGCCTCGGCGCCCAGCTCATGACCATGGCCTGCGGCGGGACCGTCGAGCGCGGCGGCGCGGGCCTGGAGATCGGCCTGGGGGAGATCGAGCCGCTGCCCGAGGCCGCCGCCGACCCGCTGCTGTCCGCGCTGCCGGGCGGCACGGTCCGGGCGATCCAGTACCACTACGACGCCATGACCACCCTGCCCGAGGGCGCCGTACGGCTGGCCACCGGCGCGCGGTACGCCAACCAGGCGTACCGGCTCGGCGACCGGGCCTGGGCCGTGCAGTTCCACCCCGAGGCCACGCCCGCGATCTTCGCCTCCTGGACGGCCGGCGGGGAACTGCCGCCGGAGCGGGCCGGAGAGCTGAACGCGCAGGTCGAGGCGGCCGGGGACGAACTGCGGGCGACCTGGAGGCCGCTGGCCGAGGCGTTCGCGGCCCAGCTCGCCCGGCGCTGACTCGCTGAAACGGGCTGACATGGGCGGAGGAGCGCGCGGGGAGAACCCGTGATGGGCCGATTACGCGGAGAAACCGCTAAGGACGCGCACAACGCGGAGGGTTAGCGTGTGCGCTGAGCCCGGCACGTGCCGGGCGGCGACATCCGAGGTCGGCTCCCCGGCAGTGAGCCGATCTCTGCGAGGAGGCTTCCGACCCATGTGTACGGTTACTGGGAAGGTTCGTCTCGGGGGGCCGACGTGATCGACGTCGGGGTGGAGGAAGGAACGGTGAACGCCGCGCCTCGGATACAGACGACGGCAGGGCGCCTGGCGGCGCTCGGATTCGCCGACGGCGCGCGGGCCGAACGGCTGCTCGACGAGCTCGGCCCCGAGGCGGTCGGCGACTTCGCGCTGCTCGACGACCTCGTCAGGGCCGCCGACCCGGATCTGGCGCTGACCGCGCTGAGCCGCCTGGTCGAGCGGGACCCGAGCGTGCTCGGGGCCTTCCGCGCCGACCCGGACCTGCGCCGCAGGCTGCTCGGCGTGTTCGGGCTCAGCGCGGCGCTCGGCGAGCACGTCGTGCGGCACCCGGAGTGCCTGCCGTCGATCCAGTGGACGCGGTGGCCCACGCTCGGCGAGCTGCGTGAGGAGATGCTGCTCGCGGTCGGGGCGGACCCCGACGAGGCCGAGCCCGTGGCCGAGCCCGCGGCCGACGGGATCACCGCCGGGCCTGGCGCGTCCGGGCCGGCGATGGAGGCGCTGCGCGTCGCCTACCGGGGCCGCCTGCTGCACCTGGCCACCCGGGACGTGACCGGCGAGTGCACGCTCGCGGAGGCCGCCGCCGCGCTGGCCGACCTCGCCTCGGCCGCGCTGGAGGCCGCCCTCGCCATCGCCAGGGCCGAGGTGGCCGACGCGGGCGACGTACGGCTGGCCGTGATCGGCATGGGCAAGTGCGGGGCCCGCGAGTTGAACTACATCTCCGACGTCGACGTCGTCTTCGTGGCCGAGCCCAAGGAGGGCGTGGACGAGACCAAGGCGCTGCAGACCGCCACGCGCCTCGCGCAGGGCCTGATGCGGGCCTGTTCGGCGAGCACCCCCGAGGGTTCGCTGTGGGAGGTGGACGCCAACCTGCGCCCGGAGGGCAAGATGGGCCCGCTCGTGCGCAGCATGGAAAGCCACCTGGCGTACTACCGCAGGTGGGCCAAGACCTGGGAGTTCCAGGCGCTGCTCAAGGCGCGCCCGGTCGCCGGCGACCTCGAGCTCGGCCAGGAGTACGTCGCCGCGGTCAACGAGCTGGTCTGGCAGGCCGCCGCCCGGCCCAAGTTCGTGGAGGACGTGCAGGCCATGCGCCGCCGGGTGGAGGCGCACGTGCCCGCGGGCGAGGCCGACCGGCAGATCAAGCTCGGGCCGGGCGGGCTGCGGGACATCGAGTTCGCCGTCCAGCTCCTCCAGCTCGTGCACGGCCGCTCCGACCCGCTGCTGCGCCGCCGTGCCACGCTGTCGGCCCTCTCCGCCCTCTCCAGGGGCGGCTACGTCGGGCGCGACGACGCCAAGGCGCTCGCCGAGGCCTACACCTTCCTGCGCCAAGTCGAGCACATGCTCCAGCTCCACCGGCTGCGCCGCACCCACGTGGTGCCGTCGGACACCGCCGACCTGCGGCGGCTCGGCCGGGGGCTCGGCATGACGACCGACCCGGTGGGGGAGTTCACCACCACCTGGAAGCGGCACGCGCTGGAGGTGCGGCGGCTCCACGAGAAGCTGTTCTACCGCCCGCTGCTGCAGGCGGTCGCCCGCCTCCCGGAGACCGAGGCCCGCCTGTCCACGGCCGCCGCCACCGCGCGGCTGGAGGCGCTCGGCTACGCCGACCCCGAGGGCGCGCTGCGGCACATCGCCGCGCTCACCAGCGGCGTCTCCCGCCGGGCGGCCATCCAGCGGACGCTGCTGCCGGTCATGCTCGGCTGGTTCGCCGACGCCCCCGACCCCGACGCCGGCCTGCTCGGCTTCCGCCAGGTGAGCGACAAGCTCGGCACCACGCCGTGGTATCTGCGCCTGCTGCGCGACGAGACCGCCGTGGCCGAGCGCCTCGCCCACCTGCTCGGCACCAGCAAGTACGTCACCGGGCTGCTGCTGCACGCCCCCGAGGCCGTCGCGATGCTGGGCTCGCCCGCCGAGCTGGCCGTACGGCCGGCCGCGACGCTCGCCGCCGAGGCCGCCGCCGCGGTGGGCCGCCACGCGGAGGACGCCGAGAGCGCCGTCGCCGCCGTCCGGGCGCTGCGCCGCAGGGAACTGCTCCGCACGGCCTGCGCCGACCTGTCCGGGCTGATCGACATCGAGGAGGTCGGCCAGGCCCTCTCGTCGCTGAACGACGTGACGATCCAGGCGGCGCTGGACACCGCGATCAACAAGGTCACGCTGGAGCGGCGGGCGCCGTTCCCGACGCGGCTGGCCGTGATCGCCATGGGCCGCCTGGGCGGCCTGGAGAGCTCCTACGCGAGCGACGCCGACGTCATGTTCGTGCACGCGCCGCTGCCCGGCGTGGCCGAGCGGGACGCGACCGACGCCGCCCACGCGGTGGCCGAGGAGACGCGCAGGCTGCTCGCGCGGCCCGCCCCCGACCCGCCGCTGCAGATCGACGCGGGCCTGCGGCCGGAGGGGCGGCAGGGGCCGCTCGTGCGCACGATCGCCTCCTATCGGGCCTACTACGACCGCTGGGCCTCGCACTGGGAGGCCCAGGCGCTGCTGCGGGCCCGGTTCTGCGCGGGCGACGCCGAACTCGGCCGCGAGTTCGTCGCGCTCGTCGACCCGCTGCGCTACCCGGCCGAGGGCATCTCGGCCGACGCCGTACGCGAGATCCGCAAGCTCAAGGCGCGCATGGAGGCCGAGCGGCTGCCGCGCGGGGCCGACCCGGCCCTGCACACCAAGCTCGGCAGGGGCGGGCTGAGCGACGTGGAGTGGGTCGCCCAGCTCATCCAGCTGCGGCACGCGGGAGCCGTACCTGCGCTGCGTACGACGCGCACGCTGGACGCGTTGCGCGCGGCGGCGGGGGAGGGCCTGCTCGACCCGGCCGACGAGGAGGTGCTCGCGCAGGCGTGGCTGTTCGCCTCGCGCATCCGCGACGCGCTCATGCTGGTGCGCGGACGCGCGGCCGACAGCATCCCCACCCCGGTCAAGGAGCGCGTGCTGCTCGCGCGGGCGCTCGGCTACCCGCCGGAGGGCACCGAGGACTTCGTCGAGGACTACCGGCGCACCACCCGCCGGGCCAGGACGGTGGTGGAGCGCGTCTTCTACGAGGACTGAATCCGGCCAAGGAGCCCGATCAAGGGGTCGGCCAAGGGCGTTTTCGCCTTGGCGCGCGGCTTGTTCCGTATGACGTATATGTATGCGGATCGGAGCGTTGCCATCGCAGCCCGTAACGTGTATCAACGGGTGCGGGTGATCTCTTTGATCTCGTATTACGCCGATCTTGCCATCGGGCTGATCCTGGCCTTCCTGCTGCTGTCGCTTGTCGTCAGCGGCATCAACGAAGGCATCGTCAGGCTGCTCGGAATCCGCAGCAAGTTCCTGTGGGCGTACCTGCGCGACACCCTCGACGGCGCGGAGACGGCGGACGGGACCTCCCGGCTCGACCGGATCCTGGACGCGCTCAAGAGGTTCGGCCGCAAGGCGCGCACGCCGCTGACGCAGGAGGCGTCGCCGGAGGAGGGCCGCTCGCGCCTGCCCGCCAGCGTGCTGGGGGTGTTCGCACGGCTGCCGTTCGGCCGGGACCCGCGGCCCGCGTTCAGTCGGCAGCCGCCGCCCGTGGAGAGCCCGCCGCTCGCCGCCGCCGCCGACTCCGTGGCCGCGGAACAGATGACGGCTTCGGCCGAGGCCCCGGCGGACGCGCCGGCGGACCCCGCGCATACGGCGGGACAGGCCGACCCCGAGGAGGCCGCCGTCCTCACGGTGGACCCGGCGGCGGACGGCGCGGCGGGCGGCGTGCTGCCGCCGGGCCAGGGCAAGTCGATGGCCGAACTGCTCCACGAACGGCTGCAGGAGATCGACCACGCCAAGCGCGGAAGGACGAGCATCGCCGACATCCCGCCCGCGCGCTTCGCCGTCGCCGTCATGGAGATCGCCACCGAGCACGGCGGCGTGGAGGCCCTCATGCGGGACCTCGACGCGCTCAAGAGCCCCTTCTCCCGGCCGCTCAAGGCCGTGTGGGACAGGGCGAGCCACGACCTCGAGGCGTTCCGGCGCGGCGTCGAGGACTGGTTCGACGGCGAGATGGAGCGGCTCAGCCTGCTCTACCGCCGCTACGTCCGCTGGGTCCTCGTCGCGCTCGGCCTCGTCGTGACTCTCGTGTTCAGCATGGACTCCCTGGAGTACGGCAAGACCCTGCTGCGCGACAACGCCTACCGCAGCGCGGTGACCGCCTTCGGCCAGGCGGGGCCCCAGGCGCTGGAATCGATACGTGAGCAGTGCCGGCCGGGCCAGGACACGTACGCGTGCGTCACCGACGTGCTGAGCACCCCGGCGTTCGTGAAGATCTTCACGAACGCCCCGGTGAGCGTCACGATGGACGCGGCCGACGGCCCGGCGTGGGCCTGGCACGGCGGGGACTGGTGGCAGCGCCTCACGTCGCCGGGCCATTGGCCGGGGTTCCTCATCACGCTGGTCGCCCTGTTGTTCGGCGCGCCGTTCTGGTGGGACATCCTGCGCCGCGTCAGCGGCCTGCGCGCCCGGACCTCCGGCTCCGCCCCCTCCTGACCTGCGCCGCCGCATGCCGCGGCCGGAGGCCGCGATATCCGGTTGCGGCGGCCGGACCTGCGTGCGTACGGTCGGCCGGGTGCGTGGGCGAGGGCCGGCCGGGTCGCTGTGGCGGCACCGGGACTTCATGCTGCTGTGGAGCGGCCACACGGTGAGCCTCTTCGGCTCGCAGATCAGCTGGATCGCCCTGCCGATGGTGGCGGTCGCCGGGCTGCACGCCACCACGTTCGAGGTGGCGGTGCTGGGGGCCATGAGCACGCTGCCGGCGCTGGTCGTCTCGCTCCCGGCCGGCGTGCTGGCCGACCGTCACCGCAGGCGGCGTCTCATGATCGCCTGCGACGCCGGATCCGCGCTGGTCATGGCGTCGGTGCCGATCGCCGCCGTGGCGGGGCGGGTCACGATGGCCCAGCTCTACGCGGTCACCCTGGTCGTCGGCGCGCTCGGCGTGGTCTTCGGCACCGCGGCCGGCAGCCTGACGCCGGTGCTGCTCGGCGGGGACCGGCTCACCGACGCCAACGCCAAGATGAACACCGCGCGCGGCCTGGCCGAAATGGCCGGGCCGAGCGTCGGAGGCTTCCTGGTGGGCCTGGTCGGCGCCGCCCGCGCGGTCGCGGCGGACGCCCTCTCGTACGCGGTGAGCGCCGCGGCCCTGGCGTCGATGCGCCTGCGGGAGCCGAAGCCCGAGCGTACTTCCCACCGCGGGCGCTTCCTCGGCGAGATCGCGGAAGGGCTGCGGTTCGTGCTCGCCCAGCCCGTGTTGCGCGTGCTCGCACTCTCCGGGGCGGTCAGCGCCGTGCTGCTGCGTGGGATCAGCTCGATGTGGCTGCTGTACGTCGTGCGGGAGCTGGGCTGGAGCCCCTGGGCGGCCGGGCTCGTCTACGGCCTGAGCCTCGTCGGCGGGGTCGCCGGGAGCATGGTGGCCGGGCGCGTGACGGCCCGGCTCGGCATGGGCCGCGTGATCGTCCTGGGCGCCCTGCTGTCGGCCCCCTTCGAGCTGGTCACCCCCCTCGTGCCGCCGGGCCTGGCCGGCCAGTGGACCGTCGGCCTGGTCTTCACCTTCCTGACGGCCGCCGGGATGGTCCAGATGACCGCGGCCCAGACCGCGCGCCAACTGCTGTGCCCGCCCGGCATGCTCGGCCGGATGAACGGCTCCACCCAGTTCATGCAGGCGGGCCTGCTGCCGCTCGGGCCGCTCCTGGCCGGCGCCCTGGGCGCCTGGATCGGCCTGCGCCCCGCCCTGATCATCCTGGCCGGCGCGACCCTGCTGTGGCCGCTCCTGCTGTCCCTGTCACCCGTACGCACGTTGGACGTGAGATGACCACGATGGACGACGACCGCCCGCGGCGTCCCGCACTTGAGCGGCTCGTCAGGGCTCGAGGTCGGTCACGCCTCTGCCGCTCGACATGTCGAGCGGCACGGAAACCTGGTCGTGCGCGATCAGCCAGTCGCCGTCGGTCTTCCGGAAGCAGAAAGTGCCCCGGACCCACATGCCGCTCGTCGCCGTCCCGTTCCTCAGCGTGCCGCTGAGCCGGCCGAAGCAGTGGCCGAACGCCACCGTGTCGCCCACGGTGATCGTCAGGTCGCGGACCTCGTAATTCACCTCCTGGAAGAACGCGAACGCGTTCGCCCAGTTCTTCAGTTTCGCGTCGATCCCCACATGCTGCAGCGGCGGCTCGACGTCGAAGGACACGACGTCCGTCGCGTAGATCTTCCTCAGGCCTTCGAGATCCTTGGCCCGGATTCCTTCGACGATCTTGTCGATCTGCTGCCTGATCGTGGCTTCGTCTTCTTCGCGGTGCGTAGGCATTGCTACCGATCCCTTTCATGCGGTGCGGCTTGTTGGCTTCTCACTGGTACGACCGAACAGCCCCCCGGAATGTGAGGTGTCACGGCGTGGTCCAGTCCCAGCCGGTGATCGTGGTGCGCATCAGCCGGGCGGCGGTCGACAGGTGACTGCCGGCGCCCCAGTGCAGGGTGACGGTGCGCCGGCAGTCGGGGCTGTCGACGGAGATCCAGGCGATGGGGGCAGGAATGTCGCCGCGGCGGGCGAAGGCGGGGACGAGACCGATGCCGAGTCCCGCTCTGATCAGTTCGGCGATGGCGCTGTGCTCGTCGCTCTCGCAGACGATCTTCGGGGTGAGATCTCGTGCGGCGAAGAGCCGGTCGAGCAGCCGGCGGAGCCAGTGTCCCTTGCGAGCGGTGATGAAGGGCTGGTCGGCGAGTTCGTCGATGCTCACGGACGTACGGCTCGCGAGCGGGTGATCGAGTGGCACGCACACCCCCACGGCATCCTCGAACAGCTGCACCGACTGCAGGCCTTCGGCGTGGATCGGCTGCGAGGCGACACACAGGTCGACGTCCTGGGCCCGCAGGCGGCGCGCCATGTCCTCGGCCAGGGACCAGTGAAGCTCGATCTCGACGGAGGGATGGGCTCGCTTGTAGGCCGCCAGCGGGCCGGTGAGGGTGAGGAAGGTCTCCGACGCCAGCCTCACGGTGCCCACGCCCTCGCTGGTGGCCTCGGCGACGGCGCGTCGTCCGGCCTCGAGCTCGCCCAGGGCGCGTTCGACGTGATCGCGGAAGAGCTTGCCGGCGTCGTTGAGCCGGAGCCGGCCGCTCCGGTCGAACAGCGGTGTGCCCAGTTCGCTCTCCAGCCGGGCGATGCTACGGCTCAGCGACGGCTGGGCGACGTGAAGCTCGTCGGCCGCCCGGCTGAGGTGCTCAAGTCGCGCCACCACCAGGAACTGCTTGAGGGTGCTCAGCTCCATCATGACTCCTCGGGTATAACCACATAGCAATATTGATCTTAGACAAGATAACTCTTAAGCCATAGTGTCGCCGTCGTTCGCGAAACGAGAACGGAGTGAGGAGGGATCCGCATGCTCGCCGTGGCCGCGCCCCGGATGACACCCGCGGGATGGACGCTGCGGGCCGTCGTCAGTGCGCACGCGGTGGCGATCGCCGGCCAGCCGGTTTTCGCCGGGATGTATCTGACCGGTGACTACGCCGGTCTGAGCCTGCATTCGGCAGGCGCCGACGTCGTCACCTCCATCGGGTATCTGCAGGTGATCGTCGCGATCGTGGTCTGGGTCCGGCTGCGCCAGGCGTGGCCGTTTCTCGCCACGTCGGCCGTGGTGGCGGCCGAGACGGTGCAGTACTTCGCCGGGCTGGACGGAGCGCTGTGGTTGCACCTCCCGCTGGGAGTGACGACCGTCGTCGCGGTCGTGGTGCAGTTCATCGACGTATGGCGGCGGCCTCTCCTGCGTCAGGGGGCCGCCGATGCCTAGCGGCCGTGGCGTGACCAGGCGGCAGATGCTGGGCATCGGCGGGGCGCTCGGGCTGATGGCGGCCACCGGGCTGACGAGCGCGGCGGCGCTGGCCCGCCGACCGTCGATCACCGGCGCCCAGCTGCGCAGCGCCGTACCGCTACCGCCTCCGTTCCAGGTGCCGCTGCCGGTTCCCGCCGTGCTGAAGCCGGTCGGCACCTCGGGCGGCGCCGACCGTTACGAGATCACCCAGTGCGAGGCGAGCGCGGAGATCCTGCCCGGGGTCACGACGCCGATGTGGACGTACAACGGGACCTTCCCGGGGCCGACGATCGAGTCGCGCCGCGGCCGGCCGGTCACCGTGTCACACCGCAACGAGCTGCCCGTCCCGACGGTCGTGCACCTGCACGGCGGCCGGACTCCGGCGGCCTCCGACGGGTACCCGACCGACCTGCTCCTGCCCGAAGGCCGGCAGGAGCACTCCATGCACATGGGGCATGGCTCCGAGCACGGTATGCATGACCCGAGGGCCGTGGTGACCGAGCTGACGCGGGACTACACCTTCCCGCTGGACCAGCGGCCGACGTTGCTGTGGTATCACGACCACCGGATGGACTTCACCGCCCCCGCGATATGGCGGGGCCTGGCGGGGCTGCACATCGTGCGCGACGACGCCGAGGACGCCCTCGGCCTGCCCGCGGGGCCGCGCGAGCTGCCCCTCATGATCGCCGACCGGGCTTTCGCCGCCGACGGCAGCCTCGCCTACCCCGCCCTCGACCCCACCCTGCGCGTACGGCCCGGCGTCCGTGAGCCGTACCTCGCCGGGGTCCTCGGCGACGTCATCCTGGTCAACGGCGCGCCGTGGCCCGTGCACGAGGTCGACGCGGCGCGCTACCGGCTGCGCATCCTCAACGCATCCAACGCCCGCCACTACGAGCTCGAAGCGGTCACCGGCGACGGGCACCGCCTCGACCTCGTCCAGATCGGCGCCGACCAGGGACTCCTCGCCGCCCCGGTCGTCCACAGGCTGCTGCCGATCGCCCCCGCGGAACGCTACGACGTGGTCGTCGACTTCTCCGGCGTCCCGATCGGCGGACTCGTCAAGGTGGTCAACCGGCTCGGCTCCGGCCGTACCCGCGACGTGATGGCCTTCCGGGTCGCGCGTAAGGCCGCCGACGACAGCCGCGTCCCCCGCACCCTGTCCACCGACCTGCCGGCCTGGCGGCGCTCGGACGCCGTCAGGGTGCGCGATTTCGCCTTCCGCGCCGGACGGATGCACTCTGGCCACGGCTGGCTCATCGGCGGCCTGCCGTTCGACCCCGCCCGCACCGACGTCACCACCCGGCTCGGCGACGTCGAGGTCTGGCGGCTCATCGCCGACGTCCACCATCCCGTCCACCTGCACCTGGTCGGCTTCCGGGTGCTCTCGCGCAGCGGCAGGCCGCCGCTGCCCCACGACGCGGGACTCAAGGACACCGTCTCGCTACGGCCCGGCGAAGCCGTTGAGATCATCACCCGGTTCGACGGCTATCGCGGCCGCTACCTCTTCCACTGCCACAACGCCGAACACGAGGACATGGGCATGATGGCCAACCTCGAGATCGTCTAGCCCGCCCGGGCCCTGCGTCCCGGCCACGGCTACGCAGGGCCCCGGCGACGTCACGCCACCTTGGAGGACGGGGCGCTCCACGTGTTGCAGGCCCCCGGGTCGCCGGACTTGAACCCCTCGTTGGCCCAGTAGGTGATCGACTTCCGGCTTCCGTCGTTCTTGCCCGCCCAGCCGCGCACATAGAAGAGCAGATCGTCCCAATCCTCGCGGCCACGCCGCAAGGATTTCCAGACGCTTCGCAGGGAGACTCCGGCGAAGCAGTCGGCCTGGAGGCTGTATCGCCGGTTCTGCTCGGCGAGTTCGGCCTTGCTCCGGTAGCGGAGGTCCACCCAGGCCCGGTAGATGCCGGCGCGGTTCTGCACGTGCTCCCCGTACTTCGCCGCCAGCAGGTTGAACAGGTAGAGATCCCCCGGGTCCTCCAAGAGGTCCTTGGAGAGCACGATCAAGATCGTGTGAGACGCGTCGCAGTAGTAGGCGGCCCAATCGTCCTTACGCCACTTCGCGCCGCAGAACTTCGCCGGCACCTTGGTCGCGTACGTGAGCTTCACCCGGGACTGCTTCAGACCCGCCTGGTCCAATTCCGCGGTCCAGGCGTCGGTGAGGCAGGCGAATACCTCGTTCAGATAGAGCTTCGCGGACCTCGCGTCCGCCTTCTTCACCCGCCTTTCCCGGCATTCGGTGTCAGGCAAGGGTCCCGCGCTGTACAGGCGGTTGTCGGTGAGGGTCTTGTCCTTGACCGGGTGGGCGGCGGCCGTGCCGGACACGGCCGGGAGGAGCCCCAGTGCCACCGAACCGGCGAGCGCAATCTTGGCGAGTTTCACGGACGACGAGGCTAAACCACCCAAAAGGCCATCGGAAGCCTTTTGTGAATATCGATCCGCTTGTTTCGCGCGTGTGGTGTATAACGGGGCGCCGGCAGCCGAAAGCGTATATGGAGCGTGCATGGTCATCAGACGCGCCGAAGCGGCGGACGCGGAGGCGATCGCGGCCGTCCACGTCCGGTCGTGGCAGGCCGCCTACCCGGGGCTCATGCCCCAGGCGTATCTCGACGGCCTCACTCCGGCCACGCGTCTGCCCGTCTGGAACCGGCTGCTGGGGGAGTCCTCCCCGCCGCGTACGGAGGTCCTCGTGGCGGAGGCGGACGGTTCCGTCGTCGGGTTCGCCGCGTTCGGCCCCGGACGGGACGACGACGTCGATCCGGCCTCGGTGGCGGAGATCTCGGCTATCTACCTGCCGGCCGAGGTGTGGGGCGCGGGGGTCGGCAGGCGCCTCATGGCCGCCGCGCTGGACAGCCTCGCCGCCGCCGGATACGAGCAGGCCACCCTTTGGGTCGTCGACGGGAACATGCGCGCCCGGCGGTTCTACGAGCGTGGCGGCTGGCGCCCCGACGGCGCCGTACAGCGGGACGAGTCGGACGGCTTCCCGCTGACCGAGGTCCGCTACCGGCGGGTCCTGCGCCGTTGAACGGTCGGCCGACCCGATGACAGACCCTCCGGATCCTGAGCGGGACGGCGTCAGTCGAAGTCGACGCAGACCGCGTACCAGCCGTCCGACAGGTGCTCGGCGCTGGAGACGTCGAGAACGCGCACGTCACCGACCGGCAGGTAGGCGAAGCCGCACTCCTCCAGCATGCCGCCCGAGCCGGCCACCCGAAGCTGGGTGGCGCCGTTCCAGCGCTGGACGCCGTCGATGGAGAACAGGCCGACGCGTTCTCTCACGCTCGCCCATTGTTCGTCTTCCGGCAGCGACCGCGCGTAGCGGGTGAGGGCCGGTTCGGAGACCAGGAAGGCCACTTTCATGGGAACGTCCAGGCTCACCAGTGCGAGGGTGAGGGCTCCGGCGAGGGGCGGCACGAGGGCCCAGAAACTGCGCCTGTAGTCCCGGAAGAAGAGGAGGACCAGCCACATCAGCCCGGACAGGAACCACGCGGGTACGATCACCAAGGTCAGCGTGAAGCTGCCGCCGGGGCGAGCCGCGGCGACGATGGTCAGGGCATAAGCCGCGGCCATCGGCGTGGTGAGCACCAGGCCCCACCACCAATTCCCGTGCTTCACAGTGCCGGCCATCCTCGCATCCTGGCCCGGCAACCCCCGTCACAACTCGAAATTCCGGAAATCCGTGGATATCTAGTCGTCGGGCTTCGTCCAGGTCAGGGAGTACCGGCGGAGCACGTGCCGGCGGTAGCGCACGCCGGGCAGCAGGCGGCGTGCCGCCGCCCGCACCTGCCCGTAGCTCATCAGCGGTTCGGCCACCGGCATCCCCTCGGGCCCCCGCGCGCGGCGCAGCACCTTCGTGATCCGTACGACGGGGGCGGCCGCGATCGTCGCCGCCCACTCCGCGGGGGAGCCCTCGCGGGCCAGGCCGACCACCACCAGCGTGCCGCCGGGGCGCAGCGATTCGCGCATCCGGACGAGGGCCGCGTCGAAGTCCATGTGGTGGATCGTGGACACCGAGCAGACGAAGTCGTACCCCTCGACGGGCAGGGCGGCGGTGAGGAAGTCGCCCTCGACGAAGGTGAGATCCGGCTGACCGGCGGACAGTTCGCGGGCACGCGCGATCATCTCCGGTGATCTGTCGACGCCGGTGACGCGCTTGGCCCGGGTGGTCAGCTTCCGCGCGAGCAGGCCGTCCCCGCAGCCGACGTCCAGCGCGTCACCGCACCCTTCGGGGACGGCGCGGAGGATGCCCGGGTGTCGGGCGACGTTGGTGTTCCAGTACGGCTCCGAGTCGGCCTGGTGCATCTGATCATCCTAGGGCCGGCGTCATGACGAAGTCCCGGAAGCGGGTGGCGGGTGCGGCCGGGGCATGGTCCGTACGCCAGGTGAGGCCGATGGTGCGGCGGGCGGCCTCCGCCGCGATCCTGACGCCGACGGTGCCGGACTGGCCGGCGAAGGGCTCCGGCACGATGGCCACGCCGAGCCCGGCCGCGACCAGGCCCTCGATGGTCGCGAGGTCCTGGCTCTCGAAGGAGACCGCCGGGGACACCCCGGCGTCGCGCAGCAGCGCGTCGACCAGGGCGCGGTAACCGAAGCCGACCGGCGTGGTGACGAGGTCCTCGTCCGCCAACTCCTGGAGTCCCACCTCCTGCCGATCGCGTAGCCGGTGACTTGGCGGCACGACGAGCACCAGCCGCTCCTCCTGCAGGGGATGCCAGCCGAAGTCTCCGGATGGGCGCGGGGAGGTGATCGCGAGGTCGGCGGCCCCGGTACGCAGGTCCTGGACGATCTCGTGCGCCGGTTCCTGGCGCAGCAGGATGCGCATCCGGGGAGCGTGCTCGTGGAAGGAGCGCAGCAGCCGCGGGACGAGGGAGGTGGCGATGGAGTCGAGGAAGGCCAGGCGTACCACCCCGGTGTCCGGGTCGAGCAGGCTCCGCAGATCGGCCAGCAACTGCTCGTAGCGTGCCGTGAGGTCGCGCGCGGCCGCCACCACGAGTCTGCCGTTGGGCGTCAGGTGGACGCCGTCCGGCGCGCGCTCGAACACCCGGGTGCCGAGCTCGTCCTCCACCCGGGCGAGGGCGCGCGAGAGCGTCGGCTGGCTGGTGCGGAGGATGGCGGCGGTGTCGGTCACGTGCTGGTGGTCGGCGAGGGCGACCAGCCAGGCCAGGTCCCGGAGCAGCATGCCCGACATCATACGCATCACGTATCGGATCCGGCTGTTTTCAGCATTGGACGCATATCGCCAGGAAGCGCACAGTCGTTGGGGTGACCGCTGTTCTTGAGACCTCCGCCGTGGAAGGACATCTGCCGGGGACCACCGGGTACCGGCGGGTCGTCGTCGCGCTGTTCGCCGCCGGGGTGGCGACCTTCGCGCTGCTGTACAGCACTCAGGCGATCCTGCCCGAGCTCGCCGCGCAGTTCGGGGTGTCCACCGCGGAGAGCACGCTGAGCGTGTCGCTCACCACGCTCGGTCTCGGCGTCGCGCTGCTGGTGGCCGGCCCCCTGTCCGACGTCGTCGGACGCACCCGGCTGATCCATCTGTCGCTGACCGCGTCCGCCGTCGTCGCGGCGGCGTGCGCGCTGGCGCCCGGCTGGCCGGCGCTCATGGTCCTGCGGTCACTCCAGGGCATCACGCTGGCCGGGCTCCCCGCGGTGGCCACCGCCTATCTGCGCGAGGAACTGCATCCGTCCACGCATGCCCGCGCCGCGGGCCTGTACGTCGGGGGCACGGCGCTGGGCGGGATGGCCGGCCGCCTCCTGACTGGTGCCGTCGCCCAGGCCGCCGGCTGGCGCTGGGCCCTGGCCGCGGCCGCCGTACTCGGCCTGCTGTGCGCCCTGACCGTACGCGTGCTGCTTCCGCCCTCCCGGCGCTTCGCCGCGGCCCCCACGGGCGTACGCGCCCTGCTCCGCGGGAGCCTGCGCGCGGTGTCGGACCGCGGACTGCTGGCGCTGTACGGCATCGGCGGCTGCTCGATGGGCGCCCTGGTCGCGGTGTTCAACACCCTGGGTTTCCGGCTCGCGGGCGCGCCGTTCCACCTCGGTGTCGGAGCCGCCGGCCTGATGTTCCTCGTCTATCCCATCGGCTCCGTCAGCTCCGCCGTGTTCGGCAGGCTGGCGGACGGCTACGGGCGGCGGACCGTGACGCCGCTGGGCTGCCTGCTGGCCGTCGTCGGCGCGCTGGTCACGCTGTCGTCCTCGCTGCCGGTCCTGGTCCTCGGACTCGCGCTTCTCACCGCGGGGTTCTTCGCCGTCCACGGGGTGGCCAGCGGCTGGGTCCCGGCCCGGGCGTACGCGGGAGGGGTGTCCACAGGGCAGGCCGCGTCGCTCTACCTGTTCACCTACTACCTCGGGTCCTCCGTCTTCGGCAGCCTCGCGGGCCGCGCCTGGACGGAAGCCGGTTGGCCGGGCGTGGTCGCCCTCGCCATACTCCTGCTCACCGCCACCGGCGTCCTCGCCCTCCTGCTGCGCAGGACCCCCGCCCTGGGGGAGGGACGCTCCCGATGAGCGCGGCAGGCGGTGCTTCTCAGCGAGTGGCACCGGAACTGGTTGTCCCTTGGGCCTGTGAGCTGTTGCGGGTGCCGCGGGCTCTCCGTGCGAAGCGAGCTCGCTCCGCCTCCACCCATTGGGTGGGATCCTCGGCGTCGAATCCCTTGGTCACGCGGACAAGCCGCTCGCCGACATCGGGGGCCGCAGGGGGATCGCGCATGCGAAAGGCCATCGGCCGTGCCCTGGTGGAGGGCGGCCGATGGCCTTTCGTCACGACGCCGTCGCGTGCCCCGGGTGGGCGTTCCCCGCCCAGGGCAACAGCTCAGCGGATCACACGTCGTAGTAGAGCTCGAACTCGTGCGGGTGCGGGCGGAGGCGGATCGGGTCGACCTCGTTCTCACGCTTGTAGGAGATCCAGGTCTCGATGAGGTCCGGCGTGAACACGCCGCCCTCCAGCAGGTAGTCGTGGTCGGTCTCGAGCGCGTCGAGCACCTTCTCCAGCGAGCCCGGCACCTGCGGGATGTTGCGGGCCTCCTCCGGCGGCAGCTCGTACAGGTCCTTGTCGACGGGCTCCGGCGGCTCGATCTTGTTGCGGATGCCGTCGATGCCGGCCATGAGCATGGCGGCGAAGGCGAAGTACGGGTTGCAGGACGGGTCCGGCACGCGGAACTCGATGCGCTTGGCCTTCGGGTTCGAGCCGGTGATCGGGATGCGGACGCAGGCCGAGCGGTTGCGCTGCGAGTAGACCAGGTTGACCGGGGCCTCGTAGCCGGGCACCAGGCGGTGGTAGGAGTTCACCGTCGGGTTGGTGAAGGCCAGCAGCGACGGGGCGTGCTTGAGCAGGCCGCCGATGTAGTAGCGCGCGATGTCCGACAGACCGGCGTAGCCGACCTCGTCGTAGAACAGCGGCTCGCCGTCCTTCCAGAGGGACTGGTGGCAGTGCATGCCGGAGCCGTTGTCACCGAAGATCGGCTTGGGCATGAACGTGACCGTACGGCCCGCCTGGATGGCCGTGCTCTTGATGATGTACTTGTACAGCATCAGCTTGTCGGCCGTCTCGAGCAGCGTGCCGAACCTGAAGTCGATCTCGGCCTGGCCGGCGGTGCCCACCTCGTGGTGCTGCATCTCGGTCTCGATGCCGGCCTCGATGAGGTTGCGCACCATCTGCGAGCGCAGGTCGGTGAAGTGGTCCATCGGCGGGACGGGGAAGTAGCCGCCCTTGTAGCGGGGCTTGTAACCCAGGTTGCCGCCCTCGGAGGCCTTGCCGGTGTTCCAGGCGCCCTCGATGGAGTCGATGTAGTAGTAGCCGGCGTTCTGCCTCGTCTCGAAGCGGACGTCGTCGAAGATGTAGAACTCGGCCTCGGGGCCGAAGAACACGGTGTCGGCGATGCCGGTGCCCTTGAGGTACTCCTCGGCCTTGCGCGCGACGTTGCGCGGGTCGCGGCTGTAGGCCTCGCCGGTCAGCGGGTCGTGCACGAAGAAGTTGATGTTCAGCGTCTTGTGCTGACGGAACGGGTCGAGCACGGCCGTGGAGGGGTCGGGCAGCAGGAGCATGTCCGACTCGTGGATGGCCTGGAACCCGCGAATCGACGAGCCGTCGAACATGAGGCCGTCGGTGAAGACGTTGGGACCGAAGTTCTCGGACGGGAAGGTGAAGTGGTGCGTCGTCCCCGGCAGGTCCGTGAACCTGACGTCAACGAACTGCACACCCTCGTCCCGGATGAACTTGAGGACGTCATCGGCGGAGTTGAACACTCTCGAACCTCCCAGGGGCATGGGCTAGCAACCCGAAAATAGGCCGATGCCGTTTCCGCCCCATGTCTCGATTGTTTCGCGCGTGTTAAGGGAAAGCGCTACCCGGGCGGTCGCGGCGATAACGTCGGCCCGCCGTTCCCCGGGCTCCATCGTACGGCCTTATCGCAGGTCAGGTGCCTAACGCGGCCGGGCAGCGCGGCCCGGCGGAAACGCCGGAGACGCGGTCGTAGGGGTCGACCGGCGCGCCGGAGGGCCGCGCTCCCCGCGGGTCGCCGGGGAAGCGCGGATGAACGAATCCGTCATCCGGGTCGCAATTCGCACCGAAGAGCGCAGACTTGTCCGCGGCCAGCCAGACGACGAGCTTGCCGCCCTCCCGGTACGCCGAGAACTCGCTCCTGTGGTGCTCGACGACCCTCGTCACGGTCAGGGGTGCGCCGGGGCGGCTGACCGGGTGGACGAACAGGTAGTCCGTCTCGATCGTGACGCCTCCGCCGGCCCTCTCGGAGACCGTCGTCTCGCCGGAGACCTTCACGACGTCCCCCACCGGATCGGCCGTGTCCGGGGCGAGGCTGAACAGCCACGACCGGGTGCCGGAGGGGCCGCCGGCGTCCAGGTGGCGCAGGAACTCCTCGCGCTGCCGTGGATGCAGCAGACGGGCGAACTCCTCCGGGCGCTCACCCCGCACGGTGGCCGGATCGAGGTGCGCGGCCGACAGCAACCGCCGTACACGCTGCAGGGCCTGGCCGACCTCCTTCTCCGTGAGCCCGCCGAGCGCGCGGGCCGCGGGCATGGTCAGCCCCTGCTCCCCGTCGGCGTAGTCGACGGCGGGAGTGCCGGCGAAGGGACCGGCGGACGGCGCCGGGACGGGGCCGTGGTCGAACAGGCCCTCCTCGCCGTCGGGGATCGGCGTCAGCAGGGGCCCGGGCCGGGCGACCACCGGGCCGGAGATCATCAGGTCCTCGCCGCCTGCGGCCGGGCGGACGATGCCGAGCCTCTCCAGGACGTCGGGCCGCAGGACGACGACGAGCCCCACGAGCACGACCAGGCCCGCGATCACCGCCAGCACGGCCGGGCCGCGCCGCCGTCCCGGCGGTGACGCGACCGACTCCGCCGCCGCGGTCATCCTCCGGATCTCGTCCTCGCCGAACTGCGCGACCAGCGCCTCGAAGCGCGCGTCGATGTCATCGGGGTCCGCCGGCCGCACGGTTCCCTCCAAGCGCTTAGGTCGGAAACGATTCACGATATCGGGATTTAATGCGATAAGCCTGCCCATGATGTACGGCTTCGCGGCCGGACGCCAGACCGGTGACCCTCCCCGATACGCTGGGAAACCATGAGTGACCGGCAGCCGCGTTGGACGCAGACCTGGATGGGGGGCCCGCGGGCCGCCGGGGTGGACCTGGGCTATCCGGGGCAGCGCCTCGGCCTGCCCGAGCAGGGCCCCGGGGCGGTCGCGGGGTGGGGGCGCAGGATCGGCGCCGTCGTCGTCGACTGGCTGCTGTGCACCTGGGCCATCGCCGGCGGCCTGCTGCGCTTCCAGGGCAACGACATCGGCGCGGTCGGCCTCGGGATCTTCGCGGCGGAGTACGTCCTGCTGGTCGGCACGATCGGCATGACGCTGGGGATGCGCCTGTTCGGCATCCGCGTGGCCGGGCTCGACGGCGGGCGGCCGGCCTTCTTCGGCGTGCTGGTGCGCACTCTGCTGCTGTGCCTCGCCGTGCCCGCGCTCATCTGGGACCGCGACCGGCGCGGCCTGCACGACCGCGCGGGCGGCACGGTGGTCGTCAACCTCTGACTCCGCGGGGCGGCCGCGGTCACGGCTCGACGAGGCCGGCGCGGATGGCGTAGCGGGTCAGTTCGAGCCGGTCGCGCATGCCGAGCTTCTGCAGGATGTTCGCGCGGTGCCTGTCCACGGTCTTCACGCTGATGAAGAGCGTCTCAGCGATCTCCTTGGCCGAGTTGCCCTCGGCGATGAGTTTGACGATCTCCTCCTCCCGGGGCGTCAGGATGCTGTCCGGTATGCGCTCGCCCTGCCGGGCGCGCTGGAGGTAGTCGCGGATGAGGGCGGTGACCGCGCCGGGGTAGAGGAAGGGCTCCCCGCGCATCGCCGCCCGGCAGGCCTCCAGGAGGTCCTGGTCGGCGACCGACTTGAGCACGTAGCCCGAGGCGCCGGTCTTGAGCGCCTCGAAGAAGTACTGCTCGTTGTCGTACATCGACAGGATGAGTATGCGGATGCCGGGTGCGCGCCGCGAGATCTCCCGCGCCGCCTGGATGCCGGTCATGCGGGGCATCGCGATGTCCAGGATGGCGAGGTCGACCTCCTCGGCGCGGGCGGCCTCGACCGCCTCGGCGCCGTCGGCGGCCTCCGCGACCACCACGAGATCGGGTTCCGCGTCGAGGATCAGGCGCAGCCCGCGGCGGACCAGCGCGTGGTCGTCCGCCAGCAGGATGCGGGTTCTGCGGTTCTCCACGGCTCAGCTCTCCTTCACCGCGTGCGGAGGTACGACCAGGCGCACGTCCGTGCCGCCGCCGGGCGGGGAGTCGACGGTCAGCCGGGCGCCGATGAGAAGGGCGCGCTCGCGCATCCCGCGGATCCCCGCTCCCTCCGTGCGGACGCCCCCGCGCCCGTCGTCGGCGATGCGCAGCGTGAGCTGTCCCTTCTCCTCCCTGAGTGACAGCTCCACATGGCGGGCGTGCGAGTGCCTGGCCACGTTCGTCAGCCCCTCCTGGGCGATCCGGTAGAGGACGAGTTCGACCTCTCCGCTGAGGGCGGGCAGGCCGCTGTCGACCTCACGGGTGACCGGGATCCCGCTGGCCTGCGAGAAGTCGCTGCTGAGCGCGCTCAGCGCACTGTGCAGCCCGAGGTCCTCCAGGACACCGGGCCGCAGCCGTCTGGCGACCTGCCGCACCTCGTCCAGGCTGGCACGGACCGTCTCCTGGGCGGAGCACAGCTCGTCCTTGAGCTCCTCCGGCGCCCGGTCGACGACGCGCTTGAGCGCCAGCAGCGCCACGGTGAGGCTCTGACCGATCTCGTCGTGCAGTTCGCGCGCGATCCGCTGCCGTTCCCCCTCCTGCGCGGCCAGTGCGTACGCGCTGCTGGCGCTGCGCTCGGCCTCGAGGCGTTCGAGCATCTCGTTGAACGTGCCGATCAGTTGGGCGAGATCGCCGTTGCCGCTGTCGGTGAGCCGGTCGCCCGTCCTCAGCAGGTCGACCCGCCGCATGAGGGTGGTGAGCGCGTCGAGCGGGGCCAGGCTCTTGCGGATCAGCAGCGCGTTGGCCGCGATGATCAGGGCCAGCCCCACGGTCAGGACCGGTATCTCGGCCAGCAGGACCGGTGAGGACACGGTGGCCGGGGAGAGCGCGAGCACGAAGGTCCCGGCGGTGAAGACCAGTCCGTTGATCGCGAACAGCCGCCAGAACAGGGCCCTGGCCGGGTGCCGCGCCCGCGGCGCCCTCGTCTGCCGGCAGGTCTGCGGGTCGGTGCGCTCGTTCACGGCTCACAGCCTGTTCGTCCTCGTACGCGGGTGTCCATGCGGGGTGCCCCCCATCGTGCGGGCGTTCCTACATGTCATACCTCTCCCGATATGGGTGCCGGACCCGATGGTGCCGGCCCACGCCCTCTCGAAGACTGGAACAGAGGCGACGACGGACGGGAGAAGGAGACGCGATGGCGGCGAACGTACCCCGATCCCGGCCCTCGCCGACATCCTGCACAGCAGGCCCGTCCTCGATCGGCTCGCCCATCTCGAACGCCGCTTCGCCGAGTTCACCGAAGCGGCCCGGTGACCATGCAGAGAACCGTACGTCTCCCCGATCGATGTGGTGACCTGATGCGAGCGCGCGATGTCGTTGTGAACCTGCCGACGGTGACCGTCCACGACCCCGTCGCCCGGGCCGTACGGATCATGGTGCTGAACCGGATGCCGGGGTTGATCGTGGTGGACGACAGGAGGCGGCCGGGGTGGGTGCTTCCCGGCACGCAGGTTCTGCGTCTCGCGGTTCCCGGGGCCTTTCAGGAGGATTCGGCGCTCGCGCGGGCGATCGACGAGGCCCACGCCGACCGCTTCTGGCAGGAGCTGGCCGGCATAACGGTGGGAGACTGCCTGCCGTCCCAGCCGCCCAGGCCGGTGACGGCGCCCCTCGACGCCACCCTGCTCGAAGTGGCCGCCCTCATGACCCGGCTCCGCAGCCCCATCGTCGCGGTCGTCGGCCGCGACGGCACCCTGGCGGGGGCGATCACGCTGGAGCGGCTGCTCACCAGCCTGGCGATTCTCCCGCCGGGTGACTGACCGCCACGAGTGAGCCCGCGAGTGAGCCGCGAGTGGGCCGCGGGCCGCCCCCGCCCTCTTCGGTCGCAGACCCCGTCGCGTCTGTCACGTGGCGTCATGCGACATGTCCATGATCCGGAGGTTTCGTCATTCACCGCTTCGCCATGCCGTCGTCGCGGCGCCTTCCCACCGGGACGCCGCACCGGGACTCCTGCCGCCGCGCGCTGACCGCCGGACCCCCGGGGCGCCGCACGTGAGCGCGGTCGTCTCCTTCACAATCTTCCTGGTGGCCTTCGTCTTCATCGCGTCGGAGAAGGTGCACAAGGTCAAGGTGGTTCTCGTCGCCGCGGGCGCGATGGCCGTCCTGGGGCTGATCCCCGGCGACGAGGTGTTCTTCTCCGAGACCGCCGGCATCGACTGGAACGTCGTCTTCCTGCTGCTCGGCATGATGATCATCGTCGGCGTCGTCAAGCACACGGGGGTCTTCGACTACCTCGCCATCTGGGCGGCGAAGAAGTCCAAGGGCCGGCCGTACCGGCTGATGGTCATGCTCATGGTCATCACCGCGATCGCCTCGCCGTTCCTCGACAACGTCACCACGATCATGCTCGTCGCACCGGTCACGGTGGTCGTCTGCGACCGGCTACGCATCCCGGCTCAGCCGTACCTGATCGCCGAGGTCCTCGCGTCCAACATCGGCGGTGCGGCGACGCTCATCGGCGACCCGCCGAACATCATCATCGGCAGCCGCGCCGGGCTGACGTTCAACGACTTCCTGGCCCACATGGCACCGGTCGTGGTCGTCATCTTCGTGGTGTTCGTGCTGCTCACCCGGGTGCTCTTCCGCACGTCGTTCCGCTACCGGCCGGAGCGGGTGGTCGCGGTGATGGCGCTGCAGGAACGGCGGGCGATCACCGACCCGCGCCTGCTCGCGCGGTGCATGATCGTGCTCGGCGGGGTCGTCGCCGGGTTCTGCCTGCACGCCGTGGTGCACGTGGAACCGTCGATCGTGGCCCTGGTGGGCGCCGGGGTGATGCTGCTGGTGTCCCGCGCCGACGTGCCGGAGGTGCTGAGGGAGGTCGAGTGGAGCACCCTGGTCTTCTTCATGGGCCTGTTCGTCATGGTCGCCGGGCTGGTGAACACGGGTGTCATCGCGACGATCGGCGGCTGGGCCGTCGGTGCGCTCGGCGACGACCACTTCCTCGCGGCCACGGCGCTGCTGTTCGGTTCCGGCGTGCTGGGCGCGTTCTTCGACAACATCCCCTACGTCGCGACGATGGTGCCCGTCGTCGAGGAGATGGTCGCCCAGGCCCCGGACGCGCGGACCGGGCAGGCGCTGTGGTGGTCCTTCGCACTGGGGGCCGACTTCAGCGGCAACGGCACCGCGGTGGCGGCGAGCGCCAACGTCGTGGCCGTCGGCATCGCCGCCAGGACCGGCCACCGCATCGGCTTCTGGCAGTTCACCAAGTACGGCGTCCTCGTCACCGCGCTGAGCATCACGATGGCCTGGGTGTACGTCTGGGCGCGTTACTTCGTCTGACGCCGCCCCCGCCGGGTCCTACGACGCGGGCCTGACGCACTGGAAGATCGCCGTGCCGGGGAGCAGGCGGCCGCGCAACGGGCTCCAGCCGCCCCACGTGCGGTCGTGGCCCGGCGGCCACTCCGGCTCGGTCAGGCCGGTCAGGACGAGGCCGGAGGCGGCGATCAGGCCCACCCAGTCGCCCATCGTCCGGTGGTGCTCCACGTACGACGGCTCGCCGTCCTCGCCGAACTCGACGTACGGCGAGCGGTCGAAGTAGGGCCGGTCGGCGGTCAGGCCGCCCGGGCCCGGATCGTCGGGGAAGGCCCATCGCACGGGGTGGCTGACGGAGAACACGAACCGCCCGCCCGGCCGCAGCACCCGGCGCACCTCGGCCAGCACGGCCCCGGCGTCCGCGACGAACGGCAGCGCGCCGTAGGCCGAGCACGCGAGGTCGAACGACTCGTCCGCGAACGGCAGCGTCTCGGCGTCGGCCTGGACGACGGGCAGCCTCATCCCGGCGGACATGTCGATCCGCCGGGAGTGCTGCAACTGCCGGTAGGACAGGTCGACGCCGACGACCGTCGCGCCGCGCCCCAGCAGCCACCGGCCGCACTGGCCGGCGCCGCACCCGATCTCCAGAATCCGGCGCCCCGCCACGTCGCCCAGCAGCCGGGCCTCGGCCTCGTCCAGTCCCTCGGGGCACCACACGAAGCCGTCGTCGCGCAGGAACCCGCCGTGCTCGGCCTGGTATTCGTCGGCCGCGCCGTCCCACCAGCCCCGGTTGGCCCGGGAGGTCTGCGACCGGGAGACCGGCCGCCTTCCCACATCCAACGCGATCAGCGCATCTTGGGGCCGCGCGGCATCCGGGCGCCCTTGGGGATGGGGCCCTTCGGCATCGGGATGGCCGGGGTGAGGGCGCGCATCCGGTTGTTGACCTCGGACACCGCGCCCTTCTTCAGGTTGCGGGGCAGCTTCATCATGTGCCGCTGGAGCTTGGCCAGGGGGACCTGCCCCTCCGCGTCACCGCACTGGACGTCGTACACGGGCACGTCGACCGCGACCCGCTGCACGCGCTTCTTCTCCGCGACGAGCATGCGCTGCACCCGGTTCGGCGGGCCCTCGGAGACCAGGATGACCCCCGGATATCCGACGACCCGGAAGACGAGGTCCTGGTCGCGGTTGACCGCGACCGGCTTCTCCTCGACGTACCAGGTGCCGCGCAGGCTCTGCAGGATCGCGTACGTCGCCCCCGGCTGGCCGTGGAGCATCGAATACTGCGCCTTCTGCGCCAGCCGGCTGAAGACGATCATCCCCACCAGTACGGCGGCGAAGACGCCGAACACGATCCACGTCCAGCTGAAGATCACGCCGATGACGACGAACAGGACGAGCGTGCCCAGAGCCGACGCGTAGACGATCGGCATCCCCTTGGGGTTCGCCTGCTGAATGATCTGTGCGACCATCCGGAGCTGCTTGAGGCGTCCCGGAGCCGCTGCGTCTTTCGCCATGGTCTGAAGGATACAAACGCCGAGCTGACTTAATGAAAACGAGACTCTCCCACGCGGGCGGCGATCGCCTGCTGGTACAGGCGGCCGGCCCGGTAGGACGAGCGGACGAGCGGGCCGGACATGACGCCGGCGAAACCGATCTCCTCGGCCTCCCGCTGGAGCTCCACGAACTCCTCGGGCTTGACCCAGCGGTCCACGGGGTGGTGACGCGGGGTGGGACGCAGGTACTGCGTGATGGTCACCAGGTCGCATCCGGCCTCGTGCAGGTCGCGCAGCGCCTGGGTGATCTCCTCGCGCTCCTCGCCCATGCCGAGGATGAGGTTCGACTTGGTGACCAGCCCGGCCTCGCGGGCCAGGCTGATGACCTGGAGCGATCGCTCGTAGCGGAACGCGGGCCGGATCCGCTTGAAGATCCTGGGCACGGTCTCGATGTTGTGCGCGAAGACCTCGGGCCTGCTGGAGAAGACCTCCTCGAGCTGGCCGCGGTCGCCGTTGAAGTCCGGCACGAGCAGTTCGACGCCGCAGCCGGGCACCATCTCGTGGATCTGCCGGGCGGTCTCCGCGTACAGCCAGGAGCCGCCGTCGGGCAGGTCGTCACGGGCGACACCGGTCACCGTGGCGTAGCGCAGGCCCATCTGGCGCACCGACTCGGCGACGCGGCGCGGCTCGTCCCTGTCGTACTCGGCCGGCTTGCCGGTGTCGATCTGACAGAAGTCGCAGCGCCGGGTGCACTGGTCACCGCCGATGAGGAAGGTGGCCTCGCGGTCCTCCCAGCATTCGGAGATGTTGGGACAGCCCGCCTCCTGGCACACGGTGTGCAGCCCCGCGCCCTTCACCAACGACTTGATCTCGTTGAAGTTGGGGCCGTTGCGCAGCCGCGTCTTGATCCACGGCGGCTTCTTCTCGATGGGGGTCTGGCTGTTGCGCACCTCCAGGCGGAGGAGCTTTCGGCCTTCAGGAGCGACGGTCATTCGACTTCCTTCGCAGCACTCCGCGGCAGCGGTCCGCGGGCCCGGGGTCCGAGCGGGAGCACGCGGCCCTGCGCCGTACGCGGGCCTGCGTGCCTGTCGGAACGCTCGTTCACGAGCCCAGCTTATTACCTGCCCTCAGGTGATCCGGGACAGCTCCCGGACCGTCCGCGCGAGGTGGCGCGACAGCTCGGCGTCGATCCGGTCGGACTCGCCGGAGCCGAGGCCCACCGAGCCCTCGTCGACGCCGGCCGACTCGAGGAGGACGGCCCGCAACGCCGTCGGCGGCTCCGCCTGCCAGGCGGCCTGCCCGGCCAGGGAGTCCTCCCGGCGCGCGGCCACCAGGCCGGGGTCGGTGTCCCTGGAGAGCACGGCGCCGCGGATCTCCTCGGCCGTCTCCCCGCGCCTGGCCGCGGCCATCACGGGGGTGAGGCGGCTTTCCCCCATGGTGAGCGCGTCGACGTACTCGACGACGGCCCGCGACGAGACGGCGCGGGCCGCGACCTGGTCGGCGTAGTAGACGGCGTGCTGCGACTGGGCGGAGACGAGCCGGCGCAGCGCGAGCTCGGCGAGGAACAGCGGCCACGCCAGCACCCAGCCGGTGACCTTGCCGATCGCCTGCGACGCCATCCTGCCTGCCGGAACGCCGCTGTGTACGTCCAGGTGGGGGTCGCCGAAGTCGCGATAGCGGTCCACCCGCATGCCCATCAGGGCGTGCCGCCACTCTCCCGTGGTGGCGAGGGCGGACGGGACGAACAGGCCGCGGCCGGGGTCGCCGCTCACCTCGCGCGCGAGCTCCGCGCCGAGCATGCCCGCCCGCTCGCGCGGCGTCAAACTGAGCAGCAGCGGAAGGCCGACGAGCAGCACGGGCCGCCGCCGTATCCCCGCCCGCAGGTGGGCGCACCAGAAGAGGCGGTCATGCAGATAGATCGCGGCCGGGGGCGCGGCGCCGACGGCCCCGGAGATCCGGTCGGCGGCCTCGAACAGGGCGGGCGCCTCCGCCCTGGTGACCTCCTCCGCGCCGTCCGGGAGCCGGACCGTCCGCGGCCTGGTCAGGATCGCGATGGCGACGAGCACGCCGCCGAACAGCCAGCCGAGCACGTTGCCGTGCCAGTTGACGACGATGAGGACGCCGCCGGCCAGGATGGCGGCGGTCACCGCGTGGACGACGGCCGACAGGGCGAAGGCGGCCAGCCTGGCGGCCGGCCGGCCGGGTCTGTCCAGCCGCCGGCCCCGCAGCCGGAGGAACCTCCTCCTGGCGTCACGGGGGAGCAGATCGGCACGGACCTCGCCGGGGGGTGAGGAGAGGGTCATGCCGCGAGTATCTCCGAGGCCAACCCGCTCGGCGAGACGCCGAAAACTGCAATCGATTGCAAATTTGCAGTAGAGTTCAGAAATGGCCGAGGGACTTCGGGAGCGCAAGAAACGGCAGACCCGGCGGCGCATCGCCGAGGTGGCGGTCGGGCTGTTCGTGGAGCGCGGCTTCGACAACGTCACGATGGCCGAGGTCGCCCAGGCCGCCGAGGTCTCCGTGAACACCGTCTACAACTACTTCCAGGCCAAGGAGGACCTGGTGCTCCCGCCCGAGGAGGCGTCGCCCCGGAGGCTCGCCGACATCGTGCGGGAGCGGCCGCCGGGCGAGTCGGCGGCCGTCGCCGTGCTGCAGCGCCTGCGCCGGGAGATACGCGGGCGAGAACGCGTGGTCGGGCTGAGCGCGGGATTCGGGCGCGTGCTGGAGATGATGCGGGCCGCCCCCACGCTGACCGCCCGGCTGGAGGACCTCGGCCGCCAGATGACCGACGCGCTGGCGGTCGCGCTGGCCGAGGAGACCGGCGCCGACGCCGGCGACCCGCTGCCGCGCGTGGTCGCCTGGCACATCGGCTGCCTCCACTCGCTTGTGTACGCCGAGATCGGGCGGCGTACGACGGAGGGGGAGAGCCCGGACGCCATCGCGGCCGCCGTGCTGGAGTTGCTCGACGTCACCGAGAGCCTCCTGGGCGAGCGCGTCCGCACCTATGCCGTACGAGAGGGACGACCGTGTTCAGAGTGACGATCAGAGGAAAGTTCAAGGGCCTCGACGACGCGGGCCGGGCCGCCGTGACGGCGGCGGGCGGCACCGCCTACACCGAGGGCGGCACGTTCACCCACGACGCGAGCGTGTCCGCCTTCACCTTCCGCTGCCAGGTGCCCGCGGGGCCGGACGACGGTGAGGACGAGGCCGCGCTGGGAGCGATGACCGCGCTGGACGCGCACGGGCACCCGTACGAGATCCTGCGGGTCGCGGTGACCGACATGCGCCAGATCAAGATCCGCCGGAAGGGCCGCGGCGCGTAGCCGTCAGGCGAGATCCTCCTCGTACAGGTCGTACGGCTCCTCGCCGAGGGCCTCGGCGAGGCGCTTGCCGGCGAACGGGATGACCTCGTCGACCGTGATCCGCCGGCCGGTCTCGGCCGCCAGCGACGTCACCCCGGCGTCGTCACCGGCGATGCGGGTGTACCAGCTCAGGTCGTTGACGCAGTTGAGCGCGAAGCCGTGCATGGTGACCCCGCCGGAGACCCGGATGCCGATCGTGCCGAGCCTGCGGTCGGGCAGCCCGTGCGCGGGGTCGCCGGGCACCCACACTCCGCCGCGGCCCTCGACCCGGCGCGCGGTCAGCCCGAAGTCGGCGCAGACCTGGATCAGGACCTCTTCCAGCAGCCGGATGTAGGAGACCACGTCGCCGATGCGGATGATGGGGTAGCAGACGAGCTGCCCCGGACCATGCCAGGTGATCTTCCCGCCCCGGTCCACGTCGATGACCGGCGTGCCGTCGACCGGCCGCTCGTGCGGCAGCGTCCGCTTGCCCGCCGTGTAGACGGGGGCGTGCTCCAGCATGAGGCACAGGTCGGAGATCTCGTCGGCCGCCCGCCGGGCGTGCAGCCGCCGCTGCAGGGTCCACGCCTGCTCGTACGGTACGTCGACGCCCAGGCGGACGATGGCCACGCCCTTCACGTTCCCATCGGCCTTCACGTTCACAGAGTAGAGGTGAGCAGCCGGGGCTCGATACGCAGCTCCTTGACGGCGGGGCCGTCCCGCTCGATCCGGTAGGCGTACCCCTCGGGGTCGGTGGTCACGGCCTGGATGAACTCCGTGCCCACGTAGTGCAGCGCCACGCCCTCGTCGGCGGCGTACCCCTCGGGCAGCTCGCCCGACGCGACCGACTCGTGCAGCAGCGCCCGCCGCTGGGGGTCGGAGTTGTAGTGGACGCCGCAGGAGTAGGGGAGCAGGCCCAGCCCCTCGGCCCAGGGCCGCAGCCTCGGCCCGAACGAGTCGGTGTTGCCGCCGACGTGCCAGCACAGCGCGCCGGCGCTCTGCCCGGACAGCACGACCCCCGCCCGCCACGCCTCGGCGAACGCCTCGTCCAGGCCGTGCAGCCGCCACAGCGCGGCGAGGTTGGCGACGCTGCCGCCGCTCACGTAGATCGCGTCCTGCTCCAGGATCCACTCGCGGGGATCCTCGACGTTCGGCATCGGGAAGACCGTCAGGTGGCTCACCTCGACGTCCCAGCGGGAGAACGCGCCGTACATCTTGAGCAGCCACTCGGCGTCGTCGCCGGTGGCCGTGGCGAGCAGCCCGAGCTTGGGGCGGTCCTGACCGGTCAGGTCGAGGACGTAACGCAGCAGCGCGGTCGGCTCGATGAACCCGTACCGCTCCGACTGCCGGAATGATCCGCCTCCGATGGCGACGATGTGCGACTGCCCGATGCGGCTCATGCGCATCACTCCTGTTCCCGGATCGAATGACTCTTTAGAGTACGGCGGCCAGCGCCTCGCCGATGGTGGGATGGGCGAACCGGTGACCTGCGTCGAGCAGCCGCCGGGGGAGCACCCGCTGACCGGCGAGCAGGGCCTCCTCCGCGAACTCCCCGAGCGCCAGGCGCAGCGCGAGGCGCGGGGCCGGCAGCGGCATCGTCGGGCGGCGCAGCGCCCTGGCGAGCGCGGCGGTGTACTCGGCGTTGGTCACCGGCTCGGGAGCCGTGAGGTTCACCGGCCCCGCCAGTTCGTGCGCGAGCAGGAAGCGGACCGCGTCCACCCAGTCGGGCAGCGAGATCCACGAGACGTACTGCCTGCCGCTGCCGAGCACGGCGCCCGCGCCCATCTTGAAGATCGGCAGCATCCGGGCGAGCGCGCCGCCCCGGCCGCTGAGCACGAGACCCGTGCGCAGCGGCGTCACCCGCACGCCCGCCTCCGCGGCGGGCGCGGTGGCGGCCTCCCAGCCGCGCACCAGGTCGGCCAGGAAGCCCGTGCCTCCCGGCGCGGACTCGTCCACCGCGCGATCCCCGGTGTCGCCGTAGAAGCCGATCGCGGAGGCGGACAGCAGCACCCGCGGTCCGCCCTCGGCGCGGGCCAGCGCCTCGGCGAGGGTGCGCGTGCCGCCGACCCGGCTGTCCACCAGTTCCCGCTTGTACGCCTCGGACCACCGGCGGTCGCCGATCCCGGCACCGGCCAGGTGGACGACGGCGTCCGCGCCCTCCAGCGCCCCGGGGTCGAGCACGCCGCCCGCCGGGTCCCAGAAGCGCTCGTCCGGCCCGGCGGGCGGGCGCCGTACGAGGCGGCGCACCTCGTGCCCGTCGGCGCGCAGCGCGCGCACCAGGGCCGTTCCGAGCAGTCCCGAGGAGCCCGTCACCACTGTCGTCATCGTCTCCACGCACGGGTCACTACCCGGAAACGCAGGGGGCCGCCCCGCGAAGCGCGGGACGGCCCCGATGGCGTCCAGGCGGTACGGCTCGCGCCGCCCCCGGGCGTACGGCTACGCCAGGCCGAGCTGGGCCTCGAAGCGGCCCTCCTCGAGACGGTGCTTGATCGTCGTGAGGAAGCGGGCCGCGTCGGCGCCGTCGACCAGGCGGTGGTCGTAGCTGAGCGCGAGGTAGACCATCGAGCGGACCGCGATGACCTCGCCCTCCGGGGTGTCCACGACGACCGGGCGCTTGACGACCGCGCCGGTGCCCAGCATGCCGACCTGCGGCTGGTTGAGGATCGGCGTGTCGAACAGCGCGCCCCGGCTGCCGGTGTTGGTCAGCGTGAACGTGCCGCCGGTGATCTCGTCCGGGCTCACCTTGTTGGTGCGGGTGCGCTCGGCGAGGTCGGCGATCTTACGGGCGAGCCCGGCGATGTTGAGGTCGCCCGCGTTCTTGATCACCGGGACGAGCAGGCCGCGCTCGGTGTCGGTAGCGAAGCCGAGGTGCTCGACGTCGAAGTAGGTGACCTCGTTGGTCTCGCTGTTGATCGTGGCGTTCAGCTTCGGGTGCTGCTTGAGCGCCTCGACCGCGGCCATCGCGAAGAACGGCATGAACGACAGCTTCACGCCCTCGCGCCGCAGGAACTCGTCCTTGGCCCGGTCGCGCAGGCGCGCGATGCGGGTGACGTCGACCTCGACCACGGTGGTGAGCTGCGCCGAGACCTGCAGCGACTCGACCATGCGCTTGGCGATGGTCTGCCGCAGGCGCGACATCTTCTCCGTACGGCCGCGCAGCGTGGTGTCCACCCGCACCTCCGACGCGGCGGGCGCGGCGGCGGCCGGGGCGGCGGGCGCCTGGGCCGGGGCGGGCGCCGCCTGCGGGGCCGCGGGAGCGGCGGCAGCGGCGGCGGCCTGCTCGCGCTGGACGCGGGCGGCCTCGATCACGTCCTGCTTGCGGATCCGGCCGCCGACGCCGGTGCCGGTCAGCGAGTCGAGGTCGACGCCGTGCTCGGCGGCGAGCTTGCGGACCAGCGGCGTGACGTACGGGCCCTCGCCGGACGAGGGCAGCGGGGTCGGCTCGCTCGGCTGCGCGGCCGGGGCGGGCGCCTGCGGCTGCGGAGCCGGGGCCTGCTGGGCCGGAGCCTGCGGGGCCGGCGCGGGCGCCGGGGGCACCGGCTGCGGCGTCACCACGGCGGGCGCGGGCTGCGGGATCGACGAGATCGGCGCGGCGGGGGCGGGCTCGGGCGCCGCCGTCTGCGCCGGGGCCGGAGCGGGCTCCGGCTCGGGCTGCGGAGCGGGAGCCGGCGCCGCCGGCTCGGCGGCGGCCGGAGCGGCGCCCGCCTCGGAGTCGATCAGGGCCAGCTCGGCGCCGACCTCGACCGTCTCGTCCTCGGCAACGATGATCTTGGTCAGGTAGCCGGCGGACGGCGAAGGGATCTCGGTGTCGACCTTGTCGGTCGACACCTCGAGGAGCGGCTCGTCGGCCTCGACGCGGTCGCCTTCCTTCTTCAGCCAGCGTGTGACGGTGCCCTCGGTAACGCTCTCGCCGAGCTGGGGCATGGTTACGGAGACCGGCATGGTGTGTTCTTCTCTCGCGTTCGCTAGGAGGGCTTCAGTTGTGGACGTGCAGCGGCTTGCCGGCCAGGGCCAGCATGGCCTCGCCGAGAGCCTCGGACTGGGTCGGGTGCGGGTGGATGAGCTGGGCGACGTCGGTGGCCGTGGCCTCCCAGTTGAAGATCAGCTGAGCCTCCGCGATCAGCTCGCCCACCCGGCTGCCGACCATGTGGACGCCGAGCACCCGGCCGTCGCGCTCGGCGACGACCTTGACCTCGCCCTGGGTCTGCAGGATCTTGCTCCTGCCGTTGCCGGCGAGGTTGTAGTTCAGCTCGACGACGTCGTGGCCGCGCTCGCGGGCGACCGACGTGGCGATGCCCACCGACGCGACCTCGGGCTCGGAGTAGGTGATGCGCGGAACGCCGTCGTAGTCGATCGGCACCGGGTTCAGCCCGGCGATGTGCTCTGCGACCAGGATGCCCTCGGCGAAGCCGACGTGGGCGAGCTGCAGCGTGGGGATCAGGTCGCCCACGGCGTACACGCCCGGCACGCTGGTCTGGCAGAACTCGTTGACGAGCACGTAGCCGCGCTCCATCGTGACGCCGTTCTCCTCGTAGCCGAGGCCGGCCGAGACCGGGCCGCGGCCGACGGCGACGAGCATGATCTCGGCGTCGAGGGTCTTGCCGTTCTCCAGGGAGACGACGACCCCGGTGTCGGTGGTCTTGACGCTCTCGAACCGGGCGCCCAGCTCGTACTTGATGCCACGGCGGCGGAAGGCGCGCTCCAGCAGCTTGGAGCTGGACTCGTCCTCCAGCGGCAGCAGGTGCGGCAGCGCCTCGACGATCGTGACCTCGGCGCCGAACGAGCGCCAGACGCTGGCGAACTCGACGCCGATGACGCCGCCGCCCAAGATGACGACCGAGGACGGGACGCGGTCGAGGACCAGCGCGTGGTCGCTGCTGATCACCTTCTCGCCGTCGATGTCGAGGCCGGGCAGCGACTTCGGCACCGAGCCGGTCGCCAGCACGACGTTGCGGCCCTCGTACACCTGGTCGCCGACCACGACGCGGTTGGGACCGGCCAGGCGGCCCTCGCCCTCGACCACGGTGATCTTCTTGCTCTTGATGAGCCCGGCCAGGCCCTTGTAGAGGCCCCCGATCACCTTGTCCTTGTACGCGTGGACGCCGGGGACGTCGATGCCCTCCAGCCGGGTGCGGACGCCGAACGACTCGCCCTCGCGAGCCTGGTCGGCGAGCTCGGCCGCATGCAGCAGCGCCTTGGTGGGGATGCAGCCGCGGTGCAGGCAGGTGCCCCCGACCTTGTCCTTCTCGATGAGGACGACGTTCATGCCGAGCTCGGCCGCCCGCAGGGCACAGGCGTAACCACCGCTACCGCCACCTAGGACGACGATGTCGTAGGGGCCGCTGCCATCAGCCACTGGAATGCTCCTTGGTCGTATTCACACCGCCGGATGGGCCCGGCAGCATCTTTTCACTTGTCCCGGAAGATCGTGGCCCCGGCCCGGGCCCACGCGGGCACGCCGCGGCGGAGCCGTCTTCCGTTGTCGAACCACCCGCACGGGCTCTTTCTGGTTAAACAGCCTGCGCGGACGTGCCGTTCCCCGCGTAGCGCTCGGCGACGGCGACGAGCGTGCGGGTCAGCGCGCCGGTGCCGCCCTTGGGCGTGTAGCCGTGCGGCTCGCCCTTGTTGAACGCGGGCCCGGCCATGTCCACGTGCGCCCAGCGGACGCCCGCGGGGACGAACTCCCGCAGGAAGATGCCCGCGGCGAGCATGCTGCCCCACCGCTCGGGCTGGAGGTTGGCGATGTCGGCGACCGCGGAGTCGAGCCCCTTGCGCAGCTCGGCGGGCAGCGGCATGCCCCAGGCGCCCTCGCCCTGCTCGCCGGCGATGCGGACGATCTCCTCGCGCAGCGCGTCGTCGTTGGCCATCACGCCGGCCGTACGCCATCCGAGCGCCACGATCTGCGCGCCGGTCAGGGTGGCGACGTCGATGATCACGTCGGGCTCGTCCTCGACGGCGCGGGCGATGCCGTCGATCAGCACCAGGCGGCCCTCGGCGTCGGTGTCGAGCACCTCGACGGTCTTGCCGCTGTAGGTGTGCAGGACGTCGGAGGGGCGCTGGGCGCTGCCCGAGGGCATGTTCTCGGCCAGGCAGAGGTAGCCGACCGCGTTGACGCGCAGGCCCAGCCGGGCGATCGCGACGAGCGCGCCGAACACGGCTCCGGCGCCGCCCATGTCCGACTTCATCCAGTCCATGGAGGCGGAGGGCTTGAGCGACAGGCCGCCGGAGTCGAAGGTGATGCCCTTGCCGACGAACGCGACCTTCTGGGACGCCTCGGGGTGGCTGTAGGCGACGCGGACCAGGCGGGGCGGGTTGACCGAGCCCTGGCCGACGCCGATGATGCCGCCGTAGCCGTCCTCCTTGAGCCTGACCTCGTCCAGCACCTCGACCGACAGGCCGGCCGCGCCGCCGGTCTCCTGGGCGATCTCGGCGAAGCGCGCGGGCCACAGGTCGGACGGCGGCGTGTTCACCAGGTCGCGGACGAGGGTGACGGAGTCGGCGAGCGTCGCCGCGTGCGCGACGGACTCCTCGGCCCCGGCCGCGCCGGACAGGACGGTAAGCTCGCCGACCGGCGGCTTGAGGTCGCCGCCGGTGCGATAGCGCGCGAAGTCGTAGGCGCCCAGCAGGCCGCCCAGCGCCACGGCCTCCGCCTCGGCGGCCGTACGGGCGGGCAGGGCGAGCGCGGCGGACGGCGTGCCGGCGAGGGCGCGGACGGCCGCTCCGGCCGCGCGGCGCAGGGTTTCCAGGTCGTAGCCGTCCTCGTCCTGCGGGACGTCGCCGAGGCCCACGGCGACGGCGACGGGCGCCGGTAGCGCCCCGAGAGTCGGGAACTTGACGACCTCTTCGGCCTTGCCGGTGAACCCCATTGTGGTGAGGATCTCGGCGAGTCGTCCGTCCAGGGCCTGGTCGAGGCCTTCGCCTCCGGGAGCCGGGCGTGGACCCTCCGGGGTCGTGTGGACGCCGATTATGAGAGCACTGGTCTCGATGGAGACCGCGTCAGATGCGTTTATGCGCACTGTGGTCACGTGAGCCGATGCTAGCTGGGCTTACTCGGCTACGCATAAACGAGGGTTCATCCTACCTATCGGTAATCGCGATGATGCCAATGAAAGTAGCACCATCGCGATCTTCCGGGCGTATGGTGCTAATGTCGATAGCATCATGTTGCTCACGCTCGATCTCAACGATCCGCGGCCCCTGCACGAACAGGTGGCCGCCGCCATAAGGCGTGCGATCGGGGCCGGGGACGTCGCGCCCGGCGATCGGCTGCCGCCGGCCCGCGACCTGGCCCACGCGCTGGGCGTCAACGCGAACACCGTGCTGCGCTCGCTGCGCGACCTGCGGGACGAGGGACTGCTGGAGTTCCGCCGCGGGCGCGGGGTGTCCGTGCTGCGGCGGCCGGACGGCCGCGAGGCGCTCAGGACGCGCGCGCGTGACCTGCTCGACGAGGCCGCGAGGTACGGCCTCACCACGGACGACGTCGTCGCCCTCATCAAGGACGTCATCAAGGACCTCGGTGAGGACCCCGGCGATGACTCCGGCAAGGAAATGGCATGACCGACCCCCACGACCGCTCCGTCACCGGCTTCCGCACCCGGTTCCTGCTGGCCGTCTCGGCCTGGGCCGTGCTGGTCGCCGCCGTGCTCGTGGCGGTGCCGCTGGCGTTCGCCGATCGCCTGCCCGACCCGCTGGCCACCCACTGGGGGCCGTCCGGGCGGCCCGACGGCTCCATGCCGTTCGCGGCCTTCGTGCTCGTTCTGGTCGTGCTGTGGGTCGTCGTCGCGGGGGTCGGCGCAGGTGTCGGGGCGCGGGCCCGCACGCTGGTCCGCCGTACGCCGCGCGCCTGGTACTGCGCCGGGCTGGCCTGGGCGGGCGGGCTCATGGTCGTCACGCAGGCCTTCACGATCGCCGCCAACCTCGACCGCGGCGACTGGACCCGCGCGGCGGGCATGAGCTGGCAGGTCGTGGTGATCGTCGCCGCGCCGATCGCGCTCGGGGCGCTGGGCCGGCTCGCCGGCCTGCGCGGCCCGGACGTTCCCCCGGCGCCACCGCGGACGCGACCGCGGATCGACCTCGACCCGGGGAAGCGGCCGGTGTGGGTCTCCACCACCACCGCGCCGTGGGCGGCCTGGCTCGCGATCGTGGCGCTCGCCGCCGCGGTGGCGCTCGCGGGGACGGCCCTGTCCGGCCTGTTCCCCGGCGGCTGGCGCGCCGTGGTGCCGCTCGCCGTCGTGGGCGTGGTCGGCACGGTGCTGTCGTCGGTCTCGGTGCGGGTCGTCCCCGAAGCGCTGACCGTGTCGGTCGGCCCGTTGCGGTGGCCCTCGCGCAGGGTGCGGCTGGATCGCGTCGAGCGGGCGTGGGTGGAGGAGCGGTATCCGGCCCAGGTGGGCGGATGGGGCTACCGCGGCCTCCCGGGACGGGCCACGATCATGATCCGCGGCGGCGAGTGCCTGGTCGTGCGCTACACCTCCGGCGGGCGGCTCGCCATCAGCGTGGACGACGCCGAGGCGGGCGCCGCCCTGCTCAACGCCCTCATCGCCCGGCAGCGCCCCTCCGTCGAAAGGTGATGACCGTGATCCGGCGCAACGCCGATGTCTGGCTCTTCCTCCTCGTCGCGTTCGGGGCCTCGTGGCTGATCGCGCTGCCCCTCTGGCTGGGGGCCGTACGGCTCGGCACGCCGGCCTTCGCACTGGTCGGGGGGCTGATGATGCTGACGCCCTCCCTCGGCGTACTGGCCGTGTGGCTCGCCCGGCGGCGTGGCACGCCGCTGCGGGAATGGGCGCGGGCGACCGGGCTCACGCTCGGACCGGATCGGGGCGGGACGGCCGCGCTCCTGGTGACGGCGCTGCTCGGCGTGCCGCTTCTCGTGGCCGTCGCCCTCCTGGTCAGCGCCGCCGTCGGCGTGGTGAGCCTCGACTTCGCCGGGCTGAGCCTGTTCCACGCGCAACTGGGCGCGGCCCTCGACAAGGTGCCGCTGGACCCGCGGGTCCTGTACGCCGTCCAGGTCGTGCAGGCCGTGCTGATCGCCCCGTTCCTCAACGCGATCCCCGCGCTCGGGGAGGAGTGGGGCTGGCGGGGCTGGCTGCTGCCGCGCCTGCTCGGAGACCCGGCCGTCTCATCCGCGCCGGGACCCCGCCGGGTATGGCCCGCGCTGGTGCTGTCCGGGGTGATCTGGGGTCTCTGGCACGCTCCCCTCACGTTGAAGGGCTACAACTACCCGGCGCTCGGCGCCTGGGCGGCGGCGCTGTTCGTCGGCTTCTGCGTCATCTTCGGGGCGCTGCTCGGCTGGATGCGGCTGCGCTCGCGCAGCGTGTGGCCCGCGGTCATCGCACACGGCTCGTTGAACGCCGTGACGGGCCTGGCGCTGCTCCTCGGCGACGCGGCCGCCCCGCCGAACGCGGCGCTCGCCGGGATCACCGGGGTCGTCGGCTGGGTGCTGCTCGCGGCGGTCGTCCTCGCCGCCTACCGGCTGCGTCCCGTCGCCGCGCCGCGCTGACGCGTGTTCACGCGCCTCAGACGAGCAGGACGGAGGCCAGCAGCGTCACCGTCGTGGCCGTCTCCACCAGGGCGCCGAGCACGTCGCCCGTGACGCCACCCAGCCGCCGTACGGCCCGGCGGCGCAGCAGCGCGGCGGCCCCCAGCCCGGCCGCCATCGCCGGCAGCAGCCCGGCCACCGTGATCAGATACGGATCGTCCGACAGGCGATGCAGCAGCCCGGCGGGCCGCGGGTCCGCGTAGACGGTGTACCCGTAGGTCCCCTCGGAGTAGGGGACTATGGCGGAATAGTCCGGATAGGCGCGGCCGAAGGGGTTCGACAGGCCGAACGGCCAGCAGTATTCCAGCAGCGACGGGCCGGCGGCCGCCACGAGGGCGAGCACCACCACGACGACGGCCGTCGCGAGGGTGGCCCCGATCGCGGAGCCCCGCCGTACGGTGCCGGCGACGAGCGCGCCGAGGCCGGTGGGACGGGCGGCGGGCACGCCCTCGCGGCACGCCCACGTGACCGCCAGCCTGCCGGTCGCCGCCGCCGCCACCAGCGCGACCCAGGCGGCCGTACCGCCCCGCGACAGCACGGCCACCTGCACGAGCAGGGCGATCACGACGGTGACGACCCCGAACGGCCCGATGTCGGAGCGCTTCATCACGTCCAGCGCGCCGTCGGCCGGCTTGCCGCTGCCGAGCCCGTCGGCCAGGTCCGCGAGGCCGTCCAGATGCAGGGCCCGCGTCAGCCACGCCAGGGCCCCCACCGCGAGGACGGCGCCGAGCAGCGGTGAGCCCGACACCGCACCGGCGGCCTCGAGCACCACGGCGGCGGCCAGGCCGAGCAGCACGCCGACGAAGGGCGCCAGCGACATGGCGCGTCCCGCCACGGCGCGGTCGACCTCCACCGGCCGTACGGGGAAGACGGTGAGGGTCCCGAGCGCGAGCCGCCAGGCCGCGCCGGGATTCACGCGGGGTTCGTCGGGCACGAGGGCAGATCGTAGTAGTCAAAGGGGCAGCGGGACGACCCTGCCGGAGACCACCAGGGCGACGTCCTCGGACTCGCGGGCGAGGGCCTGGTTGAGCCGGCCGAGCGCGTCGCGGAACAGCCGTCCGGCGGGGGTCGCCGGGATCACCCCGAGGCCCACCTCGTCGCTCACCGCCACCACCCGGGCGCGGGTGCCGCGCCAGGCGGCCGTCAGCGCGTCGCACCGCTCCGCCACCCGGCCGAGGGCGGCCTGATGGCCGTCCGCGGACGTGCCGTCCGGCCAGGCGGCGCACTCGTCGAACACGGCGGCGAGCCAGGTGCCGATCCCGTCGACGAGGAACGTCCCCGAACCACCGGACAGGACGGCCACGAGGTCGGTCGTCTCCACGGTCCGCCAGTGCGCCGGGCGCCGTTCCCTGTGGGCCCGCACCCGGGCGAGCCAGGCCGGGTCGTCACCGCCTGAGGGCCCCGTGGCCACGTAGGTCACCTCGGGTTCGGCGGCCAGGCGGAGCTCGGCCTCCTCGGACTTGCCGGAACGCGACCCGCCGAGCAGCAGCGTCCGGCGTGGCCGCACCCTGGGTCGCCGAACCCTGAGCACCGCCTCCGCGCTCGCCGTGTCCACGACGGTCCCGTCGGGGACGGCCGCCGCGCCCCAGAACTCGAGGCGGCGGGCCAGCTCGCTCTCCGCCGGGACGCGGTGGTCGAGGTGCACCGCGATGATCCGCGTCGCGGACGTGACCCGCCCACGCCGGCGCAGGTCGCCCAGCCGCTCCGGCCGGTCGGGCAGGTCCATGAGCACCACGTCGAAGGGCGCGTCCGCGTCCCGCCCGGGGGATCCGGTGGCGGGCCCCACGGCGTACAGCAGGCGACCGCCGTCGGGCCCGGTGACCTCGCGGCCGTCGGCCGATTGGCGGACCAGGTAGCCGCCGGGCAGGCGGTCGCCCGCGAGCCGTACGCGGCCGTCGAGCAGGACGGAGGCGGGACGCCGGTGGCCGGGCGCGAGCCGGCCGCAGGACGCGCAGGGACAGTCGGGGACGGGCCAGCCCTCGGGGCCGCCGGTTCCCTCCAGGCGGATCTTCACGTGCCGCTGCCTTTCCGCGTCCGTGTCGCCGGGCGCCCCGCGCCGGCGGGGGGAGTGGACGCCGGGGAGAGAGGATAGGGTCCGGCTGCACGGTCTTTGTGCCGCACCGGCCCGGCGGTGAAGTCCCGGTGCGGGCGCGGCGAGGAACCGAAGGAGCGGGTGCGGATGATTTGGCGGTGGCGTTACGAGGACGCGAACGGCGGCGAGGTCACGGACCGGCCGCTGCCCCGGGAGATCTTCTCCAGCCAGTCGGACGCGGAGTCGTGGCTGGGGGAGAGCTGGCGCGAACTGCTCGAGGCCGGTGTGGAGCAGGTCACGCTGATGGAGGACGAGCGGGTCGAATACTCGGGGATGTCCCTGCGCGCCGAATGAGCCGGGCGGGGGCCGGGACCGCGACGGGCACGGTCGCGACCCCCGCGACGACATTGGTCCTGGGGGACCGGAGACGACGCCGGTCCGGGGGACCGGGGACGGCGTCAGGGACGCGCGGACGGGCTGACGGTCTTGGCCGGGTCGCGCTCGACGACCGGACCGAGCACGTCGTCGATCTTCTTGAGCACCTCGGCGTCGAGCTTCACGCCCGAAGCCTTGACGTTGTCGCGCACCTGGTCGGGCTTGGTGGCCCCGACGATGGCCGACGACACGTTCGGGTTCTGCAGCACCCACGCCACGGCGAGCTGGGCCATCGAGAGCCCGAGGTCGGCCGCGATCGGCTTGAGGTCCTGCACCCGGCGCAGCACGTCGTCGTGCATGAGGCGGCCGATGAACCCCGAGCCGGTGGGGTCGGTGGCGCGGGACCCGGCCGGCGGCGGCTGGCCGGGCAGGTACTTGCCGGTCAGCACGCCCTGCGCGATCGGCGACCAGACGATCTGGCCCAGGCCCTCCTTCTCGCACAGCGGCACGACCTCGGCCTCGATGACCCGCCAGAGCATCGAGTACTGCGGCTGGTTGGACACCAGCCGGTCGAAGCCCATCTCGTCGGCGATCTTCAGGGCCCGGGCGATCTGGTCGGCCGACCACTCGCTGACCCCGACGTACAGCACCTTGCCCTGCCGTACGAGGTCGTCGAAGGCCCGCAGGGTCTCCTCCAGCGGCGTCTCGACGTCGAAGCGGTGCGCCTGGTAGAGGTCGACGTAGTCGGTCTGCAGCCGGTGGAGCGACCCGTTGATCGACTCCATGATGTGCTTGCGGGACAGGCCCCGGTCGTTCTTGCCCTCACCGGTGGGCCAGTAGACCTTGGTGAAGATCTCCAGCGACTCGCGGCGCACGCCCTTCAGCGCCCGGCCGAGAACCTCCTCGGCCCTGGTCCCGGCGTAGACGTCGGCGGTGTCGAAGGTCGTGACACCCTCGTCGAGAGCCGCGCGGACGCACTCGACGGCGGCGTCCTCCTCCACCTGGGACCCATGGGTGATCCAGTTGCCGTAGCTGATCTCGCTGACCATGAGGCCACTGCGGCCAAGATGACGGTATTCCATGGGTCCGACCCTAGGTCATGACACCGCGTCACTCCTCCGGATGGTTCGCGGTAGGGTGCCCGGCGTGCGCCGGTTGATCGCTTCTCGCCCCGTACGGCTGGCTCTGGCCGTCGCGCTGGTCGCCGGTGTGGCCGCCGGGCTGGTCGTCGCCGCCCGCCGGCGCCGTGCCGCCGTGCCGGCACCGGCCGCTCCGCACCCTGCTCGGCCCGCTCCACGCCATGCCTCGCGGGATGAGGGAGACCCGGCCGGGCGCGGCCCCGAGCCCGTGCTCGGCTGGCCTACGAGCGAGGATCTCGAGAGGTACGACCGGCCGGAGGCCGGCGCGCCGATCGCCCGTCTCCTCGACGGGCTTCCCCGGATCGAGCGGCCGCGCGGGAGGAAGGCGCGCCGCTGGACCGCCGCGCTCGTCGCGCTCGGCCTGCTCGTGCTCACGTCGCAGTTGCTGGAAAACGCGGTGTTCCGCCCGGAGGCCGGGACGGCGTCCGGGCGGGCGGCGTACGCGGGAGACCATGCCGAGCCCTGTCTCGCGGACGGTTGCACGGTGGCGGGGTACCGCCTGCCACCGGGCGACCGGCCCTGTCCCGCGTCCGGTTGCGGCGTGGTGGGGGACCCCGCGCCGTCCGCCGATCCCGTCGCCGACATGCCCGCGGTGGGGCCGCCGCCGTCCCGCGACCCCGCGTGCGCGCTCAGGCGGACGGGCTCCACGACCACGGTCGTACGGCCGATCTCCCGCCGGGTGACCGTCGCGGTGAACCGCCAGTGGCGGCGGATAGAGAAGTGGCTGAAGGCGCACGCGCCGAAGACGTACGCCTCGCTGAACAAGCCGGCCGGGCCCCGGCTGGTGGCCAAGGCCGAGGCGAGGATCGGGAGGCCCATCCCCGACTCGCTGCGTGCCTCGCTGCTGCGCCACGACGGCGCACGCGGGCCGGCGGCGTTCCGGTTTCCGCCGAGCCACGCGATCATGGGTGCGCGCGGACTCGTCGTGTCCTGGCCGGAGGCCTGCGAGATGGGCGGAGGCATCCCTCTCGCCTACGAACCCGACTTCGGCGACTACCTCGTGACGAACCCCGCCACCGGCGGCGTGGGCTCGGCGGACTGGGAGACGCCGTACTACGAGGACGAGTGGTCGTCGTACTACGCGCTGCTCAAGAGCACGGCGGACGCCCTCGCCGAGGGCGGCCCGGTGGCCGGGTCGGTCCCCGTGGTGCGCGGGGGCGTCCTGGAGTGGAAGTGAGGCGGCCGAGGTCAGGCGGCCGCGCGGGTCACTTCTTCGCGGCGGCCGTGTTCTTGAGGGCGACCGGGATGCCGCCGGGCAGGACCGCGGGCTTGGGGAAGCGCAGGCGGCGCATCTGGGACGAGCGCATCGCCGCGTAGAAACCCACGCCCTTGAGGTCCTCGCCGGGGAACCTCGCCGCCGCCTCCTTCTTCACCTTCGCTGCCACGTAGAAGGAACTCGCCAGCACGAGCACCATCACGACCGGCAGGGACAGCGTGTAGACGAGGAGAACGGCCGAGCGGACCGGGATCGGGAACGGCACCATCGACAGCAGCATGATGACGAACACGACGGGCAGGAAGTACTGCCCCGGCAGCCGCCGCGAGTCCACCCAGTCGCGGGCGAACTTGCGCACCGGGCCGCGGTCGCGGGCCGGAAGCGCCCGTTCGTCGCCGCGCAGCAGGGCCTCGCGTTGCTTGACGCGCAGCGCCTTGTCACGCTCGCGGGCCAGGCGGTAGGCCTCCTTGCGGTTGGCCGGAGCGGTCACCGGGGAGCGGCGGCGGCCCTGCGCCTCGCTCCGCTTCGGGGTGGGACGGCCCTTCCCCGGGGTGCCGTGGGGCTTAGGATCCTCTACAGGGACGGGGGAGTCCTCCGCTGAGGTCTGGGTGCGACGTCGGAACACGTCGCCCAGCCTACCGGGAGTGCAACTTAGTGACGCCCTCGCGCGTTATGCGTAGGGTGAACCCAGGCGGCTACGCCGCCTGACAAGGGGCTTGAGACGGCTGGGATCACCCACGCACAACCTTGGAGAAGGGGACGGCCGACGCGCATGAGCGTGATGAAGAGACTTTCCATGATCTTCAAGTCCAAGGCCAACAAGGCCCTGGACAAAATGGAGGATCCGCGGGAGACGCTGGACTATTCCTATCAGCGCCAGCTTGAGCTGCTGCAGAAGGTCCGCCGGGGCGTGGCCGACGTGGCCACCAGCCGCAAGCGGGTGGAGCTGCAGATCAACCAGCTCGAAGGGCAGGCCACCAAGCTGGAGAACCAGAGCAGGCAGGCCCTGTCCGCCGGGCGCGAGGATCTGGCCCGTGAGGCGCTGACCCGCCGCAACGGTCTCAACGCCCAGATCGCCGACCTGCGCATCCAGTACAACAACCTGCAGGGCGAGGAGGAGAAGCTCACCCTCGCCAGCCAGCGGCTCCAGGCCAAGGTCGACTCCTTCCGTACGAAGAAGGAGACCATCAAGGCCACCTACACGGCGGCCGAGGCCCAGACGCGGATCAACGAGGCGTTCTCCGGCATCTCCGAGGAGATGGGCGACGTCGGCCTGGCCATCCAGCGGGCCGAGGACAAGACCGCGCAGATGCAGGCGCGCGCGGGCGCGATCGACGAGCTGCTGGCCAGCGGCGCGCTGGACGACTTCACCGGGCAGCGCGACGACATCCAGGCGGAGCTCGACCGCATGGGCGCCGGCTCGGACATCGAGCTGGAGCTCGCCAGGATGAAGGCCGAGCTCGGCCAGGGCCCCGCGCCCAAGAACGCCATCGAGGCCGGGCAGCAGGGCCAGTCCGTCCCGTCCAACCAGCAGCACACGCAGCAGCTGCGCCAGCCGGGGGAGGGCCTGTGATCGTCAGAATCATGGGTGAGGGACAGGTCGAGATCGGCGCCGCCGACATCGACGTCCTGAACGAGCTCGACAGCGAGGTGGAAGCCGCGATCGAGTCGGGCGACGAGGACGCGTTCCGCACGAAGCTGCACGCCCTGCTCGACAAGGTGCGGCAGGTCGGCAAGGCGCTGCCGGACGACTCGCTGGAGCCGTCCGAGCTGATCCTGCCGCCGGCCGACGCCTCGATCGAGGAAGTGCGGGAGATGCTCGGGGACACCGGGCTCATCCCTGGCTGATGGCCTCCACGCGGTTCGCCCCTGATCGCGGCCTCACCGTCCGGATGACCGTGACGATGTTCCTGCTCGGGCTGCTCTACGTCGCGTTCGTGGCCGTCCTGGTCGCGGTGGGCGTACGTGCGGTCACCGTGCTCGTGATCGCCGGGGGTCTCCTGCTGGCGCAGTACTTCCTGTCCGACAAGATCGCGCTGTTCGCGATGCACGGGCGGGAGGTCTCGCCGCAGGAGGCCCCCGAGCTGCACGGCATCATCGACCGGCTGAGCGCGATGGCGGGGATGCCGAAGCCGCGGGTGGCGATCGCCGACTCGGACATCCCGAACGCGTTCGCCACCGGGCGCAACCAGAAGAACTCGGTGGTCTGCGTGACCACCGGCATTCTGCGCAGGCTCGACGCGCGGGAGCTCGAAGGGGTGCTGGCCCACGAGATGTCCCACGTGGCCCACCGGGACGTGGCGGTGATGACGATCGCCTCGTTCCTGGGGGTCGTGGCCGGCCTGATGACGCGCTTCGCGCTCTACACCGGTCTGGGCGGCCGGAGGAACGACAACGGCCCCCCGGTCGGCCTGATCATCTTCGCGGTCTCCGGCCTGGTCTACGCCGTCAGCTTCCTGCTGACGCGGGCGCTCTCGCGCTACCGCGAACTGGCCGCCGACCGCGCGGGCGCGCTGCTCACGCAGCAGCCGAGCGCCCTGGCCAGCGCCCTTGTCAAGATCAGCGGCGACATCGGCAGGATCCCGACCAGGGACCTGCGTGAGGCGCAGCCGTTCAACGCCTTCTTCTTCGCGCCCGCCCTGTCGGGCCAGAGCGTCGCCTCGCTGCTGTCGACCCACCCGTCGCTGGAGCGCCGGCTGGACCAGCTCGCCCGGATCTCCGCGGCGCTGGGCCGCTGATGAGGGGGCGCTGATGGGCTGGTTCGACGCCCTGCTCGGCCGTTCCAAGCCCGCCAGGCCCGACCTGGACGCGCTGTTCGCCCTGCCGTCGGCCGCCGTCACGCTGCAGGCCGCCACCGGCTTCGCCCCGGCGGGAACCGGCTCGGTGTGCTTCCGCGCCGCCGAGGGCGGCGCCTTCGCCCGGCTCGAACAGGACATCGAGGCCCTGATGGGCAAGGTCGAGGTCTCCCGGGACTCCTACGGCTACACCTGGCTGCAGGTGCGCAACCCCGACGTCGCCGGGCTCGTGACCGACCTGCACGCCGCCAACTCGTCCCTGGAGTCGGCCGGGTTCGGCCCGTCGCTGCTGTGCTCGCTCGTCACCTTCGCCGACCCCTCCCACAGGAAGCTGGCGATCGTGTATCTCTACAAGCGCGGCACGTTCTACCCTTTCGCCCCCATCGGCGAACCGCGCCGCGACAACGCGCTGGAACTGCAGGTGCGCGGGGTCCTGGACCGCGAGCTCACCATCGAGCCCGAGCTCGCGAGCTGGTTTCCCGTCTGGGGCGCACCCGGCCTCTGACCTACAGGAGCCTTCATGACCGAGTGGACCCACCTGCGGCACACCGAGGCCGCGGCCGCGGAGATCGGCCGGATGGCCGAGGTGGTACGGGGACGGGACGGGACCACGCCCGTGCCGACCTGTCCGGGGTGGGACCTCAGGGAACTGGTCGAGCACACCGGCGCCGTGCACCGGTGGGCCGCCGCGATGGTGCGGGACGCCGCCGACCGCCGATACGACCGCGCCGCGATGGACCACGGGTTCCCCGAGGACTTCGCCGGCCACGCGGACTGGCTGGAGGCGGGAGCCGTCCAGCTCGCCGAGGCGCTGAAGAGCCGCGACCCGGACACCGAGGTGTGGGGATGGGCGGGAGACAGGTCCCGGCGGGCTCGGTTCTGGTCCCGCCGCCAGCTCCACGAGACCGTCGTCCACCGTGTGGACGCCGAGATCGCCCTCGGGATCGCCCCCAAGATGGACGAAGACGTCGCGCTCGACGGCGTGGAAGAGTTCTTCGACCTGCTGCCGTACGCCCGGTGGCGGCCCCTACTCGCCGAGCTGCGGGGCGACGGGGAGGCGATCTCCTGGCGGACCGGGACCGGTCTCGCCTGGCTCGTGCGGCTCACTCCCGAGGGGTTCACCTACGAGAGGTCCGAAGGCCCCGCCGACGTCATCGTACGCACGCCGACGGCCGGGGACCTGATGCTGACGCTGTGGAACCGGCGCGAGCCCGACGCGGTCCACGGCGACGACGAGCTGCTGCGGTTCTGGCGCGAGCGCGCCCGCATCTAGCGCCGATCCCGTGTCCCTCCCGGCGACCGGAACCTTGCCGGTCGGGGCACGGGTGTGTCCGGTCAGGGGGCCTGGACCGTGCGGGCGAGCACGGGGGCCACATGGCCGGGGAAGAGCGCCGCGGCGACGTGCCGGGTGTCGCTGTACTCGACGACGGAGGTGATCTTGCCGTCGCGGACGGTGAAGACACCGATGCAGCGGTTGTCGTAGACGGTGCCGAAAACGGTGTCCGCCTTGGACGTCCACTCGGCGACCACGCGGTCTCCTTCGGCGATAGTGCCGACCAGTTCGATCGTCATGCTGCCCGGGACGAGGATCTGCCCCATGCCGCCGAGGAAGTCGTCGACGATCGCGTCGCGGCCGTGCCAGGTCTTGGAGATAGGCAGGTCGCCCGGGTAGTGCCAGGTGGCGTCAGCGGCGAAGCTGTCGTAGATGACGCCGGCGTCGCCGTCGCGGACGGCCTCGACGTAGCGGACGACGACTGCCCTGGGGTCGGTGGTGGTCATGGTCCTGCTCCTTCGCTCGTACTTCGCCCTTCACCGGCGCCTCGTTCGCACCCGGAGCCGGTTCGGGGACGTCGGCGAGCACGACCGGCTCGGCGGGGTCCCCGGCCGGGATGTACGCCCTCATCGTTGTCGCCTCATCGTGGCGCCTGAGGCAACTTCACCGTTGGGGACGGGGCCGGGCCAACAACGCGTCCACGCGCCCGACAACGCCGGGTTGTCACCTATGCTCAGCGGCATGGATCTTGACCTCGTCCTGGTCCGTGCGTTCGCCGAGACCGCGGAGAGGCTGCATTTCGGGCGTGCCGCCGAACACCTCGGCATCAGCCAGCAGGCGCTGTCCAAGCGCGTCGCGCGCCTGGAGACGCTGCTGCCGTACGTCTGTTCGAGCGTGAGGGCGGCGTCCGGCTGACCGAGGCCGGGGAACGGTTTCTGCCCGCCGCGCGGCGGGCGCTCGCGGCGGGCGAGTACGCGGTCGCGGCGGTGACGGGCGCCCCGCCCGTCGTACGGATCGACACGTGGGGTCATCTTTACGCGCCGATGCGGACCGTCGCCCAGGCGGCGGAGGCGCTCGGCGGGGTGCGCCTGGAACCAGGCCCGGGCCGGGACTGGCCGTCGGTCGCACGGTCCTTACTGAACGGTGACACCGATCTGGGATTCGGGCGAGTGCATCCGCTGCCGGACGGCGGCGACGCGGGTCTCACTCGGCGACTGGTGCGGTTGGAGCCCGTCGACGCGGTGGTCGGCGCGGCCCATCCGCTGGCCGGAGCCGACGAGTTGCGCCCGGCCGACCTGCGCGACAGCACACTGTGGTGCCCGGCGGAGCTGAGCCGCCTGGACTTCCTCCGCCGCTTCGGTGACGAGTTCGGGATCACCCGGCGGCAGGACGGCCCCAACCTGGGCCTGGACCACCTCGTCCGGCGGATCCGCGACGACGCCTCGTGCTTCACGCTCTTCCCGGCGGACGCGCCGCTGCCCGATCATGCGGGCCTGCGCTCGATCGCGCTCACGGCGCCGACCCCGCTGTACGCGTGGTCGCTGGCCTGGCGCGAGTCCTACGGTCACCCGCTGCTCGACGCCCTGTTGCGCGGCTTCGCCGACGCCGGGCGAGCCCGGCGCTGGCTGGAATACACACCCGGCCGGGACTGGCTCCCCGACACCGACCATGCGAGCTTCGCGGCTCATCGGATGGACCGCGGCCGTGCCGGTACGGCCGCGGTCCGCTACGGCTAGGGCAGGGCGAGCATGCGGTCGAGGGCGACCTTGGCCCAGTGGGTGGTGTCCGCGTCGACCGTGATCTGGTTGACGACCTCGCCGTCGGCCAGCGACTCCAGCGCCCACACCAGGTGCGGCAGGTCGATGCGGTTCATGGTGGAGCAGTAGCAGACGGTCCTGTCGAGGAACGTGATGGTCTTGTCGGGGAACCGGCCGGCCAGGCGGCGCACCAGGTTCAGCTCCGTTCCGACGGCCCAGGAGGACCCGGCCGGGGCCTCCTCCAGCTTGCGGATGATGTACTCGGTCGAGCCGACGAAGTCCGCCTTGGTCACGACCTCGTGGCGGCACTCGGGGTGCACGAGCACGTTCACCCCGGGGATGCGGGCCCGCACCTCGTCCACGCACGCCGCGGAGAAGCGCCCGTGGACCGAGCAGTGGCCCTTCCACAGGATCATCTTCGCGTTCTCCAGCTGCTCCCGGGTGAGGCCGCCGTTCGGGCGGTGCGGGTTGTAGACCACGCAGTCGTCCAGCGACAGCCCCATCTCCAGCACGGCCGTGTTGCGGCCCAGGTGCTGGTCGGGCAGGAACAGCACCTTCTCGCCCTGCTCGAAGGCCCAGTCGAGGGCGCGCCTGGCGTTCGAGGAGGTGCACACCGCGCCGCCGTGCCGTCCGCAGAACGCCTTGATGTCCGCGCTGGAGTTCATGTACGTGATCGGCACCACCCGGTCGGCGATGCCGGCGTCCTCCAGGGCGTCCCAGCAGTCCTCGACCTGGGTGAAGGTCGCCATGTCGGCCATCGAGCAGCCGGCGGCCAGGTCGGGGAGCACCACCTTCTGCGCGTCACTGGTCAGGATGTCGGCGGACTCGGCCATGAAGTGGACACCGCAGAACACGATGTACTCCGCCTCGGGCCGGGCGGCGGCCTCGCGGGCGAGCTTGAACGAGTCGCCGGTCACGTCCGCGAACTGGATGACCTCGTCACGCTGGTAGTGGTGACCGAGCACGAACAACCGGTCGCCGAGCCGCTCCTTGGCCACGCGGGCGCGCTCCACGAGGGTCGGATCGGACGCGGGAGGCAGCTCGCCCGGGCAGTCGACGCCGCGTTCGCTGTGCGGGTCGGTGTCCCGGCCGAGGATGAAGAGCGGAAGGCCGGTCTCGGTGATCGTCACGACCACACCCCCTCGGGGACTTATCGTCTAACTGACGACTAATCATTACATATCGCATCGCCTGGTTCGTCGCGCGGTTGCCCGTGGGGCACGTGGAATGTGTAGGGCTTCACGGGTGTTGGTAGCGTCTAGGTAGGACGTCAGAACCAATCGACCGCCCCGAAGGGCGGTTGGCGCAGACGCGGGAGTCAGCACATGACGGTTGAGAGCAGCGAGACCACGCAGCAGGGCCTGATCCTGACTGACGCGGCCGCCGCCAAGGTCAAGAGCCTGCTCGAGCAGCAGGGCGAGGAAGGGCTGCAGCTCCGGGTGGCGGTCCAGCCGGGTGGCTGTTCCGGCCTGCGTTACCAGCTCTTCTTCGACGACCGGTCGATGGACGGCGACGTGGTCTCCACCTTCGGCGGCGTGAACGTCGTCACCGACCGGATGAGCGCGCCGTACCTCATCGGTGCCACGGTCGACTTCGTGGACACCATCGAGAAGCAGGGCTTCACCATCGACAACCCCAACGCGACCGGGTCCTGCGCCTGCGGCGACTCGTTCAACTGACGGCGAGCGCGCGTCCGGCGACGCCGGGCCCGCGTGCGATGGAGCATGCATCGGGCGCCCCGTACGGATTCCTCCGTGCGGGGCGTCGTCATGTCCCGAGACGGTACGCTCAGTAGGTTCGGCGGGATCAACGTCCCCGCCCCTGTCTCCCTGATGCTGACAACGAGGAGAATGACCCCGTGCGCATCGCCGTCACCGGCTCCATCGCCACCGACCACCTGATGACGTTCCCCGGCCGCTTCGGCGACCAGCTCATCGCCGAGCAGCTCGACCGGGTGTCGTTGTCGTTCCTCGTCGACGATCTGCAGATCCGCCGTGGCGGATGCGCGGCCAACATCGCCTTCGGCATGGGCTGCCTGGGGCTCACCCCCATCCTCGTCGGCGCCGTCGGCACCGACTTCGCCGACTACCGCTCCTGGCTGGAGCGCCACGGCGTCGACTGCGACTCGGTGCACATCTCCGAGCTGCACCACACGGCGCGCTTCCTGTGCACGACGGACGAGGACCACAACCAGATCGCCTCGTTCTACACCGGTGCGATGGCCGAGGCGAGGGAGATCGAGCTGGGCCCGATCGCCGAGCGTCTCGGCGGGCTCGACCTCGTCCTGATCAGCCCCAACGACCCGGCGGCGATGCTCCGGCACACCGACGAGGCGCGTCAGAGGGGCATCCCGTTCGCGGCCGACCCGTCGCAGCAGCTCGCCCGCATGCCGGGCGAGGAGATCCGCCAGCTCGTGGAGGGCGCGGCGTACCTGTTCAGCAACGACTACGAGCTCGGGCTGATCGAGCAGAAGACCGGCTGGTCCGGTGAGGAGATCCTCGACCGGGTCGGCGTCCGGGTGACCACCCTCGGGCCCAAGGGCGCCAGGATCGACCGCAAGGGCGAGCCGTCGCTGCACATCTCGCCGGCTCCCGAGCTGGGCAAGGCCGACCCCACCGGCGTCGGCGACGCCTTCCGCGCCGGGTTCCTCGCGGGCCTCGCCTGGGGGCTCTCACTGGAGCGCTGCGGCCAGATCGGCAACCTCACCGCCACCCACGTGCTCGAGCGGGTCGGCTGCCAGGAGTACGAGCTGAGCCAGCGCGTCTTCCTGGAGCGCTTCGCCGCGGCGTACGGCGCCGGCGCGGCCGAGGAGGTCGGCGCCCACGCCCGCTGCCACTACGCCTGAGAACACGCTCTCAGTAGTTGCGGCGCACGTGGATGGACCAGCCGCCCTGGGGCAGCTCGTAGCTCCCCACGTGCTCGTGTGACTTCAACCGGCACCAGGCCGGGACGTCGGTGAACGCGGCGGGGTCGTCGGCCAGCACGGCGACCACGCCGCCCGTCGCCACCTGGTTGATCCGCTCGGCCAGCATGATGATCGGGATCGGGCACTTGCGGCCCAGCGCGTCGATGGTCAGCGCGGGCGGCTCCGCCGGCTGGACCGGCTCGGCGGGCTCGGCCTGAGCCGCCTCGGGAGACCGCCGGGCGCCGCCCGTCCGTCTGCGCCACATCAGTGCACCCCCAAGCTCGACCGGATCCGCCGCACGATGTCCGGGAGCACCGCGAGGAAACGATCGATGTCGTCCTCGGACACGCCACGGGGCAGCGATACCCGCACATTCCCATGCGTAAGCACGCCCATTGCCTCCAGAACGTGCGATGGACGAAGCGTACTCGCCGTGCAGGAGCTGCCGGACGAGACGGCGAAACCGGCCTTGTCGAGCTCGGTCAGCAGCGCCTCGCCCTCGACGTACAGGCAGGAGAACGTCACGACGTGCGGCAGCCGCAGGACCGGGTCGCCGACGACCTCCACGTCGGGCACCAGGCGGGGCACCTCGGCGCGGATCCGGTCGACCAGGGCGGACAGCCGCCGCCCCTCGGCCTCCGCCTCCTCCGTCCGGGCGCGCAGCGCCGCCGCGGCGGCCACGATCGCGGGCACGTTCTCGAATCCCGGCACGCGCCGCCGCTCCCGCTCGTCCTCGGGCAGCGGCGAGCGCCAGCGCACGCCCTTGCGCACCGCCAGCACGCCCACCCCGGCCGGGCCGCCCCACTTGTGCGCGCTCGCGGTGAGGACCGACCAGCCCCCGGGAACCGGCAGGCGGCCCGCCGACTGCGCGGCGTCGACCAGCAGCGGCACGCCCGCCTCCCGGCAGGCCCGCGCCGCCTCCTCGACCGGTTGGAGGGTCCCGACCTCGTGGTTGGCCGTCTGCAGGCACGCCAGGGCCGTGCCGGGCCGCGCGACGGCCTCGGCGAACGCGCCGGCGTCCACCCGGCCCGTACGGCTCACGCCCACGATCTCCACCTCGCCGCCGGAGCGCTCGTGGAGGGCGCCCGCGTGCAGGACGCTGGAGTGCTCGACGGCGCCCGCCACCAGGCGGGTCCCCGCCCGGCGGCGACCGGCCAGCGTGCCGAGCACCCCCAGGTGGACGGCCTGCGTCCCCGACGAGGTGAACGACACCTCGTCGGGCCGCGCGCCGATCAGTTCGGCTACCTCTGCCCTCGCGCGCTCCAGTAACATCTGGGCGCGGCGCGCCGTGCCGTACAGGCGGGCGGGATCGGCCCAGCCGGCGTCGATCGCCGCCAGCAAGGCGTCACGGGCCGCGGGATGGAGAGGTTCGGTCGAAGCCGCGTCCAGGTAGGCCACAGTTAGGACATTAACGGGGGCTGCTCAGAGGGGCGGCGCCGGTCCGCGCTAATGTGTCCCCCAGCGTGAACTCAACCAAGTAAAGGGCAGACCGGCCGCAAGGTTCGCGCCGGTCTCACCCAAGGGTCAATTGGAAAAACCGCCCAGGAGAGGAACTCTTGGGCTTCATCTGTGGGGTAGGCGATCCGTGAGTCCGACCCGCCGTACGACACGGCGACCGTGGGCACGCCGCCGGTTGCCCGGAGCCGCCGCCGTGGCGCTGCTGGTGGCGTCCGGGACGGCGTGTAGCAACCAGGCGATCGATCAGTGGTCCCGTGGGGGCATGCCGGAAGGTGTCACCAAGCAGGCCGGCATCGTCCAGACGCTCTGGAACGGGAGCTGGATCGCGGCTCTCGCCACCGGTGTGGTCGTCTGGGGACTGATCCTTTGGGCGTGCATCTTCCACCGGAAGAAGAAGAACAGCCCCGATCAGCTTCCTCCGCAGGTGCGCTACAACCTGCCGATCGAGATCCTCTACACGGTGGTCCCGGTCATCATGGTCGCGGTCTTCTTCTACTTCACGGCCCGTGACGAGACCGAGATCACGCGGATCACCAAGGCCGCCCCGGTCAAGGTGGCCGTCGAGGGCTACCAGTGGAGCTGGCGTTTCACGACCGAGTACCAGGGCCAGAAGGCCGTGGTCGCGGGCGTGCCGGTGGACCTCAGCAAGCAGAGCGCGGAGAACCCGCAGGGTCCGCAGCTCGTGCTGCCGGTCAACACCCAGGTCCAGTTCGACCTGCACTCGCCCGACGTCATCCACTCGTTCTGGGTGCCGGCGTTCCTGTTCAAGCAGGACGTCTTCCCGGGCAACGTGCACAACCACTTCCAGATCACGACGCTCAACAAGACGGGCGTCTTCGTCGGCCGATGCGCCGAGCTGTGCGGCACCGACCACAGCAAGATGCTGTTCTCCGTGAAGCTCGTCCCGCAGGCCGAATTCGACCAGTACATCAAGAGCCAGGCGGGGAGTGCGCAGTGACCGCCATCCAGGAACCGGCCGGCATCGCCGCGCGGCCGTACACCAAGGGCACGGTCATCGCCAAGTGGCTGTCCTCGACCGACCACAAGGTGATCGGGCACCTCTACCTGATCACGTCGTTCGTGTTCTTCCTCATCGGCGGCCTCATGGCGCTGGTGATGCGGGCCGAGCTCGCGCAGCCGGGGCTGCAGGTCGTGTCGACCGAGCAGTTCAACCAGCTGTTCACGATGCACGGCACGATCATGCTGCTCATGTTCGCGACGCCGCTGTTCGCCGGCTTCGCCAACGAGCTGATGCCGCTGCAGATCGGCGCCCCTGACGTGGCGTTCCCCCGGCTGAACATGGTGAGCTACTGGCTCTACCTGTTCGGCAGCACGATCGCCGTGCTGGGCTTCTTCACCCCGGGCGGGTCCGCCTCGTTCGGCTGGACCGCGTACGCGCCGCTGTCGAACGCGGTGACCTCGCCCGGCCTCGGCAGCGACTTCTGGGTCCTGGGCCTGGCGATGTCCGGTCTCGGCACCATCCTCGGCGCGGTGAACTTCATCACCACGATCCTCACCATGCGCGCCCCCGGCATGACGATGTTCCGGATGCCGATCTTCACCTGGAACATCCTGCTCACCAGCATCCTGGTGCTGCTCGCCTTCCCGGTGCTGGCCGCCGCGCTGCTCGCCCTGGAGGCCGACCGCAAGCTGGGCGCCCACATCTTCGACTCGCCCACGGGCGGGGCGATGCTGTGGCAGCACCTGTTCTGGTTCTTCGGGCACCCCGAGGTCTACATCATCGCACTGCCGTTCTTCGGCATCATCACCGAGATCCTTCCGGTCTTCAGCCGCAAGCCGATCTTCGGGTACATCGGCCTGGTCGGCGCGACCATCGCCATCGCGGGCCTGTCGGTCACCGTGTGGGCCCACCACATGTTCGTGACCGGCCAGGTGCTGCTGCCGTTCTTCTCGTTCATGACGTTCCTGATCGCCGTACCGACCGGGGTGAAGTTCTTCAACTGGATCGGCACGATGTGGCGGGGCCACCTGTCGTTCGAGGCGCCGATGCTGTTCGCGGTCGGCTTCCTGGTGACCTTCCTGTTCGGTGGTCTGACCGGCGTCATCCTGGCGTCGCCCCCGCTGGACTTCCACATCAGCGACACCTACTTCGTCGTGGCCCACTTCCACTACGTGGTCTTCGGCACCGTGGTGTTCGCGATGTTCGCCGGGTTCTACTTCTGGTGGCCCAAGTTCACCGGCAAGATGCTGAACGACAAGATCGGCAAGCTCCACTTCTGGCTGCTGTTCTTCGGCTTCCACCTGACCTTCCTGGTGCAGCACTGGCTGGGCGTCATCGGCTTCCCCCGCCGGTACGCCGACTACTCGCCCGCCGACGGCTTCACCGACCTGAACATGGTCTCCTCGGCCGGCGCGCTCCTGCTGGGCCTGTCCACCCTGCCGTTCTTCTACAACGTCTGGGTGACCTGGCGTAAGGCGCCGAAGGTCACCGTGGACGACCCCTGGGGCTTCGGCGGTTCGCTCGAGTGGGCGACCTCCTGCCCGCCGCCGCGGCACAACTTCCTGTCGCTGCCGCGCATCCGGTCCGAGCGCCCCGCGTTCGACCTCAAGTACCCGCACATCACCGCCAAGCCTGAGCTGGTGGAGGAGTCCCGATGAAGATCCAGGGATGGATGTTCCTGCTCTGCGGCCTCTTCTTCGCCGCCGCGGACGTGGTCTACTGGTTCTGGTCCAAGGAGCCGACCGGCACCACCGCCATGGCGATCTCCGTCGGCCTGGCCCTCATGATCGGCTACTACCTGCTGTTCACCGCGCGCCGCATCGGCGACCAGCCGGAGGACAACAAGGAGGCCGAGATCAGCGACGGCGCGGGCGAGATCGGCTTCTACAGCCCGCACAGCTGGTGGCCGCTGTTCGTGTGCCTGTCGGCCGCGCTGACGTTCTTCGGCTTCGCGGTCGGCTGGTGGCTGTTCTTCATCGGCCTGTTCTGCACGGTCATGGCCATGATCGGGTTCGTGTTCCAGTACTACCGGGGCAACTTCTCGCACTGATCGCGTGAACCCCCCTGGACGGCCGGTCGGCGTTCTCGCCGACCGGCCGTCCGCGTTCTTTGCCGGCCCACGGCCCCCGGACTGCCCGAACGGTACGTCACCCGGGAATAACCCCCGGAAAGCGACGCTAGGGGGACGGACGTGCGTGCTGGTGCGGGGGTGCTGGCCCTTCTCGTGATGGTTGCCGGGTGTTCCACGTCGGGCGGGCGCGACGAGGATCGAGGCTCCGGGACGGCGATCAGCATCAGCCCGCTCGACGGCGCCGCCGACCTGCCGCCCGAGCTTCCGATCCTGGTCGGCGCGGCCGGCGGCAAGCTCACCCACGTGGCCGTACAGGCCGCTGGAAAGCCCGTCGCGGGCGTGTTCAGCCCCGATCACACCCAGTGGCGCAGCGAGCGCCCCATGGCCCCGGGGACGGCCTACAGCGTCGAGGCGACGGCCGTGGGCTCCGGCGGCTCGACGACCAGGACCGTGCGCTTCGCCACGAAACCGGCCGCCAAGACCTTCGGCGTCACCACCCTGCTGCCCAACAAGCAGGACACCGGCCTGACGGTCGGCGTCGGCATGCCGATCATCATCACCTTCGACAAGCCGATCACCGACCGCGTGTCCGTCGAGCGCAACCTGATCGTGCAGGCGTCCAAGCCCATCGACGGCGCCTGGCACTGGCTCGACGACAAGAACGTGGTCTTCCGCCCGGAGAAGTACTGGCCGACGTACACCAAGGTCCGCGTCACCGCGCGCCTGGCCGGCATCAGGGGCGGCGAGGGCATGTACGGCAAGCAGGACTACGTCCGGGACTTCGAGATCGGCCGTTCGCAGATCAGCGTGGCCAACACCCAGACCCACTACATGAAGATCGAGCGGGACGGCAAGCAGATCAAGAACATGCCGATCAGCGCGGGCATGGGCGACGTGCTCCGCCACCACACCACCAGCGGCATCCACGTGGCGATGTCCAGGGAGGACGTCACGGTCATGACGTCTCCGGACGCGGGACCGGGGCAGGCCGGCTACTACCAGACGACCGTGTACAACAGCGTCCGCATCTCCAACTCCGGCGAGTACGTCCACGGCGCCCCGTGGTCCGTCGGTGACCAGGGCAACTCCAACGTCAGCCACGGCTGCGTGAACGTCAGCCCGGAGAACGCCAAGTGGTTCAAGAACAACACCCTGATCGGCGACCCGATCATCGTGACCGGGACGCCGCGCAGGCTGGAGGCGACCAACGGCTGGAGCTACTGGCAGGACTCCTGGCCGGCCTGGCTCAAGCGGAGTCGCCTGCGCGCCGCTCCCGCCGAGATCCTCTGAGCGGCCGTCGGCTACCGCGAGAGAACCCGACGCAGTGAGCGGAGTGAGCGGTGAGGAACGAGCCGCTCGCAAAGCGAACGAGGAGCTGATGAACGAGTCAGGGAACGCGTGGGCCGCGGGGTGCCTCGTGACGGCGGAAGACCGCCCGGCACACCGCCAGGGCCGCCGCGAACGCCGGCAGCCACGCCAGCCGGGCGGCCACCCAGCCGGGGTCGCCCGGGACGGTGTGCAGGCCGGGCAGCGGCCCGCCCGCGAGCCATAAGGCCGCCGTCGTGACCGCGATCAACGCGGTCTGGTGCCACAGGAAGATCGTCATCGCGGAGAGGTTGGCCACCGCCACCGGCGCCCAGGCGCCGGGACGGCGCAGCACCCGCCGCAGCGGCCCGGCCAGCAGCAGGGCCGCCCCGCACTGGGCCAGCCCGAACGCCACGGCCGCCAGTGTGGGCGGGGACTGGTTGGAGACCGGCGCGCCCGGCACGCCGACCATGGACGCCGGATAGCCGGCCCACAGGACGAGACCGGCGGTGGCCGCGGCCCCGCCGAGCAGCAGCGCCCATCCGGTCACCCGGCCGCCCAGCCGCCCGCCCGCCCACAGGGCGCCGAGGCAGTACGGCACGAGCCAGCCGGTCCCCACGTTGATCCAGCCGACCCAGGACGGCCCGTCCAGGCCGAACCTGACGAGATCGGCCACCGCGACTGCGGCGAGCGGCCACACCGGGTGCAGCCGGGCGGCGAGCGGGGTCACCGCGGTCAGCGCCGCGAAGACCAGCAGGAACCACATCGGCGCCAACGCCAGCTTGACCAGCGCGTACACGGTCCCCGGGTCGGCCCCCCAGGCGAGCATCGCGACCGCCGCCGCGCTCCACACCCCCACCAGGGGCACGACCGGGCGGAACAGGCGGGCCATCCGGGCGGCGGCCCACCGGCCGTGGCCCACGCTCCGTCCCCGGGCGCGGCCGTGGCTCTCGACGGCCACCCGCCCGCCCACAAAGAAGAACACGGCCATGGTCTGGAACAGCCAGGAGACGGGCGCGAGCTGCGGCATGTACGTCAGCGGACTGGTGACGCGCAGGACGCCGCTGTCGGCGACGGGTGCGGTCACCAGCCAGTGACCGAGCACCACACCGGCGATGGCGAGGGCACGCAGCGTGTCGACGGCGCGGTCGCGCGGTGTCTCCGAGGCGCGGTTTGGCGGTGCCGCTGAGGCGCGGTCGCGCGGTGTCTCCGAGGCGTGGTCGCGCGGGGTCGGTGTCGTCTCCTCGACGCGCCGCACGAGGTCATGAAACACGGCTCACCTCGGCGGGAGCATGCCCGGAGACGATCCGGGCGATGTTCGCCAGCGCCGGCGATCCGGCTTTCAGATAGTCGCTGTGACCGCCGTCGCCCGCGGCGAAAATCCGGGCGCCGAACCGGGGATCCACGGGATCCTCCCCGAGCCCGATCGTGCCGAAGGGAAGGCGCAGCGCCGCGTGCGGCAGGTGCCCGACCCAGTCCCCGGTGCCGCGGGCGGCCCACACGGCCGCCCGGGTGCGCATCGCCGCCGCGTCGTCCACGCCCGCGCCGGGGCTGCCGCACAGAACGATGTCCGCGACGTCCAGGCCCGGCGCGGCCCTGCCGCACACCACGCCGCCGTACGAGTGGCACACCAGGCTGATGCGGGCGGCGGGCCTGAGCCGGGCCAGGTCGCGGACGAAGGCACGCAGTGCGGGGACGGCCTCGTCCGCGCGGCCGGGAGTCATCGCCTGGAGGCTCACGGTGCTCGGAGTCCGGTATCCGAGCCAGGCGACGACGGCGCCTCGCGGGCCGAGTGCCCGCTGCAGCCGCATCGAGCCGCCCCGCAGGAGCCCGTACGTGTCGAGGCCGGTGCCGGAGCCGGGGACGATCACCGCGATCCGGTCGGCGGCGGCCAGGTCGCCGAACACCTCGGCGGCCCGGCCGCCGTCGCGGCCGTCGAAGGACAGGAAGTGCCGGGTGGGGCCGGCCATCGCCCGCAGCATGGCGGCCCGCCATCGGTGACCGGCCGCCGCGGCGGTCCGCATCGCGGCCTCGACGGCGCCACGGGTGGCGGCGTACCGCTCGGCCAGGCTCGCGGTGGTCGCGGCCCGTAGCGGGGGCAGGGGCGGCGGGACGGGCGCGGGGACCGCCTCGGGACGTGCCGCGCCGGTCACCGGAACGGCGAGCGCGGCGACGACGAACGTGGCGAGCAGCCTCCGGCCCAGGCGGTCGCGGACCGGACTACGCCGAAGGAGCGCGAGCGGGCCGCGGCGTGCGCCCGTGCCGCCACGGGGGAGGGGGAGCGGCGCAGGTGGCAGGTCGTGGGTCTCCGGTGGCTGTGCGGTGTCGATCACCCGGTTCACGGTGCCGTGCGGCGCGTCCCCACCGCATCGGACCGTGAGGCACATTCGCCGCGCCACCGGCCGACCGTGGACGTAGACCCCTGGTCGGATGCCCGCAACAGGGGCACAGAGCAACGGCCCGGCCGGGGGAGTGGTTCCCCCTGCCGGGCCGTTGCGTGCCGGTCAGTCAGGTGCCCGTCAGTGGAGCTCCTTGCGGTCGCCGGCGCCGACGCCCGCGTGCTCCTCCTCGTGGGCCTCCTCGTGGTGGCCGTCGGTCAGCGGGACCCGGTCGGTCCCGTACGCCTGGCTCATCTTGGCGCGGAGCCGGCCGATGGCGCTGCGGGCGCCCTTGGGCGGGATGCCCTCGCCGTCCTCGGCGCTCTCGAGCACCGGGATCTCCTTCTTGCCGCGGATGTGCTCGGCGATGTCCTCCGCCGGCGGCGTGTGGACCTCGATGTACTGGCCGTTCGGCAGCCGCTTGATGACGCCGGACTCCACGCCGTGGGACAGCACCTCGGCGTCCTTGCGCTGGAGGCCGATGCACATCCGGTAGGTGATCCAGTACGCGATGGCCGGGCCGACGAAGACGGCGATCCGCCCGAACCAGGTCGTCGTGTACAGGTCGAGGTGGAAGTTCGCCGAGAGCTCGTCGTTGGCGCCCAGCAGCCACAGGAGGCCGTAGAACGTCATACCCGAGATGCCGATGGCCGTGCGGTGCGGGTTGTTGCGCGGCCGGTCGGCGACGTGGTGCTCGCGGCGGTCACCCGTGATCCACTGCTCCAGGAACGGATACAGCGCCAGGCCCGTCATGACGATGCCCAGTGGCACCAGCGCCGGGATCAGCACGCTCAGCGTCACCGTGTGGTCGAGGAAGTTGATCTCCCACGACGGCATGAGACGGAGCGCGCCCTCCAGGAAGCCCATGTACCAGTCGGGCTGGGAGCCGGCCGAGATGTCCGCCGGGGTGTACGGCCCGAACAGCCAGATCGGGTTGATCTGGGCGAACGTGCCGAGCAGCGCGATGACGCCGAACGTGAACAGGAAGAACGCGCCCGACTTGATCATGAAGGCCGGGTAGAACGGGGCGCCCACCACGTTCTTCTCGGTCCTGTTCTTGCCCGGCATCTGCGTGTGCTTCTGCACCCACATCAGGATCATGTGCGCCGAGACGAGCGCGAGCAGGATGCCCGGGATCAGCAGGATGTGGATCGAGTAGAACCGCGAGATGACGTCGTGGCCCGGGTACTCGCCGCCGAACAGGAAGAACGAGACGTAGGTGCCCACGATCGGGATCGACTGGGCGACGCCCTGGGTGATCCGCAGACCCGCGCCGGAGAGCAGGTCGTCGGGGAGGGAGTAGCCGGTGAGGCCCTCGAGAAGCGCCAGCGAGAGCAGGAGGATGCCGATGATCCAGTTGAGCTCGCGCGGCTTGCGGTACGCCCCGGTGAAGAAGATCCGGAGCATGTGCACCGTCATGCCGCCCACGAACAGCAGCGCCGCCCAGTGGTGGATCTGCCGCATCAGCAGACCGCCGCGGACGTCGAAGCTGATGTGCAGCGCCGAGGCGTAGGCCTCCGACATCTTCACGCCGTACAGCGGGGCGTAGTTGCCCGTGTACGTGACCTCGCCCATGCCCGGCTTGAACCAGAACGTCAGGAACGTACCGGTCAGCAGCAGGATGACGAACGAGTAGAGCGCGATCTCCCCCAGGAGGAACGACCAGTGGTCGGGGAAGATCTTCCTCAGGTTGCGCTTGAGGAAGTTCCCCGCGCCGATGCGGTCGTCGACGAACGTCGAGACGCCTGCGATGGCCTTGGGGGGAGCGTTCATGATGCGTTCTCCCTAGCTTCGGCTTCAGCGTCGCCACGCTCCCAGAAGCTGGGACCGACGGGGACCTTGAAGTCGGACTTCGCGACGAGGTAGCCCTCCTCGTCGATTCCGATGGGGAGCTGCGGCAGCGGCCGGGCGGCGGGGCCGAAGACGACCCTCGCTCCGTCCGCCGCGTCGAAGGTCGACTGGTGGCACGGGCAGAGGATGTGGTGCGTCGTCTGCTCGTAGAGAGCCGCCGGGCAGCCCACGTGGGTGCAGATCTTGGAGTAGGCGACGATGCCGTCGTGCGTCCAGTTCAGGTTCGTGCCGGACTTGATCTCCTCCGGGCGGAACTTGAGCAGGATCAGCGTCGCCTTGGCCAGCGCGTTCAGGTCCTCCTCGTAGCCCTCGGGGACCACGGAGAGGATGCCGCCGGGAGAGTTGAAGTCGGCCGCGCGGATCGGCTGGCCGGTGCCCTCGACCACGAGGCGGCGCGGCTTGCCGTTCTTGGTGGGCTCGCCCCAGACGGTGTGCCTGAGCGAGGTCCCGGGGAGCGGGCCGAGGTCCTTCAGCAGCACCAGCGGGAGCAGGCCCAGCGGAGCGGCGGCCAGCAGCAGCGTGCGGCGCAGCAGCTTGTGCTTGACGAACCCGCTCTCGTCGGCGCCCTGGAGGAAGGTCTCCTTGACGTACTCACGCGTGCCGTCGTCGGAGCGCATCTCGTGGCGCTCCTGGATCAGGTTGTACTTCGGCATGATCTGCCGCACCCAGACCGTGAGGCCCGCGGCCAGCGCCATCAGGGCCAGGGCCAGGGTGCCGCCGAGCGCGAGGTTCGACGTGGCCGTCTTGCTGATCGTGCCGACCTGGAAGATCACGTACGAGGCGATGAACCCCGCACCGGCCAGGAAGGCGATCAGGAACAGCAGCGCGACGAGGCGCTCGGCCTTGCGGGCCTTGACGGGGTCCTGCGGGATCACGCCGGGAACGCCTTCGGGCGCGTGGATCGGGTCGCTGTCGACGATCGGCGCGTCCGCGGGCGGCGTGCCGAGGACGCGCGTCCGCACCCGGCCGCTCTCGGGGTACTCGTTCTGCTCTGTCATGCCGCCCGTCGCTTCTTCGCTGTGATCCAGATGGAGGCCAGGATCAGGAGGCTGAGACCCACGACCCACGCTACAAGGCCCTCGGTGACGGGGCCGATACGGCCCAGACCCGAACCGCCCGGGTCGACCTGCGACCGCACGTGGGTGATGTACGCGATCATGTCGCGCTTCTGCTCCGGCGTGATCGTCGAGTCGTTGAACACCGGCATCGCCTGCGGGCCGGTGGCCATCGCCTCGTAGATCTGCGTCGGCGTCGCCGGGTTCAGCGGCGGCGCGTACTTGCCGTAGGTCAGCGCGCCGCCGGCGCCCACGAAGTTGTGGCACTGGATGCAGTTGGCGCGGAAGAGCTCGCCGCCCTTGGCCGGGTCGCCCTTGGCCGGGTCGACCTGCTCGGCGCTGGGCACCGTGGGGCCGCCGCCCAGGGACTGGACGTACGCCGAGAGCTGGTCGACGGCCTCGTCGGTCGCCCACTCCGCACGCGGCTTGCGCGGCGCCTGGGGACCCGCGTCGGCGGCCGGCATGCGGCCGCTGCTCACCTGGAAGTTCACGGCGGCGGCTCCGACGCCGATGAGCGTCGGAGCCTTCTTGGTGCCCTCGGCGTTCATGCCGTGGCAGCTCGCGCAGTGCGCCACGAAGAGGCTCTTGCCCTGCGCCACGTCGTCGGCCTTGCCGGACGCGATCGCGGCGTCCGCGGTGCTGCCGTTCGGCGCCGCGAGCGCGTAGCCGCCGCCGAGCAGGCCCAGCGCGAGCGCCACGACGGCGACTCGCGCGAGGGGATGGCGCCGTCGGGCGGTGATGGAGTTCACCGAAATCCCCGTTCCGATCATTTGATGATGTAGATGGTCGCGAAAAGGCCGATCCAGACCACGTCGACGAAGTGCCAGTAGTAGGACACGACGATCGCGCTGGTCTGCTGCTCATACGTCAAGCGCTTCGCGGCGTACGTGCGTCCCAGGATGAACAGGAACGCGATCAGACCACCCGTCACGTGCAAGCCATGGAAGCCCGTGGTCAGGAAGAACACCGAGTCGTACGGCGAGTGCGAGAGGACGTGGCCCTCGCGCGCCAGGTTCCCGTACTCGTAAAGCTGTCCGCCCACGAAGAAGGCGCCCATCAGGAAGCTTACGACATACCAGAATCGCAGCTTCTTGACGTCGCCCCTTTCCACAGCCCACACGCCCAGCTGGCACGTGACACTCGACAGGACCAGAACGGTCGTGTTGAAGGTCGCGAACGGGACTTCGAGGTGCGCCTCGGGCCAGTGCGTGCCCTGTCCGAGGCTGACCGACCGGATGGTGAAGTACATCGCGAACAGCGCCGCGAAGAACATGAGCTCAGAGGACAACCACACGATGGTGCCGACCTGAACCAGGTTCGGCCGGCTGGACCCGTGCGGTCTCGTCGTCGTAGTAATTGCGGATGCTGTCGCCACGCCCAGCATTATTGCGGCTCCCCAGGTCGGGTCGCCCCACGACCCCCCGCTAGGGTCCATACGCGCCCACGAAACGGGCATGTCACGGCAATCGCCCCGGGGCTGCGAGCCCTGCAGCCGCGCCGGTAGCATCACGATGACCATACCCCGCGATTCGACAGTGAGCGTGAAATGAGGGTTCTCGTCTACAGCGACGACGCAGGCACCCGGGAGAAGGTGCGGCTGGCCATCGGGCGGCGCCCCGCCGCAGACGTGCCCCTCGTCGAGATCGTCGAGTGCGCGACCCAGCCGGCCGTGATCAAGCACCTCGACTCCGGCGACATCGACGTGGCCGTCCTCGACGGCGAGGCGCAGCCGGCCGGCGGCATGGGGGTCAGCAGGCAGGCCAAGGACGAGGTGCACAACTGCCCCCCGATCCTGCTGCTCATCGCCCGCAGGGACGACCGCTGGCTGGCCAACTGGTCCCGCGCCGACGCCGTCGTCGCTCAGCCCATCGACCCGGTGGTCCTCGCCGAGGCCGTGGCCGACCTCATGCGGCGCCGCCTCAGCCTCACCCGGGCGCACTGAGCCCGGCGTACTGAGCCCGGCGTACTGAGCCCTGCGCACTGAGCTCTGCGCACGCTGAACCGGGTGTATCAGACCGGGCGCACTGAACCGGGTGCGCCCGGCCCGGGGCTCACGCGTCGCCGGGCCCGTCCGGCGGCCGGGTGTCACCGGGCTCTCGCTTCACCCCGGCACGCCTGCGACGCCCGGCCGCACCGCAGAGCCGACCCGCCGACCCGCCGATCCGACCCCACACCGAAACCCGCGGAGCCCACCATGGACACGCGCACCACCTGGCCCTCCACGCTGAACGCCCTGCTGGCGGGCGAGAACCTGACGGCCGACGAGACGGCCTGGGTAATGGGGGAGATCATGTCGGGGGCGGCGACCCCGGCGCAGATCGCCGCCTTCGCCGTCGCCCTGCGGGCCAAGGGCGAGACCGTCGCCGAGGTGACGGGCCTCGTCCGCACCATGTTCGAGCGCGCGACCCCGCTCACGGTCGAGGGGCCGGTGGTCGACATCGTCGGCACCGGCGGCGACCGGGCGCACACCGTCAACGTCTCGACGATGGCCGCGATCGTCGCGGCGGCGGCCGGGGCCCGGGTCGTCAAGCACGGCAACCGGGCCGCCTCCTCGCTGTGCGGCGCGGCCGACGTGCTCGAGCACCTGGGCGTCGCCCTCGACCTGTCGCCGGAGACCACCGCCAGGGTCGCGGTGGAGGCGGGCATCGCCTTCTGCTTCGCGCCCGTCTACCACCCCGCGCTGCGCTTCACCGGCCCGCCGCGCAAGGAGATCGGCGTGCCGACGGTGTTCAACTTCCTCGGGCCGCTGGCCAACCCCGCGCGTCCCGCCGCACAGGCCATCGGCGTGTTCGACGCGCGCATGCTGCCGGTCATGGCCGGGGTCTTCGCCGAGCGCGGCGTGTCGGCGCTGGTCTTCCGGGGCGACGACGGCCTGGACGAACTGTCCACCGCGGCCCCGTCGGCGGTCTTCGTCGTCAGGGACGGCACCGCGACCCAGACGACGATCGACCCGGCCGACCTCGGCATCCCCCGCTCCCAGCCCGGCGACCTGCGCGGCGGCGACGTCGAGTTCAACGCGGCGGCGGTCCGCGACCTGCTGCGCGGCAAGACCGGGCCGGTGCGTGACGCGGTGCTGCTGAACGCGGCGGCCGGTCTGGTCGCCTACGACGGCCCGGGCGACGACCTGGTCGCCGACCTGCGCGCGGCGTACGCCCGCGCGGCCGAGGCGGTCGACTCGGGCAGGGCCGCGCAGACCCTGGAGCGCTGGGTCGAGATCAGCCGCGCGCTCGGCTCCACGGCCTGATCGCGCTCCTGGTCCGGATCGCCTCCACCGCGGGAGGGATCAGACGTCCGCCTTGATGGGGACGTGCCGGGTTCGGCCTGAGCCGTACCGTTCCCGCCATGATGCGCCTGCTCGCCCTTCGCGTCATCCACCGCTGGGCCGCCTTGGCCCGCGGCGGGATGGCCATGCTCGCCGCCGGTCTCCGCGGTGCGCTCTCCGCCGCTTCGCGCCCTGACCCGCTCTCCCCGCAGCGGGACCGCGGCAGGGGCGGACGGCGGGTCCGGGCGGAGGACGGGAACGGCGCGGGGCCCGGGCGTCCCGTTCATCCCGCCGACGAGGAGGACGTCGTCTGGGAACGCCTGCGGATCGCCTCGGAACTGCACGACCTGGTGGCCCACGACCTGAGCGTGATGACGCTGGGCGTGGGAGCGGGCCGGGTGATCATGGACAAGGACCCGGAACGGGCGAGGCAGACCTTCCGCGAGGCCGAGGAGTCGGGCCGCCGGGTCCTGTCCGACCTGCGCCGGATGATGGGCCTGCTGCGCATGGACGGGCAGCGCCGCGGCCCCCAGCCGGGCCTGGGAGACCTGCCCGGGCTGATCGACGACTTCCGCGCGAGCGGGCTCGCCGTCTCGTTCACCGAGGTCGGCGCCCGGGGGAGCGGCCCCACGCTGGAGCTGTCGGCGTACCGCATCGTGGAGGAGGCGCTGGGCAACGCCCTGTGGTACGGCATGGCCCGCACCGCGACGGTCACGCTGCGGTGGCTGCCCGCCGTCCTGGAGGTCGCCGTCCACGACGACGGGCTGCCCCGCGACCGGCTCGTCGGCACCTGGGAGCGCGCGGCGCTGTTCGGCGGCTCGGTCGCCGCGCACCCGCTCCCCGGAGGGTTCGAGGTCCGCGTCCGGCTGCTGCGCCCGGCCTGATCCGCCGCGCCCTCAGTGTCAGTCCGCGTCGGCGAGGCCGATGGAGAAGGCCGCCTCCAGGTCGTGGCGAGAGTAGGTGCGGAAGGCGATGTGCGTCTCGGTGTGGCGCACGCCGGGCACCTTGTTGACGCGGCCGGGCACGACCTCGGCCACCTCGTCGTAGCGGCCGACCCTGACCATGGCCAGCAGGTCGAACTCGCCGGTGATCGAGTACACCTCGCTGACGCCCTCGATCTCGGCGATGGCCTCGGCGACCTCGGGGATCCTGTCGACGTCCGCCTTGATGTGGACGATCGCGGTGACCATTCGCTCTCTCCTGCTGTCTCGCGGCTCGGCTCTGTCGCCCCCGACCTTAGTGCCACTCCCGCCGCGTCACCGCAGGGGCCGTCCCTCACGGCGGTCGCCGCGCTGGTGCCGGTAGGCGCGCTCGATGCGCTCGACCAGCCGCCCCGCGCCGTACGCGGGAAGGCTCCAGGTGCCGTCGACCTGGACGAGGCGCACGCCGGGGGAGTCGAGCCAGCGCAGCACGCACTCGGTCTCCTCGGCGCTGGCGGCCGGGGTGGGGCCGGGACCGGGGATCACCGTCTCCGCCGTGGCGACCAGCGCGTCCACGTACGGCGTGGGGTGGGCGCCCCGGGGCATCACGCCGGCCGCGGCGAGCCTGCCGTACCGGATGACGTGGATGTCCCAGCCGCCGTCGAAGGCGGGACTGGCCGCGACCATCTGCGGGATGCCGGTCAGCGAGCGCAGGCGTTGCATGCGCGCGGCGGTCCTGACGTAGGCCGCGAGCCGGTCCCGGTCGACGGCCGCCTCCTCGTATCGCTGCTCGGCCGACAGGCGCCGCATGCGCGCCTCCATGGCCGAGAAGACCGCCTCCCCGTCGAGCTCCATCGCGTGCCGGGCGCGGCGGACGTGGCGGGCGTAGCCCTCCTGGCTCTCGCGGCCCTCGCAGGGCGCGCCGCAGCGGCCGATCTCGGCGAGCGCGCAGGCGGGGCGCCGCACGCGGGCCGACAGCCGTTCGGTGCACTGACGCAGCGGCAGCGCCTCGTGCATGGCGGTCCGCGCGTCGTCGGCGGTGCGGCTGCTGCCGAACGGGCCGAGGTAGGCCGCGCCGTCGTCCTTCACCTCGCGCACGACGCTGAGCCGGGGGAACGGCTCGTCGGTCAGCTTGAGCCAGACCGCCCGCTCGGGGAAGCGGGACCGTCTGTTGTAGCGCGGCTTGGTCGCCCCGATCATCCGCAGTTCGCGGATCTCCGCCTCCAGCGCGGTGGCGCAGACGATCGTCCTGACCCGCTCGGCGACGCCGACCATCTCGCGGATGCGCGGGCGGGTCTCGCTCGCGGTGAAGTAGCTGCGCACGCGGTTGCGCAGGTTGGAGCTCTTCCCGATGTAGAGCGCCTCGCCCTTGGCGTCCTCGAAGACGTAGACGCCCGGCGCGCCGGGCACGCCGTCGGCGAGGTGGCGTTTGCGCTGCTGCTCCGGGGTGGGGGCGCGCACGAAGCCGCGCAGGTCTTCCAGCGTGTGCACGCCGAGCGAACCGACCCGCGCGATGAGGCCGTGCAGGACGTCGACCGTGGCCTGCGCGTCGGCCAGCGCCCGGTGGCAGGGCTCGGTGGAACTGCGGAAGACCCGCGCGAGGGTGGCCAGCTTGCAGTTGGGGGTCTCGTCGCGGGTGAGCACGCGGCGCGCGAGGTCGGCCGTGTCCACCACCGGGTTGGCCGGCGGCGGGTAACCGTTGACCTGGCACGCCGCCTTCAGGAACGACATGTCGAACGGCGCGTTGTGCGCCACCAGCGCCGTCCCGGCGATGAACTCCAGGAAGCTCGGCAGCACCTCGGAGAACTTCGGCGCGGCCACGACCATCGCGTCGGTGATGCCGGTCAGCACGGAGATGAACGGCGGGATCGGGCCGCCGGGGTCGACCAGCGTGGCGAACTCGCCGATCACCTCGCCGCCGCGCACCTTCACGGCGCCGATCTCCGTGATGGCGTGCTCCGCGGGCGACCCGCCGGTGGTCTCCAGGTCGAAGACGACGAACGTCACCTCCCGCAGGGGAGTGCCGAGCTCGTCCAGCGTGCCCTGTACCGCATCCACGCCCATGACCATAGAAGTCCCGACCGACAATTGCCGCCCCCGCCCCACGGGCAGGCAAAGCAACGGTCGGGTGAGCGGCTACGCGGAGGCCGCTCCCGCGCGCCACTCGCGGGCCAGCATCGCGTAGATCAGTTCGTCGCTCCACGCGCCGGCGAAGAACTCGTTCTCCACCAGGCGGGCCTCCTGGCGCATGCCGAGCCGTTCCATGAGGCGGGCGGAGGGAGTGTTGCGCGCGTCGCAGTTGCCGTGGATCCGGTGCAGCCCGAGGCCCTCGAACCCGATCCGGAGGATCTCGCGGGCCGCCTCGGTGGCCAGGCCGCGGCCCTGGTACGCCGGGTTGAAGACGAACCCGATCTCGCCCTGGCGGTGCTCGCGGCTGCGCAGGAACAGCGTGAGGTCCCCGATCACGGGCCCGCCGCCGGCGAGCGCGGCGGCCACGCTGAGCACGTCGCCGTCCTCCCCGAGCGACGCGCAGGCGATCTTCCGGTCGAGCGCGGCCTTCGTCTCCTCCCGCGTGCGGGCGTCCCAGTAGAGGTATCGGGTCACCTCCGGCAGGGAGTGGAAGGCGTACAGGTCGTCGAGGTCGGCCTCGGTGAAGGGGCGCAGGACCAGCCGGGGGGTCGTGATCGGGTACGGAGGAGTGAACACGCCGCCAAGCGTAGGGACGGGGGGCGGGACGACCGCCAACCGGTTGTGCCCGGCCCGGCCCCGCCCCGCTGCCGCTGAGCACGGTCACAGATCATGAACGCGACATGGACACGGTGCGACGGCCGTACCCTTGAAGGAAGACAAGAACAAGGGAGTGTCTCGCAGATCTTGCCGTGTGAGGGCGATCCGGTGGGCGCGCCGCGAGGGTCACACCTCGCGGACGGCGGGCGTCGGGGACGTTCTCGCACTCGGGGGCGACAGCACCGCGAGGCGCCGCCGGGGCGACCGCAGTGAGCAGAAGATCTGTAGGACACGACCGAGGAGCGACGAGATGAGTTCAGCCGGAGAAGGCCTGTCTCGTCCGTTGCCCGAGCAGGTCCGTTTACACGTGGTGGAGGTCGCGGCGCAGGTGCTGGGCTCGATGCCCGCCGCGGCCGTGCCGCCGCCGCTGCGCAACATCGCCAAGTTCGACCCGCGCAAGCGCGCCCGCCTGGGCAGCGCGCCGATCGCGGCCCAGCTGGAGAACGACAAGGAGTTCCGCGAGCGGGTGGCCGAGACGGTGGAGGCCGCCTGGCCCGAGCTGGTGGCGAGCCTGGCCGAGGGCACGGTGCCCCCCGCGGCCGAGCCGGTGCTGGTCGCGGCGGCGGCCTACCTGACCCGCCCGCCCGGCTGGCCGGACCTGATCGAGCAGGCGCGGGCCGATCTGGAACACGCCGCCGCCGCGGGCACCCAGCGGGAGCAGGCGGAGACGCGGCTGCGCGAGCAGCTCGCGGCGCAGCGCGCCTCCGCCAAGGAGGAGATCGACCGGGTGCGCGAGCAGCTCAAGGCGGCCCGCGCGGAGAACTCCGACCTGCGGCGCAAGCTGCACGACGCCCGCGAGCGGGTCAGGGCCGCCGAGGCGCGGGCGGCCGAGCTGGAGGCGGAGACGGCCGAGGCGCGGTCCAAAGCCGCGAGCGCCAACGGCGCGGCCGAGAGCGAGCTGCGCCGGCTCAGGGAGCGTCTGGCGGACGCCGAGCGCCAGCTGGAGGCCAGCCGCAGGGCCGCCCGCGAGGGCCGCAGCATCGAGGACGCCCGGGTGCGGGTGCTGCTGGACGCGCTCCAGGACGCCGCCGCCGGGCTGCGCAAGGAGCTCGGCCTGCCCACGACGATCAGCAGGCCGGCCGACTACGTGAACGCGGTGCTGCCGGGCGAGCCGGGTGTGACGGCCGTGCCCGCGCGGGCGCTGGCCAACGACGACCCCCAGCTCCTCGACCAGCTCCTGGCCATCCCCCATCTGCATCTGATCGTCGACGGCTACAACGTGACCAAGACCGGGTACCCGTCGCTGACCCTCGCCGACCAGCGGGCCCGGCTGCTGACCGGGCTCGGCGGGCTCGCCGTGCAGACGCGGGCGGAGGTGACGTGCGTGTTCGACGGCGCCGAGCTGAACGGGCCCGTCCAGGTGTCCGCGCCGCGCGGGGTGCGGGTGATGTTCAGCGCGCCCGGGGAGATCGCCGACGACCTCATCCGCACGCTGGTGCGCGCGGAGCCGCAGGGGCGGGCCATCGCGGTGGTCTCCTCCGACCGGGAGGTGGCCGAGTCGGTGCGCCGCATGGGCGCCAGGCCGGTGCCCTCGCTCCTGCTGCTGCGCCGTCTCGGGCGCGGCTGAGGCGCCGTACGAGCGCTCCGGCCCGGCGTCGTCACCGTACGTGATGACTGCCGCGAATACCTGCGAATAGGTTGAAGCATCAAGATCGCCTAGATAGAGTCGCGCCGCAGGTTTCGTTGATCTAAGAGGTTGATCCTCAAGGGGGCTCAGTGCGAGGGCGTGTGCCGGTGGCCGCCGGTCTGGCCGCCGTGGTCCTGCTGACGCCGGTGGCGGGCGCGCAGGCGGATCCGAAGCCCACAGTCGCGCAGGCCAAGGCGAAGTTGAACAAGCTCAACGAGCAGGCCGACAAGCTCGTGGACCGCTACAACGCGGCCAACGAGAAGTGGAAGAAGGCGAGGCAGAAGTACCTCGCGATCAACGACGACTACAAGAAGCAGAACGTCCGGGTCGAGGCGCTCCGCTCCGGGCTGGTCTCGATGGCCGTCAGCAGCTACCAGGTCGGCGAGATGGGGTCGTGGGGCGGCGTCTTCTACAGCGCCGACCCCGATGCCATGCTCAGCGGCCTCGCCACGCTCAACCACATGTCGGCCGAGCGGGCTGGGCGGCTCAGGGAGTACGAGGGCGCGATCAAGGACCTCAAGGACCGCCGCGACCAGAGCAAGGTGGTGTACCAGGAGGCCGCCGACGTCAAGAGCGAGCTCGCCGACGAGAAGGAGAAGGTCGACAAGCTCGTCAGGGAGCAGATGAAGCTGCTGCGCTCGCTCGGGACGTACAACCCCGGCAACCCCAACAGCGCCGGCATCGTCTACACAGGACCGGCGTCCGGCAACGCGCTGGCGGCCCTCCAGTTCGCCTACAAGCAGGTCGGCAAGCCGTACCGCTACGGGGGCACGGGACCGGACTCCTGGGACTGTTCCGGGCTCGTGCAGGCCGCGTGGGCGGCTGCGGGCGTGACGCTGCCCCGGACCAGCTACGAGCAGTGGGCCTGGGGCGCGAGCCGCAGGGTCTCGCTGGACGAGCTCCAGCCGGGCGACCTGCTCTGGCACGCCGGGTACGGGCACGTCGGCATCTACGCCGGCGACGGCAAGGTCGTCCACGCGCCGCAGACCGGCGATGTTGTGAAGATTGTCACACTCGCCGAGTATCACGCCATCGGAGCTGTCCGCCCCTGAGGGCTCGGCCCTCTCTGTGATCTCCTGTGCCTTTTGTGACTCATGTGACTCGGTTTACCCGTTGATGCCGAGATTGTGAGCAGAGTCACACTTAGCCGTTCGCGATGCGGGTAAGCTGCGGTTTCTTCTTCGCCGCCTCCGTTATCCGATCTTTATCCGGCGGGAGGGCTTTGCCGAACGCGGCGAGTCCTCGGTAGCTTCTGGGCCGCGGCGAGCACGCCTCGCCGCGGCGCACCCGGTCCGGCCGGCCGGTCGCGCAGTCATCCACCGTCACCGGCGCTCTCCATCACCCTCCCCCTCGCGGGATCCCTCAGCGCCGGTGGCTGCCGAGTCCGTGCAGTCAGGAGGCACGGAGCCGGGGAACCATCGACCTTCACGCGAAGGTCCGGGGTGAATCGGCGCATCGCGCGCCGTAGGGCGACTTCCCCGCCCGAACCCGTCAGCTAACCCGGTAGGCGTGAGCGGAAGACCCGAGGAGAGATCCTGTCTACCACCCCCTCTAGCCTGTCCCGTCTTGCCCGAATTGCCCTTGGTGGTGCTGCTTTGACGGCATCCGTAGGGGTCGCCGGTGCGCATCCGGCGGCGGCGGACACGGTGACGGTCACGGTCGTCAAGACGGCCACAGCCACGAAGACGACCACGAAGACGGCCACGGCGAAGAGCGCGAACACCGCCGCCCGCAGGGCCGCCGCGAAGAAGCAGCAGACCAAGAAGCGCGCCGCCAAGCGGAAGGTCACCAGGGTCGCGCTCCAGCGGGCCAAGGCCCAGCGTGCGGTGAAGGTGGCCGAGAAGCAGATCGGCGACCCCTACCGCTACGGAGCCACGGGACCGGGCGCGTTCGACTGCTCGGGCCTGGTCCAGTACGCCTGGCGCAAGGCGGGCGTACGGCTGCCGCGCACGACGTGGTCCATCCGCAGCGCGGTCAGGAAGAAGGTGTCCTGGGGGAACTTCAAGCCCGGTGACCTGATCTTCACCAGCGGCGGCGGCCACGTCGGCATGTACGTCGGCCACGGCAAGATGATCCACGCTCCGCACAGCGGCACGCGGGTGCGGATCGACAAGCTGGACGCCTACCGGAGGAGCACCTTCGTGGGTGCCGTCCGCCCGGGCGTCTGACGGGCACCGGTCACCAGCCCCCTCGACCGGCGCCGTCCCTACGGCCCCGTCCACCTCGCCGAGGTGGACGGGGCCGTGGCGTGTGCTGGCTACCATGCACGGCGTGACTGCCACGAGCGGTGTGCCCGGAGGCGTGCCCGGCGTACGCCCCGAGGCCGGCCGGCGCCACCCGGAAGCTCCGCCTCATCGGGTCCGTCCCCGTGCGATCACGGCCGTGGCCGTCGCGCTGGCCGTGCTGCTCGCCGGGCCCGCCGCCGCGGCCCCGCCCGACCCGCTGCTCGCCCTGCGGCTGGATGCCCGGGCCGCCGTGCGGGAGCATCCGGGCATGTGGACCGGCGCCTCCGTCGCCCGCGGCGAGCGCGCCGTCGTCGTCGGGTCGCCCCGGCCGCTGGTCGCCGAGATCGCCGCGCTGTCCGATCGCGCGGGCCGCACGGTGAGGAGGATCTGGGGCGGGTACGGCGGCGCGGTGGTCCTCGTGCCGCGCACCGAGGAGCAGGCCACCGTGCTGGCCGCGCCGGCGAACGTGGACGGCCTTGCGGCCGTCGCCACCGGCGGCCGCGTGATCGTGCAGCCGGCCGCGTTCGCCCGCCTGTCCGCGACCGGCCGTCTGGTCGTGGTGACCCACGAGCTGACGCACGTCGCGACCGCCGGTCGCCGCGCGGTCCCGATGTGGCTCATGGAGGGCTTCGCCGACTACGTGGGCTACCTGGACAGCGGGCTGCCGGTCCGTGCGGTCGCCGCCGAGCTGGCCGCCGACGTGGCGGCAGGGAGGGCGGCGCTGAACGCCCTGCCGGGGCCCGCCGACTTCGCCGCCAGGCCCGCCCAGGCGTACGAGGAGGCGTGGCTCGCCTGCCGCTACATCGCCGCCAGGTTCGGCGAGCGGAGGCTGGTCGCCCTCTATCGAGCCGCGCTGCGCGAGGAGATCGGCGCCGCCCTGCGGGAGGTGCTCGGGCTGACCGCCGACGGCCTGACCCGTGAATGGCGGTCGTACGCGCGCGAGCGGCTCGCCCGATCCTGATCGCGACAGGGCGCCTGCTTTGCACAGGGCCTCTGCTTTGCACAGGGCGACGGTGGCGGCGGTGGCTGCGACAATGCGTTCCCGGGCGGCGCGCGGGCGGACCGCGCGACCACGCCGGCAGCGGGGGTGAGGATGACGAAGCGGACGCTGATCGTCACGAACGACTTTCCGCCCAGACCGGGCGGCATCCAGGCGTTCGTGCACGGCCTCGCCTCGCGTAGGCCCCCCGGCTCTGTGGTCGTGTACGCCCCGCGCTGGAAGGGATGCGAGGAGTTCGACGCCCGCCAGCCGTACGAGGTGGTCCGTCATCCCTCCTCGCTGATGCTGCCGACGCGCTCGGTGGCGAGAAGGGCGGCGGCGCTGGTCGAGGACGGCGCCACCGTCGTCTTCGGGGCCGCGGCGCCGCTGGGGCTGCTCGCCCCCGTCCTGCGCGCAGCGGGCGCGGCGAGGATCGTCATGCTCACCCACGGGCACGAGGCGTCGTGGGCCCGCCTGCCGGGCGCACGCGCCCTGCTGCGCCGTATCGGGGCGGGGGCCGACGTCGTGACCTACCTCGGCGACTACACCCGCCGCCGGATCGCCCGGGTTGTCCCCGCCTCCAGGCTCGTACGGCTCGCGCCCGGCGTGGACACCGCCGCCTTCCATCCGGGGGCGGGCGGCGACCGGGTGCGCGCGTCGCTCGGCCTGGGTGACCGGCCGGTGGTCGTGTGCGTCTCCCGGCTGGTGCCGCGCAAGGGCCAGGACGTGCTGCTGCGGGCCTGGCCGCTCGTCCTGCGGCGGGTTCCCGGCGCGGTCCTGCTCCTGGTCGGCGGCGGCCCCCTGCGGCGGTCGCTGGAGCGAACGGCCGCCCGGGCCGGCCTGACCGGTTCTGTGGTCGTCACCGGGTCCGTGCCCTGGGCGTCCCTCCCGGCCTACTACGACGCGGGCGACGTGTTCGCCATGCCGTGCCGCAGCAGGTTCGGAGGGCTGGACGTCGAGGGCCTCGGCATCGTCTACCTGGAGGCGTCGGCGACCGGGCTGCCGGTGGTCGCGGGCTCCTCCGGCGGCGCCCCCGACGCCGTACGGCACGGCGAGACGGGCCTGGTGGTCGACGGCACCTCGCACACGGCGGTGGCCCGCGCGCTGTGCGACCTGCTGGCCGACCCGGCCCGCGCCCGCGCGATGGGCGAGCGGGGCCGGGCCTGGATCGAGGAGGAGTGGCGCTGGGACCTCGTCGCGGCCCGGTTCGCCGCCCTGCTGTGACGCGACGCCGCCTCAGCCGGTGAACACCTCCACGAGCAGGAAGCCGTTCAGCGCGCTGATCACGGCGGCGACGGCGACGCCGGCGACGGTGGTGAGGCGGCGGTTGACGAGGTCGCCCATCAGCTTCCTGCTGCTGGTGAACGCCACGAGCGGGACCAGGGCGAACGGGATGCCGAAGGACAGCGCGACCTGGCTCAGCACGAGCGCCCGCGTGGGGTCCACCCCGGCGGCCAGGACCGCCATGGCCGGGAGCATCGTGACCAGCCGCCGCGCCACGAGCGGCACGCGGCGGCGCAGGAACCCCGCCATGATCACCTGACCTGCGTAGGTCCCCACGCTGGAGGAGGCCAGGCCGGAGGCGAGCAGGGCGAGCGCGAACGCGACGGCCGCCCCGGGGCCGAGGACCTGCCCGAGACCGGCGTGGATGGCCTGCAGGCTGCCGGGATCGCCGCCGCCGAACGTGGCGGCGGCCACGGTCAGCATCGCCATGTTCACCAGTCCGGCGGTGCCGAGGGCGACGGCGATGTCCATCCGGCTGGCGCGCACGGCCTCCCTGCGCACATCCCCGCGCACGTCCTCCCCGTGCACGTCCTCCCAGGGCCCGCCGTGCGCGCCCTGGTGCTGGGTGAGGGCCGAGTGCAGGTAGACGACGTGGGGCATGACGGTCGCCCCGATGATCCCGGTGGCCAGCAGCAGGCTGTCGGTCCCGGCCAGGCGGGGCACGAAGCCGCCCGCCACACCCGCGAGGGACCCCGACAGCAGCACCTGGTAGGCGAAGCCGGCCAAGACCACCGCGAGCATCGCCGCGACGGTCGCCTCGAACCGGCGGCGTCCGCGCGGCGCGAGCATGAGCAGCAGCGAGGAGACGACGGCGGTGATGGCGGCGGCCGGCAGCAGGGGCACGCCGAACAGCAGGTTCAGGGCGATCGCCCCGCCGATGAACTCGGCCAGGTCGGTGGCGGCGGCGACCAGCTCGGCCTGCACCCACAGCGGCAGGCTCACCCGGCGCGGCAGCTGGTCTCGGCACAGTTCCGGAAGGTTGCGGCCGGTGGCGATGCCGAGCTTGGCCGAAAGCGCCTGCACGAACATGGCCAGCACGTTCGCGAGGGCGATCACCCACAGCAGCATCGTCCCGTACTGGGCGCCGCCCGCCATGTTGGTCGCGAAGTTGCCCGGGTCGATGTACGCCACGGAGACGACGAAGGCGGGACCGCACAGGCCGGCCAGCCGCGCCAGGCGGCCCGGCGCCGCCCGCCCCGCGGTGTGAACGGCGGGCGCGGGCCCGTTCAGAGGACGGCGGGAGTCGAGCACGAAAGCCTCACAGGAAACACGAAAGCCTGACAGGAAAGAGGTCTCACGCCGGCCCGGGCGCGTTCTCCGGCCGGCGGCGGCAGCCCCGCGATGCGGGTACGGCGCATGCGGAACGCGCAGGTGCCGTGAGGTGAGCGTGGCGCGGTGGAATGAGTGGAAAGAGCGGAGGCCGGTGTCCGACCGGCCTCCGCGTGCGGCTCACCACCTCGAGGGGCTCGGTCAGGTGAGCTTGTCCTTGAGCTTGCCGAAGGGGCCCACCTCGGTGCCGAGGGCGGGGCCCTTGGGCTCGCCCATGCTGCCGTCGTAGGTGTCGTACAGCTTCGGGTCGGGCGGCGGCGCCATGGCGAGATCCCCGAGCGGCTCCGGGTTGAGGAGATAGGCGAACTGGTGGCGGCCGTCGGGCTGCGGCCCGCTCGCCCAGCCGCCCGCCTGGGCCTCGGCGCCGTCGGACAGGTCCCAGATCGTCTCCGCGTGCTCGGCGTGCTCCTCGTCGAACAGCGCGTCGGGCACGACGACGTCCTCCAGGCCGTCCGCCTGCAGTTCCTCGATCGCCTTCAGCCACAGGTTCTGGTGCAGGGTGTCGCGGGCCAGGTTGAACTTCAGCATGTCCTTGACGCCCGGGTCGTCCGTCATGTGGTAGAGCCGGGCGGTCTGCAGCCTGCCGTGCGCCTCGGCCGCGACGTTGGCCCGGAAGTCCGCCAGCAGGTTGCCGCTCGCGACGATGTAGCGGCCGTTCCAGGGATAGCCGTTGCTGTCGGCGGGCAGGGGGCCGCCGCCGGCCACGATGGCCTGCTGCGGGTCCATCCCGCCCAGGACCGCGCCGAGCACGGGGTCGGCGGTGGCCATCTTCGTGACCGCGGTGGAGGGCGCGCCTTCGAGGAGGCGGGCGACCATCGTGGCGAGCATCTCGACGTGCCCGATCTCCTCGGTCGCGATGTCCATGATCAGGTCTTTGTACTTGCCGGGCATGCGGCAGTTCCAGCCCTGGAACAGGTACTGCATCGTGACCGTCATCTCGCCGAAGGCGCCGCCGATGAGCTCCTGGAGTTTCCGCGCGTAGACCGGGTCGGGCTTTTCTGGCTTGGCCTCGAACTGCAGGCGGCGGGTGTGCCGGAACATATGACTCCTTGCGTAGGAAAACCACAGGGAGCCGCAGGCCTTACGCGGGCCAAGGGCGCGACCCCGCTGGTACGTGTGGTGGGGGGTCACGCATAAATCCCAACACGTGGCGCAACGGGACCACAGGAGCGACACCTAACGAAGGGTCCAATGGATGGACAGGTGCCGCCCCACACCGCGATTGGGCCTGAAGAACCCGCTGTCCGCGCATATACGACACATCGGTGTGCGCGAGCGGGCCGGAAGAGCCGGTCAGGGTTTGCGGCCGATGCCGCCGGCGACGCAGACGCCGCCGAGGTCGAGGGGGTACCGTACGGGTTCCTCGGGACGCCACTCGGGCACGTGCACCACGCCGGGCTCGACCAGGTCGAGGCCGTCGAAGAACCGCACGATCTCGGGCATGTCCCGGGCGCGGCCGGTGCCGAGCATCTGCAGCAGCACCGCCTCCAGTTCGCGCATCTCCGGCGCGCAGGAGCAGAAGTGGGTGAGCTGCATGTAGCTGCCCGGGGCCAGGCGCGTCTTGTAGGTGTCCACGAGGCCGTTCGGGTCCTCCGCGTCGGCGAGATGGTGGACCACGGCCACCAGCAGCAGGCCGACGGGACGGGAGAAGTCGAGGAAGCCCTCGACCTCGGGGTGGTTGAGGATCACCCCGGGCTCGCGCATGTCCGCCGTGATCACGCGGGTGCGCTCGTCGGTCTGCAGGATCGCCCGCGCGTGGGCCAGCACGATGGGGTCGTTGTCCACGTAGACGACCTTCGCGGCGGGGTTGATCCGCTGCGCGACCGAATGGGTGTTGTCCATCGTGGGCAGGCCCGAGCCGATGTCGAGGAACTGGTCGATGCCCTGCTCGGCCATGTACTTCACGCCCCGGAACAGCATGGCCCGGTTGTTGCGGGCGCCCTCGCCGCGGTCGGGGAAGTGCCGCATCCCCTCCATGGCGACCGCGCGGTCCACCGCGAAGTTGTCCTTGCCGCCCAGGAACGCGTCGTACACCCGGGCGATGCTGGGCTTGGTCGTGTCGATCTCCGGGGGAAGGTAGTCGGGATCGCGGTGCGTCCAGTTCCAGCTGCCGACCCTGTCGCCCATCGCCCGCCCTTCTCCAGTCATCGATCATGGATGCGTCTGGAGCATAACCAAGCGAAGCGCAATATTGCGGACCGATCGCGATATTTTCGGCGGTCCATGAGGTCGATCAGGCATCGGCGCAGGTCGTCTCCGGCCGACGGCGCGGAAGATCCGCACCAATCACTGCGATCCGGTCGCCCTAATCACCCAAGTCACGGGCTGTCCGGCCGGGATCCTCACCCGCGCCCGGCCGCGCTGGAGCGGCGCGCCGAGACGACCGAAAGTTTTAATAGACTTCCGACAGTTTCGGCGCGCCCGGCTCGCTCAGCCGCCGTACAGCTCGTCGATCTGCTTGGCGAAGTCGCGGGCCACGACGTGCCGCTTGATCGACTGCTTCGGCGTGACGTGGCCGGTCTCCTCGCTCAGCTCGATGTCGAGGATGCTGAACTTCTTGATCTGCTCGGCCTTGGAGACCATCCGGTTGGCGTCGTCCACGGCCCGCTGCACCTCGGCGACGACCTCCGGGTCGGAGCAGAGCTCGGCCATGGAGGCGCCCGAGCGGCCGTTGGCCTCCTTCCACTGCTCCATCGCCTCGTGGTCGAGGGTGACGATCGCCCCGATGAACGGCTTGCCGTCGCCGACGACCATGACCTGACTGATCAGGCGGTGCGCCCGGATGGCGTCCTCGAGCGGCGCGGGCGCGACGTTCTTGCCGCCGGCGGTGACGAGGATCTCCTTCTTTCGGCCGGTGATGCTCAGGTAGCCGTGCTCGTCCAGCTGGCCGACGTCCCCGGTGTGGAACCAGCCCTCCGGGTCGATCGCCTCCTTGGTGGCGCGCTCGTTGTTCCAGTAGCCGTCGAAGACGTGGCGGCCCTTCACGAGGATCTCGCCGTCGTCGGCGATGCGGATGCTCACGCCGGGGAACGGCTTGCCGACCGTGCCGATCTTGTTGGCGCCGGGGATGTTGACCGTCGAGGGCGCGCTGGTCTCGGTCAGCCCCCAGCCCTCGAAGACCTCGATGCCGACACCGCGGAAGAAGTGGCCGAGCCGCTCGCCGAGGGCCGAGCCGCCGGAGACCGCCGCCGTCAGCGCGCCGCCCGTGGCCGCCCGCAGCTTGCCGTACACGAGCTTGTCGAAGGCCGCGTGCTTGAGCCGGGCGCCGAGGCCGGCCCCGCCGGAGCTCTCGGCCTTGCTCCACTCGATCGCGGCCCGTACGGCGGCGTGGAAGATCTTGCCCTTGCCCTCCGCGTTGGCCTTCTGCTCGGCGGCGTTGTAGACCTTCTCGAACACGCGCGGCACGCCCAGCAGGAACGTGGGCTTGAACTCCCGCAGGTCGGGGGCCACGTTCTTCATGTTCGGGCTGTGCGCGAGCACCGTGCCGGTCTCGATCAGGACGATCTGGATGAGCCGGGCGAAGCTGTGCGCCAGGGGGAGGAAGAGCAGCGCGGCCCGGCCCTCCACGTCGAACAGCGTCTCCAGCGGCCCGTGCGAGACGTTGCGCGCGGTGAACAGCAGGTTGTCGTGGGTCAGGCGGCAGCCCTTCGGCATGCCGGTGGTGCCGGACGTGTAGATGATCGTGGCGAGGTCGCGCCCGCCGCGGCTCGCCCTGCGCTCGGCGAGCGTGTCGTTGGTCACGTCCGCGCCGAGGCGCTCCAGCTCGGCGAACCCGCCGTCGCCGACGCGCCACAGCAGCGGCAGGTCGGGTACGGCCTCGCGGACGGTCTCCTCGTGCGCGGCCGTCTCCACGAACGCGGCCTTGGCGCCGCTGTCGGTCAGGATCCACTTCACCTGGTCGGCGGAGGAGGTCTCGTAGATCGGCACTCCGACCGCGCCCGCCGCCCAGATGGCGTAGTCGGCGACCGTCCACTCGTACCGGGTGCGCGACATCAGCCCGACCCGGTCGCCGGGCTCGATCCCGGCGGCGATCAGTCCCTTGGCGACGGCCGCCACCCGGTCCCTGAACTGCGCGGCGGTGACCGGCGTCCACGGCGCGGCCGGGTCCTCGCCCTCCTTGCGGCGGATGACGACGGCGTCCGGCTCGTCCACGCCGCGCTGGAACACCACGTCGGTGCAGTTCGCGGACGGAGGCACGTCCACCAGCACGGGAACGCTGAACTCGCGCACGGGTCACTCCTTCGCGCACGGCCGCGCGATCCCCGGAGCGCAGGGCGGGGACCGCGTTGCGGGCATAACTCTTCGTGTCTCACCGGACGCTACCGCGCGAAGTTACGCATGGGTAGGTCCGTCACCCAGGCGTTATCCAGGGACAAATCGACGCTATCAGTGTCCCCCGCGCGGCGGGCCCGACACCTTTCCGTTACCCAAGCGGATGCTAGGTAAAGCGGCCGTTACCATGTCCGCATGCGCATCCACGTCGTCAGCGACGTCCACGGCCGGGCCGACGCGCTCGCCCGTGCGGGCGACGGGGCCGACGCCCTGATCTGCCTCGGCGATCTGCTCCTGTTCATCGACTACGCCGACCACTCGCAGGGAATCTTCCCTGAGCTGTTCGGCGCGGAGAAGGCGAGCGAGTACGTGGGACTGCGCACGGCGGGCCGCTTCGACGAGGCGCGGCGACTGTCCGCCGGCCTGTGGGCCTCGCTCGACGGCGACCCCCGCGACCTCATGGAGGCGGCGGTCCGCCGCCAGTACGAGCGGATCTTCACCGCCATGCCGACGCCGGCCTACCTCACGTACGGCAACGTGGACCTGCCGCGCCTGTGGCCGGACCACCTGCGGCCCGGGCAGCGGGTCCTGGACGGCGAGGTGGTCGAGATCGGCGGGCTGACCTTCGGGTTCGTCGGCGGCGGCCTGCGCACGAAGTACCGCACGCCGTACGAGATCGACGACGAGGAGTACGCGCGCAAGGTCGAGGCGGTGGGCGAGGTGGACGTGTTGTGCTGCCACATCCCGCCCGCCATCCCCGACCTGCTGTACGACGTGGTGGCCCGGCGGTTCGAACGGGGGAGCGAGGCCACGCTGGAGGCGATCAGGAGGACGCAGCCGCGCTTCGCGTTGTTCGGCCACGTCCACCAGCCCCTGGTCGGCCGCACCCGCGTAGGGCGCACGGAGTGCGTCAACGTCGGCCATTTCCGCGGCCGCGGCACGCCGTTCGCCCTGGAATGGTGAAGTACGGTTGGCGCATGGCTGATCGCACTTCGTCGAGCATCACGATCGGCGCCGGCCGGTCGACAATCATGGCCGTCATCGCCGACTTCCCGGCCTATCCGGAGTGGGCCGGCCAGGTGAAGAAGGCCGAGGTCCTGGAGACGGGCGCCGACGGCCGCGCCTCCCGGGTCCGCTTCGTCCTCGACGCGGGCGTGATCAGCGACGAGTACGTCCTCGGCTACGACTGGGACGACGACGCGGGCGTGAGCTGGCGGATGGTCGAGGCAGGGAAGATGCTGTCGGGCCTGACCGGCAGCTACCGCCTGGCCGAGAACGGCGGCGGCACCGAGGTCACCTACGACCTCGCCGTGGACCTGAAGGTCCCGATGATCGGCATGATCAAGCGCAAGGCCGAGAAGGTCATCGTCGACACCGCGCTGAAGGGGCTCAAGCGGCGCGTCGAGAGCCGATGAGGATCCTCCTCTTCACGGGGAAGGGCGGGGTCGGCAAGACCACGGCGGCCGCCGCGACCGCCACGCTCGCCGCCGAGCGGGGCAACAAGACGCTGGTCGTCTCCACCGACACCGCGCACTCGCTCGCCGACGCGCTCGGCGTGCCGCCCTCGGCCGAGCCGGTCGAGGCCGCGCCCGGCCTGCACCTGCAGCAGGTGGACACCCAGAAGTCCCTGGAGCGGCACTGGGGCGAGTTACGCGACTACGCCGGCAACGTGCTGGCGGAGCTCGGCCTCGACGAGGTCACCGCCGAGGAGATCACCGTACTGCCGGGCGCCGAGGAGATCCTCGCGCTGCTCGAACTGCGCGAGCAGGCCCGCACCGGCCGCTGGGACGTGATCGTCGTCGACTGCGCGCCGACGGCGGAGACGCTGCGCCTGCTCGCCCTGCCGGAGGCGCTCGACTGGCACGTCAACCGTCTGCTTCCCACGGGCAGGCGGATGCTCAGGGCGCTGTCGCCGGTCATCCGGCACGTCGCCAAGGTGAGCGTGCCCGAGGGTGAGGTCGTCTCGGCGGGGGAGCGGCTGCACCGCGGCCTGCTGGAGGTGCGCGCGCTGCTCACCGGCGACGACGCGTCCGTGCGGCTCGTGCTGACCCCCGAGGCCGTGGTGGTCGCCGAGGCCCGGCGCACCCTCACCTCGCTCAGCCTGTACGGCTACCGCGTCGACGCGGTGATCGCCAACCGGGTCTTCCCCGCCGAGGGCGCCGACGAGTGGCGGCTCGGCTGGGTGGAGGCCCAGGCCAGGCAGCTCGCCACGGTGCACGAGTCGTTCGCGCCGCTGCCCGTTCTCACCGTCCCCTACCTTCCGGCGGAGCCGGTCGGCACCGTCGCGCTCTCGGGCCTCGCCGCGCGGATGTACGGAGACCGGGATCCCTTCGCGCGTCCCGGCGTCGAGCCGCCGCTGCGGTTCACCACCGACGAGCTCGCGCTGTCCCTGCCGCTCGCCGACCGCGACGACCTCGATCTGGCCCGCAAGGGGGACGACATCATCGTCACCGCCGGGTCCTACCGGCGCGTCATCGCCCTGCCCGCCGCCCTCGCCCGGCGTGAGATCTCCTCGGCCGCGCTCCGGGACGGCCGGCTGCGGGTACGGTTCGAGGCAGGAGGGGCGAAATGACGGATTCCAACGACACCACCACTCCGCGCAGCCAGGACCCGCTCGGGTCGGCGGCGGAGGAGGCGATGAAGCTGCTGGACGCCGTACAGCGGCGGATGGGCCGGGAGTTCGGCAAGGGACTGGTGAAGGGCGGCGTGAGCGGCTTCGGATCCGCCTTCGGCGGCTCCGGCGCGAGCGGCCGGGGCGGCGATGTGTGGAGCGAGGCCGTCTCCGAGGACCACGACGAGTACGTCTGCCGGGCCTGCCCGGTGTGCCGGGTCATCGCGGCACGGCGCGAGGCCGGCGGCGACGTCACCGGCCACCTGATCGCGGCGGGCGGAGAGCTGTTCGCGGCGTTCCGCGAGGCGGTCGACGCCCTGCAGCGCCCCTCGTCGCGCCCGGGCGGAGAGCGGCGATCCGGCGAGCCGAAGGTCGAGCACATCGACCTGGGTTGACGGGCCGGTTAAGCGCGGGAGACGGCGGGATTGCCACAACCCGGCTCGATCGGCTTCAATCGGCGCGGCGTGTGGCTCGGGCGGTGACGACCCGGGCGGAAGCGGATCGGGCGGAAGGAAGACGGCATGGCGCTGACCATCGGCGTGGACGTGGGCGGTACCAAGATCGCATATGGTGTCGTCGACGAACACGGCGCCATCCTCGAGCGCGGCCTGCGGCACAGTCCCGCGGGCAGCCCCGAGAAGATGGCGCTCACGATCGCCGATGCGGTGACCGAGCTCGCGGCCCGGCACTCGGTCGAGGCCGTCGGCATCGGCGCGGCGGGCTTCGTCGACGAGACCCGGTCGATCATCCGCTTCGCCCCCAACCTGGCCTGGCGCGAGGAGCCGCTGCGCGAGAAGGTGGGCGAGCTGGTCGGCCTGCCGGTCGTCGTCGAGAACGACGCCAACGCCATGGCCTGGGGCGAGTACCGCTTCGGCGCGGGCCGGGGCGAGAGCCACGTCGTGTGCGTGACCGTGGGCACGGGCATCGGCGGCGGCATCGTGCTCGGCGGTGAGCTCTACCGCGGACGATGGGGGATGGGCGCCGAGCTCGGCCACATGCAGGCGGTGCCGGGCGGCCGTGCCTGCGGCTGCGGCAACAGCGGCTGCTGGGAGCGGTACGCCAGCGGCAGCGCGCTGCTGATGGAGGCCAGGAACAACGCGCAGGCCGACCCGGCGGGCGCCGCGCACCTGCTGCGGCTCGGCGGCTCGGTCGAGGGCATCCAGGGCGAGCACGTGACCGAGGCGGCGCGCCAGGGCGACCGGGCGGCGCTGGCCGCCTTCGAGTCGCTCGCCGGATGGCTCGCCCAGGGCCTGGCCGACATGGCGGCGGTCCTCGACCCCGGGTGCTTCATCATCGGCGGCGGCGTCTCCGGCGCGGCGGACCTGTTCGTCGACCGGGTGCGCGAGGAGTTCGCCGCGCGGCTGACCGGCCGGGGACACCGCCCGCTCGCCGAGATCAGGGTGGCCGAGATGGGCCCGGCGGCCGGGCTGGTGGGAGCCGGTGACCTCGCCAGGCTCCGCTGACGGCGTGCTGCGGGTCGCGACCTACAACGTCCGGGGGCTGAAGGACGACCGGCGGGCGCTGGTCCGGGTGATCCGCGCCCTGCGGCCCGACGTGCTGTGCCTCCAGGAGGCGCCCCGCCTGCCGGGCTGGCAGCGGGAGCGGCGGGCGCTGGCCCGCGCGGCCGGCCTGTCCGTGGCGGCCGGAGGCCGGGTGGGCGGCACCGCTGTGCTCACCGCCCCGGCCGTACGGCTCCTGGGTGGCCGCGGGCACCGGCTGCGGTGGTTCGCCGGGCTCGAATGGCGCTCCATCGCGCTCGCCGTCGTGGAGAAGACGGTGGACAAGGACCGCGAGAGGTACGCCGTGTGCTCGGCCCACCTCGACCTCCAAGCGGGGGCGCGCCTGAGCCACGCCGCCCAGATCGTGCCGCTTCTCGAGCTCGCGGCCCGGGAGTTCGGGGCCGCGCCGGTGCTCGCCGGTGATCTCAACGAGACCCCCGGCGGCCCGGTCTGGCGTCTTCTCGGGGGCCGTTACACGGACGGTTTCTCCGCCGTGCGGGGCGCCGCGCCGCGGATCGGGGCCGGCGGAGACGACGGCCGGGCCGGCGCGACGTACCCGGCCCGCGTCCCCCGCGTGCGGATCGACGCGATCTTCACGGGCCCGGGCCTGACCGTCGCGTCGTACGGCGGCGCGGACGTCCCGGCCGAGGACCTGGCCGCCGCGAGCGACCACCGGCCGGTCGTCGCCGAGATCGCCTTCACGCCGTCCGTTCGGGCCTGACGCCGCCGCCGGCGGGCCGGGCGGAGGGCTCCGGTTTCCGGCCGGCCGGAGACGGCCCATACGGTCGCGTCCCCGCGTCTCTAGGTAATCGGATTCGCGGCCTGTGTGACGGGGAGTGCCCGATCCCCCGTACGATCGTTTCATGACCCGCCGCCTCATACGGCGTGCGGTGCCGTTGTGTGTGCTGTCCGCCGGCCTGCTGGCCGGACTCCTCCCGCGCGCCACATCGGTCGCGCACGCGCACGCAGGGACCGTCCGCGCCCAGGCGGAGCGCAGCCCGTCGGGGGACGAGGTCGCCCAGGACGCGGGCTCCTCCACCGGACGGCTCCAGCCCGACGGCTCGCTGTCCGACGTGGCCGGCCTGTCGGCCAAGGACGTCTGGGCCGTGGGCCAGCAGAACGCCTGGGACTTCTGGCGCAACCAGGGGATCATCACCCACTGGGACGGCTCCTCCTGGAGCGAGGTGCCGATCCGGGGCGACGCCACCGGCGCCGGCCACCTGCGGTCGGTCGCCGCCGCCTCCGCCGGCGAGATCTGGGCCGTCGGCGACGGCCACGACGGCCTGCCGTACGTCGCCAAGGGCTCGCGCGACGGGTTCGACCGCGTCGGCGTGCCGCAACTGCGCGTGGGGGACTGGCTCGGCGGGGTCGCCGCCTCGTCCGGACGGGTGGTCGCGGTCGGCAGCCGGGACGGCAAGGCGTTCCTGATGAGCAGCAGTGGCGCCGCCAAGGGCACGACCTGGAAGACCGGCCAGGGCCCCGAGGGCGCGATGTACGGCGTGGCGCTCGCGGGCCGGTCGGACGGCTGGGCGGTGGGCGACACCGGCTCCGGGCCCCTGGCCATGCGCCTGACCGGCAGCGGGTGGAAACAGGCCGACCTGCCGGAGATCAAGGGCGGCTTCCTGCGGGACGTGTACGCGGACGGCCGCAAAAGCGCGGTCGCGGTCGGCGGCGTCTACCGGAGCGACGGCGGCATCGCCCCGCTGGTCCTCTCCTGGGACGGCAGGCACTGGAAGCGGATGACGCCGCCGGGGCGGCGCGCCGAACTGTACGGCGTCACCGGGGACGGCGACGGCGTGTTCTGGATCTCCGGGTACGACCCGAGGCACGAGGCGGAGGGCTTCCTGCTCCGGTACGACGGATCGCGCTGGACCACGCTGCGGGGCCCGGCGCCGGCCGAGGACCGCACGGTGCGGCTCCAGGCGGTCGCGCACGTCGGCGACCTCACCTTGGCCGTCGGCCACACGCTGGACGACAAGGGCCGCTACACCGACCTCGTGGAGCGCTTCGGCCCGCCTCCCGCCGACGGCGGCACGGTGAAGGCGGCCTCGGAAGCCGAGTGACAGCAGCGGGGGCGTCCAGCATGGCGGGCTCAGGCGAGCCCCGGGCGTGGATGCGCCCCGGCCGGGTGCGGCGCCGGGGGCGTGCGGCGGGAGTCAGACGACCGCGCCGTCGTCCCAGCCGGAGTCGGCGGGCGGGCCGTCGCCCATGCGGACGACGAGGATGACGAACCCCGCGATGAACGCCGACACCGCGGCGAACACGATCCAGCCGTCCATGGGCCACTCCAGCAGAGCGGCCAGGAGCAGGTAGGCGGGGCCGCCGAACAGCGCCAGCCAGGAGGCCCGGCTGAGGGCGTCGCCGTGCGGAAGCGGCGGAGGGGGCGGCGGAATGTAGTGGTCGTCGTCTTCGCCGACCGCGGCGGGAGCCTGCTCCTCGCCGGTGCGGTCGTCGTCCCGGACCCCGTCCGCGGGAGCCCTGTCTCCGGGAGCCGTGTCGCCGGGAGCCCTGCCGCCGGGGGTGGCGTCGCCGTCGCCCGCGTCGGCCTCCTCGGTGACGTTCTCCCGGTCAGGCCATGGTTGTTCGGCCGAGGCGTCCTCGGCTGTCTCGTTGAACGAGGCGACGATCTGGCGCCAGACCTCGTCCTCGTCACTTTGCGGCGTCACGTCGATCCCGGGTCACAAGTCCTTCGTCAAGGGTACCGAGGCGTGGGAGCGGATGAACTCCAGACTCCCTTCGAAGATCACAGGCGCGTCGTTGTCGAGGGTGGCGACATGGTAGCTGTCCGCCAGCTCCCGGACCTCCAGATTGTTTCCCATTCTCGCCCGAAGGAACGCGACGCTCCCCGGCTTTACCACGTGGTCGTCCCTGCTGTGGAACACCAGCACCGGCTGGGTCACCTTGGCGATGTCGGACTGGACGAGCCTCCACAGCCGGGGGAGCGTGGCGGCGGCCCGGACGGGCGTGCGTGCATAGCCGAGCTCGCTCTCGCCCTCCTTCTTGATGTCGCCCGCCACCCCGGGGATCGAGCGTACGACGTACTTCAGCGCCGGGGCCAGCCGCAGCAGCGGCACGTCGTTGACCACGGACGGGTTGACCACCACGACGCCCGAGACGGCGTCACCGTGAACCTCGGCCAGGCGCAGCGCCATGCAGCCGCCGAGTGACAGGCCCATCACGAACGCCTCCGCGCAGCGTCCGCGCAGGTCGGCGAACGCCTTGTCCAGTTCGGCGTACCAGTCCTCCCAGCGCGTGCGGCTCATCTCCTGCCAGCTCGTTCCGTGTCCTGGAAGGCGCGGCAGGGAGACCGTCAGCCCCGCCCGGGCCAGGTGTTCACCCCACGGCCGCAGGGACTGCGGCGAGCCGGTGAACCCGTGACAGAGCAGGACGCCGATATCGCCGCCCTCGTGGTGGTACGGCTCCGCACCGGGCAGCACTGGCATGGGTGACCTCCGTGAAACGGCGGCGTGTTCCGCCCGATACTCGCACGTTGGTCAGCGTTAGTGCGAGAGGGCTGGGCGTGCGAAGATGACTGCACATCCGAGCCGAGGGGGTGCCCGCGTGTTTTATTGGGTGGTGAAGGCCATCCTCTGGCCGATCCTCCGCTTCGTGTTCCGCCCCTGGGCCGAGGGGGTGGAGAACGTGCCGAAGGAGGGCCCGGCCATCCTGGCCGGCAACCACCTGTCGTTCGCCGACCACTTCTTCGGGGCCGGATTCCTGCCGCGCAAGGTGATCTCTCTGGGAAAGGCCGAGTATTTCACTGGACGCGGGCTCAAAGGAATGGTGAGCCGCGCTTTCTTCTCCGGCGTCGGCACCGTTCCCATCGACCGTTCCGGCGGCAAGGCGAGCGAGGCGGCGCTCCGCACCGGCCTGCGCATCCTCAGGGAGAACCAGGTGCTCGGCATCTACCCCGAGGGAACCCGCTCGCCCGACGGCCGCCTCTACAAGGGCAAGACGGGCGTGGCCCGGCTCGCGCTGGAGTCCCGGGCACCGGTGATCCCGTGGGCCATGGTCAACACGTTCGAGATGATGCCCCCCGGCCGGCCGATCCCCAAGTTCGGCATCCGCCCCGGCGTCCGGTACGGCAAGCCGCTCGACTTCTCCCGCTACTACGGCATGGAAAACGACCGCCTCGTGCTGCGCGCGGTAACCGACGAAATCATGTACGCGCTGATGGAGCTGTCGGGTCAGGAGTACGTCGACAGGTACGCCGCCTCGGCCAAGACGGAAACGACCAGGGCAGCTCGCGAGAATTCCTAATACTTCCGGACCGGAGGGGTAACGTGGCGGTGTCCACCGCGCACGTTGGGACGTTCAGACACGTCCGGATCGGAAGGCGTAGGAGCATGCCAGCACGCAGGCACCGCACATGGGCCCGGCCCGGCGCCGCGAGGCACGGAGCGGGGGACACCGCCCGTGACGCCGCTCGCGGGTGCCCCGCATGAGCGTCCGCGAGGAGCAGCAGGCCGCCCCGGGATATCTGCCGCACCGCCAGATCCTGGTCGTGCTCTCCGGAGTGGCGGCCGGAATGCTGCTGGCCGCCCTCGACCAGAGCATCGTCGGCACGGCCCTGCCGCGCATCGTCAGCGAACTCGGCGGCCTCGACAAGCTGTCGTGGGTCGTCACCGCCTACCTGCTCACCTCGACCGCGGCGACCCCGCTGTGGGGCAAGATCTCCGACCTGTACGGCAGGCGGACGATCTTCCAGACCGCCATCGGCATCTTCCTGCTCGGTTCGGTGCTGGCCGGGCTGAGCCAGAACATCGGCCAGCTCATCGGATTCCGGGCGATCCAGGGCCTGGGCGGCGGCGGCCTGATGGCGCTGGCGTTCAGCATCATCGGCGACGTCATCCCGCCGCGCGAGCGCGGCCGATACCAGGGCTACTTCGGGGCCGTCTGGGGCACCTCCAGCGTCGCCGGGCCGCTGCTCGGCGGCTTCTTCACCGACGGCCCCGGCTGGCGGTGGATCTTCTGGATCAACCTGCCGATCGGGCTGATCTCGCTCGTCGTGACCTCGATGGCGCTGCGGATCCCCTTCACTCGCCGCAGCCACCGCATCGACTACCTGGGCGCGGCGCTGATCGTGGCCGGGGTGTCGTGCTTCCTGCTCTACCTCGACTGGGCGGGCGGCGAGATCGGCTGGACCGCCCCCGGCTCGCTGGCCCTGCTGACCGGGTTCGTGGCGCTCGCGGCCCTGTTCGTGTTCGTCGAACTGCGGGCGGCCGAGCCGATCCTGCCGATGCGGCTGTTCCGCAACAAGATCTTCAGCGTGGGCAACGGCTTCAGCTTCCTCGCGGGCCTGGCGATGTTCGGCGGTATGATCTTCCTGCCGGTCTACCTCCAGGCCGTCCAGGGCATGTCGCCGACCGTGTCGGGCCTGGCGCTGCTGCCGGCCGTCCTGGGCATCTTCTCCACGTCGATCACCTCCGGCCAGATCATGAGCAAGACCGGCCGATACAAGATCTTCCCGATCCTGGGCGGGGCGGTCCTCCTGGTGGCCATGTGGCTGCTGTCCACGATCAAGGTGGACACGCCGTACTGGCAGGTGGCGGTCTACGCGTACCTCTTCGGCGCCGGGCTCGGGTTCACGATGCAGACGATCGTCACGGCGATCCAGAACGCGGTGGAGCGCGCCGACATGGGCGTGGCGACGAGCTCGGCGACGTTCTTCCGGATGATGGGCGCCGCCATCGGTACGGCGATCATGGGCGCGGTCCTCACCAACCGGCTCGCCCACTATCTGGCCGCCGAGTTCGGCGGCAGGATGCCGCCGGGGCGCGTGGACGCCAACAACGTGCAGGCGATCCAGCATTTGCCGCAACCGGCCAAGGATCACGTGCTGGTCGCGTTCACCAGCGCGATCGACGACGTGTTCCTCGCCAGCCTGCCCTTCGTCGCCCTCGCGCTGGTCGTGGCTCTCTTCCTCAAGGAGATCCCGCTCGCCACGCGGAGCACCGAAGGCCCGGCCGCCATGGGCTGACCCCGCGCGTGGCCGACGTCGCCGGGCTCGCTCGCCCGGAGCGGGCTCAGGTGAGGTGGGAGCGGATCTCGCGGATGTGGGCCGGGGTGGTGCGGCAGCAGCCGCCCACGTAACGGGCGCCGAGCGAGGCCCACCCGGCCGCCGCCCTGCCGAACTCGACGGGATCGGCGAGACCCAGCCAGCGCCGGTCGGCGGCGTCCCAGGTCTCGCCCGAGTTCGGGTAGACGATCGAGGCTCCGTGCTTGATCAGGTCGGGGATGAACCGCGGCGCGGTGCAGTTGACGCCCACGGCGACCACCTGGGGGAGGTCCGCGAAGATCGCCGCGCACTCCTCGAACGGCGTCCCGTCGCTTACGTGCTCGCCGTCCCGGCAGGAGAAGGTCACCCACGCCCGCACGGACGGCGTCTCGCGCAGGAGCCTCGCGAGCGCCCGCGCCTCGGCCCGCGAGGGGATCGTCTCGCACGCCAGCAGGTCGGCCCCCGCGCCGGCGAGGATCTCGAAGCGCTCCCGATGCCACTCGGCCAGGCCGTCCTCGTCCAGGTCGTAGTCGCCGGTGTACTCCGCGCCGTTGGCCAGGTAGGCGCCGTACGGCCCCACGCTCGCGGCGACGAGCCCGTGCCCCGCCTCGTCCCTCGCCTGTACGGCAAGCGTCACCGACAGCCGGATGAGGTCGCGGGCCTGCTGGGGAGTGAGGCCGTGCCGTACGAACCCGGGGACGCTCGCCTGGTAGCTCGCCGTGGTGGCGACATCGGCCCCGGCCCTGAAGTAGTCGAGGTGCGCCTGCCGGATGACGCCGGGATCGTCGGCGAGCAGCCGTGCCGACCATAGGTCGTCGCTCAGGTCGCAGCCGAGCGTCTCCAGGTGCGTGGCGAGACCGCCGTCAAGGACGATTGGGTTCATATCGGGCAACACTACGTGGTCGTGGCGGGCAACATCCCGGTGAGGAACCGATCGGCGATCCCAGGCGTTGGCGGCACATGGGGCTGAAAGGGCTCATCAATCGGTTGCTGCGCCGCCGGTCTCCCGTCCCCGCAGGTGGACGCGACGATCGGCCCGACACGGGAGGGGTGAGGGAGCCGCGGCGTCCCGCACCCACCCCGCCGTCCGACGTCATTCGCCTACCCGAACCCTCGTAGGGGCTTCGCCTACAGCGGAACCCGAACCGACGCGGCCGGGCCCGGCTTCCCCGCCGGTGTCCCGGCCGCACTCGATTCAGCCTCGCCACGTCATCTGACGGCCTCCCACAGGTGGCGTCTCACGATCGCTTCCAGAAGGGACGCCGGCCCTCCTTCGCGCCAGGGCCGGGGGACGTGGCACCCGGGGTCGCGGAGCCTGGGGTCGCGGAGCCCGAGGATGCGGGGCCCGTTACGGCGGAACCGGAGCGGCCGGTCAGCGCGGTCAGCAGGTCGGCCGTCCGCCACCAGAGGTCGTCGAGCGAGACCTCGGCCCACTCGGCCCTTTCCAGGTCGGTCGCGAGCGCGGTGAGGTCCGGGTGCCCCCCCACCATCTGGGCGACGACGCGCAGGCGACTGGCGAGATCCGCCAGATAGCGCCGCCGCTCCCGCTCGGGCAGCGACTCCGCCTGGCCCAGCTTCGTGAGCTCCTCGGCCAGCAAAGGCCGGATGCCCTCGAAATCCGTGACCGGTGCGGTCCCCTCGCCGGGATGCGGAAGGAAGCGACCGACGGAGAACCCGCGGGAGGCCCGTCTCGGACCCGGTGCGGGCGCGGCGGCGTACGGCGGGGCGGAAGGCGCGGCAGGAGGCGCGCCGGGCGGCGGGGCCGCTGCGATGGGCCGGTCCGCCGCCGATCCGGAAGCGGCCTCCGGCCCGGCCGTGGTGAAGGCGGCCATCCTCGCCATCATCGGCGCGCCCGCCGCCATCATCGGCACCGCGGTCGGCATCTCCCAGCCGCTCGGCGGTTCGACCGGCTGGATCACCCGATGCTCCGGGCCGCCCTCGCCGGTGACGCGGGTGTCGACGGCCACGAAGGCGGTGAACCGGCACAGCACGCCGAAACGCAGCGAGGCGTCGACGATCCGCTGTTCGAGCGAGTGGTCGCCCATGGCGTACCGGTCTTCCAGAGTGCGCAGATGCGCCCGCGCCCACAGGGCCCGGGCCGCCGGGCCGTGGGCGGGACGGCCCTCGATCCGCTCCTCCCAGGGGCGGCCGTCCGCCGTGCGGCCATGCACGGTGAGGGCTCCGGCGGGCCGCCGTCCCCGGTAACGCCCGCTCACGACCAGAGGGACGCCGGGGTAGAGCGACCCGGCGTGCGTGACGGTGTCCGCCACGAGATCCATGCCTTCCGCCTTCAGCGCGACGTCCGTCACCAGCGGCGAGCCGATGCGGCGGTGGATGTGCTCCATCGCCGCATCGAGCCGGTCCTCCGACTCGACCAGCTCGCACCGGCCCGAGCCGATCAGGGCCAGCCGTCCGAGGAACCCGGCGTTCACCGCCCTGTCGATGCCCACGGTGTGCACCCGGACGCCGTGCAGCCGGGCGCCGACGCGTTCGAGGATCTCGTCCTCGTTGCCCACCTGGCCGTCGGTCACCAGGACGAGAACCCGATCGCGTGCCTGCTCGCCGGACGGACCGGATGCGCTCTGGCCGTCGAGCAGCCGCAGGGCCTCCTCCAGGGGAGCGAGCATCTCCGTGCCTCCGCGGGCGTCGAGCCGGGACAGGTGCTCGACGGCGCGGTATCGGTTGCGGTCGCTCGCGTCCACCAGGCCGCCGGAGAAGGCCCGCTCCACCACCGAATCGAACGAGAGCACGGCGAACCGGTCATTCCGGGTCAGCGTGTCGACGATCCGGGCGGCGGCGCGCCGTGCGGCCACCATCTTCCAGCCCGTCATGCTGCCGGAGCGGTCGAGCAGCAGGACGACGTCACGGGACACGGTCCGGGTGGCGTCGTCCTTCGGCGGCAGCAGGGTCAGCACGAAGGTCCCCTCGGCGTCCGCCGTGTCCTCCGCCGCGTCCTCCGCCGAGCCGCTGCCGTCGGCCGTGCCCTCACCACGTGAGCCGGAGTCTGTGGCGGCGTCCGGGACGAGCGCGAGCGACGAGGAGGCGTCGAACGCCAGACGCAGGATGAAGTCCCGGTCGAGCCGCTCGCCGGGCCGCAGGCTGATCGTGTCTCCCTCCCGGTCGACCTCGTGCAGGCTGGAGCGGACCTCCCGCAGGTCGAGCCCGGCGGGGTCGATCGTCGTCGCGAGCGACAGCCGTACGGGATAGGGGAAGCCGGGAAGCAGGACGGGCGGCGTGATCCGGGAGGCGTCGGGCACGGCGTCGGTGTCGGGCGACACGCCGTCACCGGCCGGAGCCCCGGGCAGCGGAGCCCCGGGGATGTAGCGGGGCGCGACGACCAGCGGGAAGCGGAACTCGGCCGCGCCGTCCTCGTAGGGGAGCGGCTGGCTCAGCATGAGGCGGACGACCACCCGCTCCCCGGGGACGATGTTGCCGACCCTGATCGTGAACACGTCGGGCCGGTCCTCCTCGGCGATCGCGGCACGCCTGCCCTCGGCGAGCGCCCGGTCGTAGTCGGCCCGTGCCTGCCCGCGCTCCTTGAGCACGCCGTCGACCACCCGGTCGTCCGCCTCCATCCGGAAGGCGGTGACCGCGGCCCGCGGCGGCAGCGGGAAGACGTACGTCGCCTCCAGCGACACGTCGAAGGCATTGCGGAAGGTCTGGACGACCTCGACGCCGGCCACCAGTCCGGTGACGTGGGCGGTGACGTCCACGCTCTCCAGCGGAAGGTTGCCCTTCTCGGTCTCCAGCGCTCCGAGCCCGGCGTCCGGCACGGGCCGGCACTCCTCCGGCCGCAGAGGTGTGATGGGAACGGTCATGACGTCATCCCTTCAGCGTCGGAAGCATGTGGATCGAGTGCCGAGGCGTCGTCGGTCTGATGGGCGCCCTCGAACGGCCCGGCCAGGCCGAGCGTGGCGAGGGCCGAGAGGAGCGGCGCCGCGGCCCGGCGCAGCGCGGCCACCTCGTGACCGTCCGGGACCCGGTGGGCCGGGTCGAGCAGGACCGTCACCCCGGGTGCGAGCCGCACACCGTGCACGACGTCCGCGTGCGGGACGTTTCCCCGCGCGGCGCGCGGCCTCTCATCCCGCGGAGGCGCCGCGACCGGCAGGAGATCTCCCGGGAATGCGACGGGATCAGGAGGGGAGCCGGCCGGGCCCGATGCCACGGAAGGCGCGGTGACGGCATCGGCAGGATCGGCCGGGAAGTGGCCGGAGGCCGCTGTGGCGGCGGATGAGGCCGGGCGCACCCAGAAGCGGTCGCGTGCCGCCGGCCGCGCGACGTCCGGAACGGCGGGCGGGGTGCCCTCTTCCGGCCTCGTCCCGCCCCGATCAGGCGCCGGCGGTGTCGCAGTATCGGGCGTGTCCAAGAGGTGGCTCACGGCGGCCGGGGCCGCCGGGCCGCGCGGGGAAGGCGGGACGAGCGGCCGGGGCGCCGGCCCGGATGGCGGCTCGGACGGCGGCCCGGTGAGCCCGGCGGCGCGCTGGAGCATGGCGTCGGTCGCGCCCGCCAGCTCCGCCTGGATGGCGGCGATGGACAGGCCGTCCGCCTGACGGCGCTTCACGGCCACGAGCTGGAGCAGGTGACGGCGGCCATAGAGGGCGACCCGGCCGCGCCGGCCCAGCGGAGGGTCGAGCAACCCGATGGTCGTATACCAGCGGATGAGACGTTCGTTCGGCACCTCGCGGACCCTGCCGTTGACGCGCGACTCCGGACCGCTGTCGCGAGGCTCCTGGCCGTCGTCACGCCGCTCCTGGCCGAGCAGGCCCGCCGCCCGCTCCGCCAGTTCGCCGATCGTCCAGGTATCGCTCATGCCTCCACAATGACACTGTCACGATGACACTGTCAACGTCGTCTCCGTCATGCGGCGCCACGGTTTTCGAAGAGTTCGTCTCGGCGAGGGACGCCGCTTCTCCCGCCGTTCACATGGGACGGGTCGACTGGGCGCCCGCGACGTGTGCGACGTGCCGCCGCGGGAGAAGAAGACGCGGGGCAAGAAGACGCGGGGCGAGAAGACGCCGGACAACGAAGACCCGGACAAGTGGACGCCCGACACGTAGACGTGGGACAGCACGACCCGGTCGTTAGCTCGCCGGGCGGGTAGGGGGAGCGGGCGGCCCCCGCCCGGCCCGGGCTCGGCGGCCGTGCGGAACGAGAGAACGGCCCGCCGGGGGCCGGACCGGCATGACCAGGGGCAGGTCGAGGAGGCGGTCAGCGGTGCAGGGTACTTCCGTCCGATCGGCGGCGCTCTCGGCGCTGCCGGGAGCGTTGTGGCGCGCGGCGTTCGCACGGCCCGGCGACGGGCGCGAGCCGCCCGGCCGGAGCGAGCCGTACGGGCAGGGGGATCCGGACGGTCAGGGGGATCCGGACGGCCCCTTCCCACCGGACGTGCTGCGGGCCCTGCCGCCCGGCTTCGCCGTCCGGATCGTGGCGCGGTCGGGAGAGCGGGCCGGGGGAGTCGTCTGGCACGCGGCCCCGGACGGCGGCGGATGCTTCCCGGACGGGGACGGCTGGATATACGTGTCCAACTGCGCGCTGCCGCTGCTCGGCGGCGTCACGGCGCTGCGCTTCGCGCCGGACGGCGCCCTGCGCGGCGGATATCGCATCCTGTCCGGCGCCGACCGCAGCGGAGCCGGCGCCGCGACACCGTGGCGCACCTGGGTGTCGGGCGAGCGGACGCCGTACGGCCGGGTCTTCGAATGCGACCCGTACGGCCTGCGCGCCCCCATGCCCCGGCTCGCGATGGGCCTGTTCACCCACGGCGGCGTGGCCTGCGACCCCGACCGCGGCGTCGTCTACCTCACCGAAGGGGAGCCGGACGGATGCCTGTACCGGTTCCGCCCGGACGACTGGGGCGACCTCACGACGGGTGTGCTGGAGGTGATGACCGGCGCCCCCGGCGAGGAGTCCGTGGCCTGGGCGCGGGTGCCGATCCCGGCCCTCCCTGACCATGTGCCCCTGCGCGAGCAGGTGAAAGGCGCCAGGAGGTTCGCGGGCGGCGGTGACTGTCACTATGCCGACGGCCTGGTGTGGTTCGTCACCGAGGGCGACGGCCGGGTGTGGGCGTACGACGCCGCCCGCGAGTGCCTGACGGTGTCGCACGACACCGCCCGCCGGTCCGGCGGCGGTGAGAACGGCGAGATCACCCTCCTCGCCGGGGACCGGGCGGTGCCGTTCCTGCGCCTCACGGGAGGCTGGACCGTCGCCGGCCCCTCGATGTCCCCGGCCGGCGACAGGCTCTACTTCTCCTGCCGGCCACCGCGGGATGCCGGCCCAGAACCGCAGGGGGGCAGGCCCGCTCCTGGCGCCGTGACCGTCGAGGTCCGCGGGCCGTTCCGCGATCTCGTCCGCGCTTGAGCCGGCGAACCGGCAGTCGTTCCGGATGCCGGGCATGCTCGGCGGGCGGCACCCGGCCGGGCGACGGGCGCGTCTCGTACCGCCGGACGCGGCAAGGCGCCCGTCGTGCTCTCGCTGTCAGGAGCAGGGGCCGTGCGGCACGGCGGCGGTGGCGTTCTCGCCCGCCGCCGCGACCGCCTCGATCTGGGCGGCGGTGAGCGCGTAGCCGACGTCGGCCCTGTCCATGTCCGCCGCGAAGACCATGCCCATCGCCCGGTCCCCACGGGTGACGAGCGGCGCGCCCGACATGCCGGGTGTGATGGCCGCGCCCTGGAAGCGGTGGACTTGTCGCGACACCCGTCTGCGGTTGTAGATGTCGTACGACTCGGCGGGCTCATCCGGCCGCACCGTGGCGGGAAGCACGGCCGGGGCGGCCGCGCCCTTGCGGTAGCCGACGACCACAGCGGTGGTCCTCGCGGCCTTCGTGAGCCGCAGCGGCCGGGCGGTGAGCCCCGGTGCCCGCAGGACGGCGGCGTCGACCTCAGGGTCGAAGGCCACCACCCGCGCGGCGAACCGCCGCCCGTCGTCGAGGACCACCTCCAGGTCGCGGTCCACTCCCGCCACGGTGTGGGCGTTGAGCAGGATCCTCTCGGGCGCGTAGACGAACCCGGTCGCCTCCGTCCGCCGGCCGCAGGAAGAGGCGAACCCCCAGACCTTCACCACGCTGTGCGCGGCCGGGGCCTGAGCCCCGGCCGTGTGGCCGACGGACGGCGGGTGGGCGGGCGGTGCGTGCTCAGCCGCGGTCGTGCATCCCGCCGTGCTCCCGGCCACGCACACCGCGAGGGCGACCGCTCCCGCGCCCCGCCACACCACTCGCCGCATGGGGATCATGGTACGGACCGCCCGGACGGGCCAGGAAGGTCACAGGTCTCTGGCCCATATCTGCTCGTTGACGGGGATCCCCGATTCCTCGCCCGGGTGCTGCTCCACCAGTTCGAACCCCGCGGCCTGGTAGATCCGGCGGGCGCTCGCGAGCGTGTCGCGGGTCCAGAGCATGATCCGCCGGTAGCCGGCCGCCGTGGCGAAGCGCAGGCACTCCTCGACCAGCCGCCCGCCGATGCCCATGCCGCGCGCGGACGGCTCGACCAGCAGCAGGCGGAGCTGGGCCGTCGTGTCGTCCTTGCGGACGCAGAAGACGCATCCCACCGGCTCGCCGCGTACCTCGGCGATCCAGCCCGCCTCCCTGCGGGGGTCGTGGTTCTCGACGTACTCGGCGACGATCCGCGCGACCAGGGCCTCGAACGCGGCGCCCCAGCCGTACTCCTCGCTGTAGAGGACCCCGTGCCGGTGCACCACCCAGCCGAGGTCGCCCGCCCGCGGCGGCCTGATCACGTACGGCTCGCGCCGCTCGGCGGGCTCGAGCAGGCTCCGCACGGTGCCCATCGCGGAGACGAGCCGCCGGCGTTCGGGATCGGTCAGCTTCGCCAGCAGGGTCTCGATCTCGGCGCCCGAGCGCCGGTCGAGCATGGCGAAGGTGTCGCGGCCCTTGGCGGTGAGCCGTACGACCTGGCGGCGGGCGTCCTCGGTCGACCGCTCCCGGGACACGAGCCCGTCGCTCTCGAACCTGGTGAGGATCCGGCTCAGGTAGCCGGGGTCGAGACCGAGCATGCCGCGGAGGTCGGCGGCGTCGGCCGCCTCCCGGGTGCCGAGTTCGAACAGCACCCGCGCCTCGGTCAGGGAGTAGGGGGTGTCGTGCATTCCCGCCCCGAGCACGCCGATGACGGACGTGTAGAAGCGGTTGAACGCGCGGACTTCCGGAACGATGTCCATTTTTCCCTTGCCTAACTCAAGGAAATGTTTGACGGAGTCAAACATAGGGCCGCGGCGACCGGTTGGGAAGACGCCTCTCACGACGCGTGCGGTCTCGCCGTGCGAGACTGAGTTGGTCTGGTCGGCCGGGTGGCGTAGCCTCTCCTTTTGGTCTAGACCATTGAGATAGGCTCGTGCAGAATGCGGTGCGGTGGAGCGCCGGGGTCTGCGTCGGGCCGGCCGCGCCATTCCACGCGTAATCCCAGATGGAGGAAGAACCCGTCATGCGTATTGGAGTCCTGACCGGAGGCGGCGACTGCCCCGGGCTGAACGCGGTCATCCGCGGCGTCGTCCGCAAGGGCGTCGGCGTGTACGGGCACGAGTTCGTCGGATTCCGGGATGGCTGGCGTGGCCCTCTGGAGGGCGACACCATGCCGCTCGACATCCAGGCCGTTCGGGGCATCCTGCCGCGCGGCGGCACGATCCTCGGCTCCTCCCGCACGAACCCGATCAAGATCGAGGGCGGCGTCGAGCGGATCAAGGAGAACCTCGCCGCGCAGGGTGTCGACGCGCTCATCGCCATCGGCGGTGAGGACACGCTGGGCGTGGCCAAGCAGCTGTTCGACCGCGACGTGAAGGTCGTCGGCGTGCCCAAGACGATCGACAACGACCTCAACGCCACCGACTACACCTTCGGCTTCGACACCGCGGTCAACATCGCGATGGAGGCCATCGACCGGCTGCACACCACCGCCGAGTCGCACCACCGCGCGCTGATCTGCGAGGTCATGGGCCGCCACGCGGGCTGGATCGCGCTGCACGCGGGCATGGCCGCCGGCGCCAACGTCATCCTGATCCCGGAGAAGCCGTTCGACATCGAGAAGGTCTGCGCCTACGTCGAGTCGCGCTTCAAGACCCGCTACGCGCCGATCATCGTCGTCGCCGAGGGCGCCCACCCGCTCGAGGGCCAGATGGCGCTGCAGACCGGCGAGCTGGACGCGTTCGGCCACGTGCGCCTCGGCGGCATCGGCGAGATGCTCGCCAAGGAGATCGAGAAGCGCACCGGCAAGGAGGCCCGCACCACGGTCCTCGGCCACATCCAGCGCGGCGGCACGCCGACCGCCTACGACCGCGTTCTCGCGACCCGCTTCGGCCTCGGCGCGATCGACGCGGTGCACGAGGGCGACTTCGGCAAGATGGTCGCGCTGCGCGGCACCGACATCGTCCGCGTGGCCCTCGCCGAGGCGACCGCCGAGCTCAAGACCGTGCCGGCCTCCCGCTACGAGGAGGCCGAGGTCTTCTTCGGCTGATCGGTCGCGGGCCCGTCACCACGGCCCGCGCACGATCCGGTACGGCTCCCGCGTCGCCCCGCGGGAGCCGTACGCATGCGTGGCCCCGAACGGCGCCATGTGAGCCGCGGGGGCGCGGCGATTGCCTGAGTATGTGAGCGGAGGGCCCGGCCCTCTCGGACTCGATCAGGAGAGGGCGCCGCGCGATGGGCATCGAGGGACCGTTCTGGCGGGCGATCGCGGTCTTCCGCGTGGCGTCGCTCGCGTACGCGGCGCTGCTCGTGCTCAGGGCAGGCGGCTACGCCCGTCCCGCCGTGGCCTGGGCCGTCGTCGGCGTGATGGCCGTCTGGACGGTCGTCATGCTCGTCCCGCGTGCCGCCGCGCGGCGCGGGCCGCTGCTGGCCGCCGACCTCCTCGTCACGGTGGGCTGCCTGCTGGCCACGCCGTACGCGCAGAGCCGCGGCGACATTCTGGCCGGGGCGATCCCGATCACGGCGACCTGGGTGGCCGGGCCCGTCCTGGCGTACGGCGTGGCCCGGGGACGCCGGGCCGGTGCGGTCGCCGCCGCGGTCATGTCGGCGGCCGACCTGTGGCTGCGCAGCGGCAACGGGGTCGACCTCGCCTCGATCCCGGTGAACGGCGCCGTGCTCATGTTCATGGCCGGAGTCGTCGTCGGGCACGTCGCCCGGCTCGCGCGGGAGGCCGAGGAGCGCATGCGGCGCGCCGCGCGGATCGAGGCAGCGGGCCGCGAGCGGGAGCGGCTGGCCCGGGGCATCCACGACTCGGTGCTCCAGGTGCTGGCCCTGGTGCAGCGCAGGGGCGCGGAGATCGGCGGCGAGGCGGCGGAGCTGGGCAGGCTCGCGGGGGAGCAGGAGGCGGCGCTGCGGGCGCTGGTGCAGGCGCCGCCCGTCGCGGACGCGCCGGCCCCCGCCGCGCCGCCCGGTCTTCGCGGCCGGCTCCGGTCGCCGGCGCGGGCTCGCCGTCCCCTCGCCGGCGCAGGGATCCCTCCTCGAACGGACCTCACCGCGGAGTCCGAGGTCGATCTGCGTGACCTGCTGCGGCCGTACGGCACGTCCCGGGTGATCGTGTCCGCGCCCGCGACACCGCTGCCGCTACCGCCGGAGAGCGCCCGGGAGGTGGCGGCGGCCGTCGGCGCGGCCCTCGACAACGTCGTGCGGCACTGCCCCGAGGGCACCCGCGCGTGGATACTCGCGGAGGAGGACGGCGGCGCGGTCGTCGTCACCGTACGCGACGACGGACCGGGCATCCCCGAGGGCCGGCTGGAACAGGCGGCCCGGGAGGGACGCATGGGCGTGGCCCGCTCGATCCGGGGCCGCGTGGCCGACCTCGGCGGCACGGTGGCGATCACCTCGTCGCGGGCGGGAACGGAGATCGAGCTGTCGGTCCCGGTGTGGGCGGACGAAGGGAACGAGAGGCGGTCGTGAGCGGAGACGAACGGCTGCGCGCGAATGATTCCGCGCGCCCGCCCACGCGGGCAGGGGCCGAGGACGGGGCGGTGGCCGGCGGCGGGGAACGCCCGCGGGTGCGGGTCATGGTGGTGGACGACCACCCGATGTGGCGGGAGGCGGTCGCCCGCGACCTGACCGAGGCCGGGTACGACGTCGTCGCCGCCACCGGGGAGGGCCGCCAGGCGCTGCGCGTCGCGGCGGCGGTGCGGCCGGACGTGGTGGTGCTCGACCTGCGGCTGCCCGACCTGCCGGGCGTGGAGGTGGCCAGGGGGCTCGGCGCGTCCGCGGTCCCGCCGCGCGTGCTCGTCCTGTCGGCCAGCGCCGAGGAGGCGGACGTGCTGGAGGCGGTCAAGGCGGGCGCCTCCGGATATCTCGTGAAATCGGCGAGCCGGGAGGAGTTCCTGGACGCGGTCCGCCGCACCGCCGAGGGCGACGCCGTCTTCACTCCCGGCCTGGCCGGGCTGGTGCTGGGGGAGTACCGCAGGCTGGCCCACCGGACGCCCGGCCCCGGCCGGGACGCGGAGCGGGACGGCCCCCGGCTGACCGACCGGGAGACCGAGGTGCTGCGCATGGTCGCCAAGGGCCTGACCTATCGGCAGATCGCCGAACGCCTGGTGCTGTCGCATCGCACCGTGCAGAACCACGTGCAGAACACGCTGAGCAAGCTCCAGCTCCACAACCGGGTCGAGCTGGTCCGCTACGCGATAGAGAAGGGCCTGGCCGAACTCGACTAGGGCTGTCGCGGCGGCGGCATTACAGTGGGGAAGCCCGCATCGCGGTGACGCGTTGTTCCTTGGAGTATGTCGCCCGGCCGTGCCCTCCCCGGCCTGCCGGCCGTCCATGTCCGTCCGGAGGTTTCCACAGATGACCATGACCGCCCTCGGAGAGCCCTCGGTGCTGCTCAAGTTAGGCGAGGTGGTTCTGAAGGGCCGGAACCGCGAGATCTTCGAGATGCGCCTGCGGGCGAACATCAAGCACGCTCTCAAGGACCACCGGGTCGACATCCGCCAGCGGCACGGGGTGATCGCCCTGTTCCTGCCCGCCGGGACCGACGTGGAGGAGGCCGAGACGGTGGCGGCCCGCGTGGCCGACGTGCCCGGGATCGTGCTGGTCCACCTGGCCTGGCGGGTGCCGAAGGACCCCGACTCGATCACCAAGGCCGCGATCGAGCTGATCAGGGACAGCGACGAGGTGGCCCGCAAGGCGCGCTTCGCCGTACGGTCGCGCCGTCGCGACAAGCGCTTCCCGCTGCGCTCCAACGAGCTCGACCGCGTGGTCGGCGGGGCGATCAACGACACCTACGGGCTGCCGGTCGACCTGAGCAGGCCGGAGCTGACCGTGCACATCGAGGTGGACAAGGACGAGGCGTTCCTGTTCACCGGGGGCCGGCCGGGCCAGGGCGGCCTGCCGGTCGGCTCCAGCGGCCGCGCGCTGGCGCTGCTGTCCGGCGGCATCGACTCGCCGGTCGCCGCCTACCGCATGATGCGGCGCGGCCTTCGGGTGGACTTCCTGCACTTCTCCGGCATCCCGTTCACCACCTCCGAGTCGATCTACAAGGCGTACGCGCTGGTGCGCAACCTGGACAAGTTCCAGGGCAAGTCGCGGCTGTGGGTGGTGCCGTTCGGCAAGGCGCAGCAGTCGATCAGGAACTCCGGCCAGGACCGGCTCGCGGTGATCGCGCAGCGGCGGCTGATGCTCAAGACGGCCGAGGAGGTCGCCCACCGCATCCACGCCGAGGCGCTGGTCACCGGCGACAGCCTCGGGCAGGTCTCCTCGCAGACCCTGGCCAACATCACGGCCCAGGACCACGCCGTGGACCTGCCGATCCTGCGCCCGCTGATCGGCCTGGACAAGACCGAGATCATGGCCGAGGCCCGCCGGATCGGGACGCTGGAGATCTCCGAGCTGCCCGACGAGGACTGCTGCACGCTGCTCGCGCCCCGGCAGGCCGAGACCCGCGCGAAGATCGAGGACCTGAAGCAGATCGAGCGGCGCCTGGACGCCGAGGACCTCGCCGCCCAGCTCGCCGACTCGATCCAGCCGTACAAGCTCGACGTCTGAGACGGCGTTCGCCGCCGGCCCGGCCGGGGCCCGGGACCGCCTGACGCGGTCCCGGGCCCCGGCGGGAGGCGATCGGGCGGGGACGGGTTCAGGCGGGGATCGGGGACGCCGTCGCGGTGGACGTGACGGTCGCGGTGCGGCCCACCAGCGGGGGGAAGTCGCGCATGACCGCCGCGAGGTCGTCCAGGTCGCCGTTCACCAGGGCCTGCGGGCCGTCGCACAGGGCCTGCTCAGGGTGGGGGTGCACGTCGACGATCAGGCCGTCGGCCCCGACCGCGACCGCGGCCCGCGACAGCGGCAGCACGAGGTCGCGCCGGCCGCCGGAGTGCGACGGGTCCACGATCACCGGCAGATGCGACAGCCGCTGCACGACCGGGACCGCCGAGATGTCGAGCGTGTTGCGGGTGGCGGGCTCGTAGGTGCGGATGCCCCGCTCGCACAGCACGATGTCGAGGTTGCCGCGCTGGGCGACGTACTCGGCCGCCATCAGCCACTCCTCGATGGTGGCCGTCATGCCCCGCTTCAGCATGACCGGCTTGCCCGCCGCGCCCACGGCCTGCAGCAGCGCGAAGTTCTGCGCGTTGCGGGTGCCGACCTGCAGCATGTCGGCGTACGACGCCACGAGCGCCACGTCGTGGGCGTCCACGACCTCGGTGACGATCGGCAGGCCGGTCTCCTCGCGCACCTCGGCCAGGATGCGCAGGCCCTTCTCGCCCAGCCCCTGGAAGGCGTACGGCGAGGTGCGCGGCTTGAAGGCGCCGCCGCGCAGCAGCGTCGCGCCCGCCGCCTTGGCCATCAGCGCGGCCTCCAGCGTCTGCTCCGGAGTCTCGACCGCGCACGGGCCCGCGATCAGCGTGACGGTGTCCGGGCCGATCGGCACGCCGCGCACCGTCACCGTGGAACGTTGGGGATGGTTCTCCCTGCTCACGAGCTTGTACGGCGTGGAGACCCGCACGACGTCCGCGACGCCCGGCATGGCGCGCAGGTTCAGTGTGGCGAACTGCTCGACGTCGCCGATGAGGCCGATGATCGTACGGTTCACGCCGCGGCTCGCGAACGCCTCCCCTCCGGCGGCGGCGACGAGGTCGGCGATCGCCTCGATGTCGTCCTGCGTGGCCTCGGGGGTCATGACGATGACCATGGTGACTCCTGTTGCTGTCGACGGTGCGGGTCCGGAAAACGACGAAGGCCCCGGGTCCGTGTGGACCCGGGGCCTTCGTTCGCCGTGGCTGTCAGCGCAGCGCATGGAGGCGATCGGTCCTCACGGGTCCGTCGCCATACCAAAACGACCAAGCGGTGCGCATGTGACGCAATATAGCGCACGCTTCCTTGATCGTGCCGCACTCGCACCTCCGGGGTCCGGTGCGGCCGTCCTCGAGGCGGATGGCAGGATGGCACGCGTGCCGGAGAAACCTGAGGAGGAGACGCGCCTGCCGCCGGGCCAGTACGTCCCACGCGGACGGCCGGTCGTCCACTACGGGAGGGTCCCGGCCTTCCGCCCTGAGACCTGGCGTTTCCAGGTGTTCGGCGCCACGGCCTCGGGCCGGGTCCACGAGTTCTCGTGGGAGGAGTTCGCCGCGCTGCCGAGGACGACGGTCGTGGCGGACTTCCACTGCGTCACCAAGTTCTCCCTCATGGGCAACGAGTGGGGCGGCGTTCCCACGTCGGCGCTGCTCGACCGCGTCCCCCCGGCGCCGGGCGTGCGCCACGTCATGGTCTGGGCCGAGTACGGCTACAGCGCCAACATGCGCATGTCCGACTTCGACCGCCCGACCACGCTGTTCGCCACGCACCTCGACGAGAACCCGCTGTCCCCCGAGCGCGGCTACCCCGTACGGATCGTGGTGCCGCACCTGTACGCCTGGAAGAGCGTGAAGTGGGTGCGCGCGGTCGAGTACCTGACCGAGGACCGGCGCGGCTTCTGGGAGGAGCGCGGCTACCACAACGTGGCCGATCCCTGGAAGGAGCAGCGCTACTCATACCAGGAGGACCCGGGCGACGGCCCTCCCTGAGGCCGCCGAGCGGCTACGGTGTCCGGCGTGTCTTCAGCCGTCTGGGTCACGCTGTGCGCGCTCTGCGGGGTCTGCGGCGGCGCGCTGGGCCGCGCCCTCGCCTGTCGCGGGCCGGCTCCCGGCGAACTGCCGGGGGAGGCGACGTTCCTCGCCCTGCGCGTCGCCGGGCTGGCCGCGGGCTCGCTGCGCGCCGGGCTGACCCGCGGTTCCGCCCGCCGCGCCGTACGGCACCTGCGGACGTTGCTCGGCACCGCGGGCCTGGTGGTCGCCACGAACGACCGCGTCCTGGCCAGGGACGGCACGGGTGCGCCGCCGGACGAGGCGGTCCTCGCCGAGGTGCGCGCGGCCATGGCGGGCGGCAGGACGCGCCTCGCCCGCGCCGCGGGCGGCGACGGATGCGGGGTGGTCGTCCCCCTGACCGTGGAGGGCAGGACGGTCGGCGCGCTCGCGGCGTACGACACCGAGATCGGCACCGGCCTGGTGCGCACAGCGGCCGAGGTGGGCCGCTGGATGTCCGGCCAGCTCGAACTCGCCGAACTCGACGCCTCCCGCAGGCGGACCCTGGAGGCGGAGGCGCGGGCCCTGCGGGCGCAGATCTCGCCCCACTTCGTGTACAACTCGCTGACCACGATCGCCTCGTTCGTCCGGACCGATCCCGAGCGCGCCCGCGAGCTGCTGCTCGACTTCGCCGACTTCATCAGGTACGCGCTGCGCCGGGCGGCCGACTTCACCTCCCTCGCCGACGAGCTGAGCTGCGTGGACCGCTACCTGCTGCTCGAGCAGGCGAGGTTCGGCGACCGGCTGCGCTTCACCGTCCAGGTCGCCCCCGAAGTGCTGCGGGTGGACGTGCCGTTCCTGTGCCTGCAACCCCTGGTGGAGAACGCGATCAAGCACGGCATGCCGGGGGAGGTCCGGGTCGTGATCAGGGACGCGGGGCCGGAGGCGCACATCTGGGTCGAGGACGACGGCGTCGGCATGGACCCCGAGCATCTGCGGGCCGCGCTCGCCGAGGAGAGCAGCGGGATCGGGCTGAGCAACGTGGACCTGCGCATGCGCCACCTCTACGGCCAGGACTACGGGCTCATGGTCGAGACCGCGCCCGGCAAGGGGACCCGCATCCGGCTGCGCATCCCCAAGACCCGCCCCCGCGCCGTCCCCGCCCGCTCCTGAGAGGCCGGCTCCCGTCGAGCAGGTGCCGGGGGCAGGCGCCCCGGATCCCTGCGCTCAGCCGGTCAGGAGCGGAAGCCGCAGGACGAACCGGGCGCCGCGCGGGGATTCCTCGACGCACAGGCTGCCCTCGTGCGCGACCGCGATCGCCCGGCACAGGGCCAGGCCGAGGCCGCTGCCGCCGGGATCGAGGCGCCGCCCCGCTTCCAGGCGGGTGAAGGGTTCGAAGATGCGCTCCCTGTCCTCCTCGTCGACGCCGTCGCCGTCGTCCAGCACGACCACCAGCGCCTGGTCGCCGGCGCGCTCGGCGCTCACGTCCACCTGGCCGGTGGCGTGGCGCTGCGCGTTCACCAGCAGGTTCGTCACGATGCTGGCCAACTGCACGCGGTTGCCGAGGACACGTACGTCCGGCTCGGTCCTGGCGTGCACGGGCACGCCCGTGGTGCGCGCCGCCGCCTCGTCGCGTACGAGCGCCCCGAGGTCGACCGGCTCGGACGAGCACGGCGTGTTGCGGAGCCGGGCGAAGGCGAGCAGCTCGTCGATGATCTGCTGCATGCGATCGGCCGCCGGCAGCGATTTGGCGATGGCCTGCCGTGCCTCCGTCTCCGGGTAGAGCAGCGCCTCCTCCAGCCCGGTGCGCAGGCCGGTGAGCGGGGACTTGAGCTCGTGGGAGACGACGGCGGCGAACTCCCGCTGCCGGGTGACCGCCGCCTCCAGCCGGCCGAGCGTCTGGTTCGCGGCGCGGGCGAGCTGCGCGATCTCGTCCCGGCCTGACGGCTGCGGCACCCGCAGGGACAGGTCGTTGGCGGTGATCTCCGACATCCGCTGCCGGATCGCGTTGATCGGCCGAAGGATACGGCCCGCCGCCCGCCAGGTCGTCCACGTCCACAGGGCCGCCAGCAGCGCCCCGCCGGAGCCGACGAGGAACTCCAGCCGGTGCCCGCGCAGGGCGGGGGGCTGGTCCGTGCCGGCGTAGACGAAGTGGGGCTCGCCGCGCCAGAGCTCCCAGGCCTGCAAAGACGGGACCCGGCCGGCGGTGAGCATGACGCACCGCTCGCTCTCGGGGCACTCGGTCACGTCCTGGAAACGGTTCTCCTCGGTCGGCCGGACCGTGCTCAGCGGCCGGTCGCCGGCCATGGGCCCGGCCATCGTCACCCGGCCCCGCGAGTCGACGAGCTGGACGAGCGGGACCCGCGCCGTCGGCGACGGCGGCGGAATCTGCCCGCTTTCCATCAGGCCGATCCACTCGGTGGCGACGCGACGCGTCTCCTTGAAGACCTCGCTCTCGATCCGGTGCCGGATCAGCAGGCACAGGCCGGTCGCGATCACCGCGGCGACGAGTACGGACACCGCCGCCACGGTCAGGGTCACGCGCACCCGGATGGAGTGGGGGAGGGGAAGGAACACGCCCGGCCTGATGCTCATCGAAGTTCCTCGTTCGGCCTGGTCTCCCTGTCAACGGTAGGCAGCCCTGGCGAACAAATAGCCCTTCAGGCGGCAAAAGCCAAATAGCTCTACCTAGTCTTGGCCTGGAGCTTGCCCGGGTACCCACCGCGATGGTGGCGGAGAGTATCGGGAATGTCACCTACCGCTCGGTCACCCCTTGCGCGGAGGGCGGGGAACGCGGCACGGTGGACGCCATGCTGCGTGTCCTCGCGGTGGACGACGAGGTCCCCGCCCTGTCCGAGCTCGCCTTCCTGCTCCGTCAGGACGCCCGGGTGGAGCACGTGAGGACGGCGACCGACGGCGGGGCCGCCCTGCACGACATGGTCCAGATGATCGCCGACGGGGAGCGCCTCGACGGTGTCTTCCTCGACGTGCGCATGCCGGGCCTCGACGGCCTTGACCTGGCCCGGCTCATCGGCGGTTTCCCCGCGCCTCCCCGTCTGGTCTTCGTCAGCGCCCACGACTGCGCCGTCCAGGCGTTCGAGCTGGAGGCCGTCGACTACCTGCTCAAGCCCGTACGCCCGGAACGCCTGGCGGAGGCCGTACGCCGGCTCTCGGCCGCCGTCGCGCCTCCCGGCGCCGAGGAGGACCTGGAGACGATCCCGGTCGAGCTCGGGGGCCGCACGAAGTTCGTGGCCCGGCAGGACGTGTGCTACGCCGAGGCGCACGGCGACTACGTCCGCCTGCACACGGCCGACGCCGTCTACCTCGTGCGCATGTCCCTCGCGGCGCTGGAACGCCGCTGGGCGGGCGCGGGGTTCGTCCGGGCCCACCGCAGCACCCTGGTCAACGCGCGGCACGTGAGCGAGCTGCGCTTCGACGCCGGGCGGGTGGTCCTGCAGGTGGGCGGCGAGACGCTGCCGGTGAGCAGGCGGCACACCCGGCAGGTGCGCGAGCAGCTCGTCCGCCAGTTCCGTCCCTGAGCCTCCACGCGATCACCCGCCTCCGTCGTGGCGGGCCGTACGGCGCCTCAGGGGCGGGCCGGGGACACGACCATGCCGCTCTCGAAGGCGCGGGTCACTGCGGCCGCGACGCCGTGCCGGGGGAGCAGCCCCTTCTCGGCCGCCTCCCAGCCGGTGTAGGTGAGGGCCCACAGCACCTGCTGGATCCACTCGGCGCTGACGCCGGGGTCGAACACGCCCTCGGCCTGGCCGCGCTCGATCAGGCCGACGGTGGTCGGCACCGACAGGTCGGGCTCGAAACAGGCCGTGAACTCCTCGAGCACCCGGGGGTCGCCGAACAGGAACGCCAGGCGGTCCCCGGCGTCCACCAGGGCGGCGATCAGCCGGCGCATCGCCTCGAGCGGCGGACCCTGGTCGATGGCCGCCTCGGCCGTCGATCTCTCCACCACGCGGAAGGAATCGACGACGGCCGCGTTCACGAGGTCCTGCCGGTCGGAGAAGTAGCGGTGCAGCGTGCTGCGGCCGATCTCGGCGGCTTCGGCGATGTCCGCGAGCGTCGCGCCGCGATCGCGGGCGAGGACCGAGGCCGCCGCGGCGAGGATGGCACGGCGCGTGCGGCTGCGCGTGCCCGATTCCCTGGTGTCGGTCACGCCCGGAAGGCTAGCAGCGGCGCTCAATAGGAGACTTCCACGTTTGATACTGGGACGTTGATGTCTCATTATGAGCTTATGAAATCTTACTCCATCGTCGCCGAGGGGCTGGGCAAGCGCTACGGCGACACCAGAGCCCTCGACGGGTTCGACCTGCGAGTCGCCGACGGGAGCGTGTGCGCGGTTCTCGGCCCGAACGGCGCGGGCAAGACCACCGCGGTCCGCGTGCTGACCACGCTGGCGCGGCCGGACTCCGGCCGCGCGCTCGTGGCCGGGTTCGACGTCGTGCGGCAGCCGGCCGAGGTGCGCCGCCGGATCGGCCTGGCCGGGCAGGAGGCGGCCGTGGACGAGATCCTCACCGGGCGGGAGAACCTCGAGATGTGGGGGCGGCTCCACCATCTCGGCGCGGCGGCGGCGCGCCGCCGCGCCGGTGAGCTTCTGGAGCGGTTCGGGCTGTCCGGGGCGGCCGACCGGCGGGTCAGGCACTACTCCGGCGGCATGCGGCGCCGTCTCGACCTGGCCGCCGCGTTCATCCAGGCTCCACGCGTGCTCTTCCTCGACGAGCCGACCACCGGGCTCGACCCCCGCAGCCGCACGGAGGTCTGGCGCAGCGTGCGCGGGCTCGCCGACGCCGGCAGCACCGTGCTCATGACGACGCAGTACCTGTTCGAGGCCGACCAGCTCGCCCGGCAGATCGCGGTGATCGACGGAGGCAGGGTGATCGCGGACGACACCCCCGAGCGTCTGAAGTCGCTGATCGGCGGTGACCATCTCGACCTCGTCGTGCGTGATCCCGCCCGCCTCGGTGACGCCGCCGCCGTCCTCGCGGGCGTCGCGCAGGCCGAGCCCGTGGCCGACGCGGACACGCGCCGCCTGACCGCTCCCGTACGCGATCGCGTCGGCGCGCTCACCACGGTCGTACGCGAGCTGGAGCGGCGCGGCATCGAGGTCGAGGACGTCTCCCTGCGCCGTCCCACGCTGGACGAGGTGTTCCTGAGCCTGACGGCGGAGGCGGCCACGTGAGCGCCCTCGCCGTCCCGGACGCCCCGGTGGACGCCCCGGTGGACGCGCCGCCCCGCTGGGGCGAGCGGCTGCGCTGGACGCTGTCGGACGCGTCGGTCATCGCCCGCACCAACCTCAAGCACTGGGTCCGCAACCCGGCCGCGGTCCTCAACCTGACGCTGTATCCGATCGTCATGGTCGTGCTGTTCGGCTACGTCCTCGGCAGCGCGATGAACGTCGCGGGCGGCGGCGACTACCGCGAGTTCCTGATGCCGGGCATGTTCTCGCAGACGATGGCGATGGGGGTGATGACCACGATGACGGTGGTCAGCCTGCAGACCGCCCGCGGGGTGACCGACCGCTACCGCTCGATGCCGATATCGCGGCCCGGCGTGGTGCTCGGCCGCGCCTTCGCCGACATCGTCAACTCGGTGCTCGAACTGCTGGTCCTGCTCGCGTGCGGCCTGGTCGCCGGATGGAGCTGGCACCGGGGGATCGGCGACGCCCTGGCCGCCGTGGGCCTGCTCCTCCTGCTGCGCTTCGCGCTCATCTGGGTGGGGATCTACCTCGGCCTGGCGCTCGCCCCGGAGGCGGCGAGCGCGGCCTGGCTGCCGCTGCTGCCGCTCACGATGCTGGCCAACACCTTCGTGTCCCCGGCGCTCCTGCCGGGCTGGCTCGGCGCGATCGCGGAGTGGAACCCGCTGTCGGCCACGGTCGCCGCGTGCCGGATGCTGTTCGGCAACCCCGGATGGCAGGGCGGATCCTGGGCCGCCGAACACGCCCTCACGCTGGCGATCGGCTGGCCACTGCTGATCACGCTCGTCTTCCTGCCCCTGTCGGCCCGCCGCTACCGCCGTCTCGGCAGGTGAGCCGTGCACTCTCGCCGGGGGCGCGCGGCTGGGCGGGGGGTGTCTTCGCGCGCCCCGATCTACCGCTCGTCGTCTCCCGGGGCCCGCTCGTCGTGCGGGAGCGGGCCGCATGGCGCTAACTAGAGACCGCTCGTCCGAACGGCCATCCCGCCGCCCGACTACACCTCGTAGTCTTTCGCACGTCGCAAGACACGCGGGGTAATCACAAAGTGAGCAGGTTGTCACCAGGTGGTTACCAAGCGGGGCCCTACTCGGGGGGGAAGGGCCCCGCCCACGCGTATCGGGGGGGTGCGCGGCGATCCGGCCATACGGGGGCGCCGGATCGCCGCGAACGCCCCATTCCTGCTTTTCCCCGCGAGGCCGCTGCCCCCGAACACCCGGCGCCGCCACCCCGGAACGCCCGGCGCCGCTGCCCCGGACGGCGGGTGCTGCCGAGAAACCCCGCTGCGGTGCGGTGTCCGGCGGGCCGGGGAACGCGACCGGTCAGTCGCCGCGCAGCTTCTTGAGCAGTTCGATGTCCTCGCGGTGCTTCTCCACCTTGCCCGGGGTCTCGATGCAGATGGGCACCCCCGCGGCCGTGGGGTGGCGCATCAGCTCGCCGAACGCCTGGGCGCCGATGTGCCCGGCCCCGATGTTCTCGTGCCGGTCGCGCTTCGAGCCGCAGGGGTCCTTCGAGTCGTTGGCGTGGATCAGCTTGAGCCGGCCAGGGGCCACGTCGTTCAGCGCGTCCATCATCTCCTTCACTCCGCCGGGCGCGGCCAGGTCGTGGCCCGCCGCGAAGGCGTGGCAGGTGTCGAGGCAGACGCCGACCTTGGGATGGTGGTCGAGGGCCTCCAGGTAGGGCCCGAGGTCCTGGACGGTCGCACACAGCATCTGGCCCTGGCCCGCCATCGGTTCGAGCAGCAGGTCGGGGCCGTCGTCGGGCAGCTCGTCCAGCACCGGCAGCAGGCGCTCGTGGATCTGGCGCATCGCGGCCTCGCGCGGCTGGCTCACGGCCGAGCCGGTGTGGACGACCACGCCGAGCGCGCCGGTCTCGACGCCCCTGCGCAGGGTGTGCCGGATCACCGCGATCGAGTTCTCCAGGGTCTCCGGCGTCGGCGACCCGCAGTTCACGAGATAGGCGGCGTGCAGGAAGACCGGCACGCCCGACTCGCGCAGCTTGGCGTCCTCGGCGGGGTTCCCCTCGCTGAGCGCCCAGCCCCGCGGGTTGGTGACGAAGACCTGGATCATCTCGGCGCCGATGTCGGCCGCGTACTTCAGCCCGCCCTTGGCCAGGCCGCCGGCGACGAAGACGTGCCCGCCGATGAGATTGGAAGAAGTCATGATGCCCCCAGAGTATTGGCACGGGATGTTGCTGCAGGCTGGTGCCGCCCCCTTTGTCACAACGTACAAAGCGGCCCCCCGAGCAGGGCGTCCGGTTCGGACTTCGCGCCGCTGGACCCGCCTCGGGCCCGGCGGTTGACTGACGGGCATGCGCGAACTCAGCCGGGAGGACCTGCGGTCCTGCTGCGCCTCCGCCAGGTGGGTGGAGGCGGTCGCCGCGCGCGGGCCGTTCCGGGATCTCGACGGGCTCCGCCGCGCGAGCGAGTCGGCTCTCGCGGCGCTGACCTGGGAGGACGTACTGGAGGCGCTGGCGGCGCACCCGCGGATCGGTGAGCGGCCCGGCGGCGGGGGACGCGAGGCCGCGTGGTCGCGGGCGGAACAGTCCGGGACCGCGGAGGCCGGACGCGACGTGCTGGGCGCGCTCCGCGAGGGCAACGCCGCCTACGAGAGCCGGTTCGGCCACGTCTACCTGGTCTGCGCCACGGGCCGGGAGGCCGGCGAACTGCTGACGCTGCTGCGGGACCGGCTCGGCAACGACGAGGAGACCGAGCGCAAGGTGGTCGGGGACGAGCTGTCCAAGATCGTCGCGTTGCGGCTGGCCAAGCTCTGGGAGGGCCGGTGAGCCTTTCGACGCACGTGCTCGACACCGCCGCCGGGCGGCCGGCCAAGGACCTGTCCGTACGGCTGTCGCGGCGTGCCGCGCACGGGTTCGTGCCAGTGGCGGAGGGCCGCACCGACGGCGACGGCCGCATCCGGGAGTGGACGCCCCTGGGCCGGGAGTGGGACCCGGCGGCGGATCCCCGCCCGGGGACCTACCGGCTCGTGTTCGACACCGGCGGCTATCTGGGGGACGAGGCGTTCTTCCCCGAGGTGAGCGTCGTGTTCGCCATCCGGGAGGCGGGCGAGCACTACCACGTGCCGCTGCTGCTGAGCCCGTTCGCCTACTCGACCTACCGGGGGAGCTGACGTGGCCGTTCTGGGGCCCAACAGGTACGGCAAGGCCGAGACGAGGGTCGTGCGGGTGACCCGGCACGGCGACGCCCACCGGATCAAGGACCTCACGGTCAGCACCTCGCTGTCGGGCGACATGACCGAGGTGCACCTGAGCGGGGACAACTCCGCAGTCCTGCCCACCGACACGCAGAAGAACACGGTCTTCGCGTTCGCGAAGAAGCACGGCGTCGGGGCGATCGAGGACTTCGCGCTGCTGCTCGCGCGTCATTTCGCGGACTCCCAGCCCGCGATCCACCATGCGAGGGTCGCCGTCGAGGAGCACGCCTGGGAGCGCAACGGCGCGTTCGGGCACTCCTTCGTCCGCTCGGGCCGGGAGGTCCGCACCTGCGTGGCCCACTACGACGGGACGCGGTCGTGGGTGGTCTCCGGGCTGCGCGACCTCGTCGTGCTCAACACGACCAACTCCGAGTTCTGGGGCTTCGCCAAGGACGAGTACACGACGCTGCCGGAGACCCGCGACCGCGTCCTGGCCACCGCCGTGGACGCGGCGTGGCGGCACGCGGACGCCTCACAGGGCGCCTCGCAGGACTGGGACAAGGCCTACGAGAACGCGCGGGGCGCGCTGCTCGCGGCCTTCGCCGACACCTACAGCCTGTCCCTGCAGCAGACGCTGTACGCCATGGGCACGCGCGTGCTGGCCGAGTGCCCGGGAGTCTGCGAGGTGCGGCTGTCGCTGCCGAACAAGCACCACTTCCTGGTGGACCTGGCGCCCTTCGGGTTGGACAACGACGGCGAGGTCTTCTTCGCCGCCGACCGGCCGTACGGGCTGATCGAGGGCACGGTGCTGCGCGAGGACGCGCCCGCCGCCGGCCCGGCCTGGGAGTAGCCGATGGACTTCCTGCGACCGCGGACCTGGGCGGAGGCCCTGGCACTGAAGGCCGGGCGGCCCGAGGCCACGCCGCTCCAGGGCGGCACCGACGTCATGGTGGAGATCAACCTCGACAAGGGCCGTCCGGCCGCCCTGCTCGACCTCACGCCGATCCCCGAGCTCCGGGAGTGGTCGCGGGAGGGCGTCGAGATCCGCGTGGGCGCGGGCGTGACCTACTCCCGGCTGATCGCCGAGCTCGGGACCGAGCTGCCCGGACTGGCCCAGGCGTCCCGCACGGTCGGGTCGCCGCAGATCCGCAACCGGGGCACGGTGGCGGGCAACCTCGGCGCGGCCTCGCCCGCGGGCGACAGCCACCCGCCGCTGCTGGCCTGCGGGGCGGTCGTGGAGGCCGAGTCGGTGCGCGGCACCCGGCTGATCCCGATCGGAGAGTTCTACACCGGTGTGAAGCGCAACGCGCTCGCCCCCGACGAACTGATCCGCGCCGTGCGCGTCCCGGCCGCCACCGGCCCGCAGTACTTCTCCAAGATCGGCACCAGGAACGCCATGGTGATCGCGGTGTGCTCGTTCGCGGTCGCGCTGCACCCGTCCGGGCGCCGGGTGGGCACCGGCATCGGCTCGGCCGCGCCGACCCCGCGCCACGCCCCGCGGGCCGAGGACTTCGCGTCCGGCGAACTGGACTGGGACGGCCGCCGCCCGCTCGATCCCGGTGTGGCACGCCGATTCGGCGAACTCGTGGCCGCCTCCGCCGCGCCGATCGACGACGTGCGGGGCCGCGCCGCCTACCGCACGCACGCCCTGGCCGTGATGGCGCGCCGCGCGCTCGGCTGGGCGTGGGACGACTTCAGGGGGAACTCATGAGGGTGAACCTCACGGTGAACGGCCGCCCGATGACGGCCGACGACGTGTGGGAGGGCGAGAGCCTGCTGTACGTCCTGCGCGAGCGGCTCGGCCTGCCGGGTGCCAAGAACGCCTGCGAGCAGGGCGAATGCGGCTCCTGCACCGTCTATCTCGACGGCACCCCGGTTTGCGCGTGCCTCGTCGCCGCCGGTCAGGCGGAGGGACGCGACGTGGTGACGGTCGAGGGCCTGGCGACCTCCGGCGGCGGGCCGGACGCCGGGTTGAGCGACGTTCAGCGGGCGTTCGTGGACGCGGGGGCCGTGCAGTGCGGCTTCTGCACGCCCGGTCTCGTCGTCCAGGCCCACGCGCTGCTCGCGGACGCCGAGGGGGTGCCACGGGACGCCGACATCCGGGAGGCCCTGGCCGGCAACCTGTGCCGCTGCACCGGATACGAGAAGATCCTCGACGCGGTGCGCCTGGCCGCCGCCCGCCGCGCGGGTGCCGACTCCGGCTTCCGCACATGACGGGGCCGCACATGAACGGGCCTTCGCACATGACGGGGTCCGTGGATCGTCCGGCCGCGCCCGCATCGTCCACACCGGGAGTCCCGTTGCCCCAGAGCCCACGTCCCGTGGTCGTCGAGAACGCCTACGTCGTCCCGGTCGCAGGGGAGGAGATCCCGTCCGGCCACGTCGTGGTGGAGGGCGGCCTGATCACGGCGGTCGGCCCCGGACCGGCGACGGCCGTGCCCGAGGGGGCGGAACGCGTCGACGGTGCCGGCTGCCTGGTCACCCCCGGACTGGTCAACACCCACCACCACCTCTACCAGTGGGCGTCCCAGGGGGTGACACCGGACGGCACGCTGTTCGAGTGGCTGGTGGCGAGCTACCGGTTGTGGACCCGGATGGACGCCGAGGTGGTGGCGGGCGCCGCGACGGCGGGGCTGGCCTGGCTGGCCCTGTCGGGCTGCACGACCTCGACCGACCACCACTACATCTTCCCCAAGGGCAGGGGAGACCTCTTCGAGGCGGAGATCGAGGCCGCGCGGCGGATCGGGCTGCGCTTCCATCCCTGCCGGGGGTCCATGGACCGGGGCGCCTCGCGCGGTGGCCTCCCGCCGGACGAGGTCGTGGAGGACGTCGACGAGATCCTCCGGGCCACCGACGACGCGATCCGGAAATATCATGATCCGTCGTTCGGGTCGATGCTGCGTGTCGCGGTCGCCCCCTGCTCGCCGTTCTCGGTCAGCGGCGAACTCATGACCCGCTCGGCCGAACTCGCCCGCTCCCACGGCGTACGGCTCCACACGCACGTGGCGGAGACGGCCGACGAGGACGAGCACTGCAGGGAGCAGTTCGGCGTGCTGCCCGTCGAATACCTCGACCGGCTCGGCTGGCTGGGTCCCGACGTGTGGCTGGCCCACTGCGTCCACCTGACCGACAAGGACGTGCGGCGCCTCGCCGAGACCGGCACGGGCACGGCCCACTGCCCGTCCTCCAACGGCCGTCTCGGCGCCGGCATCGCCCGGATCTCCGACCTGCTGGCCGCGGGTGCGCCGGTCGGCCTCGGCGTCGACGGCGCGGCCTCCAGCGAGATGACCCCGCTGGCCGGGGAGATCCGCATGGCCGTGCTCACGCAGCGGGCCAGGTACGGCCCGCGCGCGCTGACCGCCCGCCAGGCCCTGGAGATGGCCACGCTCGGCGGCGCCCGCTGCCTCGGCCGTGAGGCGGAGATCGGCTCGCTGGAGCCCGGCAAGCTCGCCGACGTGGCGCTGTGGCGGCTCGGCGGCTTCCACGCCGCGATCGACGATCCCGTTGTCGCGTTCGCGTACGGCGCCACCCCGCCGCTCGCCCGGCTGCTCGTGGGCGGCAGGACCGTGGTGGACGACGGGGAGTTGCGCACCGTCTCGGGGGCGGAGGCCGCACGGGCGGGGGCCGACGCCCACCGCAGGCTGACCACCATGGATCATGTCTGAGGCGTTCCCGGACACGATCGAAGGGCCACAGGTGAGCCGCACCATGACAGGACACGTCGTCATCGCGCCGGACAAGTTCCGCGGGTCGCTGACCTCGCCCGAGGTGGGCGCGCACGTGGCCGCCGGACTGCGTCTCCCGGGATCGGGGGACGTCCCGGTCGTCGAGCTGCCGGTGGCCGACGGCGGCGACGGCACCGTGGACGCGGTCGTGGCGAGCGGCTTCACCCGGGTCGAGACGGAGGTGACCGGACCGGCCGGCGACCCGGTCACCGCGAGCTACGCCGTGCGCGACGAGCCAGGTGCGCGGGTCGCGGTGATCGAACTGGCCGAGGCGTCGGGCCTGCGCCGGCTGCCGGGCGAGCCGGTGCCGCTGACCGCCACCAGCCGCGGCACCGGCGAGCTGATCGCCCACGCCGTACGGCACGGCGCGACGCGGATCGTGCTCGGCCTGGGCGGCAGCGCCTGCACCGACGGCGGCGCGGGGATGGCCCAGGCCCTCGGCGTACGGCTGCTGGACGCCCACGGAGCCGACCTGCCGCCGGGCGGGGCCGCGCTGCGCGACCTGCACACGATCGACGCCTCCGGCCTGCTGCGCGGGTTCGAGGTGATCGTGGCGAGCGACGTGGACAACCCGCTGCTCGGGCCGTACGGCGCGGCGGCGGTGTACGGCCCGCAGAAGGGCGCGAGCCCGCAGGACGTGGCCGTGCTGGAGGCCGGGCTCGCCCGGCTGGCGGCTGTGGCCGCGCACACCCACGGCCTGGCGGGCGCGGCCGAGCACGACGGCGTCGTGCGCGCGATGGGCGTGGCCGGGCGGCCGGGTGCGGGCGCCGCCGGCGGGGTGGGCTTCGGCGCGCTGACGTTCCTCGACGCGGAGATCCGGCCCGGCATCGGCTACCTGCTGGATCTGGTGGAGTTCGACCGGCACGTGGAGGGTGCCCGGCTGGTGATCACGGGCGAGGGCTCGATCGACGAGCAGACCCTGCGCGGCAAGACCCCGGTGGGCGTGGCCGCCGCCGCGGCCAAGCACGGCGTGCCGGTCGTGGCCGTCTGCGGGCGGCGCACCGTCGGCGACGACGAGCTGAGGGCGGCCGGCATCGAGGCGGCGTACGCGCTGACCGACATCGAGCCCGACGTGAGCCGCTGCGTGGCCGAGGCCGGGCCGCTGCTGGAGCGGCTGGCGGCGCGGATCGCCGCCGGACATCTCATGACATGAGGAGTGGCGCGTGGGGGAACCGTACGACCTGGTGGTGAGGTCCCGGCGGACCGTGACCCCGGAGGGGGAGCGCCCGCTGGCCGTCGCCGTGCGCGGCGGCGTGATCGCGGCCCTGCGCCGGTACGAGGAGAAGGTCGCGGCGGAGGAGTCCGCCGACCTCGGCGACCTGCCGCTGCTGCCCGGGCTGGTCGACTCCCACGTGCACGTCAACGAGCCCGGCCGCACCCACTGGGAGGGCTTCGCGACCGCCACCAGGGCGGCGGCGGCCGGGGGCGTGACCACGATCGTCGACATGCCGCTGAACTCGCTGCCCCCGACCGTGGACGTGGCGGCGCTTGAGGTCAAGCGGAAGGCCGCCGAGGGCCGGTGCCACGTGGACGTCGGCTTCTGGGGCGGCGCGATCCCCGGCAACCTCGCCGACCTGCGGCCCCTGCACGAGGCCGGCGTGATGGGCGTCAAGTGCTTCCTGTCCCCGTCGGGGGTCGACGAGTTCCCCGCGCTCGACCGCGACGGGCTGCGGGCCGCGCTGGCGGAGGTGGCGGCCTTCGACGGCCTGCTGATCGCGCACGCCGAGGACCCCGGGTTTCTGTCCGAGCCCGGCGGTCCCGCGTACGACGACTTCCTGCGGTCGCGCCCGCAGGAGGCCGAGCGCCGGGCCGTCGAGCAGGTGATCGCCCTCGCGGCGGAGACGGGCGCGCGGGCGCACATCGTGCACGTGTCGGCCGCCGCCTGCGTCGAACCGCTGCGCGCCGCCCGGGCGGCGGGAGTGCGCGTCACCGCCGAGACCTGCCCGCACTACCTGACCCTGGCGGCCGAGCAGGTCACCGGGCCCGCCTACAAGTGCTGCCCGCCCATCCGGGAGGCCGCCAACCGCGACGCGCTGTGGCGGGCGCTCGCCGACGGCGTGCTGATGGGGATCGTCTCCGATCACTCCCCGTCGACGCCCGACCTCAAGGTGCCCGACTTCGCCGCCGCCTGGGGCGGGATCTCCTCCCTCCAGGTCGGCCTGCCCGTCGTGTGGACCGCCGCACGCGCCAGGGGCTACGGCCTTGCCGACGTGGCGCGCTGGATGGCCGAGGGACCGGCCCGCCTCGCCGGCCTGCCCCACAAGGGGGCGATCCGGGTGGGCAACGACGCGGACCTCGTCGCCTTCGACCCCGACGCCGGGTTCACGGTGGACGTCGCGGCGCTCCACCACCGCAACCCGGTGTCCCCCTACCACGGCGCGCGGCTGACGGGCGTCGTGCGCACCACCTGGCTGCGCGGCACGCCCGTCGATCTCGCCACGCCGCGTGGCCGGCTGCTGACGAGGAGGGCCCGATGACCGGCTTCACCCACCTGCCCGACCTCGCCCTGCGCACGTACGGCGGGTCGGTCGTGGCCGCCAACGACGAGTCGTTCGCCGAACGGGAGGCCCTGATCAGGCCGGGACCGGCCGAGTTCCGGCCGCACACCTTCGGGGCCAAGGGCCAGGTCTACGACGGCTGGGAGACCCGGCGGCGGCGCGAGCCCGGCCACGACTGGGCGATCGTGCGGCTCGGCCTGCCGGGAGTCATCAGGGGCGTGGTCGTGGACACCGCGTGGTTCCGCGGCAACTACCCGCCGTACGCGTCGGTCGAGGCCTGCGCGGCCGAGGGCCACCTCGCGCCGGACGAGCTGGACGGCTGGGTGGAGATCGTGCCGAAGAGCCCGCTGAAGGGCGACGCGGTCCACGAGTTCGCCGTGACCGACCCCCGCCGCTTCACCCACGTGCGGCTGAACGTCTTCCCCGACGGCGGCGTCGCGCGGCTGCGCGTCCACGGGCGGGTCGTGCCCGACCGGACGTTCCTGGAGGGACTCACCGTCGACCTCGCCGCGCTGGAGAACGGCGGCCTGGTGACGGCCTGCTCCGACGAGTTCTACTCCTCGCCGAACAACGTCCTCGCGCCCGGCCTGGCCCGCAACCAGGCCGAGGGCTGGGAGACCGCCCGCCGCCGCGACGGCGGCAACGACTGGCTCGTCGTCGCCCTGGCCGGGCCCGGCCGGGTGGCCGTCGCCGAGATCGACACGACCAACCTGGTGTTCAACGCCCCCGGCTGGGCGTCCCTGAAGGGCATCGACGCGGACCGGACGCCACTGGAGGACGCGGACGCCTGGTTCCCGCTGCTGCCCAGGACACGCCTGCAGCCCGACACCCGTCACCGCTTCCGTCTCGACGACGACCGCCGCATCACCCATGCCCGGCTCGACATCTACCCCGACGGCGGCCTCGCCCGCCTCCGCCTCCTCGGCACCCTCACCCCCTGAGCCCTGTCGTTACGGCGGACTTGACGATCATGGAGTGCCGTCGACAGACTGGCCGAGGCCGGCCCCGGGCTGGGGCCGCCCGCTGGTCGACAGGATCGAAGCGGCGTGGCGACGGCCGCGGTCGGAATGGCCGGCCTGGGCGTCAGTGCCAGATGGTGATCGTGGTGCCCGGCGGTTGCTGGCCGAGCGGCTTCTCGCCGACGACGCGGTCCGTGCCCACCAGCTTGCGGACGTTGACCTTGAAGCCGGCCGCCTTCAGCTCCACCACGGCGTCCTTGACGGACTTGAACATCACGTCGGGCACGTTGACGACGGCGGGCGGGCTCTGGCTGGGGTCGGCGGGGTCGGTCTCCCACGGCCAGTGGAAGCCCTGGTCCGGGCCGCGCGAGGCCGTCAGGTGGACGGTCGCCCCGGCCACCACCTCGGCGCCTCCGGGAGGGTCCTGCGCGATCACGGTGCCCGGCGGGGCGTCGTCGACGGTCTCGTCGATCTGGACGTTGAAGCCCTTCTCGCGCAGGAACTTCTCCGCCTGGTCGCGCATCATCTGCATGACGTCCGGCATCAGCAGCCCGGCGCTGACGACGAAGTTGACCGTGCTGCCCTTCTTGACGCGCTTGCCCACCGGCGGGTTGGTACGGATGACCTGGTCGCGGGGGATGGTGTCGCTCGCGCTCTTGCTCACCCGCCCGGGGGTCAGCCCGACCTCGGCGATCTTCGCCCGCGCGTCCGTCAGGCTGAAACCCTCGACCTTCGGCACGGGGATCGTCTCCGGGCCGGCCGACGGGATGAGGGTGAGCACCGAGCCCTTGACCACCTCGGCGCCGAGTCCCGGGTCGGTGTCCAGGACGACGTCCTTGGGCACCTTGTCGTCGAACCGTGCCTCGCCGATCCTGACCTCGAAACCGGCCTGCTGCGCCTCCTGCCTGGCGACCGTGACGGGCTTGTTCACCAGGTCGGGGACCTTCGTGTAGCGGCCCTGGGAGAACCACCAGCCGGTGAAGGTGACGCCCGCCACCATGACGAGGGCCAGCGCGGCGACGAACCACACAGGCCTGATCCTGCGTCCTCGCCGCCGCGTCTCGGGCCGGCCCGTCAGCAGCTCAGAGCGCGGCTGGATCATCGTCCGGCCGAGCGGCGACTCGGGCTCCGCGAGCGCGTGCTGCGCGGTGCCGAACGACGAGGCCCCTCCGGCAGGCGGGATGGTCCGGTGCGCGCCCGTCCGTACGCCGCTGTGGGCGCCGGTGTGGGCACCGCTGTCATGGGCCCCGTGGGGGGCGGCGTGCGCGCCGGTGTGCCCGGTCTTCGGCAGCGTACGGTGGATCTCGACCGCGGCGACCAGCATCGCCGTCGCGTCCGCCGGGCGCCCGGCGGGGTCCTTGTCGGTGGCCGCGGCGACGAGCGCGTCGATCGGCGGCGGCACGTCGGGCACGATCGAGGACGGCGCGGGGACGGTCTCGTGCACGTGCCGGTAGGCGATCGACATCGGCGTCTCGCCCGCGTACGGCTGCCGCCCGGTGAGCAGCTCGAACAGCATGATCCCTGCGGCGTACACGTCGCTGCGGGCGTCGGCCGTGCCGGCCGTGACCTGCTCGGGCGACATGTAGCCGATCGTGCCGATCATCATGCCGGTCTTGGTCTGGTTGGTCGCCTCGATCGCGCGGGCCAGGCCGAAGTCCACGACCTTCACCCGGCCGTCGTCGGCGAGCAGCACGTTCTCGGGCTTGACGTCGCGGTGGATGAGCCCGGCCTGGTGGGCCGCGCCGAGGGCGGCGAGCACCGGGATGACCATCTCCAGCGCCTCGCGGGCCGGGAGACGGCCGCGCCGGCGCAGGACGTCGCGGAGCGTCCGCCCGGGGACGTACTCCATCGACAGGTAGACGTGCGCCCCGTCGGTGCCCTGGTCGAAGACCTGCACGATGTTGGGGTGCGAGAGGCTGGCCACCGACTTGGCCTCGCCGATGAACCGCCGCACGAACTGCGGGTCCTCGGCCAGCGAGCGGTGCATCACCTTGACGGCGACCGTGCGGTCGAGCCGGACGTCCAGAGCCAGGTATACGGAGGCCATGCCACCCCGGGCGATCCGGGACTCGACGCGGTAGCGCCCGTCGAGCAACTGCCCCACGAGCGGGTCGGTTAGCGTCGTGTCCACTCGCCAGAGTTTACGGGTGATTTGCCGCCCGGCGTGTTCCCGAATCCCAAACCGAGACCTATTCGGCCGCCTCCCGCGCCGTCCGAAAAGCCGTGCCGATTCCGAAAACCGGGTTTACCAGACGAGGAATGGCGCGCCCTCCCACCCGCCCGCGAAGACGTCTCAGGATGGGGGCGGGGGAGGACGGCTGGTGGCGATTCAGGAGAGGCGGGCGGGGGAGGACGCCTCGGCGTAGCGGCGGCGGGGGATGCGTCCGGCGAGCCGGGCCAGCCGCCCCGCCGTGACCGCCTGCCGCATCGCCGCGGCCATCAGGCCGGGCCGGTGTGCCCGGGTCACGGCGGTCGCCAGCAGCACGGCGTCGCAGCCCAGCTCCATCGCCAGCGCGGCGTCGCTGGCGGTGCCGATGCCCGCGTCGAGGATCACCGGCACCGTGGCGCCCTCGACGATCAGCTCGATGCTGTGCGGGTTGCGGATGCCCAGACCGGAGCCGATCGGGGCGCCGAGCGGCATCACGGCGGCGCACCCGGCGTCCTGGAGCCTGCGGGCCAGCGCCGGGTCGTCGCCGATGTACGGCAGCACCACGAAGCCGTCGGCGACCAGCCGCTCGGCGGCGTCGAAGGTCTCGATCGGGTCGGGCAGCAGGGTGCGCTCGTCCGCGATGACCTCCAGCTTGACCCAGTTGGTCTCCAGCGCCTCGCGGGCGAGACGGGCGGTCAGCACGGCCTCCCCGGCGGTGAAGCAGCCCGCCGTGTTCGGCAGCACCTTGATGCCGCGGGCGCGCAGCACGTCCAGCACCGAACCGCGGGACTCCGGGTCGAGCCTGCGCATCGCGACGGTCGTCATCTCGGTGCCGGACGCCTCCAGCGCCTGGTCGAGCACCTCCAGCGACGGCGCGCCGCCGGTGCCCATGATGAGCCGCGAGGTGAACTTCTCCCCGCCCAGCACGAGGATGTCGTCGGTCATGCTCACCCTCCCTGCACGGCCGTGAGCACCTCGACGCCGTCGCCGTCGGCGACCTGGGTGGAGTCCCAGGCGCTCCGGCTCACGACTTCGCCGTTCAGCGCCACCGCGACCCCGGACGTGAGGGCCGTGAGGGTCCGTACGGCGTCGCCGACCGTGGCGCCGTCCGGCAGCTCGGCCGCGCCTCCGTTGATCGTGACTTTCATCGACTGAATCTCCCTGGATCGCAGAACCGGGCGACCGGGGGCACCTCGTCGCCGGTGAGGAACGCGGCGACGGCGTCGGCCGTGATCGGGGACAGCAGCACCCCGTTGCGTCCGTGCCCGGTCGCCGCGAGCACGCCGGGCGGCCCGGCCGGGCCGATGAGCGGCAGGTTGTCGGGCGTGCCCGGGCGGAAGCCGGCCGTCGTCTCGGCGAGTTCGAGCTCGGTGATGCCGGGCACCAGCTCGCGGGCGTCGCGCAGCAGCTCGTACACGCCTCCGGCGGTGACCCGCGCGTCGTACCCCATCTCCTGGGTCGTGGCGCCCAGGGTGATCTCTCCGTCGCCCCGGGGGACCAGGTAGGCGGGGGAGCCGTGCACCAGCCCCCTGACGCAGCGGGTGAGGAACCCCCGGGGCCCGCGCAGCCGGAGGATCTCGCCCTTGACCGGGCGCACCGGCAGGCCGGGCAGCAGGGAAGCCGACCACGATCCGGCCGCCACGACGACCTGTCCGGCCGCGACGACGCCGCCGGACTCCAGCCGTACGGAGGGAGCGCCCGGCCCCTGGGCGTCGATTTCGGCGACGCGCTCGGTCACCAGCGTGCCGCCCGCCTTCTCGAAGGCGGCGAGGAGGGCGCGCACGACCCTGCGGGGGTTGACCCAGGCGTCGTCGCGGGCCAGCAGCCCGCCGCGTACGGAGGGGGAGAGCATCGGCTCGAAGGAGCGGCACTCGCGCCCGGTGAGCCGCTCGACCCGCAGGCCGAGCGTCCGCTCGAAGGCCGCGAGGTCGTCGAGGAAGGCCATGTCGTCCGCGCCGCGGGCGACCTCCAGCGTTCCCTCGGTCCGGTAGTCGAGGTCGGCGCCGGTCTCGTCCTCCAGCTCCGCCCGGAACGCCGGCCAGGCCGCCAGCGACGCGAGGCCGAGCCGCAGCAGCGGCTCCTCCGTGTAGGTCACCTCGCTGACCGGCGCGAGCATCCCGGCCGACGCGTGCGTGGCGCCGCCTCCGGGCGCGGGGTCGACCACCGCCACCGAAAGGCCCCGCCGCGCGGTGCGCCAGGCCGCGGCCAGGCCCTCCACCCCGCCGCCCACGATCACGACGTCGTAGCCGGGCTGCGCGCCGGATGGCGGTGTGTGGGACACAGCGCTCCCTTCGCCGGCATTACCCGGATCAGGTCGGGGCGGTCGAGAGCCGCACGCTCTCCTCTCAGCCCGGTCCGCCGGGCTCCCGCGCGTCTTACCCCCACAAGGGTAGTACGCCGCCCGAAACGGCCGATCGCCGGATCGGCGGGTTCGGGGCCTCCCGCCGGAGCATGATGGCCCGACGCGGATCGACTCGACGGAGGTATCCCATGGCCACGATGCTGTACTCGGCCACCATGTCCCTGGACGGCTTCATCGCGGGGCCGGGCGGCGACATGTCCTGGCTGACCGAACACCTCGGGCCCAACCCGACCGTGGACGAGCTCATTGGCGACGTCGGCGCGCTGCTCGTCGGCAACCGCACCTTCCGCGGGGACGACCCGTACCGGGACACCCCGCAGGAGGGTGAGCCGTTCGGCGGCGGGTGGAGCGGGCCGCAGTTCGTGCTCACCCACGACGTCCCGGCCGCGCCGGTGCCCGGCGTGACCTTCGTGACGGACCTCGGCGCCGCCGTCGCGGCGGCCAAGTCGGCCGCCGGGGACAAGTACGTCAACGTGCTGGGGGCCGACGTCGCCGCGCAGTGTCTCGACGCGGGCCTGCTCGACGAGATCCTCGTGTGCGTGGCGCCGGTCATGCTCGGCGACGGCGTCCGGCTGTTCTCCCGCGCCGGCGGGGCCCGCGTGCGGCTCGAAAGGACCGGCGTCACGCACGTGCCGCACGCGACGAACATCTGGATGCGCGTGGTGAGGTGACGACGCGGCCGGCTTCACAACGTGGGCCCCCGCGGAAGTGCGCGTCAATTGCCCAACTCGTTATGGGGGGCCCGTTGGCCAGGGCCCCCGTTGACAATCTATGGTCAAGCTGTGGATCACGTCGTGGTGGTGGGTGCCGGCCTGGCCGGCGTGCGAAGCATCGAGGCGTTGAGGTTCCGTGGGTTCACCGGACGCATCACGCTCATCGGCGAGGAACACCATCGCCCCTATGACCGGCCGCCGCTGTCGAAGGCGGTGCTGCTCGGAGAGACCGACTCCACCGTGGTCGACTCCGACCTCGACGCCCTCGACGTACGGCTGTGCCTCGGCACGGCGGCCAAGGGCCTGCGTGACGGCGTGCTGGAGACGACCGAGGGCGAGCTGGAGTACGACGGCCTGGTGATCGCCACCGGCGCCACGCCGATCCGCCTGCGCGGTGAGGGCCGCCAGCACGTGCTGCGCACGATCGAGGACGCGCTCGCGCTGCGCGAGCGGCTGGTCCCCGGCGCCCGCGTGGCCGTCGTCGGGGCCGGCTGGATCGGCGCCGAGGTCGCCACCGCGGCGGCCAGAGCCGGTTGTACGGTGACCGTGGTGGAGGCGGGGGAGAGCCCGCTCGCCGTGGCGCTCGGGCCCGCCGTGGGCAGCCACACCACCGACTGGTACGCCCGGGCGGGCGTCGAGCTGCGCCTCGGCGCGCTGGTCGGCACCGTGGACGCCGACGGCCTCACGCTCATGTCCGGCGCCCGGGTGCCGGCCGACGTGGTCGTCACCGGTGTCGGGGTGCGCCCCGCCGTCGACTGGCTGAAGGGGTCGGCGGTCCGGCTCGACAATGGGGTGGTGGTCGACGAGCACCTGCGCACGTCGCTGCCCAACGTGGTCGCGGTGGGCGACTGCGCGAACTGGTGGTCGCGCAGGTTCCGCACCCGGCTGCGGGTCGAGCACTGGGACACCGCGCTCCAGGCCCCCGACACGGCCGCCGCCACCCTGCTGGGGGAGGAGGCGGTCTACGACCCCGTGCCGTACTTCTGGTCGGAGCAGTTCGGTCACATGGTGCAGTTCGCCGGTCACCGGGAGGCCGGCGACCGCATGGTGCTGCGCGGCGATCCGCGCAGGGACGCGAAGTGGGCGGTGTGCTGGCTGACGGCGGACGACCGGCTCGCCGCGGTGCTCACCGTCGACCGGCCGCGCGACGTGGTGCAGGGCCGCAAGATCGTCGAGAGCGGCCGTCGGCTCGACCCCCTGCGGGTGGCCGATGCGGCCGTGCCGCTCCGCGACTGCATTATGGCGTAATCGAGGTGTTTCCTGGCAGCTCGCCTGTGGTAATGGTGGATCCGTGACGCTTACTGTTGCGAAGATCGACCGGGAGACCGACCAGCTCGTAGGGGAGTGGCTCCCCCTCTCGGAAGCCGCCGAGAAGCTGGGACTCAGCGTCGGCCGCGCCAAGCAACTCCTGAAGGACAAGAAGCTCGTCGGCGTCCGGCGGGGCGGCGGCGAGCCGCAGATCCCGGCGGTGTTCATCGCGGACGGCGAGGTGCTCAAGGGCCTGCCCGGCACGCTCACGGTCCTGTCCGACGCCGGGTACGACGAGGTGGAGTCGATCCGGTGGCTGTTCACCCCGGACGACTCGCTGCCGGGGTCCCCGATCGACGCGATCGTGAAGGGCCGGCACACCGAGGTCAAGCGCAGGGCCCAGGCCCTCGGCTTCTGACCGTACCGCCGCATGGCATTGTGGTCGGGTGAACGACATCCGGCGACAGCGGCTCGCGCAGGCCAGGCTCTACCTCTGCACTGACGGCAGAAGGGACCGCGGCGACCTGGAGAAGTTCCTCGACGCGGTCCTGTCCGGCGGGGTGGACATCGTCCAGCTCAGGGAGAAGGGCCTGGAGGCGCGCGAGGAGCTGGACCTGCTCGAGGTCTTCCGCGCGGCCTGCGACAGGCACGGCGCGCTGCTGGCGGTCAACGACCGGGCGGACGTGGCCTACGCCGCCCGGCCCGACATCCTGCACCTCGGCCAGGACGATCTCCCGGTCCCGGTGGCCCGGGAGATCCTCGGTCCCGATGTCCTCATCGGCAGGTCCACGCACTCGGCGGCCGAGGCGTCGGCCGCCGCCGTGGAGCCGGGGGTGGACTACTTCTGCTGCGGGCCGATCTGGCCCACGCCCACCAAGCCCGGCCGCCCGGCGCCCGGCCCCGCGCTGCTCGAGCACGCCGCGCGCCTGGGCGCCGACCGGCCGTGGTTCGGCATCGGCGGCATCGACCTGGGCAACCTCGACGAGGTGATGGCGCACGGCGTGCGCCGCGCCGTGGTCGTCCGGGCCGTGACCGAGGCCGACGACCCCGGCGCCGCCGCAGCCGCGCTCAAGGCCCGGTTGTCCGCCGTCCCGCTCTGACCGGAACGCCTCCTCCGGGCCCGTCCCGCCGGCCCGGTGGCGGGCGGCGGTCCGGGCCGCGTGGTCTCGTCAGGTGCGGCGGGACGTGGCGGCGACGGCCAGGGCGGCCAGCGCCTTACGGGCCTCCTCCTCGATCGGCGCCTGCTCGAGGGCGTGCAGCGCGTCGTCGAGGTAGCGCTTGATCATGCCTTCGCACGCGGCCAGCGCGCCGGTCTCCTCGATCACCGTACGCAGCCGCCCGACCCCCTCGGCGTCCAGCCCGGGGTCGCCGAGCAGGGCTCGTACGACCTCCGTCTGGGCGGGGGTGGCCGAGGCGAGCGCGCGCGCGATCAGGACGGTCCGCTTGCCCTCGCGAAGGTCGTCCCCGGCGGGCTTGCCGGTCTCCGCCGGGTCGCCGAAGACGCCGAGGATGTCGTCGCGGAGCTGGAAGGCGATGCCCACCTGCTGGCCGTACTGCACGCAGAGCCGGTCGATCCAGGCGTGCCGGGCCCGGGCGGCGAGGACGAGCCCGAGCCGGAGCGGCTGTTCGACGGAGTACTTGCCGCTCTTGTACAGCGCCACCCGCAGGGCGCTGTCGAACGTGCTCTCGCCCTGCGCCTGTTCGAGCAGGTCGAGGTACTGCCCGCACATCAGCTCGGTGAGCATGTAATCGTGCAACGGCTGGGCGGCGGCCATCGCCTCGGGCGCCAGGCCGCTGGTGCGCCACATCTCCCCGGACCACACCAGCAGCAGGTTCCCCAGCAGCACGGCCGAGCCCTCGCCGAACTGCCGGGCGGAGCCGTGCCAGCCCGCCTCGGTGTGCATCCGCTCGAACCGGCGGTGCGCCGACGGCATGCCCCTGCGCACGTCGCTCGCGTCCATGACGTCGTCGTGGATGAGCGCGCTGGCCTGAAGGAGTTCCAGCGAGGCGGCGGCGGTGTGCAGTCCCGGGTCGTCGCCTCCCCCGGCGGCGCGCCATCCCCAGTGGCAGAAGGCGGGACGCAGCCGTTTGCCGCCCGCCAGGAAGTCCTCCGCGGCGGACAGCAGGGCGGCCAGATGAGGGTCACCGAAGTGTGGTCGCTGCCGGTCGAGGAACTCCCGGAGTGCGCGGTCCACCTCCGTACGGATGGAATCGAGCGAGGCGGCGGAAGCGGTCATGCTCTGAGACTAACCGGGGTTGATCCGGACACCCAGCATCAGATCCCCTTCAAGTGGGTTAACTCACTCTGTTAGGGAAAACGTCCACATAGCAAGACCGCGGGGGCCGCGAAAACCGTCCTCGCTGTACCCTTGCCGGTATGGCTCTCGGTCTGCCCTCGCGGCTTCCTGATCGCGTCCCGACGGTCCGCGAACTGCTGGCGGCGGGCGAGCGCTCGTTCTCGTTCGAGTTCATGCCTCCGAAGACGGACGAGGGGGAGCGCCAGCTGTGGCGGGCGATCCGTGAGCTGGAGGCGCTGCGGCCGACGTTCGTCTCCGTGACCTACGGCGCCGGCGGCTCGACCCGGGATCGCACGGTGGACATCGTCGAGCGGCTGGCGCACGAGACGACGCTGACCCCCGTCGCCCACTTCACCGCGGTCGACCACTCGATCCGCGAGCTGCGCCATCTCGTCGGCAGGTTCGCCGACGCGGGCGTGCGCAACATCCTCGCCGTACGCGGCGACCCGCGCGGCGGCAACCCCCTGGACGAGTGGGTCAAGCATCCGGAGGGCGTCCTGTACGCCGAGGAGCTGGTGCGGCTGATCCGCCAGGCGGGCGACTTCTGCGTGGGGGTGGCGGCCTTCCCGTACAAGCACCCCAGGTCGGCGACCATCGAGTCGGACACCAGGTATTTCGTGCAGAAGTGCCGGGCCGGCGCGGACTACGCGATCACGCAGATGTTCTTCAGGGCGGAGGACTACCTGCGGCTGCGCGACCGCGTGGCGGCCCACGGGTGCGACACCCCGATCATCCCCGGCATCATGCCCGTCACGCAGATGAGCACGATCGCCCGGTCGGAGCAGCTGTCCGGCGCGCCGTTCCCGCCGGAGGTGGCCGAGCGGTTCGAGGCCGTCGCCGACGACCCGGCCGCGGTCCGCCGCCTCGGCATCGAGCACGCCGTCGAGCTGTGCCAGAAGCTTCTCGACGAGGGCGCGCCCGGCATCCACTTCATCACCTTCAACCGGTCGAGCGCGACCCGCGAGGTGTTCCAGGCGCTGCACAGCGTGCCCGCCGCCGTCGCCGGCTGAGCCGGCCGGTCCCGTCAGCCCTCGCGTGCCGCGCGCTCGGACAGCGGCAGCCGTACCCCCGCGATGACGTACTCCTCGTAGCCGCCGGGGAAGACGAACCGGGTCATCAGGTCGGCGAACCCGACGTCCCGGTAGAGATGCCGGGCCACCGTGGGGGCGTCGTGCGTCGACAGCACGGCCGTACGCTCAGGGCGGCCCTCGCACAGCGTGTGGATCATCCGCCGGCCGATGCCCTGGCCCTGATACTCGGGGCGCACGTGGACCTCGGCGATCTCCAGGGCGTCGCCGAACCAGTCCTCCGCCACCACCGGCCCGGCCCGGTCCTGCAGCGCCCCGCGTACGACGTCGTGCCACCACTGCCCCTGGCCGCCGTGGAAGCCGTACGCGAATCCGGCGATCCCGGAGGCCTGCGTGTCCTCCGCGAGCACGCAGTCGAAGTCGGGATAGGTGGCGTGGTTACGCATGATCGCCATGCGGCCCGCGAGCTGGTCCGACGGCGGGCGCATGGCGACCGTGTAGATCTCCAGCACCGTGTCCAGCACCGCCCTGAATTGGTCGGGGCCCACCCGTCGCAGTCGGATCACGCGTCGCACACTAGCAAAACGGCGCCCGGCCGGTCCGGCAGGCGTCACTCCACCTCGGCGGCCGTGCCCCCGGTGATGCGCAGCAGCTCGTCGTAGGACGTGGGGAAGACGGTGTGGGGATGCCCCGCGGCCGCCCACACGACCTCGTGCTTGCTCAGCCAGCTGTCCACCAGCGTGCGTACGGGCGCGGGGTGCCCGACCGGGGCGACGCCGCCGATGGGCTGCCCGGTGTGCTCGCGGACGAACTCCGGTGTGGCCCGCCGCACCTTCGCCGCGCCCACGAGCCGCGCGACCAGCTCGGTGTTCACGCGGTGGGCGCCGCTGGTCAGCACCAGCAGCGGCGCGCCGTCCGCGTCGAAGATCAGGCTGTTGGCGATCGCGCCGACCTCGCAGCCCAGCTGGGCCGCCGCCGTGGCGGCCGTCGGGGCGGCCTCGCCCAGCACGACGACCTCGCCCGCCACCGCGTGGGCTCGCAGGGCCTCCTGGACCCGGACGACGTTGGGATGCAACTTTTCTGCCACCTGGTCACTCTAAACGGATTGCCAGGACATACGCGGCCGATTATGGCCACTTACGATCACGCGGCGCACAATCGGACCGTAAAGTGAGTCCTTTGATCGAGTAACGGGCTTATGAGGGGGTTGGTCATGATGAGGAGTCGACGGCGACTGCTCCTCGCGGTGGGGGCCGTGACGTTCGCGACGGGCTTCGCGGCGACCGGCGTCGCCGGCACGGCGCAGGCGCGCACCGCCGCCCCGGCGGGGGTGGTGACCACGGGGACCGTGCTCCCGGCGTTCTCGGTGTCCTCGGCGCTTCCCGCGCTCCCGGCACGAGGCGCCGTCCCCGCCCGCGCCACCGGTTATCCGCAGTTCGCCGCCCCGGGCAAGACGCTCAAGCTCGGCGCCAAGGGCTCCGCCGTGAAGGCGTTGCAGGCCAGGCTCAAGGAGCTCGGGTATGTGCCCGGCAGCGTCGACGGCCGGTACGGCGGCACCACCATGATGGCGGTCTGGGCGTTCCAGAAGGTGCAGGGGATCAAGCCGACCAGCACGGTCGCCGCCCGCACCTGGAAGGCGCTGGAGAACCCCCGGGCGCCCCAGGTCCTGGTGCCCAGGGGCAAGGCGACCCGCGTCGAGGTGAACCTGACCAAGCAGGTGATGGTTCTGTACCGGGGCGGCGCGCCGGTGCTGATCAGCCACATCTCCAGCGGCAGCGGCATCCCCTACACCGAGTACGCCACCTGGAACGGCAAGCGGCAGCGCTTCTCCGGCAGCGCCCGCACGCCGACCGGCGACTACGCGACCACCTGGCGGGTCAAGGGCTGGCACCGGTCCTACCTCGGGCAGCTCTACAACCCGATCTTCTTCAACGGCGGCATCGCGCTCCACGGCGCGCTGTCGGTGCCGCTCTACCCGGCGTCGCACGGCTGCGTGCGGCTGCCGATGAACGTGGCCGAGATCCTGCCCGGCATGCTCGGCAAGGGCGTCCCCGTGCACGTCAGGGGCGCCTTCAGGCGCTGATCCCGTCCCCCCGGAGGGGCCCCGCGCGAGGTGTCGCGCGGGGCCCCTCCGTCGTCTCGTGCCCGTGTTTCGAACGCGGTCCTCGAACACGTATTCGTTGACAGTCTTGACAGAGGACATGATCGAATCTATGTTCGATGGAGTGGGCGTGGGACTCGCGGCTCGCGCCCACCCCGTTGGATTCGTGCCTTCGTCGTCGGCGGAGACGGATGCGGCACGGCCCGCGGCGTGGGCCGGACGGGGAGAGGGGAAGCTCCTCGTCCGGCCGCCCACGGGAGCCTGAGAAAGCGTCGGGCGATCTCGAGCGGTTCACGGGATCTCCCGGCCGGCGAAATTGTCGGTGCGATCTGCGACTGTGAGGTCACCGGCGACCTTCGCCGGAGTGCCACGACTCAAGGAGGCGGGCATGACTGAGCAGAACGACGATCAGAAGAGCGGGCCCCGGCTCTCGCAGGCGGTTCTGGCACACCTCGCGGACGCCAGGGCATGCCTCGCCGACGCCACCGTCGGGCCCACCCCCGCGGACCGCTACGTGTCGGCCCATCTGGCGGCCCTCCGCGCGGCCGCCGGAATCCTCGCGGCCCGTCCACGGCCGATGGACGGCCGCAGGCGGCGGCTGCGCAGCGCCTGGGAGCTGCTGCCGGAGGCCGAGCCCAAGCTCGCGGACTGGGCGGCCTACTTCGCGGTGACCGCGACCAAGCGCGCGGCGGCCGAGGCCGGAATGGTCCGGGCCGTCACGCAGAACGACGCAGAGGAGATCATAGCGGAGGCGGACAGGTTCGTCGGCGAGGTCGAGTCGATCCTCGGCCTGCCCGGCCGCCCCACGCTGCCCATGGCCGGCTGACCTCCGCCCAGACGCCGTCGCGTGGTCAGACGGGGTCGCGCTCCAGCGGGCAGGTCATGCACCGCGGCCCGCCGCGTCCGCGGCCGAGCTCGCTGCCCCGGATCGTGATGACCTCGATTCCGTGCCTGCGCAGATGGTTGTTGGTCGTGGTGTTGCGCTCGTAGGCCACGACCACGCCGGGTTCCAGTGCCAGCACGTTGCAGCCGTCGTCCCACTGCTCGCGCTCGGCCGCGTGCACGTCCTGCGTCGGCGTGAGGACCTTGATGTCGTCCAGGCCGAGGGCCCGCGCGATCGCCTTGTGCATGTCCTCCGGCGGGTGGTCGGTGACCTTCAGCTCCTTGTCGGTGTCGCCCGGCTCCACCGTGTACGACGGGAGCATGCCGAGCCCGGCGTACTTGGTGAACACGCCCACGTCGACGTTGGTCATCACGGTGTCGAGGTGCATGAACGCACGGGTCTTGGGCAGGTCGAGCGCCACGATGCGGGTCGCCGACCCCGCCCGGAACAGGTTGGTCGCCAGCATCTCCACGGCCTGCGGCTGGGTGCGTTCGCTCACCCCGACGAGCACGACGCCGTTGCCGAGCACCAGGACGTCGCCGCCCTCGATGGTGGCCGGGGCCATGCGCACGCCCTCGTACCAGACGTTGAACCCGCCGCCGTCGGGGTTGCCGTACCCCGCGGCGAACAGCGGGTGCCACCGGTAGACCGCCTCGTAGTTGACGGTCTCCCGCCTGCGCGCCTTCTTGCGCATCGGGTTGATCGACACCCCGTCGTACACCCAGCAGGAGGTGTCGCGGGCGAACAGGTGGTTGGGCAGCGGCGGGAGGACGAAGTCGTCCAGACCGAGCGTGTGGAAGGCGATGGAGCCGGGGTCGCAGCCCAGCTCCATGATCTCGCGTTTGGTGATCCCGCCGGTCAGCAGCGGCGCGAGCGTGTCGGCGTCGAGGGCGTCGAGCGTGTTGCGGATCGCGTCGGCGGCCAGCGGGCCGAACCAGTGCTCGTCGACGCTGCCGTCGAGGATGTGCTTGCGCGCGTCGGGGATCTCGATCACCTCCCGCAGGAGGTCGCCGAGGTGGTGCACCTCGACGCCGCGCCCGGCGAGCACCTCGCACCACTCCCGGTGCTCCTCCAGCGCGCGGTGCACCCAGAGCACGTCGTCGAACAGCAGGCCGTCCTTGTTGCCCGGGGTGAGCCGCTTGAGCGCGAGTTCGGGTATGTCGACCAGGACCCGGCGCAGCCTGCCCACCTCGGAGCCCACGTAAAACGTCATGTCCTGCCTATCCCCGCGTGGCGGGAATCACTCGTACGGGCGGCTCCCCGTTGCGGCGGCGCCGCCCGTGACGAGAGGGTGTCTGACACGACGTGGGCCGGAGGCCGGACATCGTCACGGGGAGCCGCGTACGAACCGGGTGGGAGGTCAGAAGGACTCGACGGCGCGGCGGGCCTCCGCGTCGAGCACGCCCCAGTGGATGAACTCCTCGGTCAGCTCGACCGGCGACTTGTCGTAGATGACCGCGAGTGAGCGCAGGTCCTCCTGCCGGATGGACAGCACCTTGCCGTTGTAGTCGCCGCGCTGGCTCTGGATGGTGGCGGCGTAACGGGCAAGCGGGCCGGCCTTGTCCTTCGGCAGCTGGGACAGCCGCTCCAGGTCGATGACCAGCTTGGGAGCGGGCGCAAGAGGGCTGGGGGCGGCTCCGCCCGGAAGAAGCTCCGACACCGGCACTCCGTAGAAATCCGCGAGCTCGGCGAGCTTCTGCACGGTCACCGCGCGGTCGCCCCGCTCGTAGGAGCCCACGACGACGGCCTTCCACCGCCCACGGGACTTCTCTTCCACACCGTGCAGGGACAGCCCCTGCTGGGTCCGGATGGCGCGCAGGCGCGCGCCCAGCGACTTGGCGTAGTCAGACGGCATCGTGTGGCCCCCGGCTTTCTATGTCTCTTCTCACTTGATTGTGCGTCCTTGTCCTAAGCGTTCCGAACACCGGGGCTGGTGCCGTGCCCGGCACCTTCGGTGACCGCTGCGTCGGGTTTTACCCAGGAAGGTCGCGTGTTGTGGTTACGGACAGTGACGGTAAAGCCGACACTCCCAAAGGTCAAGCTGATTGGAAAAAAGAGCGCCAAACAGTGCTCTCACCGAAATCACCGACACCCGGTGCGATGCGGCTTCCGATCCCCGGCACGCCCCTCGCCCGCCCCGGGAACGGGCCCGGCGCGACTCCGTCACGCCGGGGGCGGACGGTCCCTCCTGGGCATCACCCCTGGCGGGAGGGGGGTTCGCAGACGGCCCTGATACTCTAAGCAGACCCGACACCCTTTTAAGACCCGTCCCGTGAGGCGGGAAAGGTGGTGACTTTTTCATGTCTGATGCCCAAAATCAGGCCCGTGCCGTCCTGGAGGGGCCCGACATCCATCGGGCGCTCACCCGGATCGCGCACGAGATCCTCGAACGCACCAGAGGCGCGGAGAGCGTCGTCCTGCTCGGCATCCCCACCCGCGGCGCCACCCTCGCGCACCGCATCGCCGGGCGCATCGCGCAGTTCGAGGGGATCAAGGTCCCCGTCGGCGCCATCGACGTCACGATGTACCGCGACGACCTTCGCCTGCGGCCCGCGCGCCCGCTCGGCCGCACCGAACTGCCCCCGGACGGCGTGGACGGCAGGACCGTCGTCCTCGTGGACGACGTCCTCTACTCCGGCCGCACCGTGCGCGCCGCGCTCGACGCGCTGAACGACGTGGGCAGGCCCAGGGCCGTCCAGCTCGCCACGCTCGTGGACCGCGGCCACCGGGAGCTGCCGATCCGCGCCGACTACGTCGGCAAGAACCTGCCGACCTCCAAGAGCGAGAAGGTCAAGGTCTTCCTGGAGGAGACGGACGGGCGCGACGCGGTCGTGCTCATCAAGGAGGACGACCGATGAAGCGTCACCTGATCTCGACCGGCGACCTCACCCGCGACGACGCGCTCCTCATCCTCGACACGGCCGAGGAGCTGGCGCGGGTCTCGCAGCGGTCCATCAAGAAGCTGCCGACGCTGCGCGGCCGCACGGTGGTGAACCTCTTCTTCGAGGACTCCACCCGGACCCGCATCTCCTTCGAGGCCGCGGCCAAGCGCCTGTCGGCCGATGTGATCAATTTCTCGGCCAAGGGGTCGAGCGTGTCCAAGGGCGAGTCGCTGAAGGACACCGCGCTCACCCTGGAGGCCATGGGCGCCGACGCCGTGGTGATCCGGCACAGCGCCTCGGGCGCGCCGCATCGCCTGGCCACCTGGGTGCGCGGCAGCGTGGTCAACGCCGGGGACGGCACCCACGAGCACCCCACCCAGGCGCTGCTCGACGCCTTCAGCATCCGCCGCCGGCTGGGCCGGCTGGAGGGCCTGAAGGTCGCCGTCGTGGGCGACGTGCTGCACAGCCGGGTCGCCCGGTCCAACGTGCTGCTGCTGCACACGCTCGGCGCGGAGGTGACGCTGGTCGCGCCGCCGACCCTGCTGCCGGTGGCGGTCGAGACCTGGCCCTGCCAGATCTCGTACGACCTCGACGCCGTGCTGCCCAAGTCGGACGTCGTGATGATGCTGCGGGTCCAGCTGGAGCGGATGAACGCGGCCTACTTCCCCTCGGCACGGGAGTACAGCCGCCGCTACGGCCTCGACCGCGACCGCTTCGCCCGCCTGCACGACGACGCCATCGTCATGCACCCCGGCCCGATGAACCGCGGCATGGAGATCTCCGCGGAGGTCGCCGACTCGCCGCGCTCGACGATCGTCGAGCAGGTCGCCAACGGCGTGACGGTCCGGATGGCCGTCCTCTACCTGCTGCTCGGCGGTTCCGAGCCCGCGATCGGAGGCGCCGAATGAGCACGTACGACCTTCACGAGGGGACTGTGACCACCATCCTCATCAGGGGCGCCCGGATCCTGGGCGGCGCCCCGAGCGACATCCTGCTGCGCGACGGCGTCGTGGCCGAGACCGGCGACCTCGCGGGCGCGAAGGCCGGCCAGACGGTCGACGCCGACGGGCTGGTCGCCCTGCCCGGCCTGGTCGACCTGCACACCCACCTGCGCGAGCCCGGCCGGGAGGACGCCGAGACCGTCGAGACCGGCACCCAGGCCGCGGCGCGCGGCGGCTACACCGCCGTCCACGCCATGGCCAACACCTCCCCGGTGGCCGACACCGCCGGCGTGGTGGAGCAGGTCTGGCGGCTCGGCCAGGAATACGGCCACTGCGACGTGCAGCCCGTGGGCGCGGTGACCTCCGGCCTTGAGGGCCGCCAGCTCGCCGAGCTCGGCGCGATGGCCGACTCCGCGGCCCGCGTGCGGGTCTTCTCCGACGACGGCAAGTGCGTCTCCGACGCCGTGCTGATGCGCCGGGCGCTGGAGTACGTCAAGGCGTTCGACGGCGTCGTCGCCCAGCACGCCCAGGAGCCCAGGCTGACCGAGGGCGCCCAGCTCAACGAGGGCGAGGTGTCGGCCAGGCTCGGCCTGACCGGCTGGCCGGCGGTCGCCGAGGAGGCGATCATCGCGCGCGACTGCCTGCTCGCCGCGCACGTCGGCTCCCGGCTGCACGTCTGCCACGTCTCCACCGCGGGCTCCGTCGAGATCATCCGCTGGGCCAAGTCGAAGGGCTGGGACGTGACCGCCGAGGTCACCCCGCACCACCTGCTGCTGACCGACTCCTGCGCGGAGAGCTCGCCGCTCGGGCCGTACAACCCGATCTACAAGGTGAACCCGCCGCTGCGCACCGACGAGGACGTGCGGGCGCTGCGCGAGGCGCTGGCCGACGGCACGATCGACTGCGTGGCCACCGACCACGCGCCCCACCCGGTCGAGGACAAGGAGACCGAGTGGGCCGCGGCGGCCATGGGCATGATCGGCCTGGAGACGGCCCTGTCCGTGGTCCAGGAGGCCATGGTCGAGACCGGGCTGCTCGACTGGGCCGGCGTCGCCGACCGCATGTCCGCCCGGCCGGCCAGGATCGGCCGCCTGGCCGGGCACGGCCGCCCGATCGAGCCGGGCGCCCCCGGCAACATCACGCTGTACGACCCGTCGGTCCGGCAGCCCGTGGACCCTGCCGCGATGGCGTCGAAGAGCCGCAACACCCCCTACGAGGGGCTGACCCTGCCCGGCCGCGTCGTCGCCACGTTCCTGCGCGGCCGTCCCACCGTTCTCGAAGGGAAGCTCGTATGACAGCCCTGCTCGTGCTCGAGGACGGACGCGTCTTCGAGGGAACGCCGTACGGCGCCGTGGGCGAGACGTTCGGCGAGATGGTCTTCAACACCGGCATGACCGGCTACCAGGAGACGCTGACCGACCCCTCCTACCACCGCCAGATCGTGGCGATGACCGCCCCGCACATCGGCAACACCGGTGTCAACGACGAGGACCCCGAGTCCCGCAGGGTCTGGGTCGCGGGCTACGTGGTGCGCGAGCCGTCCAGGATCCCGTCGAACTGGCGCTCCCGCAGGACACTCGACGACTACCTGCGCGACCAGGGCGTGGTCGGCATCGCGATGCCCGGCACCCGCGCCCTCACCCGCCACCTGCGCGAGCGCGGCGCGATGCGCGCGGGCATCTTCAGCGAGGGCGGCGAGATCGCCGACCTGGTGGAGCGGGTGCGGCGCTCGCCCGGCATGGAGGGCGCCGACCTGGCCCGCGAGGTCAGCACACCGGAGCCGTACGTCGTGCCGGCGGTCGGGCGCAAGCGCTTCACCGTCGCCGCGGTCGACCTCGGCATCAAGGCCATGACGCCGCAGCGGATGTCCGAGCGGGGCTGCGAGGTGCACGTGCTGCCCGCGACCGCCAAGGCGGCCGACATCCTCGCCCTCGACCCCGACGGCGTCTTCTTCTCCAACGGCCCCGGCGACCCCGCCGCGGCCGGGTACGCGGTCGAGTCCCTGCGCGAGGTGCTGGATGAGAGCGTGCCGTTCTTCGGCATCTGCTTCGGCAACCAGATCCTCGGCCGGGCGCTCGGCCTCGGCACCTACAAGCTGCGGTACGGCCACCGCGGGGTGAACCAGCCGGTGCAGGACCGCAGGACCGGCAAGGTCGAGATCTCCGCGCACAACCACGGCTTCGCCGTGCGGGCGCCGCTCGACGGGCCCTTCGAGACGCCGTACGGCGCGGCCGAGGTGAGCCACGTCAACCTCAACGACGACTGCGTGGAGGGGCTGCGCCTGCTGGACCGCCCCGCGTTCAGCGTGCAGTACCACCCCGAGGCGGCCGCGGGCCCGCACGACGCCGCCTACCTGTTCGACGAGTTCTGCGAGCTGATGGACAAGAAGGGGGCCAAGGGTGCCTAAGCGTACGGACATCAGGTCCGTCATGGTGATCGGCTCCGGCCCGATCGTCATCGGACAGGCGTGTGAGTTCGACTACTCCGGCACCCAGGCCTGCCGCGTCCTGCGCAGCGAGGGCTTCCGGGTCATCCTCGTCAACAGCAACCCCGCCACGATCATGACGGACCCGGAGTTCGCCGACGCCACCTACGTCGAGCCGATCACGCCGGACATCGTCGAAAAGATCATCGCCAAGGAGCGGCCCGACGCGCTGCTGCCCACGCTGGGCGGCCAGACGGCGCTCAACACCGCGGTGGCGCTGCACGAGGCGGGCGTGCTCGACAAGTACGGCGTCGAGCTGATCGGCGCCGACATCGACGCCATCCAGGCGGGGGAGAACCGCGAGCGGTTCAAGGAGATCGTCGCCAAGGTCGCCGCCGAGCACGGCCTCAACGCCGAGTCGGCGCGCAGCGTGATCTGCCACACCATGGACGAGTGCCTGCGCGCGGCCGGCGAGCTGGGCTACCCGCTCGTCGTCCGCCCGAGCTTCACCATGGGCGGCGCGGGCTCCGGCTTCGCCCACGACGAGCAGGAGCTGCGCCGCATCGCCGGCGCCGGCCTCGACGCGTCCCCGACCACCGAGGTGCTCCTGGAGGAGTCGATCCTCGGCTGGAAGGAGTACGAGCTGGAGGTCATGCGGGACCGCAACGACAACGTGGTCATCGTCTGCTCCATCGAGAACATCGACCCGATGGGCGTCCACACCGGAGACAGCGTGACGGTGGCACCCGCGCTGACGCTGACCGACCGCGAGTACCAGAACATGCGCGACGTCGCGATCGCGGTCATCCGCGAGGTCGGCGTGGACACCGGCGGCTGCAACATCCAGTTCGCGGTCGACCCGCAGACCGGCCGGATGATCGTCATCGAGATGAACCCGCGCGTGTCGCGGTCGTCGGCGCTGGCGTCGAAGGCCACCGGCTTCCCGATCGCCAAGATCGCCGCCAAGCTCGCGATCGGCTACACGCTCGACGAGATCCCCAACGACATCACCAAGGAGACCCCGGCGTCGTTCGAGCCGGCGCTCGACTACATCGTGGTCAAGGTGCCGAGGTTCGCGTTCGAGAAGTTCGCCGGGGCCGACGAGACGCTGACCACCCACATGAAGTCGGTCGGCGAGGCGATGGCGATCGGCCGCTCCTTCCCCGAGGCGCTGCAGAAGGCGCTGCGGTCGCTGGAGAAGAAGGGGTCGTCGTTCAGCTGGGCGGGCGAGCCCGGGGACCTGGACGAGCTCCTGGAGGCCTGCCGCAAGCCGCACGACGGACGGCTGCGCACCATGCAGCAGGCCATCAGGGCGGGCGCGACCCCCGAGCAGGTCCACGAGGCCACGTCGGTCGACCCGTGGTTCGTCGACCAGCTCTTCGCGATCGACGAGGTCGCCCGGTCGATCACCGCGCTCGACCGGCCCACCCTCGACCTGGCCAAGCGGCACGGCTTCAGCGACGCGCAGATCGCCGAGATCCTGGGCGTGGCGGAGCCCGAGGTGCGGGCCAAGCGCCACGAGTTCGGCATCAGGCCCGTCTACAACACCGTGGACACCTGCGCCGCCGAGTTCGCCGCGCGCACGCCGTACCTCTACTCGACCTACGACGAGGAGACCGAGGTGCCGGTGGGGGACCGGCCCAAGGTGATCATCCTCGGCAGCGGGCCCAACCGCATCGGCCAGGGCATCGAGTTCGACTACGCCTGCGTGCACGCGTCGTTCGAGCTGGCCAAGGCCGGCTACGAGACCGTGATGGTCAACTGCAACCCCGAGACCGTCTCGACCGACTACGACACCTCCGACCGGCTCTACTTCGAGCCGCTCACGCTGGAGGACGTCCTGGAGGTCGTGCACGCCGAGCAGGAGACCGGGCCGGTCGTCGGCGTCATCGTGCAGCTCGGCGGCCAGACGCCGCTCGGGCTCGCCCAGGCGCTCAAGGACGCGGGGGTGCCCGTGGTCGGCACCTCGCCCGAGTCGATCCACCTCGCCGAGGACCGGGGCGCGTTCGGGCAGGTCCTCGCCGAGGCCGGGCTGCCCGCGCCCAGGCACGGCACCGCGACGACCGTGGAGGAGGCGCGGGCGGTCGCCGAGGAGATCGGCTACCCGGTGCTCGTGCGGCCGTCGTACGTGCTCGGCGGCGCCGGCATGGCCATCGTGTACGACGAGGACACCCTCGGGGCGTACATGGAGAGGGCGGCCTCCGAGCACCCGGTGCTGATCGACCGGTTCCTCGACGACGCCATCGAGATCGACGTGGACGCGCTGTTCGACGGCGAGGAGCTGTACCTCGGCGGCGTCATGGAGCACATCGAGGAGGCCGGCATCCACTCCGGCGACTCGGCGTGCGCCCTCCCGCCGATCACGCTGGGCGGCTTCGACATCAAGCGGATCCGCGCGGCCACCGAGGCCATCGCCCGCGGCGTGGGCGTGCGCGGCCTGCTGAACGTCCAGTACGCGATGGCCGCCAACGTGCTGTATGTCCTGGAGGCCAACCCCAGGGCCAGCCGTACGGTGCCGTTCGTGTCCAAGGCCACGGCGGTGCCGCTGGCCAAGGCGGCGGCGCGGCTGATGCTGGGCGCGACGATCGCCGAGCTGCGCGCCGAGGGCATGCTGCCGGCCGACTACGACGGCGGCACGCTGCCGCTGGACGCGCCGGTCGCGGTCAAGGAGGCGGTGCTGCCGTTCAACCGGTTCCGCGGCGTGGACACCGTCCTCGGGCCGGAGATGCGCTCGACCGGCGAGGTCATGGGCATCGACGAGTTCTTCGGCACGGCCTTCGCGAAGTCGCAGTCGGCGGCCTACGGCGCGCTGCCGACCAAGGGACGGGCGTTCGTCTCGGTCGCGAACAAGGACAAGCGGGCCATGATCTTCCCCGTGAAGGCGCTGGCGGATCTCGGCTTCGAGATCCTGGCCACGGAGGGCACCGCCGAGGTGCTGCGCCGTAACGGCGTACGTGCCAAGATCGTGCGCAAGCACAGCGACGGCACCGGTCCCGACGGCGAGTCGACGATCGTGCGGCGCATCCTCGACGGGGAGGTGGACCTCATCGTGAACACTCCGTTCGGCAGCCCCGGCCAGTCCGGGCCGCGCCTGGACGGGTACGAGATCCGCACCGCCGCCGTCAACCGCGGCATCGCCTGCATCACGACCGTCCAGGGCCTGGCGGCCGCCGTGCAGGGCATCCAGCACATCGTCAGGGGCGACATCGACGTGTGTTCTCTCCAGGAACACGCCAGGAGGCTGCGAAGCTAGCCCAGGGAAAGCGGAGGGCGCCCGGAGCCGCGCGAGCGGAGCGAGCGCCGGAAACAGGGAGGAAGGGAGTGGCCGGCAGTCCGGTTCAGGTCACGGGAACGGTGCTGACGACGCGCCGCGTGGACGCCTACCATGCGCTCACCGTCGTCGCGCCGGGCATCGCCGACCGGTTCCGGCCCGGCCACTTCGTCACGGTCGCCGTCGGAGGCCGCAACTCCTCGATGCTCACCCGGCGGGCCTTCACGATCCACGACGTGAAGCCGGACTACGGTGGCACGGTGGAGCTCGTCTTCGGCGTGCGCGGTGCCGGGACGGCCTGGCTCGCCGACCTGCGGGCGCGCGACACGCTCGACCTGGTCGGACCGCTCGGCCGTCCCTTCCCCCTGCCCCGCGACCCCTGCACCTGCGTACTGGTCGGCGACGAGCACGGCGCGGCGCCGCTGTTCGCGCTGGGGGACGCGCTGCAGCAGCGGGGCTGCCGCATCGACTTCGTGCTGGGGGCGCCGTCGGCCGACCGGGTCTTCGGGGCGCTGCGGGCCCGCCGGATGGGCGAGACGACCACGCTGACGACCGAGGACGGCTCGCTGGGCATGCGCGGCAAGGTGACCGACGTGCTGCCCGGCGTCATCGCCGACGCGCGGGCCGACGCGGTCTACGCGTGCGGGCCGATGGAGACGCTGCGCGGCGTCACGGCGGTCGCCGTCGAGTTCGACATCCCCGTGCAGGTGGCCGTGGAGGAGTCCATGGCCTGTGGCATCGGCGTCTGCATGACGTGCGTGGTGCCGGTCATCGGCGACGACGGCGTCACCCGCATGGTCCGCGCCTGCACCGAGGGGCCGGTGTTCCGGGGCGAGCGGGTGCGGTTCGACGACGTCGGGACGATCCCCTTCGACGCGCTCGGCGCGCCCGGCGGACGGCATGCCTGAGCCGGGGCGGGGGAGGCGGCCGTGACCGCCGACCTGCGGACCTACCTGGCCCACGTGGAGCTGCCCAACCCGGTGCTGACCGCCTCCGGCTGCGGCGGGACCGGCCGCGAGCTGGCCCAGTTCTCCGACGTCCACCGGCTGGGCGCGTTCGTCACCCGGTCGATCACCATGGCCCCCCGCGCGGGACGGCCGACGCCGCGGATGGCCGAGACCCCCTCCGGGCTGCTGAACGCCGTGGGCCTGCAGGGCCCCGGAGTCGAGGCGTTCCTGGAGCGCGAGCTGCCCTGGCTGGCCGAGCGCGGGGCCCGCACCGTCGTGTCGATCGGCGGCGGCACCGTGACCGAGTACACCGCGCTGGCGCGGCGCCTGGCCGGCGTCGCGGGCATCACCGCCGTGGAGGTCAACCTGTCGTGCCCGAACGTCGAGGACCGCGGCAGGGTGTTCGCCCGTGACGGGGCCGCTGCGGCCGAGGTCGTGGCCTCGGTGCGCGCGGCCACGCCGTACGAGGTGCCGGTGATCGCCAAGCTGTCCCCGGACGTGGCGGACATCGTCGCGGTCGCCCGCGCCTGCGTGGACGGCGGCGCCGACGCCCTCGCGATGATCAACAACCCCGTCGGGATGAGCATCGACGTGGACACGATGCGCCCCGCGCTCGCGGCCGGCACCGGCGGCCTGTCCGGCCCCGCCGTACGGCCCCTGGCGGTGCGCTGCGTCTGGCAGGTCCACGCCGCGCTGCCCGGAGTGCCGATCGTGGGCATGGGCGGCGTGACGACCGGCAGGGACGCCCTTGAGCTCGTCCTGGCGGGCGCCTGCGCCGTCGCCGTGGGCACGGCGCTGTTCCACGACCCCTACGCCTGCCCGCGCGTCCTGAGAGAGCTTGAGGAGCTTCTGCAGGAGCGCGGGTTCGACCGGCTCGCCGACGCCGTGGGCCTGGCCCACCGGCCGGCGGGCGCGCAACCACGTTCGCGATCAGATCTCGAGGAGAGTTCGCTTTGACCACGCCCGCTCCCATCGCCGTCGCCCTGGACGCGCCCGACCTGGAGACCGCGGCCCGCTGGGCCGGCCTGGTCACCCCGCACGTCTCCACGGTGAAGGTGGGGCTGGAGCTCTACCTGCGGTACGGGCCCGACGTGATCGCCTCGGTGCGCGGCGCGAGCGGGGTGCAGGTCTTCCTGGACCTCAAGCTGCACGACATCCCGAACACCGTCGGCGCAGCGGCCCGGGCGGTCGCCCGGCTCAAGCCGACGTACCTCACCGTGCACGCCGCCGGGGGGCACGCCATGGTCAGGGCGGCCGTCGAGGCGGCCCCCAACACCCAGATCGCGGCCGTGACGCTCCTGACGTCGCTTTCCGAGGCCGATCTCCGCGAGATCGGTATCCAGGGACCCCCCGAGGACGTCGTGCGCCGTATGGCCGCCGTGGCCGTCGGCGCGGGCGCCCAGGCCCTCGTCTGCTCGCCCAGGGAGGTCGCCGCCGTACGCGCGGAGGTCGGCCCGGACGTGACGCTCATCACCCCGGGCGTACGGCCCGTCGGCGCCGACACCCAGGACCAGGCCCGGGTGGCCACCCCGGAGGACGCGATCGCGCAGGGGGCCGACCTCCTCGTGATCGGACGGCCCATCACCGGGGCGCCCGACCCGGGCGCGGCGGCCGCCGGGATCGCCGCCGCGCTGCGCCGCGTGAGCCCCTGAACGGGCTCTCGGCGGGCTCCGGGCGGGCTCGGGCGCCGTCACCATGCGTCATCCCGCTCCGGGCCTGCTGAGGCGGTTTTGATCTACGAAGAGTGACTTTTCCAATACCAAAAGTAGTAAAATCAATTTTGTAGTCCGAGAAACCGCCCTTGACGTTGCCGTTACGGCCAAGACCAGCTAGTTTCCCCTCCCGTCCGAGTACATCGACAAGAAATTCGAGGTGACCCGGCGTGGCTCTTCCTCCCCTGACCCCCGAGCAGCGCGCCGCAGCTCTTGAGAAGGCTGCCAAGGCACGCAAGGAGCGTGCCGAGGTCAAGAACCGGCTCAAGCACGGCGCGGTTTCTCTGGCTGAGGTGCTGAAGGATGGGCAGACCGACGACGTCATCGGCAAGATGAAGGTCTCGGCTCTGCTGGAGTCGCTCCCTGGCGTCGGCAAGGTCCGCGCCAAGCAGCTCATGGAGCGCCTTGGTATCGCCGAATCCCGCCGCGTGCGGGGTCTCGGCGCCAACCAGCGCGCCTCCCTTGAGCGTGAGTTCGGCGGCGCCGAGAGCTGATCTCGGCGGCGTACGAGCGAGTTTCACGGGGGTACGGAGTGACCGACACGTCCCGGTCCGCTGGAGATCGGGCCCAAGAGGCAGTCGCGACCAGCGGGTTCAGGACACGCGGCGGTGACTCCATGCCTCGCCCGCGCCTGACGGTCCTGTCCGGTCCGTCGGGTGTGGGGAAGTCCACGGTCGTCGCCGAGCTCCGGCGGTCCCACCCAGAGGTGTGGCTGTCGGTCTCGGTGACAACCAGGAAGCCCCGTCCGGGGGAGCAGCACGGCGTGGAGTACTTCTTCGCCGGCAACGACGAGTTCGACGAGCTCGTCGCCTCCGGCGAGCTTCTGGAGTGGGCCGAGTTCGCCGGCAACCGGTACGGCACGCCCAGGCGGCCGGTGCTGGAGAAGCTGGCGGCGGGCGTCCCCACTCTGCTGGAGATCGACCTGCAGGGCGCCAGGCAGGTGCGTACGACGATGCCCGATGCCCTGCTGGTGTTCCTGGCCCCGCCGAGCTGGGAGGAGCTGGAGCGGCGGCTGCGCGGCCGCGGCACCGAACCTCCCGACGTGATCGCCCGCCGTCTGGAGATGGGCCGGATCGAGCTGGCGGCGGAGAAGGAGTTCGACCTCACGATCGTCAACACGTCCGTCAAGGACGTGTGCCACCGGCTGATAACCTTGATGGGAAACTCACCTAGCTAGGGGAATCACTGACGTGGCAAGCAGCTCCGCCTACGCGGAAGGCATCACCAACCCGTCGATCGACGCGCTTCTCGACATCGTCGACAGCAAGTACAGCCTTGTGATCATGGGTGCGAAGCGGGCGCGCCAGATCAACGCCTACTACTCTCAGCTCGGCGAGGGCCTGCTGGAGTACGTGGGGCCCCTCGTGGAGACCCACGCCCAGGAGAAGCCGCTGTCCATCGCCCTGCGCGAGGTCTCCGAGGGCCTGCTCACCTCCGAGCCCATCGAGGGCTGAGCGCGCCACCGTCGATGACGTCTGTCGTGCTGGGCGTGAGCGCCGGTATCGCGGTCTACAAGTCCTGCGAGCTGCTCCGCCTGTTCACCGAGTCGGGCCACGACGTGCGCGTCGTGCCGACCCGGGACGCTCTGCGGTTCGTGGGCGAGCCGACCTGGGCGGCGCTGTCGGGCAATCCGGTGACCACCGAGGTGTGGGAGTCGGTGCACGAGGTGCCGCACGTGCGCATCGGGCAGTCCGCCGATCTGGTGGTCGTCGCCCCCGCGACGGCGGACGTGCTGGCGCGGGCCGCGCACGGCATGGCCAACGACCTGCTCACCAACACCCTGCTCACGGCGCGCTGCCCGGTGGTGTTCGCGCCCGCGATGCACACGGAGATGTGGGAGCACCCGGCCACGCGGGCGAACGTGGCGACACTGCGCGAGCGTGGCGCGATCGTGATCGAGCCCGCCGTCGGCAGGCTCACCGGCGCCGACACCGGTCCAGGGCGGCTGCCGGACCCCGCCGAGATCTTCGAGGTGTGCCGCCGCGTGCTGGCGGGCCGGCGCGATGACCTGGCCGGCCGGCACGTCGTCGTCTCCGCGGGCGGCACCCGCGAGGCGATCGACCCCGTGCGCTTCATCGGCAACCGGTCCTCAGGGCTGCAGGGATACGCCCTGGCCCGTACGGCCGTCGCCCGGGGCGCGGAGGTCACGCTCGTGGCGGCGAACGTGACGCTGCCCGATCCCGCGGGCGCGAAGGTCGTGCGGGTGGAGTCGGCGCGGCAGTTGCGCGACGCGGTCCTGGCGGCGGCCGAGCACGCCGACGCGGTCGTGATGGCCGCCGCGGTCGCGGACTTCCGGCCCGTACGGCAGAGCGAAACGAAGATCAAGAAGTCGTCCGCCGAGCCCGATCCAATCCATCTGGTGAAAAATCCAGACATCCTGGCCGAGCTGGGGGAGACCCGCCGGGCCAGGCGGGAGGCGTACGCCGCGGGGGACGCGCCGGCGCACGACGCGCCGGCGGGCCGCGGGCGCGACGCCGGGAACGGCTCGGACGCCGCGAGGGAGGCCGGAGCGGGCGGGCCGCGTCCCCGGGTCATCGTGGGATTCGCGGCGGAGACCGACGACGTCCTGGCCAACGGCAGGGCCAAGCTCGAACGCAAGGGCTGCGACCTGCTCGTGGTGAACCAGGTCGGGGAGAACCTGGCGTTCGGCACGCCGGACAACGCGGCCGTCGTCCTCACGGCGGAGGGCGGATCCGTGGAGATTCCGAGGGGTCCCAAAGAGGATCTCGCCGACGTAGTGTGGGATTTGGTGGCGCAGCGTCTCGCCTGACCTTCGCGTGGTGCCGGCGCGGGCGCCCGCCCCGCCCCCCACAGGCCGTGCGTCGAGGGAGCGATCGCCATGCCGGTGTCCGCCACGATCAGGGAGCGCTGCCGGGCGATGCTCGGTCCCGGCGAGGACATCCGCTACGTGTTTCCCGCGGTGGCCCTGCCGCCTCCCGCCACGATCGGTTTCCTCGTCGTGGTGACGGACCGGTCGATCACCCTGTTGTCCACCAAGATGTTCAGCAGGGACGAGCCGTCGGGGGTGTGGGCCCGCTACCCCCGCCGCACCCGCCTCGGGCCGGTCGAGTTCGGGTCGGGCCCCCGCATCGAAATCGGCGGCATGACCCTGGAGGTCGACGACGAGTACGCCGCCGTGGTGGCGGCGGCGGACGCGGAGGCGTTCTCGCCCGGTGACCTGCCCAGAGACCCCCTGCCCGACCTCTGACCCGCCGTCCGCGGACGTGGCGGGTCGTTTCCGCGGGCCGCATAGCGGACGACCCGAACCCGGATGGCTTCGCGGCTCCGCAGCGCCTAGGGCTAGACTCGCGTGAGCATCGAGTGGCCGCGGTAGGGCTCGGCTCTACCGCCGGTCACTCATGGACGTCAGCAGCCGCTGCATGAGGAGCCCTGAGTTGTCCCGTCGCCTGTTCACCTCCGAGTCGGTCACCGAGGGCCACCCGGACAAGATCGCCGACCAGATCAGTGACGCGATTCTCGACGCCATGCTCAAGGACGACCCCAAGAGCCGGGTCGCCGTCGAGACGCTGATCACTACTGGCCAGGTCCACGTCGCCGGTGAGGTGACGACGGAGACCTACGTCGACATCCCCGCCCTGATCCGCGAGAAGATCCTCGAGATCGGCTACGACGCCTCCCACAAGGGCTTCGACGGCGCCTCCTGCGGCGTGTCGGTGTCCATCGGAGCGCAGTCGCCGGACATCGCGCAGGGCGTGGACGACGCCTACGAGCACCGCGAGGGCGAGGGCTCCGACGACTTCGACCGCCAGGGCGCGGGCGACCAGGGCCTGATGTTCGGCTACGCCTGCCGTGAGACCCCCGAGCTGATGCCGCTGCCGATCCAGCTCGCGCACCGGATGGCCCGGCGCCTGTCCGAGGTGCGGAAGAACGGCACGGTTCCGTACCTGCGCCCGGACGGCAAGACCCAGGTCACCATCGAGTACGACGGTGACCGGCCGGTCCGCCTCGACACCGTCGTCGTCTCCACGCAGCACGCGCCGGAGATCGACCTGCGGGAGATGCTGACGCCCGACATCCGCGAGCACGTGGTCGAGCCGGTGCTGGCCGACCTGGAGATCGAGACCGAGGGCTACCGCCTGCTGGTCAACCCGACCGGCCGCTTCGAGATCGGCGGCCCCATGGGCGACGCCGGGCTCACCGGCCGGAAGATCATCATCGACACCTACGGCGGCATGGCCCGCCACGGCGGCGGCGCCTTCTCGGGCAAGGACCCGTCCAAGGTCGACCGTTCGGCCGCCTACGCCATGCGCTGGGTCGCCAAGAACGTCGTCGCGGCCGGTCTGGCCGAGCGCTGCGAGGTCCAGGTCGCCTACGCCATCGGCAAGGCTCAGCCGGTCGGTCTGTTCGTCGAGACGTTCGGCACCGAGAAGGTGCCGGTCGACGTGATCCAGGAAGCGGTGCTCCAGGTCTTCGACCTGCGTCCTGCCGCGATCATCCGCGACCTCGACCTGCTGCGCCCGATCTACTCCGAGACCGCCGCCTACGGCCACTTCGGCCGCGAGGGCTTCTCCTGGGAGTCCACGGACCGGGCCGACGCCCTGCGCGAGGCCGCGGGTCTGTGACCCGCGCCTGAGGAGCACTGGCGACCACCGTCGCCCACGGCGGCGCCCGCCCCTGACGGCGGGC
>NZ_BOOF01000001.1 GCF_016863095.1 Microbispora siamensis | reverse complement strand
CCCGCCCCTGACGGCGGGCGCCGCCCGCGCGTGCCCGGACGTCCACAGGCGGCGGGCGTACGTGTGATTAGGGCTCGCCGGGTCTGGTAGGACGGAGGCGTGACCGAGCCGACCCGCGCCCCGCATCCCCAGGAGGCGCTCATCCCGGCGCCCCCGGCCGCCCCGCGGCAGGCCACCGAGCGGGCGAGTGGGGGCACAGAGCGGGCGCGGGGGACGGCTGAGCGGGCGCGTGGGGGCACGGCCCCGGGGCGGGCGCGGACGGGCGCGTCCAAGGGCGCGCGCGAGGCGGCGCCGGACCTTCCCGTCGCCAGGGTCGTGGTGGACACGCCGCTGCCGCACCTCGACCGGCCCTTCGACTATCTCGTCCCCACCACGATGGACGCCGAGGCGGTGCCCGGCTGCCGGGTGCGCGTCCGCTTCGCCGGCCAGCTCGCCGACGGCTACCTACTCGAACGGCTCTCCGAGAGCGAGCACGAGGGCCGGCTGTCCTTCCTGGAACGGGTGATCTCCCCGGAGCCCGTCCTCACCCCCGACATCGCGCGGCTGGCCCGCGCCGTGGCCGACCGGTACGCCGGGACCATGTCGGACGTCCTGCGCCTGGCCGTTCCGCCGCGGCACGCCCGGGTCGAGGCCGAGGCGAGAACCCCCGCGCGCCGGGCGGCTTCCCCCGGCACCGGCGCGGGCGCCGACGGCGACGCCTGGAGGGCCTACCCGGCGGGCGCCTCCTTCCTGGAGGCGCTGGCCGAGGGCAGGGCGCCGCGCGCCGTGTGGACGGCCCTGCCCGGCACGGACGCGGGCGGGCCGTCGTGGCCGCACGCCATCGCGGCCGCCGCGCGGGCGACGCTGGACGGCGGCCGGGGCGTCGTCGTGGTGGTGCCCGACGGCAAGGACGTGGCGCTGGTGACCGCGGCCCTGGGGGAGACGCCGCACGTGGCGATCACGGCGGACCTCGGGCCCGCGGAGCGCTACCGGCGCTGGCTCAAGGCGTTGCGCGGCGAGATCGGGATCGTGGTGGGCAACCGCCCCGCGGCGTACGCGCCGGTGGCCCGCCTGGGGCTGGCGGTCGTCTGGGACGACGGCGACGACCTGCACGCCGAGCGCCACGCGCCCTACCCGCACACGCGGGAGGTCCTGGGCCTGCGCGCGCACCAGGCCGGGGCGGGCCTGCTCGTCGGCGGCTACGCGCGCACCGCCGAGGCCACGGCGCTCGTCGAGACGGGCTGGGCGGCCCCGCTCGTCCCCGATCGAGCGGTGGTCAGGGCCCGCGCGCCCCGGGTGCGCCCGGCGGGCGACGACGCGGAGCTGGCCCGCGACCAGGCGGCCAGGGCGGCCCGCCTGCCCAGCCTCGCGTGGCGGGCGCTGCGGGAGGGGCTGGAGCACGGTCCTGTGCTCGTCCAGGTGCCGCGCAGGGGCTACCTGCCCGCGCTGGCGTGCCGTCACTGCCGCGCCCCCGCCCGCTGCTCCGGGCTGCCGCCGGTGCGCCCGGCCCCGGCGGCAGGGGCCGCCTCGGCGGGCGCGGCGCCCGGCGGCAGGGCACGGATGCTCGCGGAACCCGTGCTCTTGGAGCCCTCGGCCACGGGACCGGTGTGCTCGGGTCCGCTCGCGCTGCGCGGCGGGCACGCCGTGCCGTACTGCCGCTGGTGCGGCCGGATCGCGGGCGACTGGCGCTGCCCGTCCTGCGGCGGGACCGGCGTGCGGGCCGTCATCGTGGGCGCGCGGCGCACCGCGGAGGAACTGGGCCGGGCCTTTCCTTCGGTGGCCGTGCGCACCAGCGGCCGCGACGGCGTGCTCGCGACGGTGAGCGGCGCCCCCGCGCTGGTCGTGGCGACGCCCGGGGCCGAGCCGGTGCCGGACGGCGGCTACGCGGCCGCCGTGCTGCTCGACGGATGGGCGCTGCTGGGCCGCCCCAACCTGCGCGCGGCCGAGGAGGCGCTGCGGCGCTGGACGAACGCCGCCGCCCTGCTGCGACCGGCGGGGGAGCTGGTCGTCCTGGCCGACGCCGCGGTGCCCGCCGTGCAGGCCCTGCTGCGCTGGGACCCCGTCACCTTCGCGGAACGCGAGCTCGACGAGCGGGCCGAGCTGGGCTTCCCCCCGGCCGTGCGGATGGCGACGCTGACGGGCCCGGCGGCGGCGGTCAGGGAGACGCTGGCGAGCGCCGTGCTGCCCGTGGGGGCGCAGGTGCTGGGGCCGGTGCCGGTGGAGGGCGGGCTGGAACGGGCCATGGTCCGGGTGCCGCGCCACCTCGGGTCCGCGCTGGCCCGCGCGCTCAAGGGCGCCTCCGGTGTGCGCTCCGCGCGCAAGGCGCCGGACGTGGTACGTGTGAACATTGATCCGCTCGATCTCATCTGACCGATTCGCCTCGCACAAAGCGAGCCGTTAGCGTGCCTCTGTGTCGATCGAATGGGTGAACCGGGCCATCGACGGCCTGCGTGCCTGGGGGCGCGAGCGGAACGTCGAGGTCGACGTCGACGAGGTACGTCTGCTGTGCGACTACGCCAGCGACTACCTGGAGGTGAACGAACTGGGCGATTTCCGGCCGGGCACCTTCGAGGAGCTCCTGCTGGAAATCTACCCGCGCAAGGTCATCGCGCCACCGGAGAGCGCGCCGGAGACGGTCGCCGCGGCGCGGACACTGGTCGAGTTCCTGCTGGACACGGGCGAGATCGGCAGCAAGACGGCCGCCCGCATGCGGGAGACCATCGACCGCATCGAGCCGGAGATGCCGCGCGCGCTCGCCGACACGTCCAAGTTCGGCATGGCCAAGAGCCTGTTCAGCGCCATCGGGCCCGACTCCCTCGAGCTCGACGCGGCCCAGGCCGTGCGGGCGGAGGGGGAGGCGGACGGCGACGAATGCGACTGCCCCGGCTGCGCGCCCCTGCCGCCCGTACGGCTCGCGCCGCGCGAGGAGGTGGCGCGAGCCGTACGCGGGGTGCCGCTGCTGCGCGACGCCCACCGGGTGGTGACGTGGCTGGTGGAGGGCGGCCGCACGGTGACGACGCGCCGGTCGCTGCGGGTCAGGGACGCGCGGGCGTGCAGGGCCGAGCTCGGCGTCGAGTGTCCCGAGCCGGCGTGGCGTCTCGCGCTCGACCTGGGCCTGGCCCGGCTCGACGGCACGGCCGTCGCGGTCGCGGAGGACTTCCGCGAGCTGGACGCGCGCGGTGAGGAGGAACTGCTCGACCTGTGGCGGGCGGCGCTGGAGTTCCTCGTCGAGAGGTCCGTGCCGCTCACCGGGGAGGCGGTGGTGGACGAGGGGATGTCCCAGATCCACGACCTGCTCTACCGGCTGCAGTCGCCCGTCCCGGTGGACGCGCTCGCCGACTACCTGCGCGAGGTGGCCGCCGGGCGGCCGGTCGGCAGGCTGGACGAGGCGCTGACCGCTCTGGCGTACGCGGGAACGGTCCAGCGGACCGAGGACGGCCTGGCCCTGACCCCGCACGCCCTGTGGGGCCTGCGGGAGCTGTACGCCGGCATGGGCCTGGACGCGCCGCTCGCGCCCGCCCCGGCCGAGGGAGACGCGAGCGGGCTGATCGCCGGCCTGATCGGCGACGGCACGGCGGACGAGGCGGCCGAGCGGGACATCGCCGAATGGCTGTCGCGGCGCACTCCCGAGCAGGCCGCGTCGGAGCTGCTCGCCGCCGTGGCCGGCGCCCCGGCGGAGGTGCGCGGGGTCGCCGTGACCATCGTGGACCGGCTGGGTGTCGAGGCGGCGCCGGTCGTGCGGTCCTACCTGGACGACGCCGAGCTGCGCCCGCACGCCATCCACTGGCTGTCCTCGCGCGGCCTGGACGCGCCCGCGCTCACCCCCGAGGAGGTCCTGTGGGTGAGCGTCGACATGCTCGCGCTCGCGCTGCCCGCCGCCGAGGCCGACCCGGAGGGCTTCGCGGAGAACATCGCGGCCTCGGGGCCGCCCGCCCATCTCATCGAGGACATGTGGCGGGTGGACCACCCCGACGTGGTCGAGGTTCTCGAGCTGCTCGGCAGCACGCTGCCGGACCAGGCGGCCGCCAAAGCCGCCCGGAAAGCCGCTTTCAAGGCTCGTTCGCGGGGCATCAGGTGACTGCTGTGCAGTAAGTTGCTGGAATGGCCGACAGCGACGTGCTCACCTTCCCGCCGGTCGACATCGCCCCCGACGAGCAGCTCGTCCACGCGGTGCGGGAGGTCCCGCTCGTACGGGACGCCCGCCGCATCGCCGAGTGGGTCGGGGCCCGATGTGCGGCCTCACCCCGGGGTGTGTGCGAGGTCACCGAGCAGGGGCTGCCGCACCCCGCCGAGGCCGAGGCGGTCGTCGCCGAGCTGGGCCTGGAGGCCGGCAGGCTGCGTCTGCTGTGGGTGGTCGCGGTCAACGGCCGTCTCGTGGAGGTGACCCGGCAGGGCGCCCGCCCCGGGCCCGGAGTGCCCGACCCGATGGAGTTCTGGGACGGCGTGGTCATGGACGTGCTCGACCGGACCGAGGAGGGCCTGACCGGGTCGGCCGTCATCGACGAGCACCTCACCGAGATCCTCGCGACGATCTACTCGGTGCGTGAGGGCATGCCGCTCGCCGCCCTGGCCGGCGGCATCCTCCAGGCCCACGAGGTGGGCTGCGAGGCGCGGCCGGCGGACCTGCGGCGGCTGCGGATGACCCTGCCGGGGGAACTCGCCGCGGCGATGGCGCTGCTGGAGTACTGCGGGCTGATCGAGCTGACGGGCGAGCTGGTCCGGCTCACCCAGCCGGGCGTGTGGGCGGTGCGCCGCGACCTGCTCAGGGAGGGCCACGACGCCCCGTCGCTCGGCGAGGTGGCCGCGCTCGCCGAGTTGGGCGCCGCCGACCTCATCGACGCCATGCTGACCGGCCGGGCCTCCGCCAGCGCCGCCACGCTGTGGCTGGAGCGCCGGGTGCCGGAGGACGCGGCGCGCGAGCTCATCAAGATCGCCGCGTCCGGCAACGCCGCCCAGCGCGGCACCGCCGGGACCGTTCTGGAGGAGCTGGGCCCGGAGGCCGCGCAGGCCGTACGGGAGGCCCTGGACGAGCCGATGATGTGGCGCTACGCCGCGGCCTGGCTGGGCGTGCGGGACCTGGAGGCGCCGGCCCTCGGCGAGGGCGACGGGGCCTGGGTGGCGGTGGACACCCTCGCGGCCCTGCTCTACATCGGCGCTCCGGTCGACTCGGTCGCCCATTTCGACCTCCTCGGGGAGGACCTGCTCACGCTGGTGCCCGAGATGGGCCGGGCCGACCACCCCGACGCCCTCGCGGTGCTGGAGATGCTCGGCAGGCACCATCCCGATCCGCTGATCGCGAAGACCGCCAGGAAGACGGCGATGAAGGTGCGTTCACGCCCGTAGACTGGGGTGATCCTCCTCGTGTACGTGACGTGAACGGAGCCAACCCTTGGCCATTCAGCCGATCCGCCTGTTCGGCGACCCGGTGCTGCGCACCCCGGCCGAGCCGGTGGTCGACTTCGACAAGGAACTGCGCAAGCTCGTCAAGGACCTGACCGACACGATGATGGACGCGCCGGGCGCCGGTCTGGCCGCGCCGCAGATCGGCGTCGGCCTGCGCGTGTTCACCTACTACGTGGACGAGCAGCTCGGGCACCTCATCAACCCCGATCTCGACCTCGGCGGCGAGATGGACGAGGAGGGTGAAGAGGGCTGTCTGTCCTTCCCCGGCCTGTCCTTCCCGACGCCCCGCGCGATCAGGGCGGTGGCCAAGGGATTCAACATGCACGGCGAGCCGGTGACGATCGAGGGCACCGACCTCATGGCGCGCTGCTTCCAGCACGAGACCGACCACCTGGACGGCGTGCTGTTCATCGACCGGCTGGACCCCAAGCAGCGCAAGCTCGCGATGAAGGCGATCCGCGAGGCCGAGTGGAGCGGCCTGTCGGCGCCGGTGGTGAAGGTCTCGCCGCACGCCACGCAGGGAAGGGCTCTGTAGTGCGCCTGGTCTTCGCCGGCACGCCCGACACCGCGCTTCCGTCGCTGCGCGCCCTGCTCGACTCGCCCCGTCACGAGGTGGCGGCCGTGGTGACGCGGCCGGACGCGCAGTCCGGCCGGGGGCGCAAGGTCCACCCCAGCCCGGTGGCCCAGCTCGCGGAGGAGTCGGGGATCGAGGTGCTCAAGCCGGCGAAGGCCGGGGACCCGGAGTTCCTCGACCGGCTGCGGGCGATCGGCCCCGACTGCTGCCCGGTGGTCGCGTACGGCGCCCTGCTGCCGCAGCCGGCGCTCGACATCCCCCCGCAGGGGTGGATCAACCTGCACTTCTCGGTGCTGCCCGCCTGGCGCGGCGCGGCGCCCGTGCAGCACGCGGTGTTGCACGGCGACGACGTCACCGGCGCCTCGACCTTCCGCATCGTGAAGGAGCTGGACGCGGGGCCGGTGTTCGGCGTGCTCACCGAACGGATCCGTCCGGACGACACCAGCGGCGCGCTGCTGGCCCGGCTCGCGGAGGCCGGCGCGGGCCTGCTGCTGGCCACCCTCGACGGGGTCGAGGACGGCACGCTTGAGGCGCGCCCGCAGCCCGCGGACGGCGTCAGTCTGGCCCCGAAGATCACGGTCGAGGACGCCAGGATCGACTGGGCCGCGCCCGCGATGCGGGTGGACCGGCTGGTGCGGGCCTGCACCCCGGCTCCCGGCGCGTGGGCCGAGTTCCGCGGCCAGCGGGTCAAGATCGGCCCGGTACGGCTCGCGCCCGACGCCGGCAAGCTCGCCCCCGGGGAGATCGCGGCCACGCGCACGGCCGTCCTCGTCGGGACCGGCACCCACCCCGTCGAGCTGGGCGAGGTGCAGCCGCAGGGCAAGCGGCAGATGACGGCGGCCGAGTGGGGCCGCGGCGTCCGGTTCGCGGACGGTGAGACCCTGGTCTGAAGGGCCCTGTCCGCCCGGCTCCCGGCCCCGGCACGGTGCCGGGAGGACGGTGTGGCGGGCAGCGGAGCGCGGAGCCGAAGGCGGCGGATCAGCGAGTGGCAGGGTCGAGGGCGGCAGGGTCGAGGGTGACACCGTGAAACAGGGCAGAGGTCAGGGCGGCGGCGAGAGGCGTGGCCAGGGGAGCGGCCCTGGCGGCGGCAAGGGCGGCGGCCCGGGTGGTGGCCCGGGTGGCAGCTCGGGGCAGGTCCGCCCGGGACGCGGCGGCAGAGCGGGCCACGGCGGGCAGGCCGCGCACGCGGCGAAGGCCGGGCAGCCGAGGCAGGGCCGCGGGCGCCCGCCCCGCGACGAGGCGCGTAACGCCGCCTACGACCTGATGCGGGCCGTCGACGAGCGCGACGCGTACGCCAACCTGCTCATGCCGACCCTGCTGCGGCAGCGGCGGATCAGCGGGCGCGACGCGGCCCTCGCCACCGAGCTGGCGTACGGCACGCTGCGCGGCCTCGGGACCTACGACGAGGTCATCGCCGCGTGCAGCGACCGGCCGCCGGAGGAGGTGGACCCGCCGCTGCTCGACGCCGTGCGTCTCGGCGTCCACCAGCTTCTGCGCACGCGGATCCCGCCCCACGCGGCGGTCAGCGCCACCATCGACCTCGTACGGCTGCGCGTCGGGCCGGGCCCGTCCCGCTACGCCAACGCCGTGCTGCGGAAGGTCGCGGGCCGCACGCTGGAGCAGTGGCTGGAGATCGTCGCCCCGCCGCGCGCGCAGGACCCGGTCGGCAACCTGGCGGTCACCTACAGCCACCCCCGCTGGATCGTCACCGCCCTGCGCGACGCCGTGGGCGGGGACGTGGACGAGACGGCCGCGCTGCTGGAGGCCGACAACGAGCGGCCCCGCGTGGCGCTGGTGGCGCGGCCTGGCCGGGCCACGCTGGAGGAACTGGTCGCGGCCGGGGCCGAGCCGGCCGCCTACTCGCCGTACGCGGCCTATCTGCCGGAGGGCGACCCGGGGTCCATCCCCGCGGTGGGGGAGGCGCGGGCCGCGGTGCAGGACGAGGCCAGCCAGCTCGTCGCGCTCGCACTGACCCGCGTGCCGCTCGACCGGGACGCCACCTGGCTGGACATGTGCGCGGGCCCCGGCGGGAAGGCCGGGCTGCTCGACGCGGTGGCGACCGAGCGGGGCGCCCGGCTGCTCGGCGCCGACGTGCAGTATCACCGCGCCCGGCTGGTCTGGGGCACCACCCGAGAGGCGAAGGTGATCACGGCCGACGGCACGCGGCCCGCCTGGCGGCCCGGCGCGTTCGACCGGGTGATGCTCGACGCCCCCTGCACCGGGCTCGGCGCCCTGCGCAGGCGGCCGGAGGCCCGCTGGCGGCGCGACCCCCGCAGCATCCCCGAGCTCACCGCGCTGCAGCGGCGGCTGCTCGACTCGGCGCTGGAGGCCGTCCGTCCGGGCGGCGTCGTCGCGTACGTGACCTGCTCGCCGCACCTGGCCGAGACCCGGGCGGTGGTGGAGGACGTGCGCGACCGGGTCGAGGTGCTGGACGCCCGCGCGTTCCTGCCCGAGGTGCCCGGTCTCGGCGACGGCCCGTACGCGCAGTTCTGGCCGCACCGGCACGGCACCGACGCGATGTTCCTGGCGCTGCTGCGCCGCTCCTAGACGGGTGGCCCGGAGCCCGGGCCTCGGCGCGGCCTGCGGTCGGCGCATTCGCCGTGGGTGCGGTCAGGAGACCGGTGCGTCCGCGCCGCCGGGGAGGGACGGGACCGACGCCCGGGCGAAATAGACTGCAGGGACTATGGCCGTTCAGATCTCGCCCAGCATCCTGTCCGCGGACTTCGCGCGCCTCGCCGACGAGGCCGCCCGAGTGGAGGACGTCGCCGACTGGCTCCACGTCGACGTGATGGACTACCAGTTCGTGCCCAACCTGACGCTCGGACTGCCGGTCGTCGAGTCGCTGCTCAAGGCGACCTCGACGCCGATCGACTGCCACCTGATGATCCAGGACCCGGACCGGTGGGCGCCGGACTACGCCGAGGCGGGAGCGGCCAGCGTCACGATCCACGCCGAGGCGGCCAAGGCCGCCGTCCGCACGCTGCGGGCGATCCGCGCCGCGGGCGCGAGGGCCGGCCTGGCGCTGAACCCGGCGACCGCCGTCGAGGGGTACGAGGACCTGCTGCCCGAGATCGACATGATGCTCGTCATGACCGTCGAGCCGGGCTTCGGCGGGCAGCGCTTCCTCGACATCGTGCTGCCGAAGCTGGCGCGGGCCCGGGCGCTGATCGACAAGCACGGCGGCGAGGTGTGGCTGCAGGTGGACGGCGGCGTCTCGGCGGAGACGATCGAGCGCTGCGCCGAGGCCGGGGCCGACGTCTTCGTGGCGGGCAACGCCGTCTACGGCGCCGACGACCCCGCCCGCGCCGTCGCGGAGCTGCGGAGCCTCGCCGAGCGGGCCACCCCGCCCGCCTGAACGGAACAGCCGGGCTGCGAACGCGGGGGCTGCGCGCCCGGCGGCTCGCGTCAGGCGAGGGCGGGGTCGAGCACCACGTCCTCGCCCTGCGTGGTGGGCGCCTCGGGGAAGTGGCAGGCGGTCAGGTGACCCTCGCGGTTGCCGCTGAGCCGCACCAGCGGAGGCACCTCCGTGGCGCACTTGTCCTGGGCCTTCCAGCACCGCGTGCGGAACCGGCAGCCGGACGGCGGGTTGATCGGCGAGGGCACGTCGCCCGCCAGCCGGATGCGCTCACGCGGCTCGCTCGACACGTCCGGCTCCGGCACGGCCGACAGCAGGGCGTGCGTGTACGGATGCCGGGGCCGCTCGTAGATCGACTGGCGGTCGCCGACCTCGACGATCTTGCCGAGGTACATGACGGCGACGCGCTGGGAGAAATGCCGTACGACGGCGAGGTCGTGCGCGATGAACAGGAACGCGATGCCGAGGTCGCGCTGCAGTTCCTGCAGCAGGTTGACCACCTGGGCCTGGATGGAGACGTCCAGCGCCGACACCGGCTCGTCGGCGATGATGAGCTTGGGGTCGAGCGCCAGGGCCCGGGCGACCCCGATGCGCTGCCGCTGGCCGCCGGAGAACTCGTGCGGGAAGCGGTTGTAGTGCTCGGGGTTGAGGCCGACGATCTCCAGCAGTTCCTGGACCCGCTTCTTACGGCCGCCGGACGGGTTGATGTCGTTGACCTCCATCGGCCCGCGGATGATCGTGCCCACGGTCTGGCGCGGGTTGAGCGAGCTGTAGGGGTCCTGGAAGATCATCTGGATCTCGGGCCGGATCGGCTTGAGCTGCCTGCGCGAGCTGTGGCTGATGTCCTGGTCCCGATAGAGGATCTTGCCCGAGGTGGGTTCGAGCAGGCGGGCCGCCAGGCGGCCGGTGGTGGACTTGCCGCAGCCCGACTCGCCCACCAGGCCGACGGTCTCGCCCGCGCCGACCGTGAGGTCGATGCCGTCCACCGCGTGGACGGCCCCGACCTGACGCTTGATCAGCGCGCCGCCCCGCACGGGAAAGTGCTTGACCAGCCCCTTGAGCTCCAGCAGCGTCTCGTTCATGCGCGGTCCTCGATCTTCGCGGTGCGGAGTTCCCTCTTCTGCTCGAGGGTGAGGTAGCAGGCGTCGCCGTGCCCGGTCTCGGGGGAGATCGACGGCCGCTGGTTGAAGCACAGCTCCGGCCCGGCGAGCTTCGGGTAGTCGCAGCGCGGGTGGAACGGGCAGCCGGACGGCGGGTTCAGCAGGCTCGGGGGAGTGCCGCGCACCGGCTTCAGCGGGACGTCCACGGACGAGTTCAGGCGCGGCATCGACGACAGCAGGCCCCAGGTGTAGGGATGGCGCGGCTCGCGCAGCACCTCGCGGACGGTGCCGCGCTCGGCCGCCCGCCCGGCGTACATCACCAGGACGTTGTCGGCGGTGCCCGCCACGACCCCGAGGTCGTGGGTGATCAGGATGATCGCGGTGCCGAACTGCTGCTGAAGCTCCTTGAGCAGGTCGAGGATCTGCGCCTGCACGGTCACGTCGAGCGCCGTCGTCGGCTCGTCGGCGATGAGCAGGTCGGGGTCGCACACCAGCGCCATCGCGATCATCGCGCGCTGCCGCATGCCGCCCGAGAACTCGTGCGGGTAGTGGTCCACCCGCGTCTCCGGCTGGGGGATGCCCACGCGCCGGAGCATCTCGACGGCCCGGTCGCGCGCCTCCTTCTTGCTCGCGCCCTTGTGCTTGCGGTAGACCTCGCCGATCTGCCGGCCGATCGTGTGGAACGGCGACAGCGCGGTCAGCGGGTCCTGGAAGATCATCGCGACGCGGTTGCCGCGGAGCTTCTCCATCGTGCCGCGGTCCGCCGAGATCAGCTCCTGGTCCTCCAGCCAGATCTCCCCGCCGATCTTCGTGTGGGCGGGGTCGTGCAGGCCGAGGATGGCGAGGTTGGTCACCGACTTGCCCGATCCGGACTCGCCGACGATGCCGAGCGTGGTGCCCTTCTCCAGATCGAAGGACAGGCCGTCGACGGCGTGCACGATGCCGTCCTCGGTGCTGAACTCGACGCTCAGGTCGCGGACGGACAGGAACGGCCCGGGGCCGCGCGAGGTCCCCGGCTCGCCGCTCCACGACACGGTGGTCACTTGCTGCTCCAGTTCCCGGTTCGACTTGGTTGGGCGTTCGGCTTGGTCGGGCGCGCTCAGCTCAGGCGGACCCGCGGGTCGATGAACGCGTAGAGCACGTCCACGACGATGTTCAGCAGGACGATCGCCGCCGCGCCCACGATGGTCACGCCGAGCAGCATCGGCAGGTCGGTGTTCTGCACGGCGCGCACGGCCAGCTCGCCGATGCCGTGGAGGCTGAACGTCTGCTCGGTGATGATCGCGCCGCCCAGGAGCGTGGCGAGGTCCACACCGAAGATCGTGATAATGGGGATCATCGCGCCCCGCCAGGCGAAGCGGAAGAACACCGTCCGGCTCGACATGCCCTTGGCGCGCGCCGTGCGGACGTAGTCCTCGGCGAGCTGCTCGACCATCTGCGAGCGGGTCATGCGCGTGTAGTTGGCGGTGAAGATGATCGACAGCACCACCCACGGCAGCATCAGGTGGGTGAACCAGTCCAGCGGGTTCTCGGTGATCGGCACGTAGGACGGTCTCGGGATCAGCTGCATGGTGTCCACCAGGTAGAACGCCAGCAGCGGCCCGACGAAGTAGATCTGGAGCGAGGCCCCGATGACCGACGAGGAGCTGGCGATCTTGTCGAGCGGCTGCCCGACCTTCCAGGCCGCGATCATGCCGGTGAGGATGCCGAACGCCAGGATGACCACCGAGGCGCCGAGGGTGAGCGACAGCGTCACCGGGAAACGGTCGACGATGGCGCTGAAGACGGGCTCCTGGGTGGCGAAGGAGTAGCCGAGGCAGGGCGCCGGGCACGAGCCGAACTGGACGAACTCCCGGCCCGCGAAGATGCCGACCAGCCAGTGCCAGTACTGCACGAACAGCGGTTCGTCCATGCCCAGGTTGTGCCGGATCAGCGCCAGCGTCTCGGGCTGGCAGATCTTGCCGCAGAACGCCCTGGCGGGGTCACGCGGCACGGCGTAGAAGAGGTAGAACGTGATCGCGCTGATGATGATCAGGATCACGAGGGCGCCGGCGACGCGGCGTACCAGATAGCTGGTCATGGTCTCGCACTTGCTCCTGCGGGCGGGACGGGCCGGGGGTCCGCCGCCCCGCGGAGGGGCGGCGGACCCGGGTTGCTGCTACTTGACGTAGATGTCGAGCGCCGACTGCTCGCCCTCGATCGGGTCGAACTTCACCCCGCCGAGGCCCGAGCCGTACAGGCCGAAGTACGTCTGGTAGTACTCAGGCACGATCGCGGCCTGGTCCATGATCTGACGGTCGATCGCGGCCCACGCCTTGCCCGCCTCGGCGGCGTCGGTGATCGCGTTGGCCTTGTCGATGGCGTCGTTGATCTCCGGCACGTTGAGGTGCGTGTAGTTCGGCGCGTTGTCCGAGATCAGGCGGCCGTCGTACTGCGGCTGGATCGCGGTCGATCCGGTCGGCCAGTCGGCCGCCCAGCCGCCCCAGTAGATGTCGTACTTGTTGTCCACCGGGCCGATGGCGTCGTAGTAGGTGCCCGCGTTCAGCGGCTTGGCCACGACCTTGAAGCCGGCCTTGGTGAGCGCCTCCTTGATGGCGACGGTGACCTTCTCCTGGGTCGGCGTCTGGTTGTAGGCGTAGACCACCGTCGGGTTCGGGGTGCCCGACTTGGCGAGCAGCGCCTTGGCCGCCTCGGGGTCGCCCTCGGGCTTGGCCAGCTTGCCGTACAGGTCGAAGGCCTCGTAGCCGAGGACCGTCGGGCTCATGACGGTCGTCGCGATCTTGCCGGTGTTGATCTCACCGCCGCCGATCTGCTGGATCTGCTTCGACGGCCACGCCGTGATGATCGCCTTGCGGACGTTGACGTCGGTGATCCGCTTGGTGTTGATGTTGTAGAAGGTGGTGAACGGCGTCAGGCCCTGCACCGACCGCTTCATCACCTCGGCGTTGCCCAGCACCTCCTGGACCCGCTCGGGGGCGACCGCGTTGTGGAAGGTGAACGCGTTCTTGTCGTTGCCGGCGTCGGCCAGGAAGCGCTCGGTGGACTGCTGGGACTGGATCCCGAACTCCATGTGGAACTTGTCCGGGTAGGCGTGCCGGATCGGGTCGGTCTTCGGGTCCCAGTTCTCGTTGCGCTCCAGGTCCATCGACTTGTCCGTGATGTGGCTCACGATCTTGTACGGACCCGAGGAGAACGGCTGCTTGTCGTACTTCTGCTTGGTGTCCTGCGCCTTGGGCACGGCGCCGTAGCCGGTCATGGCCACGGTGAAGTTGAAGTCCGGGTGCGCGCCGTTGAGGTGGAAGACCACCGTCTTGTCGTCCGGAGTCTCGATCGTGTCGAGCTCCTTGCCGTCGTACGGGCCCTTGTACTGGTCGCGGAACGGCTTCTTCGGGTCCGGGACCAGCCACGTCTCGGCGTAGTCCGGGCCCTCGGTGATGAAGTCGGCGAACAGGCGCTCGAAGCTGTACTTGATGTCACCGGAGGTGATCGGCGTGCCGTCCTGCCACTTCAGGCCGTCCTTGAGCGTGAACTTCCACGTCTTGCCGCCGTCGGTGGTGGTGCCGGTGTCGGTGGCCAGGTCGCCGACCAGCTTGATGTTGCCCGAGTCGTCGTGCTTGTAGGCGGTGAGCTGGCGGGTGAACAGGTGGGACACCGAGGAGTTGTAGTTCAGGTAGACGCGGCCCGGGTCCAGGTGGCTGAAGTCGTCCCGGTCGATCATGTAGACGGTGCCGCCGGACTTGGCGCCCGGCACCTCCGGGGCGGGGCCCTTGGAGTCGTCGGCGGTGCCGACCGCGATCGCGCTGACGGCCTTGTTCTCCAGCGGCTTCTGCGAGGTGCCCGCGGCGCCCTGGGGCGCCCCGCCGCCCCCGCCCTTGGCGCAGCCGGCCAGGGCCAGCGCGCCTGCCGCGAGCACGGCCGTCATCGAGGCGATCCGCCTGCTATGCGATCTCATGTGGTCCTTCCTATGGGGGTGCGCGCTCACGGAGTCAGCGCTTGGTGCGTGGGTCGAAGGCGTCGCGGATGGAGTCCCCGAGCAGGTTGAAGGCGACGACGAAGATCAGCATCGACACGCCGGGGAACAGGAGGTAGGTCACGTCGGAGTGGTAGACGTTCGCGCCCACCTGGAACATCCGGCCCCAGTCGGGGGTGGGCTCGGTCATGCCGACGCCGAGGAAGCCGAGGCCCGCCTCCGCGCCGACGTAGAGCGGGAGCGCGAGCGTGGCCTGGATGATGATCGGCGTCCAGAGGTTGGGCAGCAGCTCCTTGAAGATCACCCGCGCCGGCGAGGCGCCGGTGACGCGGGCGGCCTCCACGAACTCGCGCGCCCGCAGCGACAGCACCTGGGCGCGCAGCAGGCGGGCGATCGTGGCCCAGCCGAGGACGGTGAGGACGACGCAGATGGACACGTACCGCAGCCAGACCGGCGTCTCCTCCTCGGGCAGCACGAACGCCGCCTCGACGACCGGCAGGAAGACGATCAGGAAGAGCTGTGAGGGGAAGGCGAGCAGCGTGTCGATGACCCGCCCGATCACGTAGTCGGTCTTGCCGCCGATGTAGCCCGAGGTGATGCCCATCACGATGCCGATGATCGTGGACACCACGGTCACGATGACCGCGATGCTCAGCGAGGTGCGGATGCCGTACACGAGCTGCATGAACACGTCGCGGCCCAGGCCCGGCTCCAGCCCGAACCAGAACTCGCCGCTCATGCCGCCGTTGGGCGCGATCGGGTAGCCGAACTCGTTGAGCAGGCCGGGCTGGTTCTGGCCGTACGTCGTGTACGGGTCCTTGCCGTACAACGCGGCGATCACGGGAGCCAGAAGCGCGATCAGGAAGAACGCGAGCACGATGATCGCCGATACCACGCCCGTCTTGTCGCGCCGGAAACGGCGCCACATGAGCTGGCCGGGCGAGCGGCCGACGACGGCGGAACCGGAACCGGCCGTGCCCGCGGTGTCCGCGGACTCCGCGGCGGCGTCGGTCGCGGTCGAGGAGGGGAACGTCATGGTGCGGTGCTCCCGGATGGACCATTAACGAGCGGAAGAGATCCGACTATAGGGAACCCTGGCAACTAATTTTGCGGGGGTCAATCACTTCAGGCGGGTAGTTCGCGACTTGCCTGCTTCGTTGTGCAAAGTAAATCACCTTGTGTCCTGCGGCCGCATTGACCTCGGTATACGCGGCGAGGAACACTGCTTATTACACAAATGCTTTTGTGTCACAACTTTATGACACAACCCGCACATGGCTGAGACCAACCGCATCTGGTAACCGTGTGCCGCAGATCACCGCAATCCCGCGCTAGGGCAACGAGCCGGGCACGGCTACACTGACGGGTAGCAGAGCAGCGTGCTCCGGGGTCGGTGTAATTCCGAACCGGCGGTGACATCCCTGGTCCCCAGGGGTGACAGTCCGCGACCCGGCCGAAGCCATCGGCCGGTGGACCTGGTGAGATTCCAGGACCGACGGTGAAAGTCCGGATGGGAGGAAGCGCGCGAACGGACGGCCGTGGTGCCGCCGGACGGCCGTATGGCCGCGCCGGCAGCGGCGCCGTCCGTGCAGGTGATGCGAGGCCGCATCCCGAACTAACCCCGGGGCCCGCCGTAGACAACGGCGAGAGGAAGACCGGGGTGACCTCAGGGGACATCCTTCACATGCGGCGCGCGATCGCGCTCGCCGCCCGGGGCCTGGGCGGCACCAGCCCCAATCCCGTCGTCGGCTGCGTGATCCTCGACCCGTCGGGACAGGTCGCGGGAGAGGGCTTCCACGCCTACGCCGGCGGCCCGCACGCCGAGGTCGTGGCGCTGCGCGAGGCCGGCGAACGGGCCAGGGGCGGCACGGCCTACGTGACGCTCGAGCCCTGCAACCACACCGGCAGGACCGGCCCCTGCTCCACCGCCCTCCTGGAGGCGGGCGTGGCCCGGGTCGTCGTCGCCGTCTCCGACCCCAACCCGAAGGCCGCGGGCGGCGCCGCCGTCCTGCGGCGGCACGGCGTCCTCGTGCACGAGGGCGTGCTGACCGCCGAGGCCGAGGAGGTCAACGCCGCCTGGCTGACCTTCGTGCGGGCCCGCAGGCCGTACGTGACCTGGAAGTTCGCCGCCACCGTGGACGGCCGCTCGGCGGCCGAGGACGGCACCAGCCAGTGGATCACCTCACCCGAGGCCAGGGCCGACGTGCACCGCCTGCGGGCCGGGAGCGACGCCGTCGTCGCCGGCATCGGCACCGTGCTCGCCGACGACCCCCGGCTGACCGCCCGCGTCCCCGCACCCCTGCGCGCGGCGCCCGTGCTGCGCGTGGTCGTGGATCCGGGCGCCCGCACCCCGGCCGCCGCCCGCGTCCTCGACGCCGAGGCCCCGACGCTGGTCGCCGTGGCCGAGGACGCGACCGTCCCCGCCCACCTGTCCCACCAGGCCGTACGGCTCCCGCGCGTCCCGGGCGGAATAGACCTCCACGCCCTCATGGCTGAGCTGCACGGGAGGCAGATCGTGAGCGTGCTGATCGAAGGCGGGCCCACCCTCGCCGGCGCCTTCCTCCGGGAGGGCCTGGTCGACCGGGTCGTCGGCTACCTCGCCCCGGCGCTGCTGGGCGCGGGGGCGGCCGCGCTCGGCCCGGCGGGCGTCTCGACGATCAGCGAGATCCACCGGCTGGAGTTCGCCGAAGTCACCCCCGTCGGGCCGGACCTCAAGCTGGTCCTGCGTCCGAAGTCCTCCGTGGATTCCACGTCCTCCGGCCCGCAGTCCCCTAAGGAGAGCTGAATGTTCACCGGAATCGTCGAGGAGCTCGGCGAGGTCGTGGCACTCGAGCCGCGCGGCGACTCCGCGCGCCTCACGGTGCGCGGCGCGGTCGTCACCGGCGACGCCCGGCACGGCGACTCGATCGCCGTCAACGGCGTCTGCCTCACCGTGGCCGATGCCGAGGGAGACTCCTTCACCGCCGACGTGATGAAGGAGACCCTCGACCGGTCCTCGCTCGGGGCCCTGCGCCCCGGCTCGCGGGTCAACCTGGAGCGCGCCGTACGGGCCGACCAGCGGCTCGGCGGGCACATCGTGCAGGGCCACGTGGACGGGACCGGGGAGGTGCTGTCGCGCGAGCCCGGGGAGCACTGGGAGGTCGTGCGGCTCTCGCTGCCCGCGAACCTCGCCAGGTACGTCGTGGAGAAGGGCTCGATCGCGGTGGACGGCGTCAGCCTCACCGTGGCCGCGGTGACGGACGACTCCTTCTCCGTCAGCCTGATCCCCACCACCCTCGAACTCACCACGCTCGGCCGCAAGCAGCCGGGCGAGCCGGTCAACCTCGAGGTCGACGTGATCGCCAAGTACGTCGAGAGGCTCACCGCCGCGACCGCCAAGGGGGTCTCGGCATGAGCGAGCGTAGCGAGCGAATCAATAGGCACAGTGCCTGGCGAGGTGCTGAATCGCGCGCCTCCGGCACGACCGAACTCCGAGCCGAAGGCGAGGAGGTGGCATGAGCTGGACGGAGGCCGGGTTCGACGTCTTCGGGCAGCACGTGCTGTGGACCGACCTGGTGGGCAACGTGTGCGCGCTCGGCACGGTCTGGCTCGCGATCAGGAGAACGATCTGGACCTGGCCGGTGCAGCTCGTCGGTTCCGTGCTGCTGTTCGTGGCGTCGGTCAGCGCGCACATCACCGGCAACGCGCTCAAGCAGGCGCTGTTCGGAATCCTGGCGGTCTACGGCTGGGTGAAGTGGTCGCGTGGCACGCGCGGCGGCGCGGAGCTGCCGATCCGCTCGGCGCGCGCCGGGGAGCGCACGGCGCTCGTGGGCGTCATGGTCGCCGGGACGGTCGCGGTCGCGCTGCTGTTCACCTTCCTCAACTCCCGTGGCTGGAACATCTCCTGGGCGCCGTGGCCGGACGCCTACATCTTCGTCGGCAGCGCGGTGGCGACCTGGGCGCAGGGCAAGGCGCTGGTCGACTTCTGGATCATCTGGATCGCCGTGGACCTCGTCGGGGTGCCGCTGGCGTTCAGCTCCGGGCTGGTGGTCTCCGGCCTCGTGTACGGATTGTTCTTCGTGATGGTGATGATCGGGTTCCGCGGCTGGCTGCGGCAGTCGCGCGAGTTGCGGGCGGTGATCGCATGAGTGAGATCAGGCTGGACCCGATCGAGCGGGCCGTCAACGACATCAGGGACGGCAGGCCCGTCGTGGTGGTGGACAACGAGAACCGGGAGAACGAGGGCGACCTCATCTTCGCGGCGTCGAAGGCCACGCCCGAGCTGGTCGCCTTCATGATCCGCTACACGAGCGGCGTCATCTGCGTCGGCATGGAGGGCGCCACGCTCGACCGGCTGGGCCTGCCGCTGATGGTGCAGGACAACCGCGAGCGCCTGCGCACCGCCTACACGATCAGCGTGGACGCCAGGGACGGGGTGACGACGGGCATCTCCGCCGCCGACCGGGCCAAGACGATCAGGACGCTGTGCGACTCGGCCACCGAGCCGTACGAGCTGGTCCGGCCGGGGCACATCTTCCCGCTGCGCTATCGGGAGGGCGGCGTGCTGGCGCGGCCGGGGCACACCGAGGCGTCCGTGGACCTCGCCAGGCTCGCCGGGCTGACCCCGGCCGGGGCGCTCGCCGAGATCGTCAACGACGACGGCACGATGGCCCGCCTGCCCCGCCTGCGGGAGTTCGCCGACGAGCACGACCTCGCGCTGGTGTCGATCGAGCAGCTCATCGAGCACCGCCGCAGGTCCGAGCGGATGGTCACCCGGGTCGCCGAGACGCGCATCCCCAACCGGTACGGCGTCTGGCGCGCGTACGGCTACGCCAGCGCGCTCGACGGCGGCGAGCACCTCGCGCTGGTGTACGGCGACATCGAGGACGGCGAGAACGTGCTCGTCCGGGCGCACTCGGAATGCCTCACCGGCGACGTGCTCGGCTCGCTGCGCTGCGACTGCGGCGTGCAGCTCGACACCGCCATGCGCATGATCGCCGAGAACGGGCGCGGCGTGATCGTGTACCTGCGTGGCCACGAGGGGCGGGGGATCGGCCTGCTGGCCAAGCTGCGGGCCTACAGCCTGCAGGACAACGGCAGCGACACCGTCGACGCCAACCTGGAGCTGGGGCTGCCGGTGGACGCCAGGGAGTTCTCCAACGCCGGGCAGATGCTCGCCGACCTCGGCGTGAAGTCGGTGCGGCTGCTGACCAACAACCCGGCCAAGGTGCGCGGCATGGACGGGTACGGCATCAAGGTCCTGGGCCGCGAGGCCATGCCGGTGGCGATGAACCCGTACAACGAGAGGTATCTGACCGCCAAGCGCGACCGGCTCGGCCACGAGATCTCGGGCGGCGTCCCCCGCGACATCCACGGCGAACACTTCGGCAAGGAGGCTTCATGAGCGAGCGAAGCGAGCGAATCAGTGAACACGGCGTGGTCCGCTCATGCGGCTCCGAGCCGTCAGGCGAGGAGGGCGTATGAGCGGAGAGGGACGGCCGGACGCGGCGGCGGTGGACGCGGGCGGGCTGACCGTCGGCATCGTCGCCGCCCGGTGGCACGAGAAGATCACCGACCAGTTGTTCGCGCGGGCGGAGCGGGCTGCGCGGGACAGCGGCGCGGCCGTGGTCACGGCCCGGGTGGCCGGGTCGCTGGAGATCCCGGTGGTCGCGCAGGCCCTGGCCCGGCGCTGCGACGCCGTCGTCGCGCTCGGCGTGGTGATCCGGGGGGATACGGCCCACTTCGACTACGTCTGCGACTCGGTGACCGCGGGCCTGACCAGGGTCTCGCTCGACGAGTCGACCCCGGTGGGCAACGGGGTGCTGACCTGTGACACCCTTGATCAAGCGGTCGAGCGGTCCGGCGTGCCGGGCAGCAAGGAGGACAAGGGGTACGAGGCGACGATCGCCGCCCTGGAGACCGCGCTCCTCCTTCGCGGCCTCGCCGGCTGACCTCGCCCGAACCTCGTAGCCGCAGTCCTCGCATTCGCAGCGCCGAGCCGGGAAGACTTGATTGGTGATCACGCAGTATCCGCCCGCGGCCCTGCAGGCCGGGCACGCCGTACGCCGCCGCGCCGCGGCTCGTGGGGGGCGTCATGCCTGAGAACGCGCCGCCGCTGCCCGTCACCTGGCGGCCCCGGGTCACGACGATCATCGCGTACGGCATGGGGGCGGTGATGGTGATCGGCTCGATCCTGCTGGCCGTCGGCCTGCCGGAGCAGTTCAAGCTCCCCGACCGGGTGGGCATGGTCGCCTTCGGCGTGGCGGTGGCGTGCGTGCTGCACCTGCTCGGCCGCCTGCGGGTGCGGGCGGACGAGAAGGGGATCACGGTGGTGAACCCGCTGCGGGTGCACCATTTCGAATGGGCCGAGGTGCTGGACGTCACCATGGTGGAGGGCGACCCCTGGCCCAAGCTGGACCTCGCCAACGGGGTCAGCCTGGGCGCGATGGGCATCCAGAGCACCGAGCGGGAACGTTCGCGCCGGGCGGTGGCCCAGCTCACCGCCCTCATCCGCGAACGCGGCGAGGCCCCCGACCGCCTGTGACGGCGGGGGCCCCGGCGGGCCGTCAGGCGGTCAGCCGTACGGGCGCCGCCGCGCCGAGCAGGCCGCGCCGGCGCAGTTCGGGGAGCACGCCCTCGCCGAACCAGAAGGCCTCCTCCAGGTGCGGGTAGCCCGACAGGACGAACTCCTCCACGCCGAGCGCGGCGTACTCCTCGACGAGGTCGGCGACCTCCGCGTGGCTGCCGACGAGCGCGGTGCCGGCGCCGCCGCGCACCAGGCCGATCCCCGCCCACAGACCGGGGTGGATCTCCAGGTCCCTGACCCTGCCGCCGCGGGAACCCCTGCGGGAGCCGCCGCGGGAGCCCCCGTGGAAGCCTTCGTGGAGCGCGAGCATCCGCTGCTGCCCGACCGACTCGCTGCGGGACAGGACGGCCCGTGCCGACGCGATGTCCTCGGGGGAGATCCGGTCGAGCAGCCGCCCGGCCTCCGCCCACGCCTCCTTGGAGGTGTCCCTCGTGATCACGTGCAGTCGTACGCCGAAGCGCAGCGTGCGGCCCTCTGCGGCGGCCAGTTCGCGTATCCAGTCGAGCTTGGCCGCGACCTGGGACGGCGGCTCGCCCCAGGTGAGGTAGACGTCCACGTGCCGGGCCGCCACCGGGCCCGCGGCGGCCGAGGAGCCGCCGAAGTACAGTTCGGGCACGGGGTCGGGCCGCTCGGCGACCGTCGCCCCCTCGACGTCGTAGTAGTCGCCGGTGAAGTCGAACGGGCCGTCCCAGGCGCCGCGCACGATCGACAGGAACTCGGCGGTCCGCGCGTACCGCTCGTCCTTGCCCAGGTGGTCGCCGAAGCGCCGCTGCTCGGCCGCCTCCCCGCCGGTCACCACGTTCAGCAGCAGCCGGCCGCCGGAGATCCGCTGGTAGGTGGCGGCCATCTGCGCCGCGAGCGTGGGGGACAGCGCCCCGGGCCGGAACGCGACCAGGAACTTCAGCCGGGTCGTCACCTGTGTCAGCGCGGCGGTGACCAGCCAGGCGTCCTCGCAGTAGGTGCCCGTGGGGGTGAGAACGGCCTCGAACCCGGCCTGCTCGGCCGCGCGGGCCACCTGGGCGAGGTAGTCGATCGTGGGCGGCCGGAACGCGGTGGCCTGCGACTGCCCGTGCACGCGGCGCAGACCGTGCCCGCCGCCGGTGATCGCCCTGCCGTCGCCCGAGGTGGGCAGGAACCAGTGGAACTTCATTGCTGCGCCTTCCTGACGACGTCGTTGAAGCGGTCGTCCACGAACTGCGAGAACGTGACGGTGCCCGGCACGAGGCCCTCGGCGGAGAACGCGTCGGCGATCTCCTGCTCGGAGGAGACGACCGAGTCGTCGATCACGACCGGGGTCGCCACGGCGTTGGCCACGGCCGCGTCCGCGACCTCGACCGGCAGGCCGGTCTCCCGCGCCCACACCTTCGCCCACTCGTCCAGGTGGGCCGCGGCCCAGACCCGCGCCTTGGCCAGCCGGGTGAGGAAGTCGCCGATCGCGGCCCGCTTGCCCGCGTCGTCGAGCGCGGCGGGAGCGGCGACCTGGAAGCCGAGGCCGTTGACGATGCCCGCGCCGTCGACCAGCAGCCGCGCCTTGTGCTGGATCTCGGCCTGCGAGCTGAAGGGGTCCCAGATGGCCCAGGCGTCGACGGTGCCGGACGAGAACGCCGCCAGGGCGTCGGCGGGCTGGAGATACTGCGGCTGGATGTCCTTGAAGGACAGGCCCTCCTTCTTCAGGACCGCCAGCAGGTGGTAGTGGGCCGAGCTGCCCTTCGCCACCGCGATCTTCTTGCCCTTGAGCTGGGCCGGCGAGGTGATCGCGGACCCGTCGGGGACGAGGATCGCCGACCCCTTGGCGCTCTGCCGGTACGCGGCCACGATCTTGATCTTGGAGCCGGAGGCGGCGGCGAAGACGGGCGGGGTGTTGCCCACGCCGCCGATGTCGACCGCGCCCGCGTTGACCGCCTCCAGCAGCGGCGGCCCGGAGGTGAACTGCGACCACGTGACCGCGTAGGAGGTGCCGTCGAGCAGCCCGGCGGCCTTGAGCAGCGCCTGCGATCCCGCCTTCTGGTCGCCGACCCGCAGGGTGACGCGGCCCGCGGCCTGTCCGTCCTTCCCGCCGGACGCGCTCTGTCCCGTGGAGGCGCATGCCGTGGCGGACGCCAGAGTGATCAGCAGCGCGGCGAGCAGTCTCCTGGTCATGCGGGTCCTTCCGGGGTGACGCCCAGGGCGGACAGCAGGGCCGCGCGCAGGGTGAGCAGGTCGGGGTGGTCGCGGTGCCGGGGACGCGGCGCGGCGACGGTCCACTCGTGCGCGACGCGCCCGCCGTCGAGCACCAGGATCCGGTCGGCCAGCAGCAGCGCCTCGTCCACGTCGTGGGTCACCAGCAGCACGGCCGGGCCGTGCGCCGCCCACAGGTCGAGCACCAGGCGGTGCACGGTGATCCGGGTCAGCGCGTCGAGCGCGCTGAACGGCTCGTCGAGCAGCAGCAGACCCGGCTCGCGGACGAGCGCGCGGGCCAGGCTCGCCCGCTGCGCCTCGCCGCCGGACAGCGTCAGCGGCCACGCCCCCGCCCGGTCGGCCAGGCCGACCTCGGCAAGCGCCGCCTCCGCCCTGCTGACCGGGTCAGGCGCGGTCAGGCCGAGCGTGAGGTTGTCGCGCACCCGCTTCCACGGCACCAGCCGGGGCTCCTGGAAGGCCACGGCCACCGAGCCGTCCACCTCCAGGCCGCCCTCGACCTCCTCGTCCAGGCCCGCGAGCGCGCGCAGCAGCGTGGACTTGCCCGAGCCGCTGCGGCCGAGGAGCGCGACGAACTCGCCGCGCCCGATCGTCAGGTCGAGGCCGTCGAGCACGGTGCGGTCGCCGAAGCGCCGGGTGAGCCCGCGTACGGTGGCCTGTGCTGTGGCCGCCGGCCGTACGGCGTCCGGGGCCTGCGCGCTCGCCGGGACATTCACCGTGCCACTCACCGTGCCACTCACCGGGACAGGAACTCGCGCCGCCATGTCAGCGCCCTCCTTTCCAGGAGCCGGACCAGGGCGTCGGTGAGCAGGCCGAGCGCGCTGTAGACGAGCAGGCCGACCACGATCACGTCGGTGCGCAGGAACTCGCGCGCGTCGTTGATCATGTAGCCGAGGCCGGCGTCGGCGTTGACCTGCTCGGCCACGATCAGCGCCAGCCAGGCCACGCCGAGGCTCTGCCGCAGCCCGACGAGCGTCTGGGGGAGCGCGCCGGGCAGCACGATGTGCCGTACGAGCGCGGCCCGGCCGAGCCGGAGCGTCCGGGCGACCTCGGCGAGCTTGCCGTCCACGCCCCGGATGCCCGCGAACGTGTTGAGGTAGAGCGGGAAGGAGACGGCGAGCGCCACCAGCAGCACCTTGGGCGTCTCCCCGATCCCGAACCAGAGGATGAACAGCGGGATCAGCCCGAAGAACGGCAGCGCCCGGAGCATCTGCATGATCGGGTCGACGGCGTTCTCACCGGTCCGGCTCAGCCCGGCGACCAGCGCGAGGCCGACGCCGGCGACCGCTCCGGCGGCGAAGCCGAGGAGCACCCGTTCGAGGGACACCGCGATCGCCGTGGGCAGCGTCCCCGAGCGCACCAGGTCGAGCGCGGTCGCGGCGATCTGCGAGGGGGCGGCGAGCAGCCGGGCCGGCAGCAGCCCGGACGCGCTGGCGACCTGCCACAGCAGCACGACGACGAGAGGGCTGACCCACCTGTGCCACCCCCTCCTCGGGCCGCGGGCCGTGGCGGAGCGGGGGCGCGGCCGGGGACCGGCCCGGACCGCGCCCCCCAACTCGCCCTGTAGTTCGACGACGGACATGGACACACCTCGAAGTTGACGACGGGGATTCGTCACCAGAGTTGCCCACATTTCCTACCAAGTCAATAGGTTATCGTCGGGGTCTGGGCGGCGCGAGCGGCGCGGGCGCCCAGCGCACCCAGGTACGCCCGCAGCTCCGGCGGCTCGTGCACCTCGAACTCGCAGCCCAGCATGAGCAGGCGCGACGCGAGCCACTCCAGAGTGTCGGCCGGCCCGCGCAGGCGGCAGCTGTGGTCGTCGATCGGTTCGACGGTCCCCGCGGCGGCGCCGAGCCGGCCCGCCACCTGGCCGGCCGGAAGGCGTACGGTCGCCACCACCTCGTAGACGGGCGCGGACGAGTGCAGCTTGGCGGCGACGAACGCGGCCGGGTCCTGTTCCGGCGGCACGCGGGCCGGGACCCGTACGCCGGTCGGGTGCGGGTCGCCGATCCGGTCGGCACGGAAGACCCGCCAGTCGTCGCGGTCGATGTCGTACGCCAGCAGATACCACCGGCGTCCGGCGGTGACCAGGCGGTACGGCTCGGTCAGGCGCCTGGTCTCGGCGCCGTCGCCGGACCGGTAGGCGAAGCGGAGGCGTTCGCGGTTGGCGGCGGCCCCGGCGAGCACCACCAGGGTCCGCGGGTCCACGGGCGGCTCGGCTCCGGCGAGCATCGGCACGGTCGCGGCGGCGAGCACGCCCACCCGGTGCCGCAGCCGGGACGGCAGCACCTGCTCCAGCTTGGCCAAGGCGCGCACGGACGCCTCGTCGATGCCGTCCACCGGATGCGCGGCGGCCGTCCGCAGGCCGACGGCGATGGCCACCGCCTCCTCGTCGTCGAGCAGCAGCGGGGGCATGGCCGCGCCCGCGGCGAGCCGGTAACCGCCCACCGCGCCCATCGTCGCCTGGACCGGGTATCCCAGCTCGCGCAGGCGGTCGATGTCGCGGCGGATGGTCCGGGGACTGACCTCAAGACGCTCGGCCAGCTCGCTCCCCGGCCACTCGCGGGGCGTCTGCAGCAGCGACAGCAGAGCGAGCAACCGTGCGGACATGTCACTCATGGACCAAGCATGCCCGGTCATCTAGGACAGGTCATGACCTACATGGCCCCTAGCGTCGTTCCCGTCATCGCGACGCAACGGGAGAGACATGAGCAACACCGAGATCCGCCCATTCCGTATCGAGATCGCTTCGGCCGACCTGGCCGACCTGAACGACCGGCTGGACCGCGCCCGGTGGCCCCGTGAGCTGCCCGGCGGCGGCTGGAGCCGCGGCGTTCCCGGCGCCTTCCTCCGGGAGCTCGCCCGCTACTGGCGCGAGGAGTACGACTGGCGCGGGCACGAGGCGCGGCTGAACGAGTTCCCGCAGTTCATGACCGAGATCGACGGCCAGGACATCCACTTCCTGCACGTACGCTCGGCCGAGCCCGGCGCTCTGCCGCTCGTCCTCACGCACGGCTGGCCGAACTCGTTCCTGGAGTTCACCGAGCTCATCGGCCGCCTCACCGACCCCCGTACGCACGGCGGCGACCCCGCCCGGGCGTTCCACGTCGTGGTGCCCTCCCTGCCCGGCTTCGGCTTCTCCGCGCCGCCGCGCGGCAGCGGCTGGACCGCGGCGCGCGTGGCGCGGCTCTGGGCGGAGCTGATGCGTCGCCTCGGCTACGAGCGGTACGGCGCGCAGGGCGGGGACTTCGGGGCCTACGTCGCCCCGGAGGTGGCCAAGGCCGCGCCCGGCAACGTGGCCGGCGTCTACATCGTCAGCGGTCTCGGCTTCCCCACCGAGAAGGATCTCCCGGAGATGACCGAGGACGAGCGGGCGGCCTATGCCCGGCTGATGGAACAGGACTGGATGAACGGCGTCGACCACCACGCGCTGTTGCGCGCGGCGCCGCAGACCTTCACGTACGGGTGGCACGACTCACCGCTCGCGGCGCTGGCCTGGATGACCCAGAAGTTCCACGAGTTCAACGCCTCGGGCAGACCGCTGGAGCAGGTGATCGACCGGGACCTGTTCCTGACCAACGTGAGCCTGTACTGGTTCACCGGGACGTTCGGGACGTCGGCGTGGCCGTACTACGAGAGCACCGGCTTCGGCTGGCCGGAGGGCCAGACGGTCGCGCCGACCGGCGTGTACAGCGGCCCGCCCGGCATCCGCCGGCTCGCCGAACGCCACAACACGATCCTCCACTGGCCCGAGGACAACCCGGGTGGCCACCACTTCATCGCGATGGACCAGCCGGATCGCCTCGCCGCCGACATCCGCGCGTTCTTCGCCAAGGTGGGCTGACCGGCACGGCCCGGCCGCGTCCTCCGGCCGAGGTCAGCTCGTGCCCGGGATGGTGACGTTCTGCTCCTTGAACTTGTAGCCGGTCTTCGCGGCGTCGCGCTGCAGGCCGTCTATCGAGCTCTTGCCGGCGTCGATGTCGGCCGGCGTGGCGGTGCCGTGGTGCAGCTTGTCGGTCAGCGCGCTGAACTGGGAGTTGACGCCCTCCACGGCCCTGCACAGGCTCGGATTGGCCGTGGCGAAGCTCTTGGCGACCTTCAGCTGGTGCAGGGCGAAGGCGCCGGCGATCGCGGCCTTCGCGATCGTGCGCTTGCGCTTCTCCGCTCCGGCCCGGAAACCCCCGCTGCGCAGCGGTTTGTAGATGTAGCGGTGGAAGGCGCCGAGCGCGAGACCCGCGTGCAGCGCGAACCGGGTCTTGGCGAACCTCTTGGCGTTGCCGCCGGTCGGGCACGGCGAGTTGTACTCGCTCTCGGTCGCGGTCGGCGTGACGAGCGCCGCCGGGCCGGCCGCGACGGCGCCTCCGGACGCCGGGGCGGTGGGCGTGCCGCCGCCGCAGCCGACGAGCAGCGCCATCGTCAGCACGGCCGCCGCCGCGAGCGCGGTAAGGGATCGAACAGTTCGTGCAGCCATCGTTTTCCCCCTATGGACCCTGTGGTTCCGCGGCGCACCGGCCCGCGCACCGTCTGGCGTCCCGAATCCGGGCCGTCGCGGGTGTTGTCGGCGCCCTTCGCCGCGAACGCTCACGGCTGTCGCGGGCCGTCCCGGCCTCCAACGCGAGGGCGCGTTCTGGACGACGGTTGCCACCCAGATGGCGACTATGCGGGCTTTTGCCGGGTCGGGGCGCTTTCCATGCCGTGGTCGGACGGACATTTTGGGGCCGCCGCACGGTTCGTATGGCGAAAGCGCGGAAGGCGCGGCGAATTCGCCGGGGAAATCCGGCCGGGCGCGGCCCGGCGCCTCGTGCGGACGTAGATCCCGCGCCAGCGGAGACCAGAGGCGGCACCATTCCGGATCTGATCCGGCACGTCATTCATCGATCCATGCCAATCGCCGGATCGCGATTCGCCTCGGATTTTCCCCGGATCATCTCGGGGGGCGGGCGGTGGGGTGGACGCCTCCCGGAGGCGATTCGGACAATGAGGTAGGAACACCCGATTCGCCGCATGGCGGCTTGATCGGAAGGGGAAAGGGCATGCGAGGTGGGCGATTCAGCATGATCATCGGCTCGGCGGTGCTCGGCACGATCGCGCTCTGGCCGGCCGCGGCGTCTCCGGCGTCGGCATCGGGAGGCCAGGGCGGCACGGCCGTCACGCACGCGGCTCCCGGAATTCACGCGAAGCCAAAGCCGTCGCCCAAGTGCACCTATCGATGCACAAACCACCGTAAGTTCAAATGCTGTCCCAAGTGTCAGCGGGTTCCGGGGAAATGCTAGAGGGTGATTCCCGCTGAGGCGGTCCTCGGGGGATCGTCGAGGCGTTCTCCGGTCATCTGATATTCGCTCGGAACCGCTCACCGCCGTGCCGGCGTCGGCTGCCGTATCGCCGGGGGACGGGCGGCGACGAGGTGGCGGCCGGCGCCCCGGGGCTATGCTCGCCCGGGACGACACCGGGGGACGGCTCCCGGACCCCGCAGTGGACCGGTCGGGTAGTCCTCGCTTTCCGCTGCGGGTTACCCGACCGGCCCAGGGGAGGGGCGCATGGCGGTGCTGATCGACCGGCCGAACTGGCCGGGACCCCGGGGCCTGCTGTGGTCCCACCTGGTGAGCGACTCCTCGCTGGAGGAACTGCACGACTTCGCCCGGCTGCTCGGCGTGCCCGAGCGGGCCTTCGACCGGGACCACTACGACGTGCCGGAGACGGTCTACGACCGGGCCGTGTTCCTCGGGGCCGAGCCCGTCGGCAGCCAGGAACTGGTGCGCCGCCTGCGCGAGTCGGGCCTGCGCCGGCCCAGGACCCGCACCTGATCTACATCGTAAAGGCGCGCGGCTGGCGTGTGCCGGTTCACCAGCCGGCCGGGCAGCGACCCGCCGCGGCTCGCCGTGTGCTCGGACCGCTCAGAAAGCGGCTCAGAGGGTGGTTTCAGAGTGCGGTCAGTTCGGCGGTGACGTTCTCACGCGCCCGCAGCTCCCACAGGTCCCGGCCCACGGGAGTGCCGAACAGGCGGGGCTTGCCGAGCAACTCCCGCAGCACCGCGGCCCGTCCGGTCCTGAACGCCTCGTCCGGCACGTGCCGGTACTCCTCGCGTACGGCCCTCGTGTACGTCTCGTACGCGCCGGGCGGCGCCGCGAGGATCGCGAGATCGGCGTCGCACAGGACCGCCGCGTTCATGTCGCCGGGCTCGTAGGCGTGCCCCGCCGTGAGCCGCACGAGCCGGGCCACCTCGCGCACCCGCTCCGCGGGCAGGCCGCAGGCGGGCAGCCGGGCCTGGGCGAGCTGGGCGCTGCGCTCCTCGTCCCAGCCCGGCCGCCCCTCGTAGACGGCGTCGTGGAACCACGCGGCCAGCCGTACGGCGTCGGCGTCCCGGGCCTGCGCGGCGAGCGGCTCGATCGCGGCCAGGACCGCCCGCAGATGGGCCGTGGTGTGGTAGCGCCGGTGCGGCTCCGCCCAGCGGGCGGTCAGTTCGGCGGCGAGCGCCCGCCCGGCCGGCGAGCCGGTGAGGCAGCCGGGCCGGGGCAGGCTCCGATCGTCGGTCATGCGCCGAACCCTAAGGGGCGCTGCGCGGGTCTCTTCAGGCCGTGCGGGCCGCCGCGCGCTCCTGGGCGAGGCCGAGGACCGCCGCGAGGAGGGCCAGGACGACGACCGCGCAGCCGTACACCCCGGCCGTGGCCCGCAGGCCGAGCGACGGCACCGCGATCCCCGCCGCGACCGCGGGCACGCTGAAGGCGAGGTAGCTGACGACGTAGACGGAGGCGAACATCCCGGCCCGCTCGGCGGGGCCGGCCAGCGCCGCGAGCGAGCGGAACGCGCCGAGGAAGGCGCTGCCGAACCCGCAGCCCGCCACGGCCGTCCCGGCGAAGAACATCGGCGTGGACGCGGCGGCGAGCGCGGCCAGGGTCAGGCCGGCGCCGGCGGCGAGCACCAGCGACCCGCCCGCCATGACCCGCCTCGCCGGCAGGTCGCGCACGACCAGCGACGCCACCGCCCCGGCGGCGGTGAGCGCGGTGACGACGAGCCCGCCGACCAGGCGGTCGGGGACGTGCAGCACGCCCGCGGTCAGCGAGCCGCCCAGCGACAGGTAGAGCCCGCCCAGGGCCCACGTGGCGACCAGGCAGGGAACGGCCGCCGCGAACGCGCCGCGGACGGGCCGTGGCACGGCCACCCGTGGGCGCAGCGAGACGAGCGCGTCCCGCCCCCGGCCGGGACGGAGCGCGACCGGCTCGGGCAGCAGCGCCATCGCGGCCGCCAGCAGGACGAAGACGGCCGTGAGCACGACGAAGACCGAGGTCGTCGGGGTGGCCGTGTAACGCACGAACAGGCCGGCGCCGAGCGCTCCCGCGGCCAGGCCGCCGGTCGGCGCGACGCTGTTGACCAGCGCGCCCAGTTGGCGGACGCGGCGCGATGCGGGCTGCAGGTCCACCAGGCCGGCGCTGATCGCGCCCGTCGCCGCTCCGGTGGCCAGGCCCTGCACCGCCCTGGCCAGCAGCAGCGGCCCGACGCCGTCCGCCGTCAGGAACGCGACCATGGCGCCCGCCTCGGCCAGCAGGGCCGCGATCAGCACGGGCCGGCGGCCGACGTGGTCGGACAGCCCGCCGACGGTGAGAAGCGCGATCAGCAGCGCGAGGGCGTAGACCGCGAACACGGCGGTCAGCGTCGCGGCCGAGAACCCCCAGCGCTGCTGGTAGAGCACGTACAGCGGGGAGGGGGTGCTCGCGGCGGCCATGAACGCCACCAGGGTCCCGGCGAGCAGCCAGAACCCGGCCCTGCGGGAGATCCGGCCGCGCGCCGCCGTCCCTGCGGCCATCTCCGGCACCGTTCCGGCCGTCACCGTCCCGGTCACCGCCGTCGCTGTCGCTGTTCCGGCCGCGTCGTCCCGCGGTCCGGGTGCGCGGCCCGGCGCCCGCGGATCCGCCTCCAGGGTGTTCGCGGACGGAGCGCAGCCCCCCGAGTTCGTCATCTCGGCACTCCCATCGTTCAACGGTTCCAGAATTTTCGAACCGTCACACCGTACGACGGAGCGCCCGATAGTTCAACTATTATCGAACCATGCCTGGAACCCGGGACCTGCCGCACCCCGACGCCGCGAGCCTGGTGCTGACCGACGTGCTGTTCGCGCTCAGCGACCCCTCGCGGCTGGCGCTCGTACGGCGGCTCGCGCAGGGCCCGCTGGAGGTGGCGGCCTGCCAGCCCACCGGGGGAGAGGTGCCGAAGTCGACGCTGTCGCACCACCTGAAGACCCTCCGCGAGGCCGGTGTGATCCGCAACGTCCCGGAGGGCCGGCAGCGGTACGTGAGCCTGCGCAGGCAGGACCTGGACGACCGCTTCCCCGGCCTGCTGGACGCCGTGCTCGGCGCGACGCCGGAGTAGAACCCGGGCGGATCTGTGCGATCGTGGCGACACGGGGCCGTGTGACACGCCCGGCTTTGGCGGATTCGGCCAGAGCCTTGCGGAACGCCGCCACGTAGCCTGTCCGTGTGCTGCGGCGGACGACCACGATCTCGGACATCGACGCGCCGGCGAGGCTGGCGGAGCTGCTCGACCACCACGACTACCTGGCCGACGAGGGCGTGACGACCGCGGCCTACCTCGCCCTGAAGATGGGCCGGCCGCTGTTCCTGGAAGGTGAGGCGGGCGTCGGCAAGACCGAGCTGGCCAAGACGCTGGCGGCGATCCTGGACGCGCCGCTGATCAGGCTGCAGTGCCACGAGGGGCTCGACGCGGCGCAGGCCATGTACGACTGGGACTTCCCGCGCCAGCTCCTGCATCTCAAGGCGGCCGAGGCGGCCGGAGTGGCCGACGTCGCCGCGCTGGAGGGCGAGATCTACGACCGGCGGTTCCTCATCGCCAGGCCGCTGCTGCGGGCCCTGGAGACGCAGCCCAGCGTGCTGCTCGTGGACGAGATCGACCGGGCCGACGACGAGTTCGAGGCGTTCCTGCTCGAGGTGCTGTCGGACTTCACGATCTCGGTGCCGGAGATCGGGACGATCAGCGCCGCGACCCCGCCGGTCGTCGTCCTGACCTCCAACAGGACCCGCGAGGTGCACGACGCGCTCAAACGGCGCTGCCTCTACCACTGGCTGGAGCACCCGGGGTTCGACCGGGAGGTGGCGATCCTGCGGCGGCGCCTGCCCGGATGCGCCGAGCGGCTCGCGGCCGACGTGGCGCGGACGGCGGGCCGGATGCGCGAGGCCGGACTGGTCAAGCCGCCCGGCATCGCCGAGACCCTCGACTGGACCGAGGCGCTGCTCACGCTCGGCGCGGTGGAGCTCGATCCCGCCCTGGCGGCCGCCACGCTGGGCGCGGTGCTCAAGCACCGGGAGGACCAGGAGACCGTCCGGACCCTGGGGCTGCTCACGCGGGACGGTGGCCGTGGCTGACGGCGCCGGCGTGACCGGCCGGGGCGGGGACGGCCACCGCCAGGACCCGCTCGCTTCGTCCGGTCCCGGACCGGTCGCGGTGCTGACCGGGTTCGCCCGGACGCTCCGGGCGGCCGGGGTCGCGGCCGACCACCATCGCACCCAGAGCTTCCTCGCGGCGCTCGGCCACCTCGACGCGGCCGACGGGCGGAACGTCTACTGGGCGGGCCGTCTCACCCTGTGCGCCGGGCCCGACGACCTGCCCCGCTACGACCGCTGCTTCGCGGCCTACTTCTCCGCCGCCTTCCCCGCCCCGCGCCGCGTCCGGACGACGACCGTGTCCGTGACCCGCCCGGTGGCGGCGCCGTACGGCGGCGGGGAGCGGGAACCGGCGGGCGAGCCCGGAGCGCCCCCGGCCACGGTGAGCGAGATCGAGGTGCTGCGGCACCGGGACGTGGCGCGGATGAGCGAGGCCGAGCGGCGGGAGGTGCACCGCCTGCTCGCGCTGCTGCGCGGCGCGCGGCAGCCGCGCAGGTCGCGGCGCTACCGGCCGTCGCCCCACGGCGGCGCGACGGACGCGCGGCGCACGGTCAGGGAGATCCTGCGGCACGGCGGGGAACCGGCCCGGCTGCGCCGCCGCGTGCGCAGGGACCGGCCGCGCCGGGTCGTCATGCTCGTGGACGTCAGCGGCTCGATGGCCGCCTACGCCGACACGCTGCTGCGCCTCGCCCACGCGCTGGTGCGCGCGGAGCCGGGGGCGACCGAGGTGTTCAGCGTGGGAACCCGGCTCACCAGGATCACCGCCGCGCTCCGCCACCGCGACCCCGGTCTCGCCATGGACGAGTGCTCGGCGGCCATCCCCGACTGGAGCGGCGGCACCCGGCTGGGGGAGGAGGTGCGGGCGCTGCTGCGCCTGCCCGACCCCCGGGGCGCGATCGTCGTGATCGCCTCCGACGGATGGGAGCGGGGCCGGGCCGACCTGCTGGGCGCGCAGATGGCCCGGCTGTCCCGGCTCGCCCGCCGCGTCGTGTGGGTCAACCCGCACAAGGGCGACCCGGCGTACCGGCCGCTGACCGCGGGCATCCGCGCGGCGCTGCCGTATGTCACGGACTTCGTCGCCGGGCACAGCCTGGCCGCGTACGAGGAGCTGGCCGCGCTGCTGGCCGGCGACCGGCCCGTGCGGCCCGTCCGGGCTGTCGGGAGGGGAGAGGCCGGTGCGTGACGTGCTGGACCAGATGCTGCGCTGGTGGGAGCAGGGGCGGCGGTTCGGCCTCGCCACCGTCGTCGGCACCTTCCGCAGCGCGCCGCGCCCGCCCGGCGCGGCCATGGCCGTCCTCGACGGCGAGGCGGCCGGCAGCGTGTCGGGCGGCTGCGTCGAGGGCGCGGTCTACGAGCTGGCCGAACAGGTCGTCGCCACTGGGACGCCGGTGCTCGAACGGTACGGAGTGAGCGACGACGACGCCTTCGCGGTCGGCCTGACCTGCGGCGGGATCATCGACGTGTTCGTCGAGCCGGTCTCCAAACAGGACTATCCGCAGCTAGGGGAGGTCGCCGCGGATGTCGCCGCGCGGCGTCCTGTCGCCGTGGCCACGATCGTCGCGGGCCCCGGCCGCGTGGGGGCGCGCCGCGTGGTCTGGCCGGACCGGGCGGCGGGCTCGCTCGGCTCTGCCCGGCTCGACGACGCGGTGGACGACGACGTGCGCGGCATGCTCGCGCAGGGCCTGACCGGCGTGCGGCGCTACGGCCCGGAGGGCGAGCGGCGGCTGGACGACCTGCGGGTGTTCGTGCAGTCGTTCGCGCCGCCGCCGCGCATGCTGGTCTTCGGTGCGATCGACTTCGCCGCGGCCGTCGCGCGGATCGGCCGCTTCCTCGGCTACCACGTGGTGGTGTGCGACGCGCGGCCGGTCTTCGCCACGGCCAAGCGGTTCCCCGAGGCCGACGAGGTCGTGGTGGCCTGGCCGCACGACTACCTGGCCGCCGCCGAGGTCGACGAGCGCACCGCGATCTGCGTGCTCACCCACGACCCGAAGTTCGACGTGCCGCTGCTGGAGGTGGCCCTGCGCACCCCCGCGGCGTACGTCGGGGCCATGGGGTCGCGGCGCACGCACGCGGACCGGCTGGCGCGGCTGCGCGAGGCGGGCCTGACCGAGGACGAACTCGCCCGGCTGAGGTCGCCGATCGGGCTCGACCTCGGGGCGCGCACGCCGGAGGAGACGGCCGTGTCGATCGCGGCCGAGCTGATCCAGCTGCGCTGGGGCGGCAGCGGCAGGCCGCTCACCGAGACGTCGGGACGCATCCACTGCGAGTCGCGGTGAGCGGCGCGCCGGTCGCCGGGCTGCTGCTGGCCGCCGGAGGCGGCAGCCGGTTCGGCGGGCCGAAGGCGCTGGTGGAGTTCGAGGGGGAGCGGCTGGCCGACCGCGGGGTGCGGCTGCTCGCCGAGGGCGGGTGCCGGCCGGTGCTGATCGTCCTCGGGGCCGCCGACGTGCCGGTCGCCGGAGCGGTCGTCGTGCGCAATCCCGGCTGGGCGGCCGGCATGGGGTCGTCGCTGCGGGCCGGGCTGCGCGCGCTCCCGCCGGCCGCCCCCGCGGTGGTGATCGCGCTGGCCGACCAGCCGCTGGTGCGGCCCGAGGCGGTGCGCCGGCTGATCGCGGCGTTCGAGTCCGGCGCCCGTGTCGCCGTCGCGGCGTACGGCGGGGCGCCGCGCAACCCGGTGCTCATCGCGCGCGAGCACCTGGCGGAGGTGGCCGCGCTCGCCGAGGGCGACGTGGGCGCGCGGCCGTTCCTGCGCGCGCACCCCGGCCTGGTCACGGCCGTGCCCTGCGACGACGCGGGCGACCCCGTGGACGTCGACACCCCCGATGACCTACAGCGACTCCGCAAGGAGTGATTCGCCCGATTCGCTGCCCTTGGTGGGCTCCGTCACAATGATCGCGAAGAAGAGTCCGGCCGAGCGGGAGCGCGTCATGTCGGAGCAGGCACCCGGCGGGTTCGACGTCACGCGGCCCAACGTCGCCCGCATGTACGACTACTACCTGGGCGGCAAGAACCACTTCCCGGCCGACCGGGCCGCGGCCGAGCGGATCATCGAACTGTCGCACGGGTACGTCAGGGAGGCGGTGCGGGAGAACCGCGCCTTCCTCGGCCGGGCCGTGCGTCACCTGGCGGCCGAGTGCGGCCCCGAGACGATGGCCCAGGCGGGCGCCGTCTACGGCAACGCCAACGCGCCCTTCAAGGCCAGGCCCGGCGCGCAGATCGCCCGGTTCTTCGACGGCTTCGAGCTGGTCGAGCCGGGGCTGGTCCCGTTGAACGAGTGGCGGCCCGGAGGCGACCGGCTGCCGCCGCGCGGCGGCTTCCTGCCGGTGCTCGGAGGCGTCGGCCGCCGACCCTGACGGTGGTCACGGCCGGTCCGCATCACTAGCCTTGGGATCCGACTACGGAACATCATTCGGTTACCGACGGGTTCACGCGCGGAAGGACGAAGCGGATGCGGATCGGAATGGCCCTCAACTACTCGGGGGGCTTCAAGGAGACCGTCGCCGAGCTGGCCGACTACGAGAAGGCCGGGCTCGACATCGTGTTCGTGGCCGAGGCGTACAGCTTCGACGCCGTCAGCCAGCTCGGTTACATCGCGGCGAGGACCGAGCGGCTGCAGATCGCCTCGGGCATCCTGCCGATCTACTCCCGTACGCCGGCCCTGCTGGCCATGACGGCCGCCGGCCTCGACTACGTCTCCGACGGGCGGTTCACGCTCGGCATCGGCACGTCGGGCCCGCAGGTCATCGAGGGGTTCCACGGCGTGCCGTACACCGCGCCGCTGGGCCGCACCCGCGAGGTCATCGAGATCTGCCGCAAGGTGTGGCGGCGCGAGCGCCTGCAGTACGCGGGCAAGCACTACACGCTGCCGCTGGAGGGCGGCACCGGCCTCGGCAAGCCGCTCAAGCTGATCAACCACCCGGTGCGCGAGCGCGTCCCGATCGTGATCGCGGCCATCGGGCCGAAGAACGTGCAGCTGGCCGCGGAGCTGGCGGAGGGCTGGGAGCCCATCTTCTTCGTGCCGGAGAAGGCCGGCGACGTGTGGGGCGCGTCGCTCGCCGCCGGGCGGGAGCGCAGGGACCCCGCCCTCGGCGAGCTGGACGTGATCGCCCAGGCCATGCTGGCGATCGGCGACGACGTCGGCGAGATGCTGGAGCTGGGCCGTTCCATGGCCGCCCTCTACATCGGCGGCATGGGCGCCAAGGGCAGGAACTTCTACAACGACCTGGCCCGCCGCTACGGCTACGAGAAGGAGGCCGAGCAGATCCAGGACCTCTACCTGGAGGGCAAGAAGAAGGAGGCCGAGGCGCTGGTGCCCAGGGAACTGCTGGAGCGCATGTCCCTGGTCGGCCCCGAGGGGCACATCAGGGAGCGGCTGGCCGCGCTGCGCGAGGCCGGGGTCACCACGCTCAACGTCGCCCCCATGGCCCGCACCCACGAGGAGCGGGTCCGGCTGATCGAGAAGATCCGCGACCTGGCCTCCTGACCGCCGCCGTCCGAGGCCCCGCGCCCCACCGCCGGGCGGTGGGACGCGCGGGGAGGCGGCGGTAGAGTCCGTCCGTGACCGATGCCGCAGGGACTCACGCCGCAGAAACTCACGCCGCAGGGACCACCGGCGCCGGGGCCGCGGCGATCCATGCCGCGCGCCGCGCGCGGCTGGCCGGGGCGCTGCGCGAGCACGAGGCCGCGGCGGCCCTCGTCACCTGGCCGGTCAACGTCCGCTACCTGACCGGTCTCGGCAGCTCCAACGCCGCCGTGCTCGTCACCGCGACGGGCGAGGCCGCGCTCGCCACCGACTCGCGCTACCTGGAGACGGCCCAGGCGGTGTGCTCGGGCGTCGAGGTGATCGAGGACCGCGACGTCGCGGGGGCCCTGCTCAAGCGGGGCCCGGGTGCGGCGCGGATCGCGGTGGAGGCCGACCACATGCCGGTGGGGTTGTTCCAGCGGCTGTCGGCCGAGCACGCGGGCCTCGGCCCGGTCGGCGGCCTCGTGGAGGCCGTCAGGGCCGTGAAGGACGAGGGGGAGATCGCGGCGCTGCGCCGCGCCTGCGCGATCACCGACGAGGCGTTCTCCCTGGTCGTGGAGCGCATCACCCCCGGCGTCACCGAGCGGGAGATCGCCCGGTGGCTGGAGGCCGCCATGGTCGAACTCGGCGCCGACAAGCCGGCCTTCGACTCCATCGTGGCGAGCGGCCCCAACGGCTCGATCCCGCACCACTCGCCCTCGGACCGGCAGGTCGAGCGGGGCGACCTGGTGACCATGGACTTCGGCGCCCGCTACGACGGCTACCACGCCGACATGACCCGCACGGTCGCGGTGGGCCCGCCCGCCGCGTGGCAGCGCGACCTCTACGACCTCGTACGGCAGGCCCAGCGCGCGGGCCGCCACGCCGTACGGCCGGGGGCGACGGCGCACGAGGTGGACGCCGCGGCGCGTGACGTGATCGCGGAGGCGGGTCACGCCGAGAGGTTCGGCCACGGGCTGGGCCACGGAGTCGGCCTGGAGATCCACGAGCTGCCGTTCCTTGGCCCTGGCAGGACCGGTAGACTAGAGGATCGAGTTCCGATCACCGTCGAGCCGGGGGTCTATCTCCCGGGCAGGGGCGGTGTGCGCATCGAGGACACGCTTGTGACGCGTGGTGACGGGCCGGAGCTTCTCACACTGACGACCAAGGAGCTGCTCGTCCTGTAGGGCAGCCGCACGCGGGAGACGCTACGTGGCGACGACGAACGACCTGAAGAACGGACTCGTGCTCAAGCTCGACGGTGGGGAGCTGTGGACCGTTGTCGAGTTCCAGCACGTCAAGCCGGGTAAGGGCGGCGCGTTCGTCCGCACCAAGCTCAAGAACATCCTGTCCGGGAAGGTCGTCGACAAGACCTTCAACGCCGGCGTGAAGGTCGACGTGGCGAACGTCGACAAGCGCGACATGCAGTACTCCTACCTCGACGGCGACGACTTCGTGTTCATGGACACCGAGACCTACGACATGGTCAACGTCCCGCGCGACGTGGTGGGCACCGCCGCCAACTACATGCTGGAGAACACGACCGCGACCGTCGCCTTCAACGAGGGCAACCCGCTGTACGTCGACCTCCCGGCGGCCGTGGAGCTGACGATCTCGCACACCGACCCGGGCCTGCAGGGCGACCGCTCCACCGGCGGCACCAAGCCCGCCACCCTGGAGACCGGCGCCGAGATCAAGGTCCCGCTCTTCATCACGACCGGCGAGAAGGTCAAGGTCGACACTCGCACCGGCGAGTACCTCGGTCGGGCCTGACGTGTCGGCTCGGGGGAAGGCCCGCCGCCGCGCGCTGGACGTTCTCTTCGAGGCCGAGGCCCGGCAGGTGAGCCCGCTCAACGTGCTCGCCGAGCGGGTGGAGCGGGCGGACCCGCCGGTCAACGAGTACACCTCCTTCCTCGTCGAGGGGGTGGTCCGGCACCTGGACCGCATCGACGAGCTGATCTCGACGTACGCCGAGGGCTGGACCCTGGAGCGCATGCCGGCCGTGGACCGCAACGTCCTGCGCGGCGGGACCTACGAGATGCTGTGGTCGGAGGAGGTTCCGGAGGGCGTGGTCATCAGCGAGTGGGTGCACCTGGCCGCGGAGCTGTCGACCGACGAGTCGCCGCAGTTCGTCAACGGACTGCTGGCCCGCTTCAAGCAGCTCAAGCCCTCGCTTTCGCTCTGACCCCACGGCCCCTCGGTCCGACGGCCCCGGAAGCTCCGACAGCTCCTGCGGCTCCTGCGGCTCTCCGAGAGGCCGACAGCTCCGAATGACCGACAGCCCCGAGAGGCCCGACAGGGAGGCCGTAAGTGCGTGACGCCACACGCCGCGCCGTCGTCTGGGAGGCGCTGCGCGCGCTCCTGGCCGAGCGGACGGCCGCCACCGGGCGCGACACGCTCGACATCGTGGACGCCGGAGGCGGCACGGGCGGCTTCGCCGTGCCGCTGGCCACGCTCGGGCACGCCGTGACCGTGGTCGACCCCACCCCCGACTCGCTGGCCGCGCTCGAGCGCCGCGCCGCCGAGACGGGCGTCGGTGTGAAGGGCCTGCAGGGCGACGCCGCCGACCTCGGCGACCTGCTGGAGCCCGGCAGCGCCGACCTGGTCCTGTGCCACAGTGTGCTGGAGTACGTCGAGGACCCGGCGGGCGCGCTGGGCGCGGTCGGCGGCATCCTGCGGCCGGGCGGCGTGGTGAGCGTGCTGGCCGCCAACTCGGTCGCCGCGGCCGTCCACCGCTCGCTGGCCGGCCACTTCGACGAGGCGCGCCGGGTGCTTTCCGACCCGGCGGGCCGCTGGGGCGACCGCGACCCCACGCCGCGCCGCTTCTCCCGGGAGACGCTGGGCGCGCTGCTTGCCGGTGCCGGGTTCACCGTCGGCGAGGCGCACGGCGTGCGGATCTTCGCCGACCTCGTCCCCGGCATGCTGGCCGAGAGCGACCCCGAGGGACTCGTCGCGCTGGAGCGGGCGGCGGCGACTCATCCCGTGCTCCGCGACGTCGCCACCCAGATCCACGTCATCGGCTACCGCCAGTAGAAACAATGTTCGGATAGCGCGGCGGTCGGGTAGGGTGACCTCATGTCCCGGAACCAGCTGCTGCCTCGGGATCCGTCGCCACCGCCGGACGGCCCGGTCGACGACAGCGGCTGTCCCATCCTGCACGTGGACATGGACGCCTTCTACGCCAGCGTCGAGCTGCTCGACCGCCCGGAGCTGCGGGGCACCCCGGTCATCGTCGGCGCCACCGGCGCGCGCGGCGTCGTGCTCAGCGCCACCTACGAGGCCCGCAGGTTCGGGGTCCACTCGGCGATGCCGATGACACGGGCCCGGCGCATCTGCCCGCAGGCCACGGTCATCCCGCCGCGCCACGGCAAGTACGCCGAGGTGTCCCGCGGCGTCATGGAGATCTTCCAGGCGATCACCCCAGAAGTGGAGCCGATCGCCTCCGACGAGGCGTTCCTCGACGTTGGTGGCGCCCGCCGCAGGCTCGGCAGCCCCGCGGCCATCGCCCGGATGATCCGCGCCCAGGTCTCCGAGCGTTTCGGCATCACCTGCTCGGTGGGGGTGGCGAGCACGAAGTTCGTGGCCAAGCTCGCCTCGCGCCAGTGCAAGCCGGACGGCCTGCTCGTGGTCCCGGCCGACCGGGTCGTGGAGTTCCTGCACCCGCTGCCCGTCGCCGCCCTGTGGGGCGTGGGAGAGCGCACCGAGCAGGCCCTCGTACGGCTCGGCATCCGCACCGTGGGGGATCTGGCCCAGGTGCCGGTGGCGACGCTCCAGCGCGAGTTCGGCGCCGTCGGCGCGCACCTGGCGGCCCTGGCCTGGGGGCGCGACGAGCGCCGGGTGGTGCCGCACGCCCCCGACAAGAGCATCGGCAACGAGGAGACGTTCCCGCACGACGTCGACGACCCGGAGACGATCAGGCGTGAGCTGCTGCGGCTGTCGGAGCGGGTCGCCGCGCGCCTGCGGGCCGGCGGGCACGTCGGCCGCACGGTCAGCGTCAAACTCCGCCGATCCGACTTCACGACCATCACCCGGTCGCGTACGCTGCGCGAGGCGACCGACGTCGCGAAGGAGATTTTCGACACATCATGCGAGCTCTACGAGGCCGCCGGGCTGGAGCGGGTGCGGTTGCGGCTCGTCGGCGTGCGGGTGGAGAACCTGTTCCCGGCCGCCGCGGCGACGCGTCAGCTGGGCCTGGGGGAGCGGGAGACGGGCTGGCGGGAGGCCGAACAGGCCATGGACCGGGCGGCCCGCCGTTTCGGTCCGGACGCGGTGAAGCCGGCATCGCTTGTTCGGCGTCCGTTTGGTCCAATAGGTCCATGACGTCACCTCCGGTTTGGACCGCGTTGGACGTTTTCTTTCGCCTACGTCTGAGGCCTCGTATTCTGGGGATAACCGACCGCGAGGTTCGGACACCCCGTGTCGTCCGTTGCCGTCTTCCCCTGAATGGGGCCGTCCTTGGGAGGCGCCGTGCCGCTGTCTGAGCACGAGCAGCGCTTGCTCGACCAGATCGAGCAGGCCCTCTATGCCGAGGACCCGAAGTGGGCGAACACCGTACGGATCAGCGATCCGCGCAGCCACTACAAGCGCCGCCTGGTGAAGGCCTCCATAGGCTTCGCACTCGGCGTGGTCCTGCTGATGGTCGGCGTCGTCGCGGCCCAGATCTGGCTCGGTGCCGCCGGCTTCGTGGTCATGCTGGCCACCTGCCTGTGGGGCCTGTCGAGCTGGAAGCGCATGAACGGGTTCGGTGACTCCCCGCCGTCCCGCAACCGCGGCCGCCGCCCCCAGCGCCAGAGCTTCATGGAGCGCATGGAAGAGCGCTGGCGCCGCCGCCACGACGAGCACTGATCCCCATCTGAGCCACCGCTCCCCATCCGAGGCAACGCCGGTGGGCCCGCTCAGCGGGCCCACCGAGTCGTCTGCGGCGACCGGCCGCGAATCAGCGGCGGATCAGCGGCGGGCGCCGGTCAGGGTCCGCTCCCTCGCGGCATCGCCGGCTCCGGCCCCTGTGGCGCCGGGACGCTCCGGAGTCGTGGCCGTCCCCTGAGTCCCGCCGGGCCGTGCCCGCCAAAGCCGGGGCCGCAGTCCCTCCAGCCGGTCGAACACGTCGAGCGCGCCCTCGCCGGCCGCCCGCACCCGCCGCAGGACGGACATCGGGGCGAGCACGGCCCCCAGGCGCCGCCACCGTGAGGCCCTCGGCGCCAGATCGCGCCTGATCCGGCGCAGGTCCGCGGGAACGGGCCCCGACGCCGAAGGCGTGGGAGCGTACCTGAGCCGCTCCTCCGAGGTGACGACGCGGGTGAGCGACTCGGCGGCCTGCGGGCCGAGCGCGTACCGCTCGGCGATCCGGCGGCCGAGCGCGCGCGGCGTCTCGCTCGGCTCTCCGGCCATTCCCAGGTCGGTGAGCACGTCGCGCAGCTCGGCCCAGGCCGCGTGGCCTCCCGACGCCGTCCGCGTCATCCGGCGAAGGCGCCGGCGGCGCACCATGAGCCGCGCGGCGGCGGGCAGCAACAGCAGCGCGAGCGCCGCGGCGGCGCCGATCCCGATCTTGACGGCGACGGGCGTGCCCGGGTCGGCCGCGATGGCCGTGCCGTCGAGGTCGCGGTCGAGCTGGCGCGGGTTGGGCCGGGCCGGCCCGGCGCTCTGGCCGCTGTCGTCCTCCTCGTTCGACGACGGCCCGTCGGACGGGCCCGTCGTGGGATCGGCCGTCGGTGTGATGGGCAGCGAGTACAGCGGCACCTGGGCCGTGCCCTGCCCGCCGGCCCCGGCGGGGGTGGGCTCGAACCGCAGCCAGCCGATTCCGTCGAAGAACAGCTCCGGCCACGCGTGGGCGTCGTGGGTGCGGACCGTCCACACGTCACCGATCTTGGTGCCGCCCGTGTAGCCGATCGACACCCGCGCCGGGATGTTGAGCAGCCGCGCCATCACGGCCATCGCCCCCGCGAACTGCTCGCAGTAGCCGGTGCGGTCACGCAGCAGGAAGCGGGACAGCGCCTGCGCGCCCGATCCGGACGCGCGCACGTCGTAGGTGAACCGGCCTGCCCGGGTGAACCACTCCTGCAGCGCGACCGCGGCCTCGTACGGCGTGGCGGCGTCGGCGGTCACCCGGCGCGCGAGAGCGGCCACCCGGGGGTCGAGCCCGTCGGGCAGCTGCAGGTAGCGCTCGCTCTCCGGGAGGGTCACCGCCGTGCGCAGCTCGGTCGTGCTGGGATCGGGCTCCTCGGTCACCACCCGGTATTCGAGCCCGGCCGCCTCGTCGTGCGCGGAGAAGACCATGAGCGAGGCCCGGTCGGCGCGCCAGTCGCCGTCCGCGTCCACCTGCCGTGCCGGGTAGGGCAGCGGCAGGAAGTTGAGCTTGTCGATGTCCTCGCTCATCGTGACCCGCATCTCGGCCCGCTTCACCGGCACCCCGGGGCGGAGCCCCGGAGTGGGCGGCAGCGGCCCCTCCGACACCCGGTCCTCCTGGAGCCCCCGCAGCGGGGACAGCGTCCACTTCGTCCCGTCGAAGATGTCGAGCGAGTAGATCCGCAGGTAGCGCGGCACGTCGTCGCTGCTGGTGTAGGTGAGCACGGTCGCGTTGCTCTGCTGCCTGAGCTGGCCGCCGAGTTTGGCGATGGCGTCGGGGATGCCGATGTTGCCGCCGCCCCCGCCGAGGCCGTTGCCCACGCCGAAGCCGAACAGCGGATCGGGCGAGAGCGCCGGCAGGAACGCGGGCACCAGGACCGCCAGCACGATCGCCGTCACGCCGATGCGCTTGCCGGACAGGGCGAGCCGCTCGGTGTCGGGGGCCGCGCCGCGCCCGGAGCCGGAGGAGCGGCGCACCACCACGGCCCGGCCCCAGCGGCTCAGCCGCTCCCGCCCGTCGGTGACGAGCAGGCCGATGTAGCCGAACGCCGCGATGACGAACGCGATCCACCCGATCGGCTCCGTGATCACCGCCGCGGGCACGGTGAACAGGGCGAGCAGCGGCAGCCCGGCCAGTGCCGCCCGGCGCAGCCGCACCGCGAAGACGTCCACGAGCAGGGCGATCAGCGCCACGCCCGCCGTGGCGAGCAGCGTGATGCCGGGGTTGTCCGGCACCGGGGCGGCGTACCGCTGGATGTCGTCGAACCCGGCGCCGACCAGCTCGGCGAGCCGGACGAGCGAGTCCTTGGTCGGGACGATGCGCAGCCACGCCTCGTCCGGCGTGAAGACGAGCGTCAGGTAGAGCAGGACCGCCACGGGCGTCACGGCGGGCGCCACCCACGGACGGGCGCCCATGCGGGAGGCCACCGCCCCGGCCACGGTGGTGACGAGGATCGCCCCCATGCAGGACCAGAACCAGGTGCCGCCCTCGAAGAGCGGGTAGAGCGTGATCGTGACGGCCGCCGTGGCCAGCCCCGCCGCTACCGGCAGTTTCATCGCTTCCTACCTTCCGTCACGCCGGAGCGGCCGGCTCAGGCCGCGCTCCTGTTGTTTCCGGCCTCCGGCCACACGCCGGCGAGCGAGGCGCCGGCGGGCAGGTCGAGCACCCGCCACCCGCCGCCGGTCAGCACCGACCGCGCGGCCCGCGCGTTCTCCGCGGCGACGGCGTCCCAGGAGGCGCCGTCCCAGGAGGCGAGGTCGAGCAGGACCGCGACGGCGGTCACGCCCGAATGCCTGAGCCGGGCGAGAGCCAGGGCCTCCTCCGGGTCGAGCGCCCCGAGGACCGCGATGATCAGCCCCTCCCCGCCGCCCTGGCGCAGCGCGCCGACGCCGTGCTCCAGCGAGCGCGCCGTGCTCTGCCGGATGACGGCGAGCGTGTCCAGCAGCGACCACGACTGGCCGGTGTCCACCACGTGCCGCGCGCCCTGGTCGGTGACCAGGCGCAGCGCGAGCCCCTCCGCGGACAGGTGCACGCCGATGGACGCGGCGGCGGAGACCGCGACCTCGAACGACGAGCGCGGCCCCTCGCCCCGGTGGGCGTGCCTGCGGGTGTCGAGCAGCAGCGCGCCCCGGCTCTGCCGCTCCTGCTCCTCGCGCCTGACCATCAGCTCGCCGCGCCGCGCGGTCGAGCGCCAGTGGACCCGGCGCAGGTCGTCGCCCTGGCGGTACTCGCGGGGCGCCACGTCGTCGTCGCCCGCCGCCGCGACCGACCGCGTACGGCTGTCGCCGCCGCCGCTGTACTCGCCCGACAGGCGCACCGGCGGCAGCGGCACCACCTCGGGAGTGACCACGAGCGTGTCGGTGATGGTGAACGAGCGGGTCAGCTCGACCAGCCCGAACGGGTCGGCGATCCGCACCGAGAGCGGCCCGATCGGGAAACGCCCGCGCAGGTCCGAGCTCACCTTGTAGTCGATCTCCCGGACGCCGCGCGACTCCATCCGGTCGAGGACGAACCTCGGCCGCGTGCCCAGCGCGTACTGCAGGGTGTCCTCCACCAGCAGCAGCCCGGTGGGCAGCCGGGTGATGTTCTCCAGCCGCAGGGTGACCGTGCTGTCCTCGCCGGCCTGCACCCGCGCCGGGCTCAGCCGCCTGGCGCAGGCCAGCCGGTAACGCGTGCGCGCCACGACCAGCGACGCGAGCAACGGCATCGCGGTGATCAGTACGGCGACGCGCAGCAGATCCTGCTCCCCGAGGACGAGGGCGCACAGCAGGGCCGCCACGCCGGAGGCGAGGAACGAGCGTCCCCGCGGGGTCAGAGCCTTCAGCCCGCTCATGGGCCCTCCGTCACTTGCTAACAGTCACATCGCCGGGCGTGCGCCCGGCTCACTCGCGTCCGCTACTTGGCGTCGGGGACGGGGACGCGCCGCACCAGCTCGCCGACGAGCTGTTCGGGGAGGCGGCGCTGCCCCTGCGCCTCCAGGCTCGGCAGCAGGCGGTGCGCCAGCACGGGGACGGCCAGGTCCTGCAGGTCGTCCGGGATCACGTAGTCGCGGCCGGACAGCGCGGCGTGGGCCCGCGCGCTGCGCACCAGATGCAGCGTCGCCCGGGGGGAGGCGCCCAGCCGCAGGTCGGGGGAGTGCCTGGTGGCCGCCACCATGTCGACGGCGTAGCGCTTGACCGGCTGGGAGACGTAGACCGCGCGGACGGCCTGGATCAGCGCGACGACCTCGGCCGTGGTCGCGACCGGCTCCATCTTGTCCAGCGGCTGTGAGGCGCCGTGCACGTCGAGCATCTCCAGCTCGGCGGCCTGCTCCGGATACCCCATCGCGATCTTGGCGGTGAAGCGGTCGCGCTGCGCCTCCGGGAGGGGATAGGTGCCCTCCATCTCGATCGGGTTCTGCGTCGCGATGACCATGAACGGCGACTCCAGCGCGTAGGTCACGCCGTCGACCGTGACCTGGTGCTCCTCCATGCACTCCAGGAGGGCGGACTGCGTCTTGGGGGAGGCGCGGTTGATCTCGTCGCCGACGACGATGTTGGCGAAGACCGGTCCCGGCTTGAACTCGAACTCCCGCGTCTGCTGGTTGTACGCGCTGACGCCGGTGATGTCGCTCGGTAGCAGGTCGGGGGTGAACTGGACGCGCTTGACGGGGCAGTCGATCGAGCGCGCCAGGGCCTTGGCGAGCATCGTCTTGCCCACGCCGGGCACGTCCTCGATCAGCAGGTGGCCCTCCGCCAGGAGCACGGTGAGAGTAAGGCGGACGACGTCGCTCTTGCCCTCGATCACCGATTCGATCGAGTTGCGGATCCGGTGGGCGGTGTCGATCAGATCCTCGAGCCGGGCTGAAGCATCGGTGACGTCGGGAGTTACTGCCACCAGGCCTCCATGAGGGTGCGTCCCCGAGAATGGGGCATTAAACGTTCCTTTTCCATTCTGTGTACCGACCCTATGTCCCCTGTGGTTCCAGGGCGACTTTGTCCAGAAATCCGGGGTGAACTGCCCACAGTGTTGTGGCGTCTCTTCACGGTCGCGTGGCGCGTTCGTCCGAATCCCGTGACACGTGAAGCCGGGGCGCCCCCGGCGCGCTCCACTTCCCTCCACCGGGCTCCCGCCCGCCCCCGGGAACCCCGTAGGGACCGGGGTTTCCGGCGCGCCGACACGCCCGTGCGCGGGCCGGGGGGCGGCGCGGCGCCCCACTCCGACCCACTCCATTTCACCTGCGGAAACGCCGCCGATTTTGAATGCCGACACGTTCAGAATCAGTTGACGGTGGGGAGAAGTGGAGTATGGTGGTGCGCAGTGGAGGGCAGGGGCTATAGCGCTGAGCGCTCCACAAGGCACAGGAGGTGGGTCCGGTGTTCCTCGGCACCCACCACCCGCGCCTCGACGACAAAGGACGGCTGTTCCTGCCGGCGAAGTATCGCGAGGAGCTGGCGGAGGGTCTGGTGATCACCAAAGGCCAGGAGCGCTGCCTCTACGTCTTCCCCGTAGAGGAGTTCCAGCGCATCACCGAGGCCCTGCGTACCGCTCCGGTGACGGCGAAGGCGGTCCGCGACTACAGCCGTGTCTTCTTCGCCAGTGCGTCCGACGAGGTGCCGGACAAGCAGGGACGCATCACGATTCCCCAGACGCTGCGGCGTTACGCCGGGCTGGAACGTGACTGCGTCGTGATCGGCGCCAACACGCGACTGGAGATCTGGGACGCCCAGGCATGGGACACCTACCTGGAGGCTCAGGAGCAGGCATTCTCCGACCTGTCGGAGGAGGTGCTGCCCGGGATTCTGTAGATCGGTCCTTTTCCTTTTGATCAATTGACCCGTCGGTGACGTTCGGCGAGGTCTCCACCCGCTCCCATGTGGCAGCTGATGCACCTTCCCCGGTGTCAGACGCCACGGCCGGCGACGCGGATGGGGACCTGGCCGGACGGGTCGGTTCTCCGATTCTCCGGGAACCGGCATGGGTGGGGGTCCGTTGGGTAGTCACCGGCGGCACAGCCGCGAATCCGCGAGTACTGCGGCGTAAATGGGGGTTGGAAGCGTTGTCGTACGAGCCCGGTCAGCCGGGTGGTCACGTTCCGGTCATGCTCGATCGCGTGCTGGAGTTGCTCGCTCCGGCACTGTCCGGACCGGAGCCGGTGGCCGTGGACGCCAACCTCGGTCTCGGCGGGCACGCCGAGGCGCTTCTCGCCGCCCATCCCTCCCTCCACCTCGTCGGCATCGACCGCGACCCCACCGCCATCGAGCGCTCCACCGCCCGGCTCGCGCCGTACGCGGACCGGATCACTCTGGTGCGCGCCGTCTCCGACGAACTGGCCGACGTGCTCCGTGACGCCGGACGGCCCCGCGTGAACGCCGCGCTGTTCGACCTCGGCGTGTCCTCCCCTCAGCTCGACGAGGCCGAGCGCGGTTTCGCCTATTCCTACGACGCCCCCCTCGACATGCGGATGGACCGCGAGCAGGAGCTCACCGCCGAGCGCGTCGTGAACACCTACTCCGCCGCGGACCTCACTCGCATCCTGCGCGACTACGGCGAGGAGCGCTTCGCGGCACGCGTCGCGAACCTCATCGTCAAGGAGCGCGCCAAGGACCCCATCACCAGCACGAAACGGCTTGCCGACCTGGTCCGCGCGGCGATACCCGCCGCCACGAGGCGGACCGGGGGCAACCCGGCGAAGAGAACGTTCCAGGCGCTGCGCATCGAGGTGAACGGAGAGCTGTCGGCGCTCGAGCACGCGCTCCCGGCCGCGCTCGACGCGCTGGCGCTGGGCGGGCGCGTGGTCGTGCTCGCCTACCACTCCCTGGAGGACCGGCTCACCAAGCAGGTCCTCGTGGCGCGAACCAAGGACACCAGCCCTCCCGGGCTGCCGGTCCCCCTGGAGGCTCACCAGCCCCGGTTCCGCCTTCTGACGAGGGGAGCGGAGCTCCCGGACGACGAGGAGGTGGCCCGCAACCCGCGGGCGGCCTCGGCCCGCTTGCGGGCGGCAGAGAGGATCCGCGAGGGATGAGGACAGAGCAGGAGAGCAGGAGGGCGGCCGAGCGCACGGCCGCGCCGCCGCGCGTGCCCGGCCGCACGCCGGGCCGGACCGCCGCGACGGCGGGCGAGGCCGTCGCCGCTCCGGAGAAGCGCCGCGTCCGCCCCGGCGCGCCCACGGCGGGCGACGACCGCGCGCGCGAGGCCGTCCCGGCTCCCCGGCCGGGCGCGGACGGCCGGCTCCGCCGTGAGGCGGCCCCGGCGTCCCGGAAGGCGCGTTCGGACGCGCGCCGGGGTGAGGCGGCCGCGGCCGCCCGGCCGGGTGGCGCGCCGGCGGCGTCCGCCGGATCCGTCGCGGCCCCGAAGCGCGACGGCGCCCGGGCGCGTACGGCCGCCCCTGCCACCTCCACCCCCGCCACTTCCGGCACGGCCGCATCCCGTACGGCCACCCGCCCAGCGCCGTCCCGTGAGGCCCGGAGCCTCACCGAGGTCGCACCCGCTCCGCGGCGCGCCCCGCGCGGCGGCCCGGAAACCCGGACGGCGGCGAGCGTGCGTGCCACAATGGCGCGGCGGGCGTTCCGGCGGCCGCCGCGTGCGCCGTTCGTGCTGCTCGTCGTGGGCCTCATGTGCGGCGGCCTGGTGACCCTGCTGCTGCTCAACACGGTCCTCGCGCAGGACTCGTTCAGGCTGAGCGACCTGCGGTCGAGCATCGACGAGCTGCACGAGCAGGCGGCGGAGCAGGAGAACCAGCTCCGCCAGTGGACGCAGCCGGGCCCGCTGGGCGATCAGGCCAGGGCGCAGGGCCTCGACCCCGACACGTCCGCGCCGAAGTTCATCAAGACGGGCGACGCGGCGCAGGAGCAGGCCCAGAAGGAGGGCACGGACCGGTGAGAGACAGCGGCCGGAACCCGGGTCCCGGCCGCGGGGGTCCCAGCGGGCGAGGCGGTGGCCAGGGCCCGGGCGGTGACAGGAGGAGCCCGGGCTCCCCGGGGCGGCCGTCCCGCCAGGACGGGCCGCCGAGGCCCGGCCGCCCCGGCAGGCCTTCCGATGACCCCGGACGGGACGACGCGACGGGCGGCCCGCCCCGGCGCGGCCGGCCCGGCGGCGCCCAGGAAGGCGGAGGCAGGCAGGGCGGCGGCCGGGCGGACGGCGGGCGCGACGATGCCCGCAACGGCCGCACCGGAGAGTCGCCCGGCAGGCGCCGGTCCGCGCCGGGCGGGCCCGTTCCGCCCGCTCGCGCCCCGCGAAGGGGCGAGCCCGGCATGCCCGGCGGCGGTCCGCGCCGCGTCGTCGCGCAGCACCCGGCCCCCGGTGAGGGGCGTCCTCGCGGCGCTGCCGGAAAGCCCGGCGCTCCCGGAAAGCCCGATGCCCCCGGAAAGCCCAGTGTCCCTGGAAAGCACGGTGCTCCCGGAAAGCCCGGCGCTGCCGGGAAGGCCGGGGCTTCCGGCAGGCCCGGCGTCCCGGGAAAGTCCGGGGCTCCCGGCAGGCCCGGCGCCCAGGGGACACCGGGCGCCCCCGGAGACGGCGCTCCGGCGAAGGCAGGGGCCCCGGGCAGGACCGGCGTACCGCGGCCGCCCGCGCCCGGCGGGACGGGCGGGACCGGCGTGGGCCGTCCCCGCACCGGCGGCGCTCCGTCGCGCCCCCAGCGCCCGCCGGGTCCGCAGCGTTCTCCAGGTCCACAGCGTTCTTCGGGGCCTCCGGGTCCGCCTCGTCCGCCTGCCGTGCTCCGGCTGGGCAACCCCGTCCGGCGGCTGAGGGCGGCGCTCGTGGTGATGGCGATCGTGCTGTCGCTGTTCGCCGGCCGGCTGGTCCAGCTCCAGGGCTTCGACTCCAAGGTGCTCCAGGCCAGGGCCGCGGAGCAGCGCGTACGGCCCGAGACGCTGCCGGCGCGGCGCGGCTCGATCACCGACGCCGGGGGCCACGACCTCGCCGTGACGGTCGAGGCCAGGGAGATCTACGTCGACCCCAAGGACGTGGACGCGGACAAGCGCGACCTGGTCGCCACCACGCTGGCACGGGAGCTGAACAAGCCCAAGGAGGAGATCTCCGCCGCGCTGGCCAAGACCACCCAGCGGTACATCCCGCTGGCCCGCGACGTGGAGCCGCCGCGGGCCAAGCGCATCATGGGCTTCGAGCTCAAGGGCGTGGGCATGAAGGAGACCTACCGCCGCCTCTATCCCGGCGGCTCGCTCGCGGGCGGACTGCTCGGCTTCGTCGGCGTCGACGGCAGGGGCCTGGAGGGCCTGGAGAGCGCGTACGACGACCTCCTGGCGGGCAAGGACGGCAAGCAGAGCGTCGAGCTCGGCGCGAACCGGCAGCGCATCCCGATGACGCGCAGCCAGCGCGAGGCGCCGGTGCCCGGGCGGGACGTGCGGCTGACCATCGACAGGGACATCCAGTGGGCCGCGGAGCAGGCGCTGGACCGGCAGGTCCGCGCGACGGGGGCGCGCAGCGGCAGCGTGATCGTCATGGACGTGCGGACCGGGCAGATCCTCGCCATGGCGAACGCGCCCCAGGCCAACCTCAACGACTGGCAGTCGGCCCCGGCCGAGGACCGCGCCAACCGCGCGGCGTCCGAGGTGTTCGAGCCCGGCAGCACCAACAAGGTGATCACGGCCGCGGCGGCGATGGAGGCGGGCGTGGTCACCCCCGACACCGTCTTCCGCGTGCCCGACCACATCCAGTGCGCCGACCGGCAGCTCAGGGACGCCCACCCGCACAAGCCCGAGCCGCTCACGTTCACCGGGATCCTCGCCGAGTCGAGCAACGTCGGCACGATCATGGTATCCGACAAGATCTCCAGCCAGCGGCTGTACGACATGTTCCGGTCCTTCGGATTCGGCGCGCGCAGCGGGTCGGAGGTCCCCGGCGAGCAGGCCGGCCTGCTGCCGCAGTGGCAGACGTGGTCGGGCAGCCAGCGCTGTACGATCGCCTACGGCCAGGGCATCTCGGTCACCGCGCTGCAGATGGCCAGCGTCTACCAGACGATCGCCAACGGTGGAGTGCGGATCACCCCCTCGATCGTGGCGGGCACCACCGACGAGCACGGCGCGTTCGTCCCCAGCCCCGCGGCCAAGAGCACGCGGGTGATCAGCGAGACCACCGCCAAGAAGATCGCGCTGATGCTGGAGGCCGCGGTGGGCCACGAGGGCACGGGAGAGGAGGCCTCCATCGAGGGCTACCGTGTCGCGGGCAAGACCGGCACCGCCATGCGGTACGACGAGAAGTGCGCGGGATACTGCGGGTACACCGCCACGTTCGTCGGCTTCACCCCCGCGGACCAGCCCCGGCTGATGGCCCTGGCGGTCATCCAGGATCCGAAGAAAGGCCACTACGGCGGCGCCGTCGCCGCCCCGGTGTTCAAGGACGTCATGACTTTCGCGTTGAAGAACAGGAAGATCCCTCCGACCGGTACGAAGGCGCCCGCGATGGTCCTTCGCCCGTCGGAGTGACGGCGGAGTGACCGGAGCCGGAGTGGCCGGGGTGAGCGACGGAGGGGGGTACGCTCTCGCCGTGCGTTCCCCGTCGTCCATGCGTCCCGAGGCCGTCCAGGCCCGTCCGCTGTCCGCGCTGGCGTCCCTGCTCGGCACGTCGTCGGCCGTCCCGTCGCCCGGAGCGCGGGCGGTCCGCGGCACGGTCACCGGCATCACCCTCGACTCGCGCCGGGTGCGGCGCGGCGACCTGTACGTGGCCGTGCCCGGCAAGGCCCGGCACGGCGCGGAGTTCGCCGGCGACGCCCTGGCGTCGGGCGCGACGGCGATCCTGACCGACGAGGAGGGCCGCGACCGGGCCGTCGCGACCGGGCTGCCGGTGCTCGTCGTGCCCGACCCGAGGGCCGTGCTCGGACAGGTGGCCGCCTGGGTGTACGGCAAGCCGGCGGCCGGCATCACGCTCATCGGCGTCACCGGCACCAGCGGCAAGTCCACCTCGACGTTCCTGCTGGAGGCGGGACTGCGGGCGGCGGGTCACCGCACCGGCCTGGTCGGCGGCGTGGAGATCCGCGCGGGCGACGTGCGGTTCACCCCCGAGCTGACCACCCCGGAGGCGACCGACCTGCAGGGGCTGTTCGCGCTGATGCGCGAGCGGGGCGTGAGCGCGGCGGCCATGGAGGTCTCCAGCCACGCCCTGGCCCTCGGCCGCGTGGACGGCCTGTTCTACGACGTGTCGATCTTCACCAACCTCTCCCAGGACCACCTGGACTTCCACCGCGACCTGGACGACTACTTCGCGGCCAAGGCGCGCCTGTTCACCCCCGAGTTCAGCCGGGCGGGCGTGGTGAACATCGACGACGCCCACGGACGGGAGCTGGCCGCCATGGCCAAGATCCCCATCACCACGTTCTCCGCCACCGGGGCGCCGGAGGCCGACTGGCGCGCCGAGGACGTGCGCCTCGGCGCGGCCGGCAGCGCGTTCCGCCTGGTCGGTCCCGGCGGGGTCGAGGCCGAGGTGTCGGTGGCCCTGCCCGGCCCGTTCAACGTGGCCAACACGCTCGGCGCGCTGGTGGCGTTGGTGGAGGCGGGGGTCCCGCTGCAGGCCGCGGTGACCGGCGTCGGCGAGTTCGCCGGCGTGCCGGGCCGGATGGAGCGGGTGCCGGGCGCGGACGACGTCCAGGTGATCGTGGACTACGCGCACAAGCCGGGCGCGGTGGAGTCGGTGCTGTGCTCGCTGCGCGCCGTGCTCGACGACGGGCCCGGCGGCCGGCTGGTGATCGTGCTGGGCTGCGGCGGCGACCGCGACCGCGGCAAGCGCCCGATGATGGGCGAGGCCGCCGTCCGCCTCGCCGACCTGGCCGTGTTCACCAGCGACAACCCTCGTACGGAGGACCCGCTCGCGATCCTCGCCGCGATGCTGGAGGGCGCGCTGCGGGTACCTGTCCAGGAGCGGGCCCACGTAATCGTGGAGCCGGACCGGGCGGCAGCCATCCGCCTGGCCGTCGGCGGTGCGGCCCCCGGAGATGTGGTAGTTGTGGCCGGCAAGGGGCACGAGCAGGGGCAGTATGTCGGGGGCGAGGTCATTCCCTTCGACGACCGCGAGGTGGCCGCCGCCGCCATCGCGGAGCGGAGCCGGGCGCGGCGGGCGGCGCGGGAGGCCGCCGATGCGTGAGCCGATGCCGGGCCGTGCCCTGGCGGCCGAGTTAGCGACGCGAAAGAGAGCAGGAAAGACACCATGATCCCGTTGCCGCTGGCCCGGGTCGCCGAGATCACGTCCGGAGCGTTGAACGGGGCGGCCGACCCCGCGGCCGTGGTCCGGGGGCCCGTCGTGATCGACTCACGGGCGGCCGGACCGGGCTCGCTGTTCGTGGCGATCAAGGGTGAACGGGCCGATGGGCACGACTTCGCCCGGCAGGCCCACGACGCCGGCGCCGTCGCCGTCCTCGCCACCCGGCCCGTCGAGGCGCCCGCCGTGATCGTGGCCGACCCGCTCGCGGCCCTGGCCTCGCTCGCCACCGCCGTGCTGTCGGAGCTGCCCGGCACGACCGTGGTCGGGGTGACCGGATCCGCGGGCAAGACCACGACCAAGGACCTGCTGGCCGGTCTCGCCGCCCGGCTCGGCCCCACGGTCGCCCCCGTCGGCTCGTACAACAACGAGATCGGCCACCCGCTGACTGTGCTCAAGGCCGACGAGACCACCGGATTCCTGGTCCTGGAGCTGAGCGCGCGCAGCGTCGGCCACATCGCCTACCTGGCGAGGATCGCCCCGCCCCGCATCGGCGTCGTGCTCAACGTGGGCACCGCGCATCTCGGGGTGTTCGGCGGCAAGGAGGCGATCGCGCAGGCCAAGGGCGAGCTCGTCGAGGCGCTGCCCGCCGACGGGGTCGCCGTGCTCAACGCCGACGACCCGCTGGTGCGCGCGATGGCCGGCCGTACGAGCGCGCGGGTGACCTACTTCGGGCGCTCGCCGGAGGCGCACGTGCAGGCGGAGGACGAGACGCTCGACGCGACCGGCCGCGCCTCGTTCACGCTGCGCACGCCGTCCGGCACCGCCCCGGTCCGGCTGCGCCTGTACGGCGCGCACACCGTGGAGAACGCCCTTGCCGCGGCGGCCGCCGCGCACGAGCTGGGGCTGCCGGCGGCCGCCATCGCCGAGGAGCTGTCGGCGGCCGAGCCGCGCAGCCGCTGGCGCATGGAGGTCAGCGAGCGGCCCGACGGCGTGACCGTGATCAACGACGCCTACAACGCCAACCCCGACTCCATGCGGGCCGCCTTCGGCAGCCTCGCGGTGATGGGGGAGGGGCGGCGGCGGTTCGCGGTGATCGCCGCGCTGCGCGAACTGGGCGAGGAGAGCGCGGCGCTGAACGAGGACCTCGGGCGGCTGGCCGCGGGCGCGGGCCTGGAGGCCGTCGTCGTCGTGGGGGAGGACGCCGAGCCGGTGCTGCGGGGCGCGCCCGGCGCGATCCACGTCCCGGACGCCGCGGCGGCGGCTCGGGAGTTGTCGGACCGGCTCGCGCCGGGCGACGTGGTGCTGGTGAAGGGGCCGCGTGCGGCCGGGCTCGAGCGGGTCGCCGAGGCGATCCTCGGAGGTGACGCCCGGTGAGGAACATCCTCATCGCGGGGGCGATCTCGCTGATGCTGTCCATGGTCGGCACGCCGCTGGCCATCCGGCTGTTCGCCCGCAGGGGCTACGGCCAGAACATCCGGGAGGAGGGCCCGTCGGGGCACTACGACAAGAAGGGCACTCCCACGATGGGCGGCACGGTGATCGTCATCGCGTCGCTGATCGGTTACTTCGTGGCCCACGGGGTGACCGTCTTCTCGGCCGCCACCGACCCTCCGACGGCATCGGGACTGCTGGTGCTGTTCCTGATGACGGGCCTCGGCGCGGTCGGCTTCCTCGACGACTTCATCAAGATCTACAAGCAGCGCAGCCTGGGCCTGCGCAGCGGCGCCAAGGCGGGCGGGCAGCTCGTCGTCGGCGCGATCTTCGCGGTGCTGGTCCTGCGGTTCCCCAACGCCTACGCCGTCACCCCGGCGGACACGCACGTGTCGTTCCTGCGGGACATCGGGCCGTCCATCGGGCTCATCGGTTTCATGATCTGGGTCGTGTTCTTCATCGTGGGCTTCTCGAACGCGGTGAACCTGACCGACGGGCTCGACGGCCTGGCCTCCGGCGCCACCTGCCTGGTCCTCGCGGCGTACGTGCTGATCGGCAACTGGCAGCTGCGCAACAGCTGCACGACGGTCGGCTTCGGCCCCAACTGCTACTGGGTGCGAGACCCGCTCGACCTGGCGGTGGTCGCGGCGGCGGTGCTGGGCGCCTGCCTGGGCTTCCTGTGGTGGAACGCCCCGCCCGCCAAGATCTTCATGGGCGACACCGGCTCGCTGGCCCTCGGCGGCGTGATCGCCGGTCTGGCCTTCACCACCCGGACCCAGCTCCTGCTCGTCATCCTGGGCGGCCTGTTCGCGATCATCACAATGTCGGTGATCATCCAGGTCGGGTCCTTCAAGCTGACCCGCAGACGCGTGTTCCGGATGGCGCCGCTCCAGCACCACTTCGAGCTGTCGGGCTGGGCCGAGACGACCATCGTGGTGCGCTTCTGGCTGATCGCCGCCCTGTGCGTCGCCGCCGGTCTCGGTCTGTTCTACCTCGAATGGATGCCGAAACAGTGAACGTCGTCGTCGCCGGCCTCGGCGTGTCGGGCGCCGCCGCGGCGCGGGCCCTGGCGGCGCGCGGCGAGCGCGTGACCGTGCTGGAGGCCGCGGACGGCGAGCGGCAGCGCGCGACGGCCGCCGAGCTCGCCGAGCTGGGCGTGGAGGTGCGCTTCGGCGAGCCCGCCCTGCCCGCCGGGACCTCGCTCCTGGTCACCTCGCCGGGCTGGCGCCCCACGCACCCGCTGCTCGTCGCCGCCGCGGACGCGGGCGTCGAGGTCATCGGAGAGGTCGAGCTGGCCTGGCGGCTGCGCCAGGAGCCCGCGGCCCCCTGGCTGGCGCTGACCGGCACCAACGGCAAGACCACCGCCGTCCGCATGCTCACGTCCATGCTGTCCGCCGCCGGGCACAAGGCCGTGGCCGTGGGCAACGTCGGCGTCCCGATCGTGGAGGCCGTCGACGGGCCGTACGACGTGCTGGCCGTGGAGCTGTCGAGCTTCCAGCTCCACTGGTCCTCGACCCTGGGCCCGCTCGCGGCGGCCGTGCTCAACGTGGCGCCCGATCACATCGACTGGCACGGCTCGATGGAGGAGTACGCCGCGGCCAAGGCGCGCGTCTACGCGGGAGCGGGGACGGTGGTCTACAACGCCGACGACGCGTGGTCGTCCCGCCTGGCCGAGCCGTACGCCTCTCGGGTGGGCTTCACACTCGCCGTGCCCCGGCCGGGGCAACTGGGCGTCGTGGAGGACCTGCTGGTCGACCGGGCCTTCGTGGCCGACCCCGCGACCTCGGCGGAGGAGCTGGCCTGCCTCGCCGACGTGCGGCCGTTCGCGCCCCACAACGTCGCCAACGCGCTCGCCGCCGCCGCCCTGGCCCGCGCGTACGGCGTGCCGCCCGAGGCCGTACGGCGCGGCCTGCGGGAGTTCACGCCCGACCCGCACCGGATCGCCCACGTGGCCCGGGTCGGCGAGGTCGACTACGTGGACGATTCCAAGGCCACCAACCCGCACGCGGCCGCCGCGTCCCTGGCCGCCTACGAGTCGATCGTGTGGATCGCGGGCGGCCAGCTCAAGGGCGCCGACGTCGACGACCTCGTACGGCAGGCCGCGCCCCGGCTGCGCGGCGCGGTGCTGCTGGGGACCGACCGGGATGTGATCCGCCGCGCATTGGCGCGACACGCCGCGAATGTCCCCGTGGTGGACGTGCCCGGGCAAGACACTGGGGTCATGGACCGTGTCGTCACCGAAGCCGCCCGGCTCGCCACCCCGGGTGACACCGTGCTGCTCGCCCCCGCCGGGGCGTCACTGGACATGTTCGCCGGTTACGGAGCGCGTGGGGAGGCGTTCGCCCGAGCCGTGCAGCGGCTGGCGGCCCGGTGACGGGCCCCGCGACCGGCTCCGCCGGCGCCGCCACCGCGCGGAAGGCGGAGCGCCGGGGGCCCGAGCCCGTCGGCTGGGCCGGCGCCCAGCTCGCCGCGCTGCGCGAGCTGCTGGGCCGCCCGCTGACGTCCTACCACCTGGTGCTCGGCTGCAGCGCGCTGCTGCTGGCGCTCGGGCTGATGATGGTGCTGTCGGCGTCGAGCATCGAGGCGCTGCAGCGGACCGGCGACCCGTTCTACTGGTTCCTCAAGCAGGTCACGTCGGTGGCGATCGGGCTCCCCCTGATGTGGGTTTGCTCCCGGCTGCCGCAGCGGTTCTTCCGCCTGGCCGGCTATCCGCTGATGGGCCTGGCGATCCTCGGCCTGCTGATGGTCATCTTCCTCGGTCAGGAGCTGCTGGGCGCCCAGCGGTGGATCGTCATCGGCCCGTTCTCGGTCCAGCCGTCTGAGCCGGCGAAGCTGGCCCTGGTGCTGTGGGGCGCCGACCTGCTGGCGACGCGGGCGCGCGCCGGCCGCATCGAATGGCGCCAGCTGCTGATCCCGCTCATGCCGGGCGTGGCCCTGCTGGCGGTCCTGGTCATGCTCGGGCGCGACCTCGGCACCACGCTCGTGCTCATGATGATCTTCCTGGCGCTGCTGTGGGTGGTCGGCGCGCCGGTGCGGCTGTTCGGCGGGATCCTCGCGCTGCTCGCGCTGGCGACCGCCACTATGATCATCGCCGAGCCGTACCGGCTCGACCGGCTGACCGGCTTCCTGCACCCGTGGGACACCGCGCAGAACGAGGGGTTCCAGTCCGTCCAGGGGCTCATGGCGATCGGGTCGGGCGGCTGGTTCGGCATCGGGCTGGGCGCCAGCCGGCAGAAGTGGAACTATCTGCCCCACGCCGAGAGCGACTTCATCTTCTCCATCATCGGCGAGGAGCTCGGGCTGATGGGGACGCTCGTCGTGGTCGCGCTGTTCGGCCTGCTCGGCTATGCCGGGCTGCGCATCGCCATCCGGACGAAGGACCCCTTCGTCCGGCTGTCGGCCGCCGCCGCCACCGCCTGGATCGCCGGGCAGGCCGTCGTCAACATCGGCGCGGTCATCGGGGTCCTCCCGGTCACCGGCATCCCGCTGCCCCTGGTGTCGTACGGCGGATCGGCGCTGCTGCCGACGCTCGCCGCGCTCGGCATGCTGGTGTCGTTCGCCAAGCAGGAGCCCGGAGCGGCCGAGGCGCTGGCCGCCCGTGGCCCGGGACCGGTCGCGCGGGCTCTAAGCTGGCTTGGCCTGAACCGCGCCGGGCGGCGGCCCGCGGCCTCGCGGGCAGCGGCCCGGCAGCAGGCCGCACGGCCGCGGACGGCACGAAGAGGAACGACAGGGAACGGATCCGGGAACATCCGCGACAAAATCCGGAAAGACGTCCGCGAGAACGTCCGCGGCAATATCCGCGAAGACGTCCGCGAGAACATCCGCGAGAACATCCGCGAGAACATCCGCGAGAACAGGGAGTGACATGAGGGTGGTCCTCGCCGGCGGCGGGACGGCCGGCCATATCGAGCCGGCGCTCGCGCTGGCCGACGCGCTTCGCCGGCTCGACCCGAGGATCGGCATCACCTGCCTCGGCACCGAGCGCGGCCTGGAGACCCGCCTGGTGCCCGCCCGGGGCTACGAGCTCGAACTCGTGCCCGCCGTGCCGCTGCCCCGCTCGCTCAGCCCTCAGCTCCTCACCGTGCCCGGCCGCCTCGCCGGGGCCATCGGCAGCGCCGCGGGCATCCTCGACAAGGTCGGCGCGGACGTCCTGGTCGGCTTCGGCGGGTACGTCGCCACGCCCGGCTACCTCGGCGCCCGGCGGCGCGGCGTGCCGATCGTGGTCCACGAGGCCAACCCCCGGCCCGGCCTGGCCAACCGGCTCGGCGCCCGCCTCACCGAGCACGTCTTCACCGGCCACCCGGACGCCGTGCTCCCGAACGCCGAGTACATCGGCATCCCGCTGCGCCGCGAGATCAGCATGATGGACCGCCTGTCGATGGGCGACAAGGCGCGGTCGTACTTCGGGCTGGAGTCCGACCGGGTGACGCTGCTCGTGTTCGGCGGCTCTCAGGGCGCCCGCTCGATCAACCAGGCGGCGCTGGAGGCCGCGCCCTACCTGCGGGCGGCGGGCGTCCAGGTGCTGCACGTGATCGGGCCCAAGAACACCGTCGAGGTGGAGCCCCCGCCGGGCGACCCGCAGTACGTCATCCTGCCGTACGTCGACCGGATGGACCTCGCCTACGCCGCCGCCGACCTCGTGCTGTCCCGCGCGGGCGCCATGACCTGCGCCGAGCTCACCGCCGTGGGGCTGCCCGCGGCGTTCGTGCCGCTGCCGCACGGCAACGGCGAGCAGCGCCTCAACGCCGAGCCCATCGTGCGGGCCGGGGGCGGCCTGATGGTCGACGACGCGAACCTGTCGGCCGCCTGGATCGTCCAGACGCTGCTGCCGATCCTGAACGACCCCGAGCGCGTGGTCGCGATGTCCGAGGCCGCATCGCGGATGGGCCGCAAGGACGCCGACATGGCGCTCGCCCGCAAGGTGCTGGAGATCGCTCACCGATGAGTCTCGTCAAGCTCGTGGATCCCGTCCCTGCGGCCGACCTGGGGCGGGTGCACTTCATCGGCATCGGCGGCGCCGGGATGTCCGGCATCGCCAGGATCCTGCTCAAGCGGGGCGTGCCGGTGTCGGGCAGCGACGCGCGGCCCTCCGAGCTGCTGGCCGAGCTGCGCGAGCTGGGCGCCGTCATCCACGTCGGCCACGCCGCCTCCCACATCAAGGACGTGGACACGGTCGTGGTGTCCACCGCCATCCGCGACTCCAACCCCGAGCTGGGGGAGGCGCTGCGGCAGAACCTGCGGGTGATCCCGCGTGCCGCCGCGCTGGCCTCGGTCATGACCGGCCGCACCGGCATCGCCGTCGCCGGCACGCACGGCAAGACCACGACCACCTCGATGCTGACCGTGGCGTTGCAGAAGTGCGGCGAGGACCCGTCGTACTGCGTCGGCGGGCAGCTCGTGACGACCGGGCTCGGCGCCGACGACGGCGCGGGCGAGGTGTTCGTGGCGGAGGCCGACGAGAGCGACGGCTCGTTCCTCATGCTCGCGCCGCGCATCGCCGTGGTGACCAACGTCGAGGCCGACCACCTCGACAACTACGGCGACCCCCAGGCCGTCCACGACAGTTTCGCGCGTTTCGTCGAGCGGATCGAGTCGCTGCTCGTGGTGTGCGCCGACGACCCGGGCGCCGCCGCCCTCGTGCCCGTCGCGCGGGAGCGCGGCCTCACCGTCGTCACGTACGGCGAGAGCGCCGGCGCCGACCTGCGCACGACCGACGTGGTGCCGCGCGGCCTCGGCGTGGAGTTCGGTGTGGAGCTCGGCCCCGCCGCGCCCGGGGGACCGGGACGAGGCGAGGTGCGCCTCGCCGTGCCGGGCCGGCACAACGCGCTCAACGCCACCGCGGTGATCGCCGTGGCGCTCCACCTCGGCCTGCGCTTCGACGACGTCAAGGAGGGCCTGGCCGCCTTCACCGGGGCCAAGCGGCGGTTCGAGTCCAAGGGCGAGGCCGCGGGCGTGACGGTCTTCGACAGCTACGCCCACCACCCGACCGAGCTGACCGCCGACCTGCGCGCCGCCCGCGACGTCGTGACCGGCGACGGCCGGGTCATCGCGGTCTTCCAGCCGCACCTGTACTCGCGCACCCGGTTCTTCGCCGACGAGTTCGGCGCGGCGCTCGGCCTCGCCGACGAGGTGGTCGTGCTGGACGTGTACGGCGCGCGCGAGGACCCCGAGCCCGGGGTCTCCGGCGCGCTGGTCGCGGGGAAGATCCCGCTTCCCGGCGAGCGGGTCGTCTACGCGCCCGACCGGCAGGCCGTGCCGGCGCTCGTCGCCGGCCGGGCCCGTGCCGGGGACATCGTGCTGACGATGGGCGCGGGAGACGTGACGGAACTCGGCCCGAAGATCGTCGCGGAGCTGTCCGCCCGGTGATCCGGCCCGTGATCCGCACCCTGATCCGCACCGTGACCCGGAGCGTGGGGGACCGGTGAGGCGGGCCGTCCGGCGTTCGGCCCTCGCCACCCTGCTGACCGGCGGGGTGGTGGGCGTCGCCACGTGGGTGGTGTTCTTCTCGCCCGTCCTCGGCGTGCGGGAGGTCGAGGTCACCGGCAACAGCCGGATCCCCGCCGAGCAGTTGCGGCAGGCCGCGGGGGTGCGTACCGGCACGCCGCTCGCCACGGTGGACCTCGCCGAGGTCGAACGGCGGGTGCGGGCGATGCGCGAGGTCGAGTCGGCCACGGCCGACCGCGGCTGGCCGGGAACGCTGCGCATCAACGTGGTCGAGCGCGTCCCCGCCGCCGCCGTGCCCATGGGCGTGACGACCGCGGTGATCGACCGGTACGGCGTCGTCCTGCAGCAGGTGACCGTGGCCCCGCCCCGGCTGCCGGTGCTGCGCGTCCAGCGGGCCGCCGTGGACGACCCCGCCACCAGGGCCGGGCTCACCGTGCTGCGGGCGCTGCCGGAAAGCGTCCTGGAGCGCCTGCGGGAGCTGCGCGTCGCCTCGCCCCGGTCGATCACGCTCAAACTCACCGACGGCCGTACGGTCCTGTGGGGGGACGCGGGGCGCTCGGCGCAGAAGGGACGTGTCCTGCTCGCCGCCCTCGCCAAGCCGGGAACCAGCTACGATGTCAGCTCGCCGCAGGTGGTGACGGTCAAGTGAGATATCTCACGGGCCGTGAACACATGATCCGGGTCCGCCCCGGAGCAGGGCATCGTGCGAATAGGACAGCGCGCGACACGCCGGACGGCCTTGCGGCGCGGTTAGTTGACCCTGGGGGACGCGCAACCCTACTGTCCGTATCAATCCTCAGGTTGACATAACTCTAAATCTCAACTTGAGGGTGAGAGTTCAGAAGACGGCGGGCCCTGCCCGCATGAAACGCAAACGAGCGGAAAGGCCCCTCGTCGTGGCAGCACCGCAGAACTACCTCGCGGTCATCAAGGTCGTCGGCATCGGCGGCGGCGGAGTGAACGCCGTCAACCGGATGATCGAGGAGGGACTCAAGGGCGTCGAGTTCATCGCCATAAACACTGACGCCCAGGCGCTGCTGATGAGTGACGCCGACGTGAAGCTCGACGTGGGACGCGAGCTCACCCGGGGCCTCGGCGCGGGCGCCAATCCCGAGGTGGGCCGCAAGGCCGCCGAGGACCACCGGGAGGAGATCGAGGAGGTCCTCAAGGGCGCCGACATGGTCTTCGTGACCGCGGGCGAGGGCGGCGGCACCGGAACCGGCGGCGCGCCGGTCGTGGCCAGCATCGCCCGCTCGCTCGGCGCGCTGACGATAGGTGTCGTCACCCGGCCCTTCAGCTTCGAGGGCAAGCGCCGGGCCATGCAGGCCGAGGCCGGCATCGAGACCCTCCGCGAGGAGGTCGACACGCTGATCGTCATTCCGAACGACCGGCTGTTGTCGATCTCCGACCGCCAGGTGAGCGTGCTCGACGCGTTCAAGGCCGCCGACCAGGTGCTGCTGTCCGGTGTGCAGGGCATCACCGACCTCATCACCACGCCCGGCCTGATCAACCTGGACTTCGCCGACGTGAAGTCGGTCATGTCCGGCGCGGGCTCGGCCCTCATGGGCATCGGCCACGCCAGGGGCGACGACCGGTCGGTCGCCGCCGCCGAGATGGCGGTCTCCAGCCCGCTGCTGGAGGCGAGCATCGACGGCGCCCACGGCGTGCTGCTGTCCATCGCGGGCGGCTCCGACCTGGGTCTGTTCGAGATCAACGAGGCGGCCCAGCTCGTCAGCAACGCCGCCGCGCCCGACGCCAACATCATCTTCGGTACGGTCATCGACGACGCGCTCGGCGACGAGGTGCGGGTGACGGTCATCGCGGCCGGGTTCGACGAGCCCGCGCCGGCCAAGCCGGTGGCCGCGCCGCTGTCGCGGCCCCAGCAGGCGGCCCGTCCGGCGCAGCCCGCGCCCGCGCCCGCGCCCGCGGCCCGTCCCGCGCCCGCCCCGGCCAAGCCGGAGCCGCGTGTGGAGCCCGCGCCCGTGCGTCCGGTGAGCAGCGCGGCGCAGCCCGCGCCCGCACCTGCTCCCGCGCCGGTGCAGCCCGCGGCTCCGCCGGTGACCCAGCTTCCGGTGAACGCGCTCCCGGCGAACCCGGTGCCGCAGGCCCAGCCCGCGAGCCAGCCGGTCCAGCAGGCGGCGTCGCAGACGGCGTCCGCGCCCCAGGCCCAGCAGGCCGAGGCGGTCACGCCGTTCCCGCGCGAGGCGGCCGACGGCGGGCGCGACCAGGGTGCGACCGGACCGCTGTCGATCCCGCGCCCCACTCCCGAGCCGCCGACCCCGATCACCTCCAGGAACGCGCAGCCGGGCCCCCGGCGTCCCGTGGTCTTCGAGGAGCAGGAGGAGGAGCTCGACGTGCCGGACTTCCTCAAGTGACGCCGGACATCCGTACGGCCGGAGGCGCGGTCCGTGGGTGACCGGCGCGAGGAACTGGCCGCGGCGCTGGCCGGGGTGGAACGGCACATCGAGGACGCCTGCCGGGCCGCGGGCCGGTCGCGGTCGGAGATCACGCTGATCGCGGTGACGAAGACCTACCCGGCCTCCGACGTGCGGCTGCTCGCAGAGCTGGGCGTGTCGCACGTCGGCGAGAACCGCGACCAGGAGGCGGCGGCCAAGGCGGCCGACTGCGCAGATCTCGGCCTCACGTGGCACTTCATCGGTCAGTTACAGACGAACAAGGTCCGCTCGGTCGTCTCCTACGCCGACATGGTCCACTCGGTGGACCGCCCCCGGCTGGTGGACTCGCTCAGCCGCGAGGCCGTACGCGCGGAGCGCGAGGTGGACTGCCTCATCCAGGTCGCCCTCGACGCCGCACCGGGAGAGGGCGGGATCGGGCGGGGCGGCGCCGCGCCGGAGGAGGTGCCGGCGCTCGCGGGGCTCGTCGCGAAGGCGGAGGGGCTGCGCCTGCGGGGCGTCATGGCGGTCGCCCCGCTGGGGGAGGACCCGGCCGCCGCGTTCGCCCGGCTGCGGGCCGTCGCCGAGCGGGTCCGCGAGGAACACCCCGCCGCCGATGTGATATCGGCCGGAATGAGTGGAGACATCCCCCAAGCTGTGGCGAACGGCGCGACACACCTTCGAGTCGGTACGGCGTTGCTCGGCCGCAGAAAGCCCTTCGTCAGGTAATGTCCCCCAAGTGGACCATGGTGTCCGCGCTCAGGTAGAGGTCGATCAGCGGTGAGCTCCAAGGGGGGTACGGCTACCGCCCTGGCCTTCCAAAGGGACCTTGAAGGCACCAGTAACGCGGAGGACGACGAGCGATGGCCGGCGCGATGCGCAAGATGGCGGTCTACCTCGGTCTCGTGGAGGACGACCGCTACGAAGACAGGTACGCGGCAGAGTACGGCACCGACGAGGAGTACGGCGACGAGGAGTACGAGTCGCCGCGGCGCGGCTTCGCCGGGCCCTCCGGCACGCACTCGGGGCCCCTGGAGCGCGAGGACGACACCGAGACGGCCGTCCCCGCCCCGCGTCCCCCCACCACCGTGCTCGAGCGCCGTACGACCGATCTGGCGCGCATCACCACCCTGCATCCCCGCACGTACAACGAGGCGCGGACGATCGGCGAGCACTTCCGCGAGGGCACGCCGGTCATCATGAATCTGACAGAGATGGTCGACAGCGACGCCAAGCGCCTTGTCGATTTCGCGGCAGGTCTCGTCTTTGGCCTACACGGCAGCATCGAACGTGTTACCAACAAGGTGTTCCTGTTGTCCCCCGCCAACGTTGAGGTGACCGCCGAGGACAAGGCCAGAATCGCGGAACGCGGCTTCTTCAACCAGAGCTAGAGTTCCATACATGAACAGTGACCGGCTGAGCGGTGCCCGTGCGGCCCGAGGGCGGCTGGACCGAGGGGAGGCGGGGCTCGACCGTGGGGATCATTAGCGAGATCTTGGTCATCGCCCTGACCCTCTTCCTGGTTCTGCTGATCGGCAGAATGATCATAGATACGGTGCAGGCGTTCGCCCGCGCCTGGCGGCCCACAGGGGTCGTCCTGGTGCTGGCGGAGGTTGTTTACACAGTGACCGACCCGCCTCTCAAGTTCCTCCGCCGTTTCATTCCGCCCCTCAGGTTGGGTACGGTGGCCTTTGACCTGAGCTTCACAGTGCTGTTCATTGTGGTTTTGGTCTTGATCCAAGTCGTGAACGCGCTTCGTTGATCGGGTACCGTCCGACCGGACAGACTCCAAGCGCGCCAAGGAGACCCAAATGCCGTTGACGCCCGCTGATGTGCGGAACAAGCAGTTCAGTACCACCCGGCTGAGGCCGGGGTACGACGAGGAGGAGGTCGACGCCTTCCTCGACGAGGTCGAGGCCGAGCTGGACCGCCTCATCCAGGAGAACGAGGAACTCCGCGCGAAGCTGGCCGAGTGCCTCAGGGGCAAGGTGCCCGGGGGTATGGGCATGCCCGGCTCCATGCAGATGGCGCCCGCTCCCGTGGCCGAGCCGAAGCCCGAGATGATGGCCCCCCAGCCGGAGCCGATCAAGCCTCCGGAGCCGGCCCGTCCCGAGCCGGTGCCCGTCGGCATGGGCCTCCCGCCCGCCGAGGACAACATGGACACCGCGGCCCGCGTGCTCGCCCTCGCCCAGCAGACGGCCGACCAGGCGATCGCCGACGCCCGTCGCGAGGCGGACGAGACCGTGACCCGCGCCCGGCGCGAGGCCGACGACATCCTCGGCAAGGCCCGCCGTCAGGCCGAGCAGATCATCGGCGACGCCCGCGCCCGCGCCGAGACGCTGGAGCGCGACGCCCAGGAGCGGCACCGCCAGGCCATGGGCACCCTCGTCCAGACCCGCGACGAGCTGGAGCGCAAGGTCGAGGAGCTGCGCAGCTTCGAGCGCGAGTACCGCAGCCGTCTCAAGCTGTACCTGGAGAACCAGCTCGCCGAGCTGAACGTCGCCGGTGAGGGCAGCGGAGGCTTCCCGATCGTGGGCGCCGCCCCGGCCATGGCCCACGCCGTCGCCCCCGGTTCTCAGCAGATGACCGCAGCCCCCAACCCGTTCGGCCAGGAGCCCTCGCAGCACTCCGGCGCCTTCCCCGGACCCGACGGCCCCCACAACGACCGCCGGTAAGAAGTGGCGGGTCCCCGCAGGGACCCGATAGCTCGGAGAACCCCCCGTGATCCTCATCAGTGCCGCACTGGTCCTCGCCGCAATCGTCCTGCTCATCGCGGGCGTCGTGCTGGGGACGCCCCCTCTCGTGATGTGGTCGATCGTCGTCAGCGTGCTGTCGGCGGTCTGCCTGCTGATCGGGGCACTGCTGAGGCGCCACGAGCTGTTCCCTGCCGGTGGGCGTGCCGCCGAGGGAACCGCTCCCACCCCCCAGGGTTCGTCCGTGCCCCAGCTCGCGCACGTCGGTGCCGTGAGCGGGGCGTACGGCGGAGCCCTCGCCGGGGCACCGGCGCATCCGGTGGCGACGCCCATGGTGGCGGCACCGCCGGTCACACATCACGGGGCACTGCCCCCGCAGACCTTCCCGCCCCCGCCGCCCCAGCGGACGGGACCGATCACGCGGCCGCCGGCCGGTTCCGGCCGCGGCCTCGCCCCCGACGCGATCGTCCTCGTGATCCCCGGGCGCAAGCGCTTCCATCTGGCCACCTGCCGCCAGCTCGCCGGGCGTGAGACCGAGGAGCTCACGCACGAGGAGGCCCGCGAGGAGGGCTTCACCCCCTGCACCACCTGTCTCCCCGAGATCTCCACCCGTACGGCGGAGCCGGAGGAGGCCCCATCCCGCGACGACACGGCCCGCGACGACACGGCCCGCGACGAGAGCCTGCGCGCGGAGGCCGCTCCCACGACCGCCACGCCTTCGGCCGGAACCTCTGGCACGACCGGCCAGGAACCGCCCCGTCCCACCACGCCCGCTGATCGCGAGCCGCCCGTCGCGCGGTTCCCTCAGCCCGGCGTCCCGGGGCCGCGCCTGCCCGAGTCGTCCGCCCCAGAATCGTCCGGCCCCCAGTCGTCCGATGACGAAGCGCGCGAAGAGCCCCGTGAGGCGGCGGAAAAGACGCCCGGCAAGACCGCCGACGCTGGCGAAGCGGACGAGCAGGACGGTCCGGCGCGCGACACGGCCTCCGAGGCCGACGCAGAGGCCGAGAGCGACGGGCACACACCGGTGAACTGGTTCGGCCGGGGCGGGCCGCAGGAGTCCGGTGCCGAGACGGCGCCGCCTGCCGCCTCCACGCCGCCGTCCTCGCCTTCCTCGTCCTCCACCGAGTCTTCAGAGGCGTCGTCCGGATCCTCCGCGCCGTCCTGGCCTTCTGCCACGTCATGGTCCGCACCGGCCTGGTCTCCGCCGGCGGCAGGATCGGCGTCGGGCCGGGCGGACGACGAGACGGACGACTCTCTGACCGACACCGCGGAGCACGACTGGTTCAGGCCCGGCAGGGTCCCCCTGCCGTGGGACCCCGCACGGTCCAAGACCGCGGGGGAGACGGCGAAGGAACCCCCGTCGTCGGGGGACGGCGAGTCCGATGGACCCGCGGCCGGGGACAAGGCTCCCGGTGCGGCTGCGGCCTCGCCGCGGAAGGCCACCTCTTCCGGGGCGGACGACGAGCAGGCCCGTGACGACCAGATCGACTCCGGCGCCGTGGACGCGCAAGCCGCGTCCGGTCCGGAGGACGCCCCCACGCACTCGCGTGCGGGGAGCGGAAAGCCGGTGGAGCCGGCAGAGACCCCCGGATCCGGGCGCGCCGGATCCGCGGCCTCGGCCGGCTCCACCTCCGGCCCTGCACCCGCCGCCCAGAACACCGCTGAGAACACCCCCGAGAACACCGCTGAGAAGAGCACCGAGAAGAGCGCGGGGAAGACGGGCGAGCGGCCCGGCGGTGACTCCGGCGCCGCCCGCGAGGAGGACGGCGCCGGCAAGGGTGACGGCGCCGCGGCGGCCCGCGCCGAAGAGGACGGCAGCGAGACCGCAGACAACCGCGACGAGTCCGAAAGCGGGCCCGGAGAGGACCGCACCGCCGACGCGACGGAGCCGCCCGCGGGTGGGGACACCCAAGTGCGGGTCATGGTCGGCACGCGGCGCTACCACGAGGCCGGTTGCCCTCTGATCAGCGGGATGGGCGACTCGGGCATCGAGACCATGACCCGGGCCGAGGCCGACGAGGCCGGCCTCACTCCCTGCTCGGTCTGCCAGAACGACCGTTGACGCCCTCCCGGTGAACGCCGGGAAGTCTGCTGTGCGGCGCGGGCGGCACTCCAGTGGCCTCCCGCTTCAGTGCGCCCGCGTAGTCAAAGGCCCTGCCGCAAGCCCCCTACGTTCGGCGGCACGGACCGGCCCCGGTTGTTCCTGGCGGGTGTGAGGGGGAGCAGCCCGCGGGCGTCCAGGACCTGCCGAGCCAGTGTCATCGCGCCGAACACGCGCGGGAAGCCCGCGTACGGAAGCGCTTGCATGATCGCCTCCACCAGTTCGCGGGGCCGCAGGCCCGCGTTGAGCGCCGTCTCCATGTGCGCCCGGAGCTGGGGCTCGACCCCGCCGAGGGTGATCAGGACACCGATGACGACCAGCTCCCGCCGGGCGGCGTCGAGCCCAGGACGGGCGTGGACGTCCCCGTAGGCGAACTCGACCGCCAGCCGCGACAGGTCCGGGGCGATGCCGGCGAGGGCGTCGTACGCCTCGGTGCGGGTGGCGCCGAGCTCGGTCTGACGGGCGAGGCCGCGTTCGTAACGCTCGTTCACGCGTCGGCCTCCCCGACGTGGCGGGCGGTGAAGCCGAGGATGCGGCGCCAGGCGTCGGCGCAGGCCTCCTGCCACTGGTCGTAGGCGTCGTCGAAGAACGAGTGCGGAGCGCCGTCGTACACGTGCGCCTCGTATTCCTTTCCGGCCCGGTCGAAGGCGGCGGTCAGTGCGGCGTACTCCTCCGGAGTGGTCGCCACGTCGGCCCCGGCGAGCAGCATGAGCAGCGGCGCCGATGGCTCGGTCGTACGGTCGCCGAGGAAGCGGGGCGGACCGTAGAAGCCGATGGCGCCGGCGAGGCCGAGCCCGGCGGCGCCGAGCCGCCAGGAGTAGCCGCCGCCGAGGCAGAAGCCGACGCTGAACAGCGGGCCGGGGTGCCAGGCGCGAATCGCCGCGGCGGCGGCCGCGGCGTCGGTCTCGACATGAAGCGGTTCCAACAGGGCGAGGTGGTCGTACCCGTCGAACGAGTCGTCCCGGTCGCCGGTGCCGGCGCTGCGCCCGTAGTAGTCCATAACCAGGGTGTGGAAGCCCGCCTCGGCGAACCGCCGCGCCAGGCTCGCGTAGAACGGGTGCAGCCCGCGTACGTCGGGTAGCAGCAGCACGCTGCGGCCGTTCGGCACGGCCGGGGCGGCCCGGTAGGCGCGGAACCTGTTGCCGTCGACGGTGCCGATCTCCAGTGGCCCGTGTTCCGTCACCCCTCCGGTGACGACGGGGGCGGCGGGCGGCCTGCTGTCGATGTCGTGGCACATCGTGGTCTCCTCTTCGTCCGGTGACGGGAGTGAGCCTTCCGCGCGCACGGCGGGCGGCCCAGGCCCGGCGTGTACGGGTACTAGCAGGGCCACCCTGAGCTCACACGGGCCGCGAGAAAGCCGACATACTGGGCGTCGTGGGAGATCGACACGAGCTGGCGGGCTTCCTCCGGTCCCGCCGGGGCCGAATCACGCCCCAGACCGCGGGGATCGCCGCCGGGCCGCGCCGCCGGGTGCGGGGGCTGCGCCGGGAGGAGGTCGCGCAGCTCGCCGGGATCAGCGTGGAGTACTACCAGCGGCTGGAGCAGGGGCGGGCCGCGCGGCCGTCGCCCGAGGTGCTCGACGCCCTCGCCGCGGCGCTCCGCCTTGACGACGTGGAGCGCGAGCACCTGCGCACGCTCGCCGTGCGGGAACGTCCCCGGCGTGCGGCCCGGCCCCAGGACGCCCGGCCGGAGCTGACGCGGATGCTGGACCTGATCCACACGCCCGCCATGGTCATCGACGACCGGTTCGACGTCCTCGCCGCCAATGCCGTCGCGGCCCGCCTCTTCGCCCTCGACACCGCCTCGCCCGTACGGGCGAACCTGGCCAGGCGGCTGTTCCTCGACTCGGGAAGCAGGAACTTCTATGTCGAGTGGGACGACGTCGCCGCCGCGACCGCCGGGCAACTGCGGGTGGCCGCCGGGTTGCACCCCCAAGACGCCGAGCTGGCCGGGCTGGTCCGCGAGCTCGGCGACGGCAGCGAGACCTTCCGCAGGCTGTGGAACGCCCGCGAGGTGGACGTCCGTACGTCCGGGACCAAGAGCTTCCGGCATCCCGCCCTGGGCACGATCACGTTCTGCTATGAGAACTTCGTGCCGGCGGGCGACCCCCGGCAGCGGCTGGTCGTACTTGTCCCCGCTGCCAACGGCGCCACCGAGGCGGCGGTCCACCTGCTGGCGACCTGGGCGCGCGCCGAGCCGGGGTCGCCGGCGGAACGCTGACGGGGCCGGTCGCCGACCGGCCCCACCCGTCGCGGGATCGGGTTTCGCGGAGGCGGAAGGGCGACTCGTACATCGAGGCCATGACCCGGGCTGAGGCCGGCGAGGCCGGCCTCAGCCCCCGGTACTGCTCTCGGAGACGGAGCCTCTCATGCCGCATGTCCGCATCACCCCTGCGACAGCCGGTTACGCGGCGGCGACCGCCCCGCCCTGAGCGCGGTCCCGCCCGGCGCCGACCTGGTGGGTATGGCTGGCCGAATGGCCCGTCACGGCGGTGTTCGTGCTGTCCAACGCCGCCACGCCGCTGTACGTGCTGTGGCAGCGCGCGATCGGGTTCTCCAAGGGGACGTTGACGGTCGTCTTCGCGCTCTACATCGTCGGGTTGCTGGTTTCCCTGCTCGTCAGCGGCATCGCATCGGACCGGCTGGGCCGCAAGGCGGTCCTGCTGCCGGCCCTGGCGCTGGCCCTGATCGCCTGCCTGGTCTTCGCCACGGCCACGTCGGTGGCCGCCCTGGCCGTCGCCCGCGTGTGCACCGGCATCTTCGCCCAGACGCTGCCCGGGCCCACGGTCACCGTTTTCGTGGTGGAGGCCGCCTTGCTGCTGACCGCGGCCGTCACCGTGCTGCGGATGCCGCTGGGCCGCCCCGACCGGGCGACCTCCGGCCGGTGGATCCGGGTGCCCTCGGTTCCCGCCGAGGGGCGCCTGCCGCTCCTGCTGGGCATCGTCACCTTCGGTCCGGGCATCACCGCGACCTCGTTCGTGCTGTCGCTGGGCCCCTCGCTGCTCGCGAGCCTGCTGCATTCCAGCAGCCGCGTCCTCGCCGGCGTCACCGCGTTCGTGATGTTCGCCGCGGCGACCGGCACGCAGTTCGCTGTCCAGCGCGCTTCGCGCCGCGCGGTGCTGACGGCCGGCGCGGTGTGCACCGTGGCCGCCATGGCGGCGTTGGCGGGAGCCATGCGGGCAGGATCGGTCGTGCTGCTGGTGGCCGCCGCGCTGCTGGCCGGCGCCGGCCAGGGCATGGGGCAGTTGGCCGGGCTGTCGCTGCTGAACGCCGCCGTGCCGGCCGCCCGGCTGGCCGAGGCGAACGCCGCGCTCAACGTGGGCGGATACATACCCGCCGGCCTCCTGCCGGTCGCCGCGGGTTATCTCAGCGACGCGGTGGGCCTCACCACCGGCTCGACGATTTTCGCCGCCGTGCTGGCCGCCCTCGCCCTGGCGGGCGGGGTGGTCGTCACGGTGGCCCGCCGCCGCATCGTCGAGCCGAGCTGAGCGTGGCCGGAACCCGGAAGCCGGGTTCCTTCCGGCCTCCGCGTGGTCCATATGCCGATGGGGCCGGTCGGCGACCGGCCCCATCGGCTGCGGGAATCAGGCCTTGCGGAGGCGGAAGGACAGGCCGAGGTCGGTGTCCTGGTGGACCGGCAGGTCCTCGTCCGAGACGCCTTCCGTGAGGGTGGCCGCCAGGACCTCGTCGGCGACGGCGTCGCCGCCCTCGCGCAGCGCCTCGGCCAGCTCACCCTCGGCCGACCACCACAGGTGGATGCGGTCGGTGATGGACAGGCCGGTGGACTTGCGGGCCTCCTGGACGAGCCGGATCACGTCGCGGACCAGGCCGGCCCGGCGCAGTTCGTCGGTGATCGCCAGGTCGAGCGCCACCGTCTCGCCGGTGCCGGTGTCCACCGCGCCGGTCTCCACGGCCCAGCCGGACTTCGGCTGCTCGGTCACGATCACGTCGTCCGCGCCCAGCTCCACCGTGCCCAGCTCTCCGGCCTCGACCGTCGCGGACCCGCCCGAGCGCAGGGCGCGGGCCAGCTCCGCCGGGTCGGCACCCGACACGGCCGCGGCGACGAGCTTGGTCTGCGAGCCGAACCGCTTGCCGAGGCTGCGGAAGTTGGGCTTGACCGTGAACGTCACCAGGTCGGCGGAGAACCCGGACAGGTCCTCCAGCCGCTGGACGTTGAGCTCGTCGGCGATCAGCTCGCGCAGCTCGCCGGGGAGCGAGGCCCAGCCGGGGGCGCCGACCAGCGCCCGGCCGAGCGGCTGGCGGGTCTTGACCGACGACGACGCGCGCGCCGACCGGCCCAGCTCCACGAGCCTGCGCACCAGCGCCATCCGCTCCGACAGCTCGGGGTCGAGCAGCGCGGTGTTCACCTCCGGCCAGGTGGCCAGGTGCACCGAGGCCGGGGCGTCCGGGTCGCGCAGCACGTCCCACAGGTAGTCGGTGAGGAACGGCACGAGCGGGGCCATGAGCCGGGTGACGGTCTCCAGGCACTCGTACAGCGTCGCGAAGGCCGACGCCTCACCGGACCAGAAGCGGCGGCGCGAGCGGCGGACGTACCAGTTGGACAGGTCGTCCAGGAACTCGGTGAGCCGTCGCCCGGCCCGGGCGGTGTCGAACTCCTCCATCGACGCGGTGACCTCGGCCACCGTGCGGTGCAGCTCCGCCAGCGCCCACCGGTCGATCAGCGGCCGCTCGGCGTACGCCGGGGCGTCGGTCATCCGGGCCGGTGACCACGACTCGGCGTTGGCGTAGAGCGCGAAGAACGACGCGGTGTTCCAGTAGGTCAGCAGGACCTTCCGGACGATCTCCTCCAGCGCGGCGTGGCCGATCCTGCGCGGGGCCCAGGGGGACCCGGAGGTGGACATGTACCAGCGCAGCGCGTCGGCGCCGTGCTGGTCCATCAGCGGCATCGGCTGCAGCACGTTGCCCAGGTGCTTGCTCATCTTGCGGCCGTCCTCGGCGAGGATCAGGCCGAGGCAGAGCACATTCTCGTACGACGACCGGCCGAACACCAGCGTGCCGACGGTCATCATCGAGTAGAACCAGCCGCGGGTCTGGTCGATCGCCTCGCAGATGAACTGGCCGGGGAAGGAGCTTTCGAAGACGTCCTTGTTGACCAGCGGCGCGCCCCACTGGGCGAACGGCATGGCCCCCGAGTCGTACCAGACGTCGATCACGTCGGGGACCCGCCGCGCCTGCGCCCCACACGCCGGGCAGCCGAAGGTCACGTCGTCGACGTACGGGCGGTGCGGGTCGAGGCCGGTCAGGTCGCGGCCCGCCAGCTCGCCCAGCTCCTTCAGCGAGCCGACGCAGGTGACGTGCTCCTCGTCCTGCGAGCAGACCCACAGCGGCAGCGGGGTGCCCCAGTAACGGGACCGCGACAGCGCCCAGTCGACGTTGTTGCGCAGCCACTCGCCGTACCGGCCGTGCTTGATCGTGTCCGGGAACCAGTTGGTGCGCTCGTTCTCGGCGAGGAGCTGGTCCTTGATCGCGGTGGTCCTGATGTACCAGGACGGGAGCGCGTAGTAGAGCAGCGGGGTGTGGCAGCGCCAGCAGTGCGGGTAGCTGTGCTCGAAGTGCTCGCCGCGGAACAGCAGGCCGCGCTCGCGCAGGTTCTCCGTCAGCGGCTCGTCGGCGTCCTTGAAGAACAGGCCGCCGACGAACGGCACGTCCGGCAGGAAGCGCCCGTCCGGGCCGATCGGGTTCACCACCGGCAGGCCGTAGCGCTTGCAGACCGTCATGTCGTCCGCGCCGAAGGCGGGGGCCTGGTGGACCAGGCCGGTGCCGTCCTCGACCGTGACGTACGTGCCGAGCACGACGTAGTGGGCGTCCTCGATGTCCACCAGGTCGAAGGGACGCCGGTAGGCGGTGTGCTCCAGCTCGGAGCCCTGGTAGGTCGCCAGCACCTCGGCGTCCTCGCCGAGGACCCGCCGCAGCAGCGGCTCGGCCACCACCAGCACCTCGTCACCGCGCCGGGCCGCGACGTACGTCACGTCGGGGTGCACGGCGACGGCGGTGTTGGACACCAGGGTCCAGGGCGTGGTGGTCCAGATCAGCAGCGAGGCGCCCATCTCGGCCAGGGGCCCGGAGACGACGGGCATCCGGACGTACACCGACGGGCTGGAGACGGTCTCGTAGCCGCCGGGCTGGCCGAGCTCGTGGTCCGACAGGCCGGTGCCGCACCGGGGGCAGTAGGGCGTGATCCGGTGGTCGCGGAACAGCAGGCCCTTGTCCCAGACGACCTTGAGCGACCACCAGACGGCCTCGACGTACTGGGGGTCCATCGTGCGGTAGGCCTGGGACATGTCGACCCAGTAGCCCATCCGCTCGGTCATCTCCTCGAACGCGTCCACGTGCCGCAGCACCGACTCGCGGCAGCGCGCGTTGAACTCGGCGATGCCGTACGACTCGATCTCGGGCTTGCCGGACAGGCCGAGTTCCTTCTCGACGGCGACCTCGACGGGCAGGCCGTGGCAGTCCCAGCCGGCCTTGCGGGGGACGTGGTAGCCGCGCATCGACTTGTAGCGGGGGAAGACGTCCTTGAAGACGCGGGCCTCGACGTGGTGGACGCCGGGCATGCCGTTGGCGGTCGGCGGGCCCTCGTAGAACACCCAGGAGGGGCCGTCGGCGTTCTGCTCCAGCGAGCGCTCGAAGACCTTCCCGTCCCGCCAGCGTTCGAGGACCTCGTGCTCGAGGGCCGGCAGGTCGACCTGCGCGGGAAGTGAGCGGAAATAGTGGGAAGACATCGTCGGGCGGGACCTCCACGCGGTGGCTGTGACAGCGCTGCTGACATGGCGTGAAGGGACGAAGCCGGGGACGGCTCCGCGGTACCACCCTTCTTGACGACCGGGCAGAGCCGGGCGCCCTCTCGTTTTCTCTCCGCTGCCGGTTCTACTCGGCCGGGACGGCCTTTCTTCCGGCGGCTCCGGGGTGATCTTCCCTTCGCGGCCCGCCCCGGGCTCACACCGTCCCCGGGTCGCTGAGCGGGCGGATGCGGAGGTACTCGTCCCCATCAACGCCTTGCAGACTACGAAGATAACGCAACCGAGCCGGTAGGGCTTCCCGATATACGGGCGACGTCCCGAGTGAGACCCGGCCCGTCGCGGGAATACGTGGGAGGAACACGCGGAGACCCCGCGATTGTTGTGAGGGTGGGCACGGCTGTCGCCTCGGCATTCGGGGCATGGGGTCTGGGCGGCGCCGCCCGCGGCACCGCCCACGACAAACTGATCGAAACAGAGAGTGACGAGGAGGAGCCGGTCGAATGCACCACCCGGTCACGGGTGGGGTAAAAGCCTCGGCGAGTCCGTTGCCGATCCGTTATCGGCGACTTATTCTGCCCGGACCGGCTCGAATCGCACCCGCCTCGAAGGGTGTCCTGGGCTCGAAGGGTTCTGGGCGAAGGGGAGGCCCGCAATGACGACGCGCACGGCGAGAACCGCCACCAGTGACGACGTCTGGTCCGACGAGGAGCTCGCCGAGGTCCGCGAGCGGCTGCGGCACGAGATCGAGGAGTTGCGCGGCGACATCGCCCGGGCGGAGGAGCAGCTCGCGTCCGGGGACGTGAGCCAGGGCGCGGGGGACGATCCGGCGGACGCCGGAGCCAAGACGTATGAGCGTGAGCGTGAGATCGCCCTTACCCTGAATGCGCGCGACCTGCTCGCGCAGAACGAGCGGGCGATCGCCCGCGTCGAGGCAGGGACTTACGGAGAGTGCGAATCGTGCCACAAGCCGATCGGCAAGGAGCGCCTGCGGGCATTCCCGAGGGCGACGCTGTGCGTAGCGTGCAAGCAACGGGAGGAGCGCCGCTGAGCGGCGAGCCGGCGAGGCCCAACCGGGCGCGGAGGATCGCTCTTCTCGTCGTCGTGGCCGCCGTCGTTTACGCGCTCGACCAGGTCAGCAAGCTCCTCGTCGTGGAGTTCCTGGAGCATGAGGAGCCTCTCACCGTCGTGCCCGGCGCGCTGGTGCTGACCGTGATCCGCAACGCCGGCGCCGCCTTCAGCATCGGCACCGGCATGACGATCGTGTTCACGGTGATCGCGCTGGGCGTCGTCGTCGCGATCGTGCGTACGGCGCGGCAGTTGCGCAGCCTGCCCTGGGCGATCACGCTCGGCCTGCTGCTGGGCGGGGCGCTCGGCAACCTGACCGACCGCGTCTTCCGCTCGCCGGCCCCGTTCCAGGGGCATGTGGTCGACTTCATCCAGGTGTTCCCGGTCACCCGGTTCCCGGTGTTCAACCTCGCCGACTCGGGCATCGTGTGCGGCGGCGTGCTCGCCGTGTTCCTCGCCTGGCGCGGCTATCAGATCGACGGCACCCGCCAGACGGACGAGCCCGCCGAGGACAGCGCGCAGGACCGCACGCAGAACCACGCGGAGGGCGAGGCGGACACACAGGCCGGCGAGCCGGCGGGGGAGCGGGCCGATGGGTGACCAGCGCAGCCTGCCCGTGCCGGACGGCCTGGAGGGCGAGCGCCTCGACGCCGCCCTGGCCAGGCTTTTCGGCTTCTCCCGCACCCGCGCGGCCGAACTGATCGCCTCGGGGGACGTGCTGGTCGACGGCGCCGTCCCGGCGAAGTCCGACCGCGTCCACGCCGGGGCCTGGCTGGACGTCACGATCCCGCCGCCGCCCGCCGCGCCGATGCCGGTGGCCGAGCCCGTGCCGGGCATGACGATCCTGTACGAGGACGACGACATCGTCGTGGTGAGCAAGCCGATCGGCGTGGCGGCGCACCCGACCGTCGGCTGGACCGGCCCCACCGTGATCGGCGGCCTGCTCGGCGGCGGCCACCGGGTGTCCACGAGCGGCGCGGCCGAGCGGCAGGGCATCGTGCACCGGCTCGACGCCAACACCACCGGGGTCATGGTCGTCGCCAAGAGCGAGCGGGCCTACTCCCATCTCAAGCGGGCCTTCAAGGAGCGCACCGTTGACAAGCGTTACCACGCGCTCGTCCAGGGGCACATGGACCCGTTGCGGGGCACCGTGGACGCCCCGATCGACCGGCATCCGTCGGGCGACGGGCGCTTCGCGGTGGTGGCCGGGGGCAAGGACTCGGTCACGCACTACGACACGATCGAGGCGTTCCGGGCGGCGTCGCTGCTCGACATCAAGCTGGAGACCGGCAGGACGCACCAGATCCGGGTCCACATGGCCGCGCTCAGGCACCCGTGCGTGGGAGACCTGCTGTACGGCGCCGACCCCACCCTCGCCGCCCGCCTCGGCGTGGGCCGCCAGTGGCTGCACGCGGTCTCGCTGTCGTTCGAGCACCCGGCGACGGGGGAGTGGATGACCTTCACCAGCGACTACCCCGCGGACCTGGCCCACGCGCTGGAGATCCTCGCGGACGAGGGCTGACGCCGCACTCCAGGTCCCCCGTTCCGGCGGGCGAGGCGTCTCGCCGGGAGACCTCAGCCGCGGGGGACGTGCCGGTCGATCAGTGTCCGGGCGGCGGCCACGGCGCGCCCGGCCGGGCCGGTCGGGCCCAGAGTGGCGGCGTTGGCGTAGAGGCCGGAGATGACGAGCATCAGCATGTCGGCGAGCGCGTCGGGGTCGGTGGCGTGCGCGGCCTCCGCCAGGGCGCGCAGGCGCAGGCGTAGCCGGTCGAGATGGGCGACGGCTTCCTGGCGGCCCGGGTGTGCGGGGTCGCGGAACTCCGCCGACGTGTTGTAGAAGGTGCAGCCGTGGAAATCCGGGGCCTGAACGCTCTCCTGCGCGAGTTCGACGACCGTCAGGAGTTGCCGGGCGGGGTCGCCCTCATGGAGGGCCAGCGCCTGCTCCATCCGCGACCATGATTCGGCGTCGAGCTCGCGCACCCATGCGGCGACCAGGTCGTCCTTGCTGACGAACTCCCGATAGAGAGCGCTCTTGCCGAGCCCCGTCTCCTCGACGACCTGCTGCATGCCCACCGCCCGGGCTCCGTGCTCGCCGAACAGCCGGGCGACCTCCTCGGACGGCAAACTGGACGTCCGGCTCGCGATGCAGAAGGAACTGGGCGGCAACGGCGACGGCACCAATCCCGAGCAGCTCTTCGCGGCGGGCTACGCCGCCTGCTTCGCGACGTCGCTGAAACTGGTGGCGGGCCGGAAGAACCTGGACGCCTCCGACGCGTCGGTCACGGCCGAGGTGGGGCTGTCCCCCAATGGCAAGGGCGGCTATCAGTTGGACGCCGTCCTGCGCGTGCGGCCACCCGCCGGCCTCTCCTCGGCAGAGGCTCACGACCTCGTGGAGACCGCCCACCAGGTGTGCCCGTACTCCAACGCCACCCGCGGCACCATGCGAGTCGACCTGATCGTCGAGCAGTGATCGTCGCGGCAGACGGGACGGTATCGCCGAAGGTCGTAGGGACGATCAGGCGCGGCTGATGGAGGTGTCGCCCGGGCGCGTCGGGCGGGCAGACCGGGGTGAATCCCCGGGGGGCTCGCGGAAGTGGGCGCCGGGGACGTCACCGATGGCGGTGCGGAGCCTTACGCCGCATCCGGGAGTCAGGCCTCCCAGTCGTTTTCCGGCTGGGTGTAGCCGTCGGGGAGGTCACCGGTGTCGTCCGTGGTGGCCTCCTGGCCCTCGCCTTTTCCCTGGCCCCCACCCTTGCCCTGGGACGGCGCGCTTCCGCCGCCGTTCCCGGGCTTGGACGTGGAGGGCTGCCCGTTGCCGGATCCCTTACCCGAGTGCTTGCCCGGGGGAGACTCCTTGGGCTTGCCCGCACCCTGGGACGGGCCCCCGGTGTGCTTCTCCTCGGACTTCCCCTTGTCGGACTTCTCGGACGATCTCCCGGTGGACCTGTCCGCAGGCCCGCCGCGATCCGTGCCGGAGGCGCGCGATGAGTGCTTCGCCACCGGCTGGGGGGCCGTCTTCTCCGCATCGCGGCTCTCGGTCCGATTGCCGGTCTCGGCGGTCCTGGGGTCGGCGGTCTTGGTCGCGAAGACCGTCACCGTGGGGGTGCTCACCACGGCGGTCCCCCTCGGGTCGGCCGGAAGCCTGGCGGTGGCGAACGCGACCGCGCCGGCCGCCAGCCCGACGAAGGCGACGAGTGCTCCGGAGCCCGCCGCCAGCGCCCAGGGCCTGCGGCGCCGGCCCGCCGGTACGGGCACGGGGACCGGGACCGGCGTCGGGGTGCCCTCGCGGAGGGGCACGGGCGTGGACATGGGAGCCGAAGGCGTGGTGTCGAAGATGGGCATCAGGCGGGCGAGCCGGGGCGGCTGCCGCGGGCGCGGCACGACCGGGCCGGTCACCTGGCCGGTGGCCACGGCGTGCAGGTGCTGGGCGGCGTAGTCCGCGGTCATCCTGCGGTCCGGGTCCTTGATGAGCAGGCCCTCGATCACCGGTGCCAGCGGCCCGGCGTTGTGCATCGGGCCCGCATCCTCGTACATGACCGCGGCCAGCGTCGCCAGCGCGTGACCCCGGTGGAACGGCGAGCGCCCCTCGACCGCCATGAACAGCGTCACTCCGAGCGACCACAGGTCCGACGCCCGCTGCGCCTGCCGTCCTGCCGCGCGCTCCGGGGCGATGAACGCCGGCGTGCCGATCAGCATGCCGGTGCGGGTGACCGGGGAGTCGTCCTCCATCGCGGCGATGCCGAAGTCCGTCAGCACGACCCGCCCGTCGTCGGCGAGCAGCACGTTGTCGGGTTTGACGTCCCGGTGCAGCACCCCGTTCGCGTGGGCGACGCGCAGCGCGGCCAGCACCTGGGACCCGATCTCCGCCACCCGACGCGGTGGCAGGGGGCCCTCCTCGCGGATGACCGATCCCAGCGTCCGGGACGGGATCAGTTCGAGGACGATCCAGGGGTAGCCGTTCTCCTCGAAGGCGTCGTACACTGCCGCGACGCTCGGATGGCTCAACCGCCCGGCGGCCCTGGCCTCACGGAAGGTCCTGATGGTGAAGACCTCCCGCTCCGGGCCGGTGAGCTCGGCCGACGCGAGCAGCTCCTTGACCGCGACCTCCCGTTCGAGCACCTGGTCGACGGCTCGCCACACGGTGCCCATGCCGCCCCGCCCTAGCGGCTCGATCAGGCGATAGCGTCCTGCCACGACACGTTCGGAGGTCTGCGCTTCAGCCATGGTTGTCGCGCTACCCGTCTTGGGCGAACGCATGCGACATCATTACTGTTCTGGGGCGAAATCCCCCTTGACCTGCGGATCTTCACCGAATCGTTATTACGGCCGGAAGGTGCGCGTGAAGGCGTGGAAGTAGGACAAACCGGAAGTCCATCGGGAGTCGGCGACCTGCCAGTAGAGGGCGACGCAGCGGCCGTCGTCGAGCCGGAAGGCGCGGTCGAGCACCCGCACTTTGCCGGCGTCGGTCATATGGGTGAACTCCCAGTCGGCGGAGGGCACACCGAGGTAGCTTCCGGAGGCGAGGCCGATGCGCTCGTAGCCGCGCAGGTATCCCTTCTTGGTCGAGGCCGCCTCGACCGTGCGCAGCGCGGCCACCGGGTCCGTGGTCTCCCAGGGGGTGAAGTCGACCTGCAGGTAGTCCCGCCCGCTCGGGTCGTGGAAGCGCACGCGAGTGGCCTCCCTCTTGAACGGGACCCAGCCGGAGGGCAGGGCGATCGAGAAGCCCAGGGAGTCGCGGTGGGTCTTCCACCCCTTGGGCGGCGTGGCCGCCGTCGGCGTGGGTGGTTCCGGCGACGGCTCCTCCGACGGCTCCTCCGTCGACTCATCCGACGGCCGCGCGGACGGCTCGCTGGAGGCGCTCGGCTCGGTGTCCCCCGAGGTGCCGGTGTCCCCTGTGGTGGGATCGGAATCCGAGGTGGGATCGGCACCCGACGGCGTGAGGTCCTCGGCGACGGTCCCGCTGCCGGCCAGTGTGCTGTAGCCGTACCAGCCGCCCGCGACGACGGCCACGAGCAGCAGCGGTAACAGGACGAGCAGGGTCACCTTGGTCGCGGAGCCCCGCCCCGCGGGGCGGGCACCCGGCGCCGCGTACGCGCCAGGATGCGCACCCGGTGGAACGGCCGGGCCGCCGGAACCCGGGTGGCCCATCTGGGCCCCTTGGCCGCCCGGACTCGTGGGGTAGCCTGCCGCACCCGCGCCGCCGCCCGGGCCGGTCGGCCCCGGATAAGTGGCGGCTCCGGGCCAGGAGGGGGATCCGCCGGACTGGTGCGGGCCGCCGTACGACTGGGCACCGTACGGCTGAGGGGGGCCGGCCGGGCTCTGGCTCCAGGACCCGGGCTGCCCCGGCTGCGCCGGGATGGACGGCGCACTGTCCACGCTGTTCCAGCCGGAGGCGGTCTGCGGCCACGGGCCGGAAGGCTGTGGCGGGCCGGACGGTGCGCCGCTCCGGGAACCGGGCTCCGGCCCGGATGCGGCGGAGCCCGGTCCGGCCGCCATGGCGGCGTTGAGAAGGGCGGCCGCCTCGGCCGCGCCGATGCGCCGGGCCGGGTCCTTACGCAGCAGGCCTTCGAGCACCGGCATCAGGGCGCCCGCCCGCTGGGGCGGGGCCGGGTCGTCGTGCAGGATGGCCGCCATCGTGGCCACCGGGGAGTTGCGGTCGAAGGGTGTCCTGCCCTCGACCGCGGCGTACAGCGTCGCGCCGAGGGACCACAGGTCGGACTCGGGGGTCGCGGGGTGGCCGTTCAGCCGCTCGGGCGGCATGAACGCGGGGGTGCCGGTGATGCCGCCGGTCATGGTCAGCGCGGCCTCCTCCGGCATCGTCGCGATGCCGAAGTCGGTCAGCACCACCCGGGTCTCCCCGTTGAGCAGCACGTTCTCCGGCTTGACGTCCCGGTGCAGCACTCCCGCGGCGTGCGCGGTGCACAGCGCGTCGAGCACCTGCAGGCCGATCGCGGCGACCCGACCGGGCGGGAGGGCGCCCTGCTCGCGCAGCACCTGGCCCAGCGACCGCGACTGCACGAGCTGCATCACGATCCAGGGGCGGCCGTCCTCCTCGATCACGTCGTGGACGACGACGACGTTCGGATGGTCGATGCGGCCCGCCGCCCGCGCCTCGCGGATGGTGCGCCGGTTGAACGTCTCCCTGTCCTCTTCCGAGGTGGGGTGGTAGAGCACCTCTTTCACGGCCACCGTGCGATCGAGCAGGTCGTCGTGGGCACGCCAGACCACGCCCATGCCTCCGCGGCCGATCGGCTCGAGCAGGTGATACCTGCCCGCCACCCGACGCTCCTCGTCCACCCTGTCCTCCTAGAAACCCCCTGAATGTTCCCACAGCCCGGCCCACGCCCGCCCCGGCCGCGTGTCGGGAATTCCGGTGAGGGGGACGTCTCTCGTAAGGATGCTGGCCCGGGCTTTCCCGGCAGCGGGTGGGGCGTTGCTCGCCGGATTCGTGCTGCCACGCGCGGGGTCGCTCGTACCGTCCCGAATTGTCATGCCGGAGTGAGCCGAGAAGGGATGGCGGCGGCCGGACAGCTCCGCTGGGCGCTCGCAGCCGGGACGGGTAAAAACGATTTCCGTCTCTTCTGAATATCGGTGTCATCGTGTTCCCCGGCGGCGTCTGCGCGGGTCATACGATGGTGACATGACTGATGACATGGGGACAGGGCGGGTGAATACGGCAGGCCGTTATCAGTTACGGGACATCGTCCGATATGTAATAACCGACGTAGCTCCTGAGGAGCTGCCCTATCTCGATGGGCTCTGCCGATTCGACGACAAAACCATATTGCGACGGCTGAAACGAGGAGACCGGTCGGATGAACCTCTCGGGTTCGGCCTGGGAGACATCGTCACACTGCTGACGCCCATCGTGTGGCTGGCACTGGAGGAGACGGCACGCCGTGCCGCGGACGCGGCGGTCGACGGCGCGGTCAGGAGAGGGAGGGCCGGACTTCGCAGGATCCTCCACCGGCCGAAAGAGCCCTTGACGCTGCCCCCGCTGACCCCTGAGCAACTGGCCGACCTGCGACGTAGGGTGCTCGAGGTAGGCATGCGCCACGGTCTGGACCTGCCGGCGGCGGAACGAATCGCGGACGCGGTGGTGGTGCACTCGGCGCTGCGCGATCTGGATCAGCCTCCGTCCCCTGCGGGAGGCGAGGCCGGACAAGCTGAGGACGACGGGACCGGCGGCCTCCCGGCTCCGCATGCCTGACCTTCCGGGCGGCCCCGCGGTCACCGCGTCCCCCGTTCCGCGGGTGGACCAGCGTGTATTGAGCGCGGGGACGACGATGCGCTTCGTGCTGCTGCTCATTCTGATCTTGAGCAGCGGGCTCGGGATGATGTCCGACGTCGAGGGATCCGGGCGCGCCGGCACGTGCCCGTACGCGGCGGGGCTGGACACCGTCGACGGCGAGTTCTTCCCCAACGTGGCTGCCCTCCTCGACCAGCGGGACGCCCTGGCGGCGTGCTTTGCCCGCTACGGCTCGGACGTGCCGTGGTGGTGGCGCCTTCTCTGGGCGCTCTTATTCCTGACCGCCTCCGCGGTGCTGTTCTGGGGACTGCCGGCCTGGAAGGGGCGCTCCAGCCGGGTCGCTCCCGTCGAGACGGTGGACGGCCGGGGCGACCTGCGCTCCGAACTGGAGGGCCTCGTCGCGACAGCCGGGCTGGCCCGTGCCCCGCGCTTCGTCGTCGCTCGCGGCGAAGCGGGGGCGAACGCGGTAACCTTCGGCCGGCCGGGCCGCTACACGGTGCGCCTGAACGACGGACTCGTCGTCAGCCGGTCAACCGATCCGCAGGGTTTCCGCACCGTCGTGCTTCACGAACTCGCCCACATCCGCAACGGCGACGTGGTCATCACGTATGCCACCGTCGCTCTCTGGCGGGTGTTCATCGTCGTGGTGATGCCGCTCTACCTGGTCAAAACGGTGATGGGCGTGCTCGGGACGCCACCCGAATACCGGGTGGGGGAGCTTCCGGTGAGCACGCGGAACCTGCTGTTGACGGTTTTGATGGTGGCGCTGATCCACCTGGCGCGAGCGGACGTCCTGCGCAGCCGCGAGATCTACGCGGACCTGGACGCGCTGGCCTGGGGAGGCGACACCGAGGCATGGAGACGCAGGGCCGCGGCGGTCCGAAGCGGACGCACCCGGAAACTCGCGAAGTTCGCCCAGCTATGGAGCACCCATCCGCGCTGGGACCTGCGCCTTCGGTCCCTTACCGACCCGGCCGCGTTGTTCGGCCTGCAGGCACTGCCGTTCTTCCTCACCGGGGCCGCCACGTGGCTCCTCATCCATCAACTCGTCACCGCGAACATCTCCGGATGGATCAGTGGGTGGGCCGACGGCGCGACGGTGCCGCTGGCGGCGGCCGTCCTGACCGCCGTCATGGGTGTTGCCGTGTGGCGGTCGGCCACCCATGCCGTTCTCACCTCCCGCCGGGTCCCCACCGGGCTGGGGGCGGGACTGTGGCTGGGGGCAGGCCTGGCCGTGGGTGAGCTGACCACGAACCGCCTGGCCGTCAACAAGTGGACCCCGTCTCACATCGAGGCCCTGCTGCTCATCGTCCTCGCTGCGGCTCTGGTGACATGGTGGACCGCCCAATGCGCGCGGATTTGGATCAGGGCATGGCGGTGGGGTCCGCTGTGGATTGGAATGCTGCTGATCCTGCCGGCGACCTGGCTGCTCTTCTTCACGCTGCTCTCCTGGTGGAAGAGCTACGACCACGCCGTGGCGAACGGCTGGCCGTTCTCCTCCAGCGCCTGGATGGAAGTGCTTGCCCCCGGTTCCACCGGCCACCATTCCGGTGTCCTGGTGGCGCTCGCCGTGCCGGTGGCTCTGCTCAGCACCGTCGCCACCACTCCGTTCGCCGTGTGGGCCGTGCAGGCGCTGTGGCTGGTCCCGCTCCTCGCCTGGGGGGCCGGCCCGGACAGGAGCATCCCGGGCTGGGTGAGCAGGGCTTTGGGCGGCGCGAAGGCGCCGGACTCGATCAGGCAGGACGTTCCCGGCCTGCGGGGACCACTGCTCGTCTCCGCGCTCGGCGGCGTGGTGTGCTGGGGGGCGTTCGCGGTCGTCATGGCGTCCATGCACTCGGGGCGGGAGGCGCGGCGCACGGACGACGAATTCGTCCTCGTCTACGCGGCGTGGTGCGCACTGGTCGTTGTGGCCGCCGCCGCGGTCAGTGCGGTCGTCGCAGCCGTGCTGGCCCGTCGCTACCGGCTCCTCGTCGCGCTTGTCAGCGCCGGCGCAGCCATGGTGATCGGTGGCGCCGGGGTGTTCCTGCTCCTGGCGACGGACGGATGCGTTCCGCCGCTGAGCACGCTGGCGGAGTCCTGCGCGTGGCGGCCCGGCGCGGCCTGGGACACCTTCTCCGGCGTACTGCTCTACGCGTCGGTCGCCGCGATGATGATCGCGATGATCGCGGTCATCCCGCTCGCCGCCGTGCCGTCGCGGCGCCGGCGGGAATCGCCCGGCGCGGTCCCGGTGCCCGCGAGTTCTCGCCGTGGTCTCCGTGCCGTTGTCGCCGCGCTCACAGTGATCACTTTGGGATTCACCGCCGCGGTCTTCGTGGCACCGTCGGCCGCGCCCGCGGAGCAGCGGCCGCCGAGGCGGGGGAGCACCGCGATCGAGGCCCTCGCCCGCACCGACCGGCCGAATCCGTCACCGCAGATGCGGAGGCTGCAGGCGCAGTCATGGCTTCTCCACGGTGGCCTGGAGCTGGTGGACGGCTTCGTGGATGTTCACTTCCGCCTCCGCGATGCCCGGTCGGCTGCCCGCTCTCATCCGTCCGATTACGCCCATTTCCGCACTGTGTGCGCCACCGTTGACCGGCTGACCCGGCAGGCCGGCGCCTACTTCCGGGTGCCGGATCCGCAGGGTCAGGACCTGTGGGCCAAGACCGTCGGCCGGATGAAGAAGGCGGCCGCCGGCTGCCTGCGCGGTTTGGCCGAGGGGAACGACGCCCTTGTCGACAGGGCGGCCCAGGAGTTGGCCGACACAGACAGCGACAACCTGATTCCTGCCCTCGCTTGGATCTCCGTGATAGCGGGCACGGCGGCCGGCGGATCGTCGTAACCGACAGCCTGGGGGCGCAGGCGGGCCGTGACCACCGGCCGAAGCGGGCGAACCCGATGCCCAGTTGTTATCGGACGTTATAAAAGGACGATTCGGTCAGAAGATGCCACATTGACATGCGGAAACGCCATTGCTCACAGTTTCCATCCGCATGCGGTTATATTTCGCGGCGTCTTGTCCGGTTTATTCCCTTCTAATACTGTCCGCAGTGACTTTGTCGTTTCCCGGACGGGTGCTCCCCCGAGACATCCCCCCGTCCCCCCGCCTGGAGGCGAGATGCGGTTACGCACGACGTTGTGCGGAAGATCCCCCTACGGCATGGCGCTCGGCGTCGCGGTCCTGGTGTCGGCCGCGCTCACGCTGACGCCCGCGTCCCCCGCGCAGGCCGACCCGGCCGACGCGCGTAAGGCGCCCGAACGGTGCAGCACCGACCCGAACGCCCACCTGGGCAAGGTCCCGGCTCCCGAGCAGTTCTTCGGCTTCCCCCTGGGCAAGGGACAGCCCCGGGTGCTCACGACCGAAGAGATCAAGAAGTACGTGGAAGCGGTGGGCGGCGCCTCGGACCGTGTGGTCACGGGCACCGTGGCGCACAGCGTGACCGGCCAGGACCTGCCGTACGCCATCGTGTCGAACTCCCACAACATGGTCCCGGGGCAGCTCAAGAAGATCGCGGACCAGATCCGTTCGCTGCGCGACCCGAGGTCGCTGCGGGCGGACAAGGCGGCGCGCATCGCCGACGACTCGCCCGCCATCGTCTGGATCGCCGGAAACGTGCACGGCGGTGAGAAGAGCGGCGCCGACGCCGCGCTCAAGACCTTGTACGAGCTGGCGAGCGGCCTGTCCTGCGACGTGGCCAAGCGCAACGACAACCTGGTCACGATCATCGTGCCGACCCAGAACCCGGACGGCCGCGACGCGAGCCGCAGGCAGAACGAGTACGGCTTCGACCTCAACCGGGACTGGTTCGCCCGCACGCAGCCGGAGACCGACGGCAAGATCGAGATGCTGCGTCAGTACCCGCCGCAGGTCTTCGTCGACGCGCACGAGATGGGCGGGCGGCAGTACTTCTTCCCGCCCAACGCCGACCCGATCCACCACGAGATCGCCGACCAGCCGGTGAACTGGATCAACCGCATCGGCGCGGCGAACGCGGCGGGCTTCGGCTACAACGGCGCCTGCGGCGGCGCGGTCACCACCGAGTGCTACTTCAACTACGCGACGTACGACCTGTTCTACATGGGCTACGGCGACAGCGTCCCGGCCGCGGGCTTCGGCGCCGCCGGGATGACGTTCGAGAAGGGCAGTTCGTCGGCCGTCGAGGACCGGGTGCAGCAGCAGTTCAACACCCAGTGGGCGACGACGGGCTGGGCCGCCGACAACCGGCGCGAGGTCCTGAACGGCTACTACTCGATCTGGCGGACCGCGCTCGCCGAGGGGGCCGCCGGCACCCTGGAGCCGAACGAGGTCGTCCAGCCGACCAACACGGTCCGGTTCCCGGTGCCCGGCATCACCATCCGGTCGTACTTCCTGCTGCCCGACCGGCAGCTCGGCGACGTGCGCCGGCTGGTCGAGCGGCTGCGCCGCATGGACGTCGAGGTCTACCGGGTGAGCAAGCCCGTGAAGGTGCCCTCCGCGCGGGTCTTCGGCGGCCGGACGGCCAGTGACGTGACGGTCCCCGAGGGGGCCTACTGGATCCCGATGGACCAGCCGCAGAAGCACTGGATCCAGGCGGTCATGGGGGAGGACCCGTACGTCCCGTTCCCCTATTTCTACGACGTCTCCTCGTGGAGCAACCCGCTGCTCTCCGGCGTGAACACCATCTCCACCGGCGACGTGCTGTCGCCGAAGGCCGACCTCGTCAGGGACATCGACGGCGGCGTGGCCTCCGCCGCGCCCCGGGGCGGGTCGTACTCCTACCCGATGGACTCGGCCGCCGCGTCCGAGCTGACCTTCCGGCTGCTCGGCGCGGGCGTGCCGCTCACGCGTGACGACCGGACCGGTGTCGTCAGCCTGCCCGCCACGGCGACGAACCGCGGCGAGCTGGACAAGCTGGCCCGCTCGCTCGGCGTGACGGTCGAGGGCGCCGCCGCCCCTGCCTCCGGCGCCGCGCTGCGCACGCCCGACGTCGGCCTGTTCGCCGGCACGGGCGTCTCCACCACCTCCGGCTCGTACGGCGAGGCCCGCTACGTGCTGGGCGACCGCTGGGGCCTCGGAGTCACGCCGGTGACCACGGCCGACATCAACGGGAACACCCCGGCCTTCACCGAGCGGACCGTCCTGCTCGTCCCGGACGGCAGCAGCGCGAACGGCGGGCTGACCGCGCAGGGCCTGGCCAACCTCAGGCAGTGGGTGGCCGCGGGCGGCACGTACGTCGGGCTGCGCAACGAGGGCACCCGGGTCGCCAGGTCCGCGGGCCTGACCTCCACGACCGAGAAGGCCAAGCCGACCGGCTACCAGGTCATCGGCTCGCACTTCCGGGTGGACGTGGCCCAGGGCAGCCCGGTGTCGCTCGGCCGGCCGGCGGAGGACTTCCAGTTCAACAACGGCGACCCGATCCTCAACCCCAGCCAGACCGGGGTGAACGTGCTCACCTACCCCTCGGATGACACGTTCTGGTCCAACGGCTACACGGTGGGCGCCGAGGCGCTCAAGGGCACGGCCTCTCTCGTCGACGAGCCGACCGGGGCGGGACACGCCGTGCTGTTCGCGTACAACCCGCTGTTCAGGGCGTACAACGAGAACGGCATCCACCTCCTCGCCAACGCGCTGCTGTACCCGGCGGGCGGTGCCGCGTCCCAGGCGAAGCAGCGCATCGCTTCGGCACGGCCGGAGACGGAGTCCCTGCGCAGCGCCGCGGCGACGGCGGAGGAGCCGCCGAACCTCGGCGGGGAGTGGCGGCCGATCGTCATCCAGGTGGCCGACGCCGACCTCGCGCGGGCGCAGGCGGTGGTCGAGCGCTACACGGACACGGCGCTGACCGCGTCCGCGGACGGCTCGTCCTACATCACGATCCCGAACCCCGACGGACTGTCCGCCGACGAGCACCCGTTCGTCCGCGACCTGGTCCGCGACCTCGGCGCGGCGGGCATCCCGCTCCGCTCCGTCGTCGCCTGATCTCACGCGAAGAACCGGATCGGGCGGCCGGCCCCGGCCGCCCGGTCCCTTGAAAGGACTCTCATGACATCGTCCCGTTCGCGTCGGGCGGCGCGGCTCGGCGGCGCGGCCCTCGCGGCCGCGCTGCTCACCGCGACCCAGGCGACCACGGCTCTCGCGGCTCCCGGGGACCCCGGGGAGCCGCGCTACTCCGCGGGCGCCCCCTCGCTCGGCGACCCGTACTTCCCCGACCAGGGCAACGGCGGCTACGACGTGCGGCACTACGACGTCACGTTCTCCTACGACCCCGCCACCAAGGTCATGGACGCCACCACGGTGATCACCGCGGTCGCCACCCAGGATCTCGACCAGTTCGACCTGGACTTCCGCGGCCCGCAGATCACGTCGCTGAAGGTCGGCAAGCACCCGGCCGCCTACCGGCGGGACGGGCAGGAGCTCGTCGTCACCCCGCGGCCGAAGCTCAAGACCGGGGAGACCTTCACGGTCACGGTGACGTACGCGGGGACGCCGCCGGTCGTCACCGACCCCGACGGCTCGATCGAGGGCTGGGTGCCGACGGACGACGGCGCCTTCGTGCCGGGCGAGCCGCAGGGCGCCCCGGCGTGGCTGCCGGCCAACGACAGCCCGGCGGACAAGGCGACGTTCACCTTCCGCGCGACGGTCCCGGAGGGCGTCACGGTGGTCGGCAACGGCCGCCTGGTGTCCAGGACGACCGCGGACGGCACGACGACGTTCGTCTGGGACTCGGCCGAGCCGATGGCGACCTACCTCGCCACGGTGACCCTGGGGAACTTCGTCGTCAACGAGACGACCACTCCCGGAGGCATCCCGGTCTACACGGCGGTGGACCCCCGCCTGGTGACCCAGTCGGCCGCGGCCGTCGCCCGGATCCCCGACATCCTGGACTACTTCTCCTCGATCTTCGGGCCGTACCCCTTCAACCAGGCGGGCGCCATCATCGACCGCGCGCCGAACGTCGGCTACGCCCTGGAGAGCCAGACCAAGCCGATCTTCTCCAGCGCGCCCGGCGTCGGCACGATGGCGCACGAGCTCGCGCACCAGTGGTACGGCGACAGCGTGAGCGTCGGCAAGTGGTCCGACATCTGGCTGAACGAGGGCTTCGCGACGTACGCGACCTGGCTGTGGACCGAGCACACCGGGGGCGCCACCGCGCAGCAGACGTTCAACAGCGCCGGCAACTACGGCCGGGCGGCGACCTCGTCGTTCTGGCAGATCGTCACGGCCGACCCCGGCCCCGAGGACATGTTCGGCAACGTGCCGTACAACCGCGGCGCGATGACGCTGCACGCGCTGCGCGGCAAGATCGGCGACGCCGCCTTCTTCACGCTGATCAAGGACTGGGCGGCTCAGCACCGGTACGGCAACGCGGGCACCGCCGACTTCATCCGGGCGGCGGAGAAGGTCTCGGGCATGGACCTGAAGGCGTTCTTCGACGTGTGGCTGTTCCAGAAGGGCAAGCCCGCCTCCTGGTGACCCGTTCCCGGCGGCTCCCGTTCGCGGGAGCCGCCGGTTTCTCAAGACGCGGTCGGAGGACGCGGTTCAGGGACGCAGATGCAGGGCGAGCTGGATGCGGTCGCGCAGGCCCAGCTTGCGCAGCACGCTGGACACGTGGTTCTTGACCGTGCCCTCGGTGATGAACAGGCGCGCCGCGATCTCCCTGTTGGCGGCCCCGGCGGCGACCATCCGCGCCACCTCCACCTCGCGAGCCGACAGCAGCTCCTGCCCGCGGAAGGCGACCGGGCTCACCGGCAGGTGCCGCAGCTCGGCGACCAGGCGGGCCGCGACCGGGCTGCCCAGCACGGTCTCCCCGCGGCTCACCCGGTGGACGGCCGCGACCAGGTCCTCCGGCGAGCAGTCCTTCAGCAGGTAGCCGGTCGCGCCGCCGCGCAGCGCGCCGAAGATGAACTCGTCCTCGTCGAACGTGCTGAGCACGACGACCGCCACCTCCGGATGCTCGGCGGCCAGGCGGACGATCAGCTCCACGCCGTTCATGCCCGGCATGCGCATGTCCACGAGCGCCACGTGCGGACGGCGCTCGCCGATCACCCGCAGCGCCTCGTAGCCGTCGGCCGCCTCGCCGACGACCTCGATGCCGTCCTCGACCTCCAGCAGCTTGCGCAGCCCCTGGCGCAGCAGCGCCTGGTCGTCCACCAGCACGACCCTGACCGGCCTCATGCCCGCACCCCCAGCGGCAGCTCGGCGCGCAACTCGAACCCGCCGCCCGGCCTGTTGCCGCCGGCCAGCGTGCCGCCGAGCGCCCTGGCCCGATCTGCCAGCGACGTCAGCCCGAAGCCGCCGCGCGCCCGGTCGTCCCTGCCCGTTCCGTCGTCCCTGACCACGAGCGCCACCTGGTCGTCGCCGAACGTGAGCGTGCCGTGCACGTGCTCCGCCTTCGCGTGCCGCAGCGCGTTGGTGAGCCCCTCCTGCAGCACTCGGTAAAGGACGAGCTCGGTGTCGGCCTCCAGGCGCCGCTCCTCGCCCCGCACCTCGAAGCTCACGGTGATGCCGGTGCCGTCGAACGACGCCGCGAGCCGTTCGAGCGCGGCGCTGCCGACGCGGCCGTCGAGCGCGAGCGGACGCAGCGCGCGCACCCAGCGCCGGGCGTCGGCCAGCGCCTCCACGGTGAGCTCCTTGGCCTGGCGGACCTCCGCCCAGGCGGCCTCGGGGCGGCGCTCGCGGAACCGCTCGGCGTTCTCCAGGCCCATCTTGATGACGGTCAGGTGGTGGCCGATCGAGTCGTGCATCTCCGCCGCCATCCGCGCCCGCTCCTCGGCCACGGCCAGCTCCCTGATCCGCTCCAGCAGGCCCTGGGCCTCCTCCCGCCTGCGCCGCGCCTCCAGCGTGGACGCCGCCATGCCCAGGACGAACGCGGAGAACACCGCCATCACGGTGGCCTGGACGATGCCGTCGGCGATCGTCGACCCGAGAAGCGGCGGCACGAACACGGAACCGACCACGACACAGGACAGGATGGCCGTCGCGACGCGCATGCCGTACAGGAACGCGAGGTTGGCCACCGCGATGAGGATCAGCGGCAGGTGGGTCTCCCGGGAACCGGTCATCCCCAGCAGGATCGTCGCCGCGAGGAACAGCGGGGCCACCCAGAGGCGGCCCCGCGCCCGGCTCCAGGGCAGGGCCAGCCAGAGCGCCGCGAGCAGCACCAGGTCCGCGCCGAAGAGCACGCACTGCAGCGGGCTGACCACGCCGGTCACGAAGCCCTGCGCGAGGCCGGCGGTCAGGATGGCCGTCATCGCCCAGAACACGAGGTTGAACAGGAACGGCCGGTCGGCGTCGCGAAGCCAGTCGAAACGCGCCATGCCTCGACCCTAGAGCGATTCGGACCGGGCGCAATCGCCCATCGGAACCATGACCGCGGTCATGCCCGCGTCTATCCGCCGCTCGATGTGCGGTGAGCAGGCCGAACCTAGCGTCTTACCCATGAGAGCCACCACGCCCGTCTGGGCCGTCCTCATCGCCGTCGTCGTGATGTTCGTCCAGGCGTTCAGCGGCCCGCTGCTCGTGGCGCTGCTGACCGACGATCACGGCATCCTCGTCCAGACGCTGAGCGCCCTGTCCGTGACGCTCGTCTCGATCGCCCTGGTGTACGCGGTCCGCCGGTTCCTCGGCCGCCAAGGCTGGTCGGGCGTGCGGCTGACCTGGTCGTGGACCGCCGTGCAGCAGGCGCTGACGGGCCTGCTCGTCGGAGCGATGGCCGTGGTGACCGCCAAGGTCTATGCGGTGTCGCTGTTCCTGACCGATTGGGTGCCCTGGTGGGAGGCGGCCCGCGGCGTGGCTCCCGTACCTGCCGCTCGCGTTGGCGATTCCGGTGCTCAACCAGGCGTTTCCGGAGGAGCTGGTGTGGCGGGGGCACGTGTACGACACCCTGTCGGCCCGGCTGTCCCCCCGCGCGGTGGTGATCATCGTGTCGGGAGTGTTCGGCGCCTTACACATCGTCTCCCAGAGCGGTGCCGACACCCTCATCGAGAAACTGCTCTACGTCGTGATGGCCACCGCGCTCGGCTTCGCGTGCACGGTGGCCCGGATGCGCAGCGGCGCGGTGTGGATGGCGGTGGGCGTGCACGGCGGCTTCCACATCGGCCTGCGGCTGACGCCCACGCAGGCCACGAACTACGGAGTGCAACTGGTGCTGATGGCAGGCGCCCTCACGCTGGCCGCGTGGGTGATCGACATGGTGTACCGCGCGCGTGCGGGTCGCGAGCCGGTGGCCGCCCCAGAGAGGGTCTGAGAGTAGTGGCGGGGCCGCGCCCGCCCGCTCGTGCGTACGGGCGGGCGCGGCCGGGGGTCAGCCGGTGGTGCAGGAGATCGGCGCCGGGACGTCGCCGGTGCCGTTCCCGGTGAAACCGAACGACGTGGAGGCTCCGGCGGCCAGGCTGCCGTTGTAGCTCACGTTCTTCGCGGTGACGGCGGCGCCCGACTGGGACACCGTGGCGTTCCACGAGGAACTGATCGTCTGGCCGTTCCGGTACGACCAGCCGACGGTCCAGCCGGAGATCGCGGTGGTGCGGGTGTTCGTGACCGTCACATCGGCCTGGAAGCCGCCCGGCCAGGAGTTGGTCACCTTGTACGTCGCCGAGCACCCTGAGCCGCCGGGCGTGGGGGAGGCCGACGGCGACGGCGAGGGGGACGGCGAGGGGGACGGCGAGGGGGACGGCGAGGGGGACGGCGAGGGGGAGACGGTGCCGCCGCCGGACGCCTTGAGGACCGTGATGGAGTACGGCGGCAGCGTGATCGAGGTGGCGGACGACGCGCTGCTCGTGCTGATCGAGGTGGCGCCCTTGCGCCACTGCACGACGGTGGCCGCGCCGCCCGGGGAGAAGCCGGAGTAGGACAGCGAGACCGTCGTGGAGTTGTTCAGGTCCTTGTTGACGAGCACGACGTTGACACCGCCGGAGGTCTTCACCGCATGCGCGGCGAGCAGCGAGCTGGACGAGGACGCCTTGACCAGGGTGTCACCGGGCGATCCGGCCCTGCCGACCATGGCCAGGCCGTAGTAGGGCGGCAGCGGCGTGTTCACCGGGGGCTCCCCGGAGCTGCCCGAGGACAGGATGCCGAAGTCGTTGTAGTCGGGGGTCCCGTCGTCGTTGGTCTTCGGGCTGCTGCTGGTGCCGTTGTGGAGGCTCCACCAGTCGACGTTCATCACCCCGTTCTCGAACCAGGTGAGGTAGCTGTCGGCGGCGCCCAGGGCCGTCGTCGCGCTGTTGAGCTGGTAGTTGAGGTTGGCCTCCGTGACCGCGATGCCGATGCTCGACGCCCTGCTCCCGGCGTATTTCGCGAGCAGGGAGCGGACCGTGCTCACCATCGGGGCGATCTGCGAGACCTTCGTCAGGCTGTCGGCCGCCGACGTGGCGCCCGGATACCAGTGGATGATCACGAAGTCGGCCTTGTCCTGCACGATGGACATGACCGTGTTGTTCCAGTCCGCGCTGTCGCCGGAGCCGACGACGCCGTCCGGCCAGCCGCCGGGGGTGGTGAGCACGACGCCCACCTTGATCGAGGAGTCCACGGCCTTCATCGCCGAGATGTACTGCAGGACGTTGTTCGCGTACGCCTTCGGGCTCTTGTCGGCGTGGTTGTCCTGCTCCCAGCCCGAGCCGTAGTGGCCGTTGCCGTAGACCTCGTTGCCGATCTCCCAGTATTTGACGCCGTACCCCTTGGTGACGTTGGCGTACCGCACCCAGTCGGCCGCCTCCTGGGCCGTGCCCGTCCCGTAGTTGGCGATGACGACCGGCTGCGCGCCGGCCGAGCGCACCGTGCTGACGTAGGTGTCGAAGTCGGTGCCCGGGGCCACGTAGCCGCCCTCGGTGGTGTGCGTCTTCCAGTGGTAGATGTCGCCGTACGAGCCGCCGGGGTAGCGGACGGCGGTGAAGCCGGCGTCCCGTAGCAGACCCGAGACGGGGGAACTGTTCATGTTGCCGTCGTAGACGGCGACGTTGACGCCGTGACCGGCGACCGGGATCGTGCCGAGGCTCGTGCCGGTGTTCACCGTCACGGTGGCGGAGGTCGCGGCCGAGGCGGGCGCGGTGACGGCCGTCGCCGCCACGAGGGCCGACGCGGCGGCGAGCACCGCCGATGTCAGCAGGGCCAGGCCGGCGCGCCGCCGGCGGGTGAGCGAGCCGTGCATGGGGAGCTCCTTCGAGCGGTCGCGCTGTCGCCCTCTCCGGGCGCAGGTCGAGCCGCATCCTTGTTCCTCGCCATGCCGGACGGTCAACGCCCAGGCGGTCCGCAAGGCTCTGACCTGCGGACGATTTCGTATGGATCTGCAACTTTCATCGTCGTTTCCCAGATCACTGGGACAGCAGGCAGGCCAGGGCGCGTTCGAGCGCCGCGGGCGTCGCGACCGGCGCCGGCCAGGGGACCCTGACCAGGTGGCCCGGCCCCGGCCGCAACGTGGCGCCGTAGCGGTCCAGCTCCCACAGCCACACCTCCTGGGCGGGTTCCCCCGTCAGCCGCTCCGCCGCCTCCCTCAGTTGCGCCGCATGCGACTCGTTGACGTGGCGCACCATGCGTTCGGCCAGGGGGAGCAACGGGTCGGGGGCCGAGGCGAGGTAGCTCTCGGCGTCGAGGACGCCGGACTCCTGGCCGGTCAGGTAGATCACGTGGCAGACGTCGACGCGCAGCAGCGCGGGTCCGCCGCCCTCGACGGCCGCGAACAGGTCCTCGTCGGGGCACGCCTCCGCGATGGCGACCGCGGCGGCGCGTGTTTCCGCCGCCGGCACGGGCTGCGTCCACCCTCGCACCTTCAGCAGGGCGCGGGGCCGCTCGACCCCGCCGACCTCCCTGATCGCCGTGAGGTCGACCGTCACCAGGGTCTCCGCGGGCGCGGCGTACAGGGTCTCGCCACGCTTCACCAGCAGGACCGGCCGGCCTCTGCCGTCCACGCCGCCGCGGGCGGCGGACGCGGGCACGCCGGACCCGGCGACGGAGACGTGCGTGGGCGCCGCCAGCGCCGCGAGCGTGCGTACGCGTTCGGGGACCGGGACGGCGGTGACCGGATGGCGCATGGGGAGCTCCTTGAGAGTAGGTTAGGCTCACCTTAGTAAGGCTTGCCTAACTTGGAAAGAGGGCGTCATGCGCTACACGGGACCGAAGGTGCGGCTGTCGCGGCGGGCGGGCGTTCCGCTGACCCGCAAGGCGGTGAAGTACTTCGAGGCCCGGCCCTACCCGCCGGGGGAGCACGGTCGCAAGACCAGCCGCCGCAACACCGGCGACTACGGAGTGCGGCTGCCGGAGAAGCAGAAGCTCCGCTGGTACTACGACGTGTCGGAACGCCAGCTCCGCCGCTACTGGGACCTGGCCGTGCGCCGCCCCGGCCGGTCGGGGGAGGAACTGCTGGCGCTGCTGGAGACCCGGCTCGCCTCACTTGTCCTGCGGGCCGGCCTGGCGCCGTCGATCTACGCCGCCCGGCAGTACGTGAACCACGGGCACATCACGGTCGACGGCCGCAAGGTGGACATCCCGAGCTACCTGGTGAAGCCGGGCCAGGCGGTGGCCGTACGGGACCGGTCGGTCCGGATGCAGCCGTTCGTGGCCGCCGCCGAGGGCACGTACGCGGACGAGCGGATCGCCCCCTACCTCGACGTCGACCACCGGGGGCTGCGCTTCACCCTGCTGCGGCGCCCGGAACGCGAGGAGATCGTGGTCCCGGTGGACGAGCAGCTCGTGGTCGAGCACTACTCCCGCTGACTCCGGCGGCGGCTTCGGCGGTGGATACCGTCATGGCGTACGGAACCCGCGGAACGTCACGCGCTTGCGGACCACGAAGCCGAGCCGCTCGTAGAGCGCGATCGCGTTGACGTTGGCTTCGGCCGCGTGGAGGAACGGGCGCTCGTTCCGGGACGTGATACGGGTGATCAGTGCGCGTACGAGGCGGGAGGCATGACCTCGCCCGCGGACTTCGGGGGCGGTGCAGACGGCGCTGATCTCGGTCCATCCGGGCGGGCGGAGGCGTTCGCCCGCCATGGCGACCAGGACGCCGTTCTCGCGGATACCCAGGTAGGTGCCGAGTTCGAGAGTCCGGGGCCAGAACGGTCCCGGCCGGGTCCGCGCGGTGAGATCGAGCATCTCGGGCACGTCGCCGACGCCCAGCTCGACCATGTCCGAGCCGGGCTCGGCAGGACCGGGGCGGCCGCCCGCGGGCCAGATCATCTGGAAGCCGTCGAGAGTGAAGATCGGTTCCCAGTCCGCGGGCGGGGTCGCCGGGCAGCTGAACAGGTCCGCGAACTCGCCGCGGCCGAGCAACCGCGCGAGGTCGGCCCACTCCGCCGGGTCCGGGTCGGCGGACACCGTGGAGAAGGTCGCGACTTCCGGCAGGTAACCGGCCGCCCGGCCGAGCCGGCGGGCCAGGTGCGCGTGATGGCCGCGGAGCGACTCACCGACCGGGTCGTCGAGGGCGACGGCGTCGCGGTCGACCATGTGTTCTGTGCCTTTCGTGTCGTGCGCGGGTGAGAGCCGCTGACCACTCGCAGCCGCAGTGTAGCCAGGCGAGTTCCTGTCCCCGCCTGGGGAGGGGGTCCGATCGCGCGCTCGGCCGGGGGCTTGAACCTCCCGTTGGGAGAGGTCGTAGCGTTTCGCACGTGATCGGGGCAGACGACGCCGGGCGGCGATGGTCGATCGGCGAGCTGGCACGGGCGACCGGGATGACGGTGCGCGCGCTGTACCACTACGACGAGATCGGGCTGCTGAGCGCGAGCGAGCGTACGCCCGCCGGGCACCGCCGCTACACCGAGCACGACCTGCGGCGGCTGTACCGGGTCCGCGCCCTGCGGGCGCTCGGCCTGTCGCTGGAGGAGATCGCGGGTGTCCTCGACGGCGCGGCGGACGACCCCGGGTCGATGCGCGATCTGCTGACGGCGCAGTTGCGCAGGCTCGACGAGCACGCGGAGCTGATCGGGGTGCTGCGTCAGCGGATCCGCGGCCTGCTCCGGCAGACCGGCGACTCGTCCGGCCCCGATCCGGATCGGTTGATGACCACCTTGGAGTTGATGTCGGTGTTCGAGACGTATTTCACAGCGGAGCAGCGCGAGCGGCTGGCCGAGCGCAGGGACGCGCTGGGCGGCGAGGGCCTCGAAGCGGCCAAGCGCGAGTGGACGGGGCTGGTCGAGGAGGGGCTGCGGCTCATGGAGACCGGCGTGCCCGCGGACGACGAGCGGGCCCGGGACCTCGTACGCCGCTGGGACGCGCTGGCGGGCGGGTTCCATCCGGACGGACCGGAAGGAGAGCGGACCAGGGCGGCGGCCCGCAGGATGTGGCGGGACAACAGCGCGGAGATCGGCCGGAGCCTGCCCTGGCCGGCCGAGCGGATGGCCGGCCTGGTGGCCTACCTGGATCAGGCCCGCGAGTCCGGCTGAGCGGCCCGCCGTCCCGGCGTTTTCGCCGCCGCGTGTTCACAGGCGGGCTCGTACAGTGGAGGGAGTGGTGATCGCTTCCGGCCGCCTCGGGCCGGAGAAGGACCGCCGCGAACGGTCGCCCGGAGCAAGGGCGGGCCGGGACCGGCGGCCCGGTGTCCCTCCCATCCGGCCCCACGACGGGGGTTCTCATGGCGCTGACGATCGAACGGACCGTTCGGGGGGTCCTGGTGATCCTGGGAGTGGTCACGGCACTCCCGGCGCTCGCCCTGGTCGCCCCGGGAAGGGCGCTGGACTTCTCCTACGGCATCTCGCCGCCGTCCGACCCCATGGCACTGGCGCTGCTCCAGCATCGGGGCATCCTGCAGGGGGCCCTGGGCGCGGCCCTCGTCTGGGCCGCGTTCCACCCGGCGGTCAGGGTTCCGGCGGCGGTGACGGCGATCGTCACCAAGTCCGTCTTTCTCGGCCTGATGGCGGCCTTGCCCGTCGCGGTGAGGGCGGGCGCGACACCCGGCATCCTGTTCGACATCGGCGCGATCGTTCTCCTCGCGGCCGTCCTCACGCTCCACCGCAGGCTGACGGGCTCACACGGGCAGGGTGGCGGGAGCCCGGCCCGGCTTTCCACCGACGGACGAGGGCGGTCGGCGGCCGGGCGCTGAACCGGACTCCCGCGCCGCCGTCGGCCACTCGGCGGGGGAGCGCGTCACTTCGCCGGCTTGAAGGTGGCGGCCATGGTCTCGAAGAGCTCCTTCTTCTTCTTCCAGTCCTTGTCCTGGGTCTTGTAGAGCAGCGCGTAGCCGTTGTGCTTGTCGGTGACGAAGCCGCGGTCGATCACCCGTGACCGGTACGGGCTGTCTCCGAAGGTGAACTCCCAGTCGGCCGCGGTCTTCCAGTACCCCTTGACCTCTCTGATCTCGATGAGCTTGTAGCCGGGGAAGTTGCGGCTCATCCCGGGAACATCACGCCGCCAGACCTTCAGCGCGTCGGACTCGGGACTGGTGGTGTGGTGGACCTCCAGGTAGGTGTGCGAGTCGCCGCGGAAGCGGACCTCGCCGTTGCCCCTGCCGTCCACGTGCCACCCCTTCGGCAGCGCGATGGAGAACCCGCTCGAGTGCTTGTACTTGTGCCAGCCCTCGGGGACATCCCCGGGTCCGATGGCATCGGAGCTCGGGGAGGGCTCGGGGGACGGGGACGTCGTCGCCTCGTCCGAGGCGGACGCGGACGGCTCGGCGGAGGACGGCGCGGCCGAGGAGGACGCCGAGGCGGAGGGCTTCTGGCCGCCCTTCCCCGTCGCGGCCGGGGCCGCGTCCGACCCGGCGGAGGGGTCGCCCCCCGGGTCGCCCTCGCCCGCCCGCAGGCCGAGGTAGCCCGCCACACCCGCGACGACCAGCAGCGCGGGGATGAGGATCAGCGCGACCTTCAGCAGGCTGTTCGACGACCGCGGCCGGACAGCGGTGGTGGACACCTCGTGCCACGCCGCACCGCCCTGCGGGGGCACCGTCGCAGGCGCCTGCCTCAGCCCGGCGATCGGGCTCCCGGCGCCGGCGATCCCGGCCGCGCCCAAGGCGTCCTGCGTCCGGTCCGCCGTGGCGGCGCGCCGCTCGTCGCCCGCGCCCGGCGCGGACCCGTCGTTCGCGAGGGACCGTGGCGTCTCGGCGCGGGCCGCTCCGGCGCGGTCGCCCGTCCGGTCCGTACGGCTGTCGCCCCCGGAGCCGGCGTCGGCACGGGTCTCGGAGCCGGTCTGGGAGCCGGTGGAACCGGAGGAGGCGGACGACGTCGAACCCGCCGCGCCCCTCGACGCGGCGCTCCCGCCAGCGGCGCCCTTCGGGGGCGCACTCGCGCCGGAGGCCGCCGAGGACGGTGTGGTCGAGGGCGGTGTGGCCGAGGGTGTCCGCTCGCCGGAGGAGGCGCCGGAATCCTTCGTCTTCCCGGAGGCGGCCGAGCCCTCCGGCGCCTCGCGGTCCTCCTTGCCGGAGGCCGCGCCGGCCTTGCCGGAGGCAGTGCCGGCGGTGACGGCAGGGGCGACCTTGGTGGTGCCGTCCTGGGCGTCCGCCGCCGCCGGACCGCCTTCCTTCCCGGGCTTCTCCTCGGCGGGGGCGCCGGTCGAGGGCGACGTACGGACGGGCGGGGCGGCCTGCGCTCCGGTCTCCGGCATGGCCGCCGGCGCCTTCCCGGCCTCTTCCCGAGCCGGGCCGTCCTCCTGCTCCTGTGCCCCTTCGTCGCGTATGACCGGCAGCGGTGAGGTGATCTCGCCGGGGCCCGGCGCCTCGTCGCGCTCCGCGGGCGTCGCGGGGCGCTCGTCGCGGTGCGCGGAGGACACGGGCGGGGGAGATGCGGGCGGGTACGGCGCCGCGCCCCGGGAGGGTTTGGCCGCACCGGGACGGGAGGCGGGCGTCCGAGGGCTCCGGACCTCCGGCTTCGCGGCCTCCGGCTTCGCGGCCTCCGGCTTCGGGGTCTCCGGCGTCACGGGCCGCGGCGAAGCAGGTTCGGCGGGCGCGGCGGCGGGCCGGGAGGGCGGCGGGGACAGATCCCGCGACGCGCGCTTGAGCAGCCGGGTCAGTTCGTCGTAGCCGGGCCGGTCGGCGGGCTCCTTGGCGAGCATCCGCAGCAGCACGGGACCCAGCGCGCCCGCGCGCCGCGGCGGGGCCGGGTCGTCGTTCAGCACGGCGTGCATGGTGGCCATCGCCATGCCCCGGTCGTGCGGGGGCTTGCCCTCCACGGCCGTGTAGAGCGTGGCGCCGAGCGACCACAGGTCGGACTCGCGCTGCGCGGCCTCGCCGCGGAGCCGTTCCGGGGCGATGAAGGCGGGGGTGCCGACGAGGCCGGTGCGGGTCATGGTGGAGTCGGCTTCGAGCCTGGCGATGCCGAAGTCGGTCAGGACCACCCGGCCGTCATCGGTGAGCAGCACGTTCTCGGGCTTGACGTCGCGGTGCAGCACGCCCTGGCGGTGGGCGGCGCGCAGCGCGTCCAGGATCTGCAGGCCGATCTCGACGGTGCGCTCGGGGGCCAGCGGGCCGTCCTCCCTGATCACCTGCCCGAGCGAGCGGGACGGCACGAGCTGCATGATGATCCAGGGCCGGTCGTCCTCTTCGATCACGTCGTGGACGACCACCACGTTCGGGTGGGTGAGGCGGCCGGCGGCCCGGGCCTCGCGCATGGTCCGGCGATTGAGGTCGCTGAGCTCGTCGCCCATGGCGCTGTCGTAGCGGACCTCCTTGACCGCGACCGCGCGGTCCAGCAACTGGTCGTGGGCGCGCCAGACGACGCCCATGCCACCCCGGCCGATCGGCTCCATCAACTGGTACCGGCCTCCGACGAGCCGGCCTTCCGCACGCGACACTCGAACCCCTTCCTGGACCCATGAATCGTCCCACGGATGGCAAAGGGATCAACCGCGTCCATGACCGGCGATCCCGGAATCCGAGACAGATCGGTTCGAGCCGTGGCCTGTCGCTGCTAAGGTCCTTGTTATGGGTAGGTACAGCTCGTTTACGAGGCCGGCTCCGGGAGGGCCGGTCGCGTGACGGTGAGCTAGCGACCATCCGGAGCCGGCTTGAGGCAGGGACGCCAGCGTCTCTGCCTTTTTCGTTCTCGGAAGTCCGATCTCAGCCAGTCCCGATCTCAACGAGTCCCCATGGCAGACGGCCGGTTCCGCGGGGCCGGCCCACGGAGGAGCCCACATGTCGAAGGCAGCCCAACTCGACCGCGACGCCGTACGGATCGGCGACCTCGTGATCGGCGACGGGCTCCCCGTTGTGGTCATCGGGGGCCAGGACGCCCGCTGGCTGCGCCTGCGCGGCGACGGCGGCCCTCCCGGCGATGGCGCGGAAACCGCGCGGGACACGCCGGCGGACACCTCGGAGGCCAGGGCGGACTCCTCGGGGGCCAGGGCGGTCGCCGAGGCCAGGGCGCGCTGGACGGGCCCGCTGCTGGTGGAGCCCGCCACGGTGGCCGACCTGCCCGCCGTGGCCCGGCACGCCGACGGAGTGGTGGTCGGGGCGGCCTGGGCGGGCGACCCCGACCTCGTACGCGCCGCGGCCCGGCTCGGGCTCCCCGTCGTCCTGCAGCGGGGGATCGTCCGGAGCGGGCGCGCGGCGATGCTGGAGGAGTGGCTGGCCGCGGCGGACGACTGCGCGGCCGAGGGCAACGAGGCGGTCGTGCTCTGCGAGAGCGGGGGCCGCGCGGAGCCGGAGGACGCCGCGCCCGACCTCGGGCTCATGCGCGCCGCGCGGGAGCGCACGGGGCGCCCGGCGCTCGCCGGGCTGGGCGGCGACGGCGGGCTCGCGGATGCGGCGGTGGCGGCGGGAGCGGACGGACTGCTGGTCGGCCCGGGCGCGCCCGAGGGGGCTCTCGCGGCGGCGCACGAGGCGGCGACCGTCATGGCGGCACTCGTGCGGCCGGACGATCCCGAGACCCTCGACGCGGCCCGGGCCGCGATCGACCGGGTGGACGCGGCCCTCGCCACGCTCCTCGAACGCCGGGCCGCGCTGGCCGGGCGGATCCAGCGGCTCAAGCCCGTCGGCGGGTTCAGAGGGCGGGACATGGACCGCGAGCGGCGCCTCGTCGCGGCCATGGCCCGCCGCGCCCCCAGCCTCGGCGCCGGGCTGCTCGCCCCGATCATGAACGCCGTGATCGAGGCCGGATTGCGCCTGTCCGAGGAGAAGCGGGACGGCGAGGAACGGAGATAGGATCCGAACCACGTGAGTCCCACTGGTTCGCGTTAGGCTCTGTCCGCGGTCCGGTGACGATGGGGGTCTCATGGGTGATTCGTTTGTTCATCTGCACGTCCACACCGAGTATTCGATGCTCGACGGAGCGGCGCGGCTGAAGCAGATGTTCAAACTCGTGGGCGAGCTGGAGATGCCCGCGATCGCGATCACCGACCACGGCAACATGCACGGCGCCTACGACTTCTACAAGCAGGCGACCGGCGCCGGGGTGAAGCCCATCCTCGGCATCGAGGCGTACGTCGCGCCCGAGTCGCGCATGCACAAGAAGCCGGTGCTGTGGGGCGAGCCGCACCAGAAGAGCGACGACGTGTCGGCGGGTGGCTACTACACCCACATGACCATCTGGGCGCGGAACAAGACCGGCCTGAAGAACCTGATGAAGCTCAGCTCGCGCGCCTACACCGAGGGCTTCGTCCGCAAGTGGGCCCGGATGGACGCCGACATCCTCGCCGAGCACGCCGAGGGCCTGATGGCCACCACCGGCTGCCCGTCCGGAGAGGTGCAGACCCGGCTGCGGCTCGGCCAGTACGACGAGGCGCTCAAGGCCGCAGCGAAGTTCCAGGAGATCTTCGGGAAGGAGAACTACTTCCTGGAGATCATGGACCACGGCCTCGACATCGAGCGCCGGGTCCGCGACGGCCTGGTCCGGATCAGCCGCGAGCTGGACATCCCCCCGGTGGTCACCAACGACTCCCACTACACGTACGAGTCGGACGCGGCCGGCCACGACGCGCTCCTGTGCATCCAGACCGGCAAGCAGCTCAGCGACCCGGACCGGTTCCGGTTCGACGGCAGCGGCTACTACATCAAGACGGCCGACGAGATGCGGGCGGTCGACTCCTCCGACATCTGGCAGGAGGGGTGCCGCAACACGCTGCTGGTGGCCGAGAAGGTCGACCCCGAGGGCTTCTTCCCCTACCACAACCTGATGCCGACCTACCCGATCCCCGAGGGGATGACGGAGGAGGAGTACTTCCGGCAGCAGGTCTGGGAGGGCCTGAAGCGCCGCTTCCCGGGCGGCGTGGACGAGGAGCACCGCGCCTGGGTCGAGAACGAGCTCAGCGTCATCATCCAGATGGGCTTCCCGAGCTACTTCCTCGTGGTCGCCGACTTCATCATGTGGGCCAAGAACAACGGCATCCGGGTCGGTCCCGGCCGTGGTTCGGCCGCCGGTTCGCTGGTCGCGTACTCGCTGGGCATCACCGACCTCGACCCGATCCCGCACGGCCTGATCTTCGAGCGGTTCCTCAACCCCGAGCGCGTCTCGATGCCCGACATCGACATCGACTTCGACGAGCGCCGGCGCGCCGACGTGATCCGCTACGTGACCGAGAAGTGGGGCGCCGACAAGGTCGCCATGATCGCCACGTTCGGCACCATCAAGGCGAAGGCGGCCGTGAAGGACGCCGGCCGCGTCCTCGGCTACCCGTACGCGCTGGGCGACCGCATCTCCAAGGCGTTCCCCCCGGCGGTGATGGGCAAGGACATCCCGCTGTCGGGCATCTTCGACTCCGACCACCCGCGCTACAACGAGGCGGGCGAGCTGCGCAAGCTGTACGAGGAGGACGTCGACGTCAAGGCGACGATCGACCTCGGGCGCGGCCTGGAGGGCCTGATCCGGCAGACCGGCGTGCACGCCGCCGGCGTCATCATGTCGGCCGAGCCGCTGACCGACCACATCCCGATCATGCGCCGCGACTCGGACGGCGCGATCATCACGCAGTTCGACTACCCGACCTGCGAGACGCTCGGCCTGCTGAAGATGGACTTCCTGGGCCTGCGCAACCTCACGATCATCGACGACTGCCTGAAGATGATCGAGGGCAACACCGGGAACAAGATCGAGCTGCTGGAGCTCCCGCTCGACGACACCAAGACGTACGAGCTGCTGGCCAAGGGCGACACGCTCGGCATCTTCCAGCTGGACGGTGGCGGCATGCGCACGCTGCTGCGGCTGATGAAGCCCGACAACTTCGAGGACATCTCCGCGGCCCTCGCGCTCTACCGGCCCGGCCCGATGGGCGCCAACTCGCACACCAACTACGCGCTGCGCAAGAACGGCCAGCAGGAGATCATCCCGATCCACCCCGAGCTGGAGGAACCGCTCAAGGACATCCTCAGCACGACCTACGGCCTGATCGTCTATCAGGAGCAGGTCATGGCCATCGCCCAGAAGGTGGCCAACTACACGCTCGGCGGCGCGGACCTGCTCCGCCGCGCGATGGGCAAGAAGAAGAAGTCCGAACTGGACAAGCAGTTCGAGTTCTTCGAGAAGGGCATGAAGGAGAACGGGTTCTCCGCGGCGGCCATCAAGGCCCTGTGGGACATCCTCCTCCCGTTCTCCGACTACGCGTTCAACAAGGCCCACACCGCCGGGTACGGCCTGGTGTCCTACTGGACCGCCTATCTCAAGGCCAACTACCCGGCCGAGTACATGGCGGCGCTGCTGACCAGCGTCAAGGACGACAAGGACAAGTCGGCGCTCTACCTCAACGAGTGCCGCCGCATGGGCATCAAGGTGCTCCCGCCGGACGTCAACGACTCCGACTTCGACTTCACCCCGCGCGGCACCGACATCCGGTTCGGCCTGTCGGCCATCCGCAACGTCGGCGCGAACGTCGTGGACGGGATCATCGCGGCGCGCAAGGAGAAGGGCAGGTTCACCGACTTCAAGGACTTCCTGCGCAAGGTGCCCGCGATCGTCTGCAACAAGCGCGTCATCGAGTCGCTGATCAAGTCGGGCGCGTTCGACTCGTTCGGGCACGTGCGCAAGGGCCTGCTGATGGTGCACGAGCAGGCGGTCGACGCGATCATCGACATCAAGAAGAACGAGGCGATCGGCCAGGACTCGCTGTTCGGCGCGATCGACGGCGCCGAGGACCAGACCTTCGACGTGCAGATCCCGCCGGGGGAGTGGGACAAGACGACGCTGCTGCAGTTCGAGCGGGAGATGCTCGGCCTGTACGTCTCCGACCACCCGCTGTTCGGCGTCGAGCACATCCTGTCGGCGGGCGCCGACTGCTCCATCGCCGCGCTGCAGGACGACAGCCGCCCCGACGGGCAGGTCGTCACGGTCGGCGGCATCCTGTCGGGCCTGCAGCGGAAGGTGACCAAGAAGGGCGACACCTGGGTCCTCACCATGCTGGAGGACCTGGAGGGCTCCATCGAGGTCATGATCTTCCCGTCGGCCTACCAGCTCTGCGCGACCGTGCTCGCAGAGGACGCGATCGTCTTCGTCAAGGGCAGGATCGACAAGCGGGAGGACGTCGCGAAGATCATCGCGATGGAGGTGACCGCGCCGGACCTCACCGCAGAGTCGGGCGGACCGCTGGTGGTGAGCATGCCGATCAACCGCTGCACGCCGCCCGTCGTCGGCCGGCTCAAGGAGGTGCTCACCACCCACCCCGGGACCACGGAGGTCCACCTCCAGGTGCACAACGGGCCGCGTACGACGGTCATGCGGCTGGACGACCGGCTCCGGGTGACCCCGTCACCCGCCCTGATGGGCGACCTCAAGCAACTGCTCGGCCCGGCCTGCCTGGCCGGGTGACCGTACACCGGGGCCGTGGCGCGGCGGCTGAGCCGTAGCCGATCGAGACGTCGCGGCACTCGTCGGCGGAAGACGCGCATGCCGGCAGGTGTCTCCGGTTCCGGGCGGCCGCGTGGCTTCGTGCGGCCGCCCGGAAACCTTCGAGAGTCGTATGACGACGGCCCGTGCCGAGAAGGAAGCCCGCCACTCCCTCCGCCTGCCGCGGCGTCCGGAGCGGGGAATTCGTGCTGGTCGAACCGAGGGCACCGTAAAACCGTCAGCCGCGCTCAGCGATACACCGTTGACCTGGGTGACTTTGGCGATCCGCAGAGTCACTGATCGGGCAAAAATCCTACTTGACCCGAAATGGGCCACCATGTTTGCCTGCAACTGCGATCATTTCCACACCGACGGGGGTAACATGGGCGTGATAGCAGAGGCAGTGACGCGCGTTTCGAAAAGCCCGAATCGCCGTTCCGACATCGCCACGAGTCCTCTCCCGCTGGGCGTTCCGTTCGGGGTTCCGCTCAGTACGACCGAAGTCCGCAAGGATCGTCCCTCGGTGTTCGGGTTGTCCTTGAGCCGCCCGTTCGCCGAAGTAATCGAGGGGCTCGAACTCGAGTACAACGACGAACTGCAGTTGGCGCTCGAATCACTGGCCGGGCCGTGGGACGGCTCGATTCTGCCCAGAATGGTGACGGTCGCCGGTTCCATCGAGCAGACGCCCGCCACCGGAACGCTCATCGTCTCGACGGGCAACCAGGTCTGCCCCGACTCGGACAAGGACACGGACGCCACCGACCGCGACAGAGACTAGACCGGCGGGGACGGAGAAGTGTCTGACTCGTCGGCGCCGACCATTCTTGTCCTGACCCAGCAGATCGACCCGACCGCGGACTTCGTCGCGCACGAGTTCAACCGGCGATCTGTCCCGTTCGTTCGGATGGACCTGGGAGAGTTCCCGTCCCGGATGGATCTGTCCGCTTCGATCGACAGTGGCGAAGGCGATTGGAAAGGTGCCTTTCACAGGCCGAGCCGCAGCGTCCGGCTCGGCGGCGTCCGCAGCATCTGGTGGCGCCGGCCGACGTCCTTCCAGTTTCCCGAACATCTGACCCGTGAGGAGCGCTGGTTCGCCCGGGACGAGGCCTCGGCGGCGTTCGGCGGTCTGCTGCGACTACAGGAGGCGTTCTGGATGAACTATCCGGAGGCGTCGATGCGGGCGGAATTCAAACCGATTCAACTGAAGGCCGCCCGCCGGCGCGGACTCGAGATACCGCGAACCCTCATCACCAATTCAGCAGACGAGGCGCGTGCGTTCATCCGTGAGAACCGGCGCGCCGGTCATCGGACGGTCTACAAAACACTGGCGTTTTCCGACGTGGTCAATCCGGTGTCCGGCGAGAACGAGGTCATCTACACCAGCGTCATCACCGAGGACGACCTCGACGACGGCCTGATAAAAATATCGCCGTGCCTGTTCCAGCAAGAGGTGGCGAAGAAACTCGAACTGCGGGTCACGGTGGTGGGCGACAAGGTGTTCACCGCGGGAATCGACGCCTCCGCGACTCCCGAGGGCAAAGTCGACTTCCGCACCTCCTACTCCAGCATCACGTATCGGCATCTCGAGTTGCCTGCGGAAGTGTCGGACGCCCTGGTGGCGCTGGTCCGAGATCTCGGGCTGGCCTTCGGGGCGATCGACCTGATCCTGACACCGGACGAGCGGTATGTCTTTCTGGAAATCAACCCCTCCGGGCAGTGGGCCTGGTTGGAGATAGAGCTGGGGCTGCCGATCACCACGGCCATCTGCGACGCGCTGCAGGGGGCCGCCTCGCTGCAGTCCGCGGGGAGACATGGCTGAACCGCCGGACGCAGTGGACGGGGCGATCACGGCTGTCGCGAAATCGGTCGCCGTTCTCGACGGAGCCCTGGCCTTCCTCCTGAGAACACTCCCGGAGGGCGACACAGGCGCGGTGGCGACCCTTCGAGCCCGGCTTCTCGGCGCGGGACTGAGCGAGGACGTCGCCGCGCGCTGCCTCCGCCTGCTGAAAATCCTGCTCTCCGACGAGAACGACAGCGCCAGCGAACGGCTGGGGCTCACCCGGGACTTCGAGTGCTGCCTGTGCGGGACCGTTCCCGACCCCCGGCACATCGTCTTCGGAGAACGAGCCTCCGTCTGTCGGTCCTGCGCGCTCCTGGCGAGCGGGGGCGCGATGAGGCCGGGCCTGCCCGCGGAGACGAACGGCCTGGCGTGCCTCTTCTGTGGCATCCCGGCCGACGCGGCTCCTGACGTCGACAAGTTCCCCGATCGGCGGCAGGTCGGCTTCGTCTGCGTGAACTGTGTCCGCGTCGCGCTCGAAGTCTTCCCATGAACGGAGTCCTCGCGCAGTTTCGTCATCTGGGCACGGGATTGCGCTTCATCGTGCGTGCCAGCCGTCGTTCCTACTCGGTGCTGGTGTCCATGAGCGTGGTGGCCGGGGCCTGTGCGGCAGTGGTTCCCCTGGCGACCGCGGCCGTGATCGGCACGCTCATGACCGCCGGCGGCATCGCCCGAGTCGAGGTCACGTCCCTTCTGGTTCCGCTCGCATCGGGTGTGCTCGCCGTAGGAGTCGAACGCGTCATCCAGGTGTGGCGGTCGAGCTATCTGGATTACCTCGCCTTCGACGTGCGGCTGGCCGCCGAGCGCATGATCGTCGATGCCACCACCGGCGTCGGATTGGAAGCCTTCGACCGCTCGGACTTCTACGATCACCTGGACCGTGCGACCCGGGCCGCCTCGTTGCGGCCCACACAGATGGCCCAGGCGCTGCTCAACACCGTGACGGCGCTGGCGGGAGGAATCGGGACGGCCGTCGCGGTCATCTCGCTTGATCCGCTGCTCTTCGGCATCGCACTGATCTCCTTCGTTCCCACCTGGTGGCTCGCGCAGCGCCGAGGTGCGGTGCGCATGAAATTCATCCAGGAGGCCACCCCGACCGAGCGCGCCGCCGCTTATCTCATGTCCGTCCTCACCGATCGGTCGAGTGCCAAAGAGATCCGTACCTTCCGAGTGGCCGGGTTCTTCGACGGCAAGCGTTTGGAGGCCCTGTCACGGAGGCGATCCGAACTCGTACGGGAGGCCCGTGAGCTTCGCCGGGTGGAGCTCGCCGCCCTGGTCTTCTCGGGCGTCGCCGGCTGGGTGGCCTGGGCGGTCGTCCTGCTCATGGCGCTTCGCGGCATCGGGGACATCGCGTCCATCATCGCGTTCGTCTTCGCCTTCCAACGGCTCAAGGGCTTCCTCATGTCCCTGTCCTGGGGGCTCGCGGAAGCGACCGAGGCGAGCACGCTTCTGAACGACATCCACGTCCTGCGTGCGCTGGTCCAGGATCGCTACCGGGACGCATCCACCGCCGAGGAGCTCCCGGAACTTTCCGTTGTCTCGCTCAGTAGCGCCTCGTATGCCTATCCGGGTTCCGATCGGCCGGCGCTCAACGGCTTGTCGGCGCGCTTCCACCGCGGGGAATTCGTGGCCATCGTGGGCGAGAACGGCTCCGGGAAGTCGACCCTGGTGAAGATCCTCTGCGGGCTACTCCCACTGCGGGAGGGCAGGCTGCGGTGGAACGAGATCGGCGTGAACGGCGGGCTGGAAGGCGCGCTGCGCCGCCGGACCGGTGTCGTCTTCCAGGACTCCACCAGGTTCGCCCTCTCCATCAAAGAGAACGTCACACTGGGACGCGAGGAGACGGACGCGCGGCCGGAGGAACTACTCGCCCGCGTAGGGATGTCGGACGCGGTGGCGGCTCTCGGCAACGGTGTCGACACGGTGCTGGGCCGCCAGTTCGACGGCGGCACCGACCTGTCCGGCGGTCAGTGGCAGCGCCTCATGATCGCGCGGGGCCTGTTCGACGGCCGGGCCGACCTGCTCGTCCTCGACGAGGCGAGCTCGGCGCTGGATCCGGTGGCCGAGTTCGAGCTGGTCAAGTCCGTGAAGGAGTTGTGCTCCGACAAGCTGGTCATCGTCGTCTCGCACCGGCTGTCCTCCATCGTGGAGGCCGATAGGGTCCTCGTGATCGAGGACGGCAGGATCGTGCAGGAGGGGCAGGTGAAACAACTACTCGAAGAGGAGGGCAAGTTCGCCGAGATGTTCAACGTCCAGGCGCGTGCTCTCGGCCTGGCGCCATGAGCGGTTCGCTGCATCGCGGGCGTACGGCGCGGTCCCGGGCGGCCGACGCGTGGTCGGGGCGTGAGCAGGCGGAGGCGTTCAACCTGCCGGAGGTCCTTGTCCGCCTCGCCGGCCCCGATCCCCGGGCCGCCGACGACGCCGAGCTCACGGACCTGTTCGAGCAGGATCAAGGCGACCGCTACGAGGACGGTGTCGTCGAGGGAAGCGGGACGCGCGACCTGGCCCGCCGGAGGAGGGCGATGGAACTGCTCGCGCTGGGACGGGTGCGCAGCCCCCGCGACTACTACCACCTGGCGATGGTCCTTCAGCACAGTGGCCTGCTCGAGCACTACCACCTGGGCTTCGAGCTGGCACGGCGGTCCGCGGCGGCGGGGTTCCGGCCCGCGCGGTGGCTGGCCGCGGCGGCCCTCGACCGGTGGCTCCTGCATCGCGGTCTTCCCCAGCGATACGGCACGCAGTACGTCGACACCGGGGGCAGATGGCGCCTTTACCGGGTCGATCCCGCCACCACGGACGAGGAGCGGATCGCCTGGGACGTTCCCCCGCTCGCCGACGCCCTGCGCCGCGCGGAGGAGATGAACGGCGAGCGCCCCGGCCTCGACGAGGACACCGAAGGCTGATCCCCGTCGTCCCGCGGCTCAGCCGACGTTGCAGCCGGGGATGAGCACCTCGCCGAGGCGTCCGTCGTCGCCGCGCAGCACGGCGTGCGGGAGGTCGTCCACCCACTCGCGCACCTGCTCGGACTCGTCGGCCGTACACGCCTCCCGCCGGGGCGGCTCCGTACGGCCGGCGCGCGACAGGGCGCGCACCTCCCGGCACTCTCGCTCGGCGCCGAGATCCTCGAAGATCGACTGCGCCTCGGCCAGGCTGCGCCGGGCCTCCTCCGGCCTGGCCGCCAGGCCGAGCGCCGTCAGCGCCCGGGCCCGGTGGTAGGTGTCGCCCAGCTCTTCGAACAGCGCGACCGCGCGCCGGCCCCACGCCAGGGCGGACGGTCCGTGGCAGGCCGCGCACCTGTTCCGGTAGGCCGTGCACAGGTTCATGAAGATCAGCGCCTGCGCGTGACGGTCGTCGAGGTCCCGTGCGGCGGCGAGGGCGGCGCACAACTGCCAGAGGATGTACGTGGGCGTGCGGTCCGGGCGGCCGCCCAGGTAGGTGAGCGCGAGATTGACCCGCGCCTGCATGAGAGCGGTGCGGTTGCCCAGCCCGAGCCCGTCGAGACGCTGGAACAGCGTGACGGCCTCGGTCAGCACCCTGGCCGCCTCCGGGTGGCGCCGCCTCGCGCGCAGCGCGTCCCCCAGCGCGACGGCGGCCTGCGCCCTGCCGCGAAGGTCGCCCGCGAGAGCGCAGATGCGGCGGTCGCGGCGGTGGCATGCCTCCGCCTTGGCCAGTGCCCCATCCGCAGGTACGTCAGCCCGAGGTTGTGCAGCACCGGGCTGCGGGCGCGGTCGTCGTGCGCCAGGCCGAGGGCCCTGCGCAGTTGGGCGACGGACTCGTCGTAGCGGCGGGCGAGGCGGTAGGCGTTGCCCAGGGTCACGGCCGCGGTGAGCTCGGCGCCATGTCCCAGCCGCCGCCGGCTCCCGCCGTGCCTGCCCTTCCCGCCGTGCCTGGGCCTCCGGTAGGGACAGCCACGCTCCGGCCGCACGGGCCCGGGAGCAGCAGTGGTCGAGGAGCCGGTCGCGCGCCTCCTCGTGCCGGTCGGGCCCCGCCTGGTCGCGGGCCCGCTCCCCGGCGTACAGGCGGACGAGGTCGTGCGTGCGCCACCGGCCGTACGCGCCGCCGCGCTCGACGAGATGCGCGCGGTGCAGGGCCTCCAGCAGGCGGCGGGCGGGGCGCGGCTCGCGGTCCGCGGCGACGGCGGCGATCTCGGTGGACAGGTCGGGGCCGGCGGCGGCGGTCATCAGCCGGAACATCCGGGCCTCCTCGGCGCCGAGGCGGCGGTAGGACAGCTCGAAGGCCGCGCGCACCCCACGATCCTCGTACGACAGCTCGTCGAGCCGGGTCGCGGCCTCCTCCAGGTCCTCGGCCATCGCCCGCAGGGGACGGACGGGATCGGCGGCCAGGAGCGCGGCCACGATCCGCACGGCCAGCGGCAGCCCTCCGCACAGACCGGCGATGTCCGCCGCGGCGGCGGGCTCCCGGGCGACACGGGTGTCGGCGTCGCCCAGGGCCAGGCGAAGCGCACGGGCCAGGAGTTCGACGGCCGCGCCGGGCGCGAGCATGCCGAGGTCGAGGATGCGCGCCCCCACGTCCAGCGTGTGCCGGGAGGTGATCAGCACCCTGCCCGTGCCGGGCAGCAGCGGCCTGACCTGCTCGGCCGAGGAGGCCTTATCGAGGACCAGCAGGATCGGCCGGCCCTGCTCGGCGTACGCGTCCAGCACCGTCGCGAACAGCCGGGCCCGGTCCTGGGTGCCGGGAGGGACGCGTTCGGGGGCCAGTCCCAGCGCCCGCAGCAGCTCGCCGAGCACCTCGCCCGGCCGCGCACCGCATCGCCGCGCTTGTCCGCTCCGATCGTGGCGGCCGGGACGCTCGTCCCCGCCGTGCTGTTCCGCGTGGTCGGGCTCTTCTGGGCGGCACGGGTGGTCGGCGTAGTCCTGGAGGTCGGTGAACAGCACGCCGCCGGGAAACCAGCCGCGCTCCCGGGCGAGGTGCGCGGCCTGCAGGGCGAGTTCGGTCTTGCCGGCTCCGCCGAGACCCGCCACGAGGGCGACGCGCTGGCGGTCCGGCTCGGCGCGCCCCCATCATCGCCCCCCGCCTCCCTGCGCGGCAGGCACAATCGCGGGCGCGGCATCCATCCGCTCAGGCGTGGCGCCGTACGCGGTGGACAGGACGGTGGTGTCGAGCCGATGCTTCGGCTCGGCCGGTTCCCCGGCTTCCCGCCGGATGCTTCGCCGCGTGCTTCGCACCGTGGGCCGCCCGCGGGTGCCGTCCCTCGTGGGTCACGGCGTGGTGCCGGCCGTCCGCCGCGCGGATGGCGGTCGCTCTCCCGGCACGGGGACGAGCGGGCCGGTGGCCGGACGCGGCGGGCGGGGCGGCGCGCGCCGGCCGATGGCCGCTCCCCTTCGCACCGGCGCGGGGGCGGGTGAGACTCGCCCAGCCCGTCCAGCCGGACGGCGCCGGCGCGGCGCCGGAGCCCCTGCGGAGTGGCGTATGGGGCGAGGAGCCACGGGCGACCGAGCGGGCGCCTGTGGCGCCCGGCGGGTTACGGGTGGAGGTGACCGAGGTGGAGGTGACCGAGGTGGAGCGGCGCGGAGGGGCGAGAGCGGCCCGGACGGCGGTGGGGGTGGTCCTGGCCCCTTCGGCCAGAGGAGTGGTCCTGCCGCCTGTGGCCAGGGGAGTGGTCCTGGCGCTGCCGGAGGACTCCTCGCCGCCGTCCGTCGCGCCCTCCTTCTGGGCCGACGCGCCGTCGCCGTCGTCGTGCTTCCCGCGCTCGGCCTCCCGCTTCTTCTTCTCCTTCTCGCGTTGCTTCTCCAGCGCCTCCTTCAGGCCCGGCGTGAAGCCGCCGCCGAACCGGGCCATGTCGGGCGGGACGAATCCGTACGCCGGGGTGTCCCGCAGGGCCGCGCGCATCGAGTCCACCCAGATCGGGCCGGGCAGCGAGGCGCCCTGCACCGCGCCGTAGTATCGGCCGCCGATGGTGACGCCGGTGAGCGGATAGCGGTAGGAGCCGCGGATGTCGCCCACGCTGACGGCGGCGGCGAGGCCGGGCGTGTACCCGGCGAACCAGGCCGAGGTGTAGCCGTTGTTGGTGCCCGTCTTGCCCGCGGCGGGCCGGCCGATGGACTGGCCGCGCATCGTGCCCTTGGTGAAGACCCCCGTCAGCACGTGGCTCACCGCGTCGGCGACCGCGGGTTCGAGCGCGGTCACGCAGGCGGGCGGTATCTCGGTGCGGGTGCCGTCGCGCTCCACGACTGCGGTGATGGCCATCGGCCTGCAGTAGCGGCCGCGGGCGGCGAACGCCGCGTACGCCGCCGCCACGGTCGTCGGGTCCATCTCGTTGGCGCCCAGCGTGAACGTCGGCACCTCGTGGAGCGGCGCGCCGTCCGCCCGCCTGATGCCGAGCGACTTGGCCGTCTGCACGACGTCGCACAGGCCGACCTCGCGCTCCAGCCGCATGTAGAAGATGTTCACCGACTGCCAGGTGCCCATCTCCAGGCTGTACGGCCCGCCGCCGCCCTCGCCACCCGCGTTGTGGATGACCGTGTTCGGGTCGTTGACGGCCCTGCCCGAGCAGTCGCGATAGCCGTACGACGGGACGTACGAGCCGGGGATCGTGAAGCCGTCGCCGAACCGCATCCCCTGCTTGAGCGCGGTGGCCAGCGTGAACACCTTGAACGTGGACCCCGCCTGCAGGCCGAGCCCGCCGCCGTGCGCGGTGTCGGCCGCCAGGTTGTAGGTGGTGCTGGGCCCGAGGTCGCGGTCGTGCGGGTTGCGCCCATACCGCTTGCTCACCGCCATCGCGCGGATGCGCCCGGTGCCCGGCTCGATCATCGTCTCGGACGCCACCTGGTTGTCGCGGGGCCTGACCCGGGCGGCGATGGCGCGCTCAGCCGCCCGCTGCGCGACCGGGTCGATGGTCGTCCAGATCGTCAGCCCGCCCCGCTGGAGGCGCCGCTCCCGGTCGGCCCTGGTGTATCCGAAGGCGGGGTTGGTGAGCACCTCGCGCTCCACGTACACGCAGAAGAAGGGGTGGGCGCTGCCGGCGCAGCCGCCGGGCTCGGGGCGCAGGTGCAGCGCCAGCGGCTCGGCCGCGGCGGTGCGCGCCGCGTCCTTGCCGATCACTCCGAGCTCGGCCATCCGGCCCAGGACCAGGTCGCGCCGGGCGCGCAGCCTCTCCTGGTGCTCCTCGCCGAGCGAGGGATCGGTGTCGTACGGCGTGCGCACGGCGCCGGCGAGCGTCGCGGCCTGCGTGAGCGTGAGGTCGGCGGCGTCGACGCCGAAGAACCGCTTGGCCGCCGCCTGGACGCCGAACGCGCCCGCGCCGAAGTAGGCGATGTTGAGGTAGCGCTCGAGGATCTGGTCCTTGGTGTATTTGCGCTCCAGCGCCAGCGCGTACCGCAGCTCGTCCAGTTTGCGGCGGAACGAGCGGACGAGGGCCTGCGCCCGCTCCTGCTCCGACTCGGCCTGGTTCAGCATGATGTTCTTGACGAGCTGCTGGCTGATGGACGAGCCGCCCTGCCGGATCCCGCCGGCCCGCGTGTTGGTGACGAAGGCCCGCAGCGTTCCCTTGATGTCCAGGCCGCCGTGCTCGTAGAACCGGGCGTCCTCGATGGCCACGATGGCCTGGCGCATGACCGGGGCGACCGCGCTCAGCGGCACCGACTGCCGGTTCTGGTAGTAGAACTGGGCGATCTGGTGCCCGTTGCGGTCGAGCAGCCGCGTCACCTCGGGCAGCGGCTCCTCGCGCAGGGGTGTGGGCAGGTCGGTGAAGGTGGAGGCCGCGCTCTTGGCCGCCAGGCCGGCCCCGCCCACGTAGGGCATGACCAGCCCGGCGACCAGCGTGCCCCCGGCCGCGCCGCACATGCCCAACGCGAGGACGGTGCTGAGAAGACGAGAGGTCACGGGATATCAGTGCGACCTCTGGCGTTTCTCCAAACCCGGAGGCCGCAAAGCTTTACGTGATCCTGTTGATCTTCAACCCGAGGGAGGTGAACTGTTCGAACGGTCTGTGGTAACCGCGTTCGATGTGGTTGACGCCCCGCAGGGTCGAGGTGCCCTCGGCCACGGCGGCGGCCAGCACCGCGGAGAACCCGGCGCGGATGTCGGGGAGCGTGACGTCGGCCCCGCGCAGGTTGGAGACTCCGCGTACGACCGCCGAGTGCTTGGCGTTGGTGTCGTGGTAGCGGCACGCCGGCCCGCCCAGGCACTGGGCGAACACCTCGATCTCGCACCCCATCTTCTGCAGCGCGGGCACGTACACGAGCCGGTTCTCGAACACCGTCTCGTGCAGCACCGACATGCCCTCGGCGCGGGTGAACAGCACCATCAGCGGCGTCTGCCAGTCCGTCATGAAGCCGGGGTGGGTGTCGGTCTGCACCGCCGCCGCGCGCAGGCCGTCCGGGGCGGAGGCGCACAGCCACTCGTCGGTTATCTCGAACCGCGCGCCCATCCTCGCCAGCGTGGTGATGGCCGTGACGAGCCGGTCCTGGTGGCAGCCGTGCACGCGCACCTCGCCGCCCGTCACCAGGCCCGCCACGAGGTAGGAGAACGCCTCGATGCGGTCGCCGGCCAGCCAGGTGGAGGCGCCGTGCAGCCGCTCGACGCCCTCGATGACGATGCGGCGGTCGGGGCTGAGCTCGATCATCGCGCCCATGCGCTGGAGGAACAGCGCCAGCTCCACCACCTCGGGCTCCATCGCCGCGCCCTTGATGACGGTCTTGCCCTCCGCCAGCACCGCCGTCATGAGGATCGTCTCGGTGGCGCCCACGCTGGGGTAGGGGAGCGTGATGCGGCTGCCGCGCAGCCGGGCCGCCTTGGCGGTGATGCCGTTGTCGCCGACCTCGATCTCCGCGCCCATCGACCGCAGCGCCTCGACGTGGAAGTTGACCGGCCTCCTGCCGATCGGGTCCCCGCCGACGAGGGGGACGAACGCCTCGCCCGCCAGGTGCAGCAGCGGACCGAGCATCAGGATCGGGATGCGGTTGAGCCCGGTGTACTCCTCCGGCACCCGCGGCCGGATCTCGGTGCCCCGCTCGATGGTGATCTCACCCGGGGTGATCTCCACGTGGATGCCGAGGGCTTCGAGCATGGCGGCGGTGAGCCCCACCTCGCCGACCTCGGGGGCGTTGTGCAGCGTGCTCGGGCCTGTGCCGAGCATCGCCGCCACCATGTGTTTCGAGACCGCGTTCTTCGATCCCCGGACCTCCACGTCCCCCCGCAGCGGGCCGGACGGGTCGATCTGCCATACCTCTTCGCTCACTCGGCCTCCTTGGCCCACACCGATACCGTGTGTCCCCTGCACCCGGCTTCAGCAAGAGTAACGGGACCGGACCCAATCACCACGTGGGTACTATCGGGACGGTGCGGCACCTGAGGGGCAATCTGGCGGCGATCGGCGTGACCGTCCTCGTGCTCGCCGTGCTCGGCGTGGTCGCCGGATACGTGTGGTCGGCGCTCGCTCCCGCCACGCGATACGTGCTGATCGACGGGGCGCCGCACGTGGCCGACCCCGAGACGCAGTCGCTCATCGAGGCGGACGGCTGGTTCGCGGTGGTCACCGGCGCGTTCGGCCTGGTCTGCGGAATCGCGGGGTACGTGCTGTCGCGCGGCCGGCCGGTCGAGGTCCTCCTGGGGCTCGCCGCCGGCGGGCTGCTCGCCGGGTACGTCGCGATGCTGGTCGGCGGCACGGCCAAGGGCGCGGTCCAGGCGGCGGGGCCGGGCGGCTACACCACCACGACCTCGCTGGACCTGACCGCGCACGGCGTGCTGTTCGCCTGGCCGCTCGTGGCCACCGCGGTCTTCTGGGTCATCGAGTTCGCCGTGACCTACAACGAGAGAAGCCGCTGAATCCCGACCACGCGAACACGAGCCCGCGCGGCCGGCGGGGGACACCTCGCGCGGGACGGCGCGATCAGCCGAGCCGGGGCCCGGTCCGCCAGAAGCCGGTGGCCTGCTCGAAGGCGTGCCCGAGGCGCAGGACGTCCATGTCGGCCCACGGCCTGCCCACGATCTGCAGGCCGACCGGGAGACCGTCGGGCGTGAAACCACACGGCACCGACATCGCGGGCGCGTGCAGCACGCTGATCCAGTAGCACGACCGCATCCACGCCAGGTAGTCGGGCATCTCCACCCCGGCCACCTCCGTGACGTACGGCTGCTCGACCGGGAACGGCGGCACCTGGCTGACGGGCGCCACCAGGAAGTCGTAGCGGCCGAAGAACTCCCGCATGCGGTGGAACAGCCCGGTGCGCAACCGCTCGGCGCGGGCGAGGTCGGCCCCGGTGACCTTCCGCCCCTGCTCCACGTTCCAGGCGACGTTGGGACCCACCTCCGGGAGGTCGCCGAAGTTGAGCGCGTAGTACCACGACCGGTAGACGCGGAACGCCTCCTCGGCGTCGGACAGGTCCAGGTCCACCCGCTCGACCTTGGCTCCCAGCGCGGCCAGCGTCTCGGCCGCCCGAGCCGTCACCGCGGCGGTGCGGGGGTCGACCGGGAGGCCACCGAGGTCGGGGCTGAAGGCGAGACGGACTCCGGCGAGGTCCATGTCGAGGGAGGCGGCGAACGCCGTGCCGTCCTCGCGGATCGAGAAGGGCGAGACCGGGTCGAACCCGGCGACGGCCGACATGAACAGCGCCAGGTCGCCGGCCGTGCGGGCCATCGGCCCCGGCACGCTGAGCGTGAACCAGGCCGCCGTCGCCGACTTCGCCGGCACCCGCCCCGGGGTCGGCCGCAGGCCCGCCACGTTGCAGAACGACGCGGGGTTGCGCAGCGAGCCGCCCATGTCGGAGCCGTCGGCGAGCGGCACCATCCGGCAGGCCAGCGCCGCGGCCGCGCCGCCGCTGCTGCCGCCCGCGCTCTTCGACAGATCGTAGGGGTTGCGGGTCGCCCCGAACACCTCGTTGACCGTGTGCGAGCCGGTGCCGAACTCCGGGGTGTTCGTCTTGCCCAGGGCGATCCCGCCCGCCTCGCGGATGCGCCGCACGAGCGGGTCGTCCTCGGTGGGGACGTGGTCCGCGAACGCCCGCGAGCCGTACGTGGTCCGCACGCCCGCGGTGTCGGCGAGGTCCTTGTGCGCGACCGGGATGCCGTGCAGCGGGCCGCGCACCAGGCCGCGCCGCAGGTCCTCGTCGGCGCGTGCGGCCCGGTCGAGCGCCCGCTCCGCGGTCAGCGTCACGATGGCGTTGACCCGAGGGTTCGTCTCTTCGACGCGCCGCAGGCTCGCCTCGGTCAGTTCGACCGCGCTCACCTCGCGCGCCCGCAGCAGCGCGGCCATCTCCGTCGCGGTGAGGTCGACCAGCTCGTTCACATCTCCCCCGTTCGGTGCGGTTCCCGGCCAGTCTCATGGCCGGCGAGCCGTACGGGCGATGGCAACAGTAGACAGGCTCAGAGCTTCGCGATGGGGGCGGTCACGGCCTGGGCGAGCCGGACGAGGTTGCCCGGCGCGGTCTCGATCTGCAGGCCGCGCCGCCCGGCGGAGAAGTAGATCGTCTCGAAGCCGAGCGCGGACTCGTCCACCACGGTCGGCAGCCGCTTGCGCTGCCCGAGCGGGCTGATGCCGCCGACCACGTAGCCGGTCACCCGCTCCACCTTGGCCGCGTCGGCCATCGCCGCCCGCTTGCCCTTCAGCGCCACTGCGAACGCCTTGAGGTCGAGCTTGCCCGCCACCGGCACGACCGCGACCGCCAGGCCCGCCTCGGTCTCCGCCACCAGCGTCTTGAAGATCCGCTCGTAGGGCAGCCCAAGCGCGTCGGCCGCCTCCTCGCCGTACGCCTGGGCGTTCGGGTCGTGGTCGTAGGGGTGAAGGGTGAACTCCGCCTTCGCCTGCGTGAGGGCGACCGTCGCCGGAGTGCTCTGGCCGCCCTTGCTCTTGGTCTTGCTCACGACGGCAAGCCTAGTGCGGACGCTCCTCCCCGCTTCGCCCCCTGTGGACAACCCGTCAGGGCAGGACGGAGCGTACGGCCTCGGGGGAGCGGGCCACCACGGCGGTGCCGTCGTCGGCGGTGATGATCGGCCGCTGGATCAGGATCGGGTGGGCGGCCATGGCCGCGATCCACCGTTCGCGGGACGCTTCGTCGCGCGGCCACGACTCCATGTCCAGCTCGGCCGCGACGGGTTCGCCGAGGCGGGCGACGTCCCAGGGCTCCAGGCCGAGGCGGCGCAGCACCTCGGCGAGCTCCGCCGCGCTCGGCGGGTCCTCCAGGTAGTGCCGGACCGTGTACCCGGCGCCCTCGGCGTCGAGCAGCGACAAGGCCGACCGGCACTTCGAGCAGGCCGGGTTGATCCAGATCTCCATGCGGCCATTGTGCCGCCCGGCTGAGCGTAAACCGGTCCTCATGCCCACCCGGCGTATGGCAAAACGATCTAAAGGGGACAATCTCGTTACGTGACCTTTGCCGACGGCCGAGCGTGGAAGGGCAGCCGATGAGGACGGTTGGTGACGTGGCGAAGGGACAGGCGTGCCTGTTCGGTGGACTCGGCGTGTGCGTCACCCTGCGGCCGGAGGGCCTGGCGGTCAACCACGGCATGAGTTACTACGGGGTCCACTGGCAGACCGTGCTGCCGTACGCGGCGGGTCTCGCCGGAGCCGCGCTGTTCACCCACCGGGCACTGCGCGACGCGGCGGCCCGCACGCCGTCCCCGGCCCGCCTGCGGCGGATGGCCGACTCGTTCGTCGTGCTGCTGGCCGGGATCGTGCTGACGCCCTACACCCTGGGCGGGGTGGTCGACTGGGCGCATCGGGGCCTCGGCGCGGCCCTGTTCGTGCTCCAGCTCCTGCTGGCCGGGTGGCTCGTCGTGTGGGCCCACGGCGACGTCGCCGGCGTCGCGTTCCTCCTGGTCCAGTTCGGCGGCGGCGTCCTCGCCGCGGTGTACGTGCTCCAGACCGAGGGGCTGCTCATCCACGGCGAGGCGACGTTCCAGCTCGGATTCGCCCTCGTGCTGGCCAGGACGCTCCCGCTGGTCGCGCCCCCGATCGCCGCGCCGTCCCCGGCCGCGGGCGGCGCGCCCGCCGGCGCGCCGGGCTCCGCGCCGGCGGTCTCAGCCCAGTGAGATCGTGATCGGGCCGCCGCGCGGGTCCGCCCCGGACAGCAGGGACGACGGCACCCGGAACACCCGGCCGGGGGAGACCGGCCACGGCAGGGTGCGGCGGGCGACCTCGCGGCCGTCCTGCGTCACCACCACCCTGGCGACGGCGCGGTGCTCGTCCGGCCACAGCAGGATCCGGTGACGTGGCGGCGCGCCCGCGCCCGGCCTGACCAGCCCGGGGGAGACCCATCGGAACGGCGCCTCGGCCCGCAGCGGGATCCCCGCGCGTCCGTCCAAGCCCGACAACTCCGACGCGTGCCCGGACAGGTGCGCCAGGACGTGCTCCACCACGTGGCGGCCGTCGAGGGCGGCCACGTCGGCGGTGTCCACGGGGTGGACCAGGTTGCCGACGGCGAACACGCCGGGGCGGCTGGTGGCCAGGGTGTTGTCCACGACCGGGCTCCTGCTGCCCGGGTCCATCGCCAGCCCGGCGGCCCGGGCCAGTTCGTGGTCCGGAACCCAGTCGCCCGTGAACACCACGGTGTCGCAGGGCACCGTGCGGCGCTCGCCCGTGCGCAGGTCCTCGACCTCGACCGACTCCACGGCGTCGCGGCCGTTGATCCGCACGACCCGGGTGGCGGTGGCGACGGGCACGCGCAGCACGGCGCGCCCCGGCACGCTGAACGCCGCGTACGACTCGGCGCGGGCGTGCTCGCTGGTCATCAGCACCGTACGGCAGCCCGCCTCGCGCAGTGTGAGCACGGCCGACCAGCTCACCAGCTCGGCCCCGACGACGACGGCCCGCGTCCCGACCCTGCCGTGGTGCAGGTGGACCACGTTCTGGAGCTGCCCGGTCGTCAGCACGCCCGGCGGGCGGTCGCCCGGCACCATCCGGGCCGTACGGGGACGTTCCCTGGCGCCGGTCGCCAGGACGACGGCGCGGGCGTCCACCCGCAGGCGGCCCTCCGGGGTGGTGACGTCGAGGGCGTGTTCCCCCGCCCACCCGGTCACCATGGCCGAGGTGCGCACCAGCGCCCCGGCCTCCACCGCGCGGTCGGCCAGCAGGCGGGCGTACGCCGGGCCGGTCATCACCGTGCGCAGGTCGCGCAGGCCGTAGCCGGTGTGGTCGCTGTGCCGGGGGATGCCCCCCGCCTCGCGCTCCCGGTCGAGCACCAGGACCCGCAGGCCGGCCGCCGCGAGCCCGGCGGCGGCGGTCAGCCCGGAGGGGCCGCCGCCCACGACGGCGACGTCGGTGGTGAGGTTCATCGTGACTCCTCCACAGAATCCGGCACGAGAGCGAGGCACCGGCCGACCTCGGCTCCGCAGAAGAAGCCCTGGCAGCGGCCCATCATGGCCCGGGTGCGACGGCGCAGGCCGTCGATGTCGGCCGGGGGAAGCGGGGAGGCCAGGGCGTCCCTGATCTCCCCGGCGGTGACCCGCTCGCAGAAGCAGACCACGGTCCCGTACGCCGGGTCGCTCGCGATGAGGTCGTCGCACATGTACGGCCGGGGGAACGCCTCGCCGATGTTGGGCATCCGGGGCGGCTCGGGCAGCTGGCCGCGTACGGAGGTGACGAGACCCGCCTCGGCCAGCAGCCCGGCGGCGTGCTCGGCCAGCGCCATGGACGAGGTGAGCCCGGTGGACCGGATGCCGCCGAGCACGAGATAACGCTGCGCCGCGTCGAGGTGCACCTGGTAGTCGCCGTGCTCGGTGGCGGCCCGCAGACCGGCGTAGGAGGCCGTGACCTCCTCCTTCAGCAGCTCGGGCATGAGCGCGAGGCCCTTGTCCACCAGAAACGCGAACCCCTCCTCGGAGGTGGAGGTGTCGGCGCGGTCGCGCAGGTCCTCGGCGGTGGGGCCGAGCATCACGTTGCCGTAGATCGTCGGGCTGATCAGCACGCCCTTGCCGCGCGAGCTGGGCACGGGCAGCACGATGCGGTTCGCCAGCGGCCTGGCCATCTTGTCGAAGACCAGCAGCTCGCCGCGGCGCGGCGTCACCGTGAACCGTTCGTGCCCGAACAGGCGGTCGACGGCGTCGGAGCCCAGCCCCGCGGCGTTGACGACCCAGCGGGCCCGCAGCGGGCCCCTGTTCGTCAGCAGCACGGTCTCCTCGCCGCCGTCGCGCTGGGCGCCCTCGACCCGCGTGTTCAGCAGCACGCCGGCGCCCCGCGCCAGCGCCTCGGTGGCGAACGCGAGCGTGGTGGTCCACGGGCAGATGATCGACTCCCCGGGCACGGTCAGCCCGCCGAGCGCGCCGGGGCCGAGGGCCGGGACCAGCCGGTAGACCTCGTCCGCGCCGACGGTCTCGCACTCCCGGTAGCCGTTCTTCACCGCCTTGTCCGCCAGAGCGGGGAGGGCGGCCAGCTCTTCCTCGGTCCAGGCGACCAGCACCGCGCCGGTGCGCTCGACCGGGATGCCCGCGCGCTCGGCGTACCCGCCGAGCAGCTCGTATCCCCGCCGCACCAGGCGCGACTCCAGCGTCCCCGGCGTCGCGTCGAAGCCGGTGTGCAGGATCGCGGTGTTGGCCTTGCTGGTGCCGTCGCCGACGTCCGAGCGCGCCTCGACCAGCGCGACCGACAGGGCGCGCCCGTCCGCCTCGCGTCCGGCCAGCTCGCGGGCCACGGCGGCGCCCACGACGCCGCCGCCGACCACCGCCACGTCGACCGTCCCGTCCGGCAGCGGCCCGGACCTGCTGACTCCCCCGTTCATGCGTCCCTCCCCGTGTCGATCGCCGCGCGGACACCCCGCCGCCAGCGCGTCATGAACTCCTCCGCCCGCTCCGCCGTCCAGCGCGGCTCGTACGTCGTCGCCGGGGCCCACGCGGGCACGGCGTCCGCCACCGCGAGCGAGGGGGTCACGGCGAGGCGGGCCAGCGCGGCGGCGCCGAGTGCGGTCGCGTGCGGCGACGGGTAGACGTCCACCGGCGCCTGCAGCAGGTCCGCCTGGGCCTGCATGAGAGCGGCCGACCGGGTGAGCCCGCCGTCCACCCGCAGGCGGGCCAGCGGGCGGCCGAGGTCGGCCGCGACGACCGCGGCCAGGTCGGCCACCTGGGTGGCGATGCCCTCCAGGACGGCCCGGATCAAGTGCCCGGGCCGGGTGGACAGCGTCATGCCGAGGAACGCCCCGGTCGCGTCCGGCCGCCACCAGGGCGCGGCCAGCCCGGCCAGACCCGGGACGAACAGCGCGCCCTCGGCGTCCGGTGCGGCCAGCGCGTCCAGGTCGGAGGCGTCGCCGACGAGGCCGAGGCCGTTCAGCCACCGCACGGCGGAGGCCGCCGTGTAGACCTGCCCGTCCACGCAGTAGGGCGTGGCGCCCCTGGCCCGCCACGCCACCGACGTGGTCAGGCCGGAGGCCGAGCGCACCGCCCGCTCGCCGGTGTTGGCGAGCAGGAACGCCCCGGTGCCGTACGTGCACTTGGCCTCGCCGGCCGACAGGCAGCCCTCCGCCAGCAGCGCGGCCTGCTGGTCGACGACCAGGCCGCCGACCGGGATCTCCCCGCCGAAGGCCCGGGTCGTCCCGACGACCTCGTCGCAGGCGGCGATGGCGGGCAGGCGCTCGCCGTCCAGGCCGAACAGGCCGAGCAGCTCCCCGCTCCACTCGACCGCGTCGAGGTCGAGCAGCGCCGACCTGCTCGCGGTCGCCGCGTCGGTGACGAACTCGCCGGTCAGGTGGTGGACGAGCCAGGTGTCGCTGGTCGTCACCACCCCCTCGCGGGTGAGGTTGCGGCGGATCCAGGCCATCTTCGGCGCCGAGAAATAGGGGTCGAGCACGAGCCCGGTCAGCTCGGCGACCCTCTCGGCATGATCGGCGAGACCGGCGCACACCTCTTCGGCCCGCCGGTCCTGCCACACCAGCGCCGTCGTCAACGGCTCGCCGGTCGCCGGGTCCCAGGCCAGCACGGTCTCGCCCTGGTTGGCCAGCGTGACCGCGCCCACGGGCACACCCGCCGCCGCGACGGCCTCCCGCCCGGCGGCCAGGACCGAGCCGAGCAGCTCCCGGGGGTCCTGCTCCACCCGCCCGCCCGGCAGGTACGCGGGGCGGACGGGCGCCTCGGCCAGCGCGAGGACGGCGCCGTCGCCGCCCACCACGATCGCCTTCGTGCCCGAGGTGCCCTGGTCGATCGCCAGTACGGCCGGCGCGCTCACAGGAGCTCCGCGGCGTCGCCGGTCTCGCGGGTCAGGCGGTCCCGGCCGCGCACCCACACCACGGCGAACACGACGGCGCCGAGCACGAGCGAGCCCAGGGCGTACACCTGCGCGGTGCGGAAGTCGGACGGGATGAGGAAGATCGCCAGCTCGATCACCAGCCAGATCACCGCGCCCGCCACGACCAGCGGCTCCCACTTCCCCAGGTGGAAGTCGTCGGGCCGCGGCCGGTGCCTGCGGCGGGTGCCGAGGTAGAGCGCGACCGTGCCGGCGTACAGCAGGGCAGGCATGAGCGTGCCCGCCCCGAGGAGCTGCGACAGGGCGTCGGCGTTGCCGGAGAAGGCGAGCACGATGGCGATCGACGCGCCGGCCGCGAGCACGGTGGCCCAGGTCGGGCCGCCGGTGGCGCGCGGCACCCGGCTCAGCGCCCCGGAGAACGGCAACCGGCCGTCGCGGGCCATCGCGTGGACCAGCCGGCTGCAGCTCACCATGATGACCAGGCCGCAGGCGAAGATCGCGAGGCTCACGACGACGAGGAAGGCCCGCGCCACCCCGGCGCCGAGGACGTTCTCGACCACCTGGGCGACCGGCGCGGAGGAGGCGGTGATCGCCGCCACGTCGTCCCCGAGAGCAGCGGTGACCACGACGAGGAACAGCATGCCGAGGGCGACGCTGAGCAGGATCGCGCGGACCATCGCCCGGGGCACCACCTGCTTGGGGTTGATCGTCTCCTCGGCGAGGTTGGCCGCCGACTCCCAGCCGACCAGCGTGAACGCGCCGAGCAGGGCCGACAGCATGAACGGCCCGAGCCAGCCGAAGTAGCCGTCGCCGGAGACGGCGCCGGTGGAGGTGAGGTTGGACCACTCCGCGTGGCCCCCGAAGATCGCGAACCCGGCGATCAGCAGGGTCAGCCCGATCATCGCGATCACCTCGGCGCTCACCGCGAGGTTGTTGATCTTCGTGGTGATCGGCGTGGACCAGATGATCAGAACCATCTGGACGACCAGCACGACGAGCGTGGTGAGCGCGCCGGCCATGGGCGTGTACTCCCAGCCGAACAGCGGGAACAGCGCCACCTGGGCGAGGCCGTAGTCGACCGCCACCGCGACGATCGCGAGGAACGCGAACGACACCCAGCCGAACCACCAGCCCAGCACCGGCGAGGCGAGCCTGCTCGCCCACTGGTAGCTGTAGCCCGACAGCGGGATGCGGCTGGCCAGCGCGCCGTACAGGAGGGCGACCGCGACCGTGCCCGCGCCGACGATCGGCCAGGTCCAGATGCCCGCGGGCCCGCCCGAGTTGAGCACGGTGCCGTACGTGGTGAACAGGCCAGTGGTGATCGAGATGAAGGAGAACACGACGGCGAAGGACTCGAACGACTTCAGCGTGCGCGAGAACTGCTGGGCGTATCCGGCGTGGGAGATGGCCGCGTCGGCCTGATCATGAGATGGCGGGCGCGTGGAAGGATGGGTCATGGATCGTCTCCTGGCTGGAGCTGGGGAGATTGCAACGGTCCGGGCCCGGCGGCGTGGCCGCGCCGCCGGGCCACCCTACGGGTTGATCACCTCGGCACCCGCCCTGACCAGGGCGGACGCGAGTGCGGGAGGGGGTTCCCCGTCCGTGATGAGGCCGGACAGGCCGTCCAGGGCGCACACCCGGTAGGCGGCGACCCTGCCGTGCTTCGAGCTGTCGGCGAGCACGTACGTCCTGGCGGTGTGGGCGAGGATCACACGCTTGGTCGCGACCTCGTCCAGGAAGTAGTCGGTGAGCCCGGCTTCGGCGTCCACCCCGCCGGAGCCGAGGAACGCCACGTCGGCGCGCAGGTCCTGGAAGAACCCCAGCGTGTGGGCGTTGGAGACGGCGAGGTCGCCCTGCCGCACGCGCCCGCCCGCCACGAGCACCTCGACGCCGGGACGGCCCGCGAGCTCGGCCGCCACCAGCAGCGAGCAGGTGGCGACCACCCCACGGAAGGACGGGGGGACGGCCCTGGCGACGTGGACGGCCGTGGTGCCCACGTCGATGATCACGGTCTGGCCCGGCCGCAGGAGCTGCGCCGCGAGCTCGCCGATCACGGCCTTCGCCTCCGACTGGCTGGTCGAGCGCTCCAGGTAGGACAGCTCCTCGCCGGTGCCGGACGGCGCCGAGGTCGCCCCGCCGTGCACGCGGACGAGCAGCGCCCGGCGCTCCAGGATCGCCAGGTCGCGCCGGACGGTCTCGTGGGAGACGCCGAGCAGCGCGGCCAGGTCCTCGGTGCGCACGGTCCCCTTCCGCCCGAGGGCTTCGATGATCCGCTGGTGGCGCTGTGCCGGAAGCAAGAGATCCGCCTTTGACCGAATGTGACTGGTATTGCCCGAGAGTGTGGATTAGTGCCCGAAAACCTGTCAAGAGTCGGACCGGTAAAACGTGCGGGGGAGCGGATTCCCAGCTCCCGAGCGGTGCGCGGGCCGGCGAAACGTCCGTCCCGAATGCTGGACACACGCGGATCCGTCCCTGGTCGTCCGTAGACTGGGACGGTGATTTCCCGTATCGACCTGCGCGGGTCCCTTCCTGCCGACCTGCGCGACGTGCTGCCCCGCGCCGAACTCGACGTCGAGGCCGCCCTGGAGAAGGTGCGGCCCATCTGCGAGGAGGTCCGCCATCGCGGCGCGGCAGCCGTACGGGAGCTGACCGCGAGATTCGACGGTGTCGAGCTGGAGTCCGCCCGGGTGCCCGCCGAGGCGCTCACACGCGCCCTGGAGGAGCTGGACCCGGCCGTGCGCGAGGCCCTGGAGGAGTCGATCCGCCGCGCCCGCCTGGTCCACCGCGACCAGCGGCGCACCGACACCACCACGCAGGTCGTGCCGGGCGGAACGGTCACCGAGCGCTGGGTGCCGGTCGACCGCGTGGGGCTGTACGTCCCCGGCGGCCGGGCCGTCTATCCCTCCAGCGTGGTCATGAACGTGGTCCCCGCCCAGGAGGCGGGCGTGCCCTCGCTGGCCGTCACCTCGCCCGCGCAGAAGGAGTTCGGCGGGCTCCCGCACCCCACCATCCTCGCCGCCTGCGCGCTGCTCGGCGTCGACGAGGTGTACGCCGTGGGCGGCGCCCAGGCCGTGGCGATGTTCGCCTACGGCACCGAGGAGTGCCGCCCGGCCACGATGGTGACCGGTCCCGGCAACATCTGGGTGGCCGCGGCCAAGCGGCTGCTCAAGGGCCGCATCGGCATCGACTCCGAGGCCGGGCCCACCGAGATCGCGGTCCTCGCCGACGAGACCGCCGACCCCGTGCACGTCGCGGCCGACCTGATCAGCCAGGCCGAGCACGACGTCATCGCCGCCTCCGTGCTGGTCACCACCAGCGTGGAGCTGGCCGACGCGGTGGAGAAGGAACTGCCCGGCCAGGTGGCGGCGACCCGGCACTCCGAGCGCATCACCGAGGCGCTCGCCGGCCGCCAGTCGGGCATCGTGCTCGTCTCGAACATCGAGGACGGGCTGAAGGTCGTGGACGCCTACGCCGCCGAGCACCTGGAGATCCAGACGGCCGACGCCCGCGCGGTCGCCGCCCGGGTGCGCAACGCCGGTGCGATCTTCGTCGGGCCGTACGCGCCGGTGTCGCTCGGCGACTACATGGCGGGCTCCAACCACGTGCTGCCGACCGGCGGCTGCGCCTGCCACTCCTCGGGGTTGTCGGTGCAGACGTTCCTGCGCGGCATCCACGTGGTGGACTACAGCCGCGAGGCGCTGGCCGGGGCCGCGCCGTACGTGTGCGCGCTCGCCGACGCCGAGGACCTGCCCGCCCACGGCGCCGCCATCCGCGCCCGCTTCGACTGGGAAGTGCCCGCATGACGACCCTCGACGACCTGCCGATCCGCGACGACCTGCGCGGCAAGCAGCCGTACGGCGCGCCGCAGCTCGACGTGCCGGTGCAGCTCAACACCAACGAGAACCCCTACCCCCCGTCGGCCGCGCTGATCGACGACCTCGCCCGTGCCGTACGGCAGGGCGCGGCGACGCTGAACCGCTACCCCGACAGGGACGCCGTCGAGCTGCGCAAGGACCTCGCCGACTACCTCGGCCACGGGCTGACGGCCCGCCAGCTGTGGGCGGCCAACGGCTCCAACGAGATCATCCAGCAGATCCTCCAGGCGTTCGGCGGCCCCGGCCGCTCGGCCATCGGGTTCGAGCCGTCGTACTCCATGCACCCGATCATCGCGGGCGGCACGAACACCCGCTGGATCGAGGGCCTGCGCGAGGAGGACTTCGCGCTCGACCCCGACGCCGCCGTGGCGGCGATCGAGGAGCACCGCCCCGACGTGGTGTTCCTGACCTCGCCGAACAACCCGACGGGCACGGCCCTGCCGCTGGAGGTGATCGAGCGGATCCTCGCCGCCGCGCCCGGCATGGTCGTGGTGGACGAGGCGTACGCCGAGTTCGCCCGCACCGGCACCCCGTCGGCGCTGACCCTGCTGCCCGGCAACCCCCGGCTGATCGTGACGCGGACCATGTCCAAGGCGTTCGCGATGGCCGGCACCCGGCTCGGCTACCTCGCCGCCGACCCGGCGGTGGTCGACGCCATGCTCCTGGTCCGCCTGCCCTACCACCTGTCCACGCTGACCCAGGCGGCGGCCCGGGTGGCGCTGGCGCACCGCGAGGAGCTGCTGGGCACGGTGAACGCGCTGCGCGCCGAGCGGGACGCCACCGTGGACTGGCTGCGCGGGCGCGGCCTGGTGGCCGCCGACTCCGACGCCAACTTCGTGCTGTTCGGTACGTTTGCGGATCGGCGGTCCGTATGGGAGGGACTGCTCGATCGCGGGGTGCTGATCCGGGAGACCGGTCCCGCGGGCTGGCTGCGCGTGTCGATCGGCACGCCGGAAGAGATGGCGGCGTTCCGCGCCGCGCTGGAGGGGGTCCTCGCATGACCGAGCTCAACGAGCGCCGCGGCCGCGTCGAGCGCACGACGAAGGAGACGTCGGTGCTGGTCGAGGTGTGCCTCGACGGCACCGGGATCGTCGACGTGTCCACCGGTGTGGGGTTCTACGACCACATGCTCGCCCAGCTCGGCAAGCACGGCCTGTTCGACCTGACCGTGAAGACCGAGGGCGACCTGCACATCGACGCCCACCACACGATCGAGGACACCTCGATCGCGCTCGGCGCGGCGTTCCGCGAGGCCCTGGGCGACAAGTCGGGCATCCGGCGGTTCGGCAGTGCCTCCTGCCCGCTGGACGAGGCGCTCGCGCAGGTCACGGTGGACCTGTCCGGCCGGCCGTACCTCGTCCACACCGAGCCCGAGGGCATGGCCCCGATGATCGGGCCCGACTACGACACCACCATGACCCGGCACATCCTGGAGTCGTTCGTCGCGCAGGCGGCGGTCTGCCTCCACGTGCACGTGCCGTACGGGCGCAACGCCCACCACATCGTGGAGGCGCAGTTCAAGGCGCTGGCGCGGGCGCTGCGCGAGGCGTCGGAACGGGACCCCCGGGCGACCGGCGTGCCCAGCACCAAGGGCGTCCTCTGATGACCTTCGCGTCCGGAGGGATGATCTTCATCGGCCTCTTCCTGATCGGCGGGGTCATCTCGGGCATACGGCAGGGCCTCAAGCTGCTGGCGGCGCTCGCCGGCGTCGGGGCCGCCATGGCGATCACCGCGGGGGTGATGTGGTGGCAGTGAGCAAGCGCGTGGTCGTGCTCGACTACGGCTCGGGCAACCTCCGCTCGGCCGAGCGGGCGCTCGCCCGGGTCGGGGCGGACGTCACCGTCACCGCCGACTTCGACGCGGCACTCGACGCGGACGGGCTCGTCGTCCCCGGCGTCGGGGCGTTCGCCGCGTGCATGGAGGGGCTGAAGGGCGTGCGCGGCGACCAGATCGTCGGCCGCCGCCTGTCCGGCGGGCGCCCGGTGCTCGGGATCTGCGTCGGCATGCAGATCCTGTTCGAGAAGGGCGTCGAGCACGGCGTCCACACGGAGGGCTGCGGCGAGTGGCCCGGCACGGTCGAGCGGCTCGACGCGCCCGTGCTGCCCCACATGGGGTGGAACACCGTGACCGCGCCCGAGGGCAGCGTGCTGTTCCGCGGGCTGGAGGAGGGGACGCGCTTCTACTTCGTCCACTCCTACGGCGTGCGCGACTGGCGGCTGGAGGCCGGCGACGGCTTCCGCGCGCCGCTGGTCACCTGGGCCGAGCACGGCGTGCCGTTCGTGGCCGCCGTCGAGAACGGTCCCCTCATGGCCACCCAGTTCCACCCGGAGAAGTCCGGGGACGCGGGGGCCGTGCTGCTGTCCAACTGGCTGAGCACGTTGTGAGCGTGTCCGGCACGCGAAATCTCGAGGCAGCGGTGCGACACTGGTGAACGGCGGGGCTGCGGCGCGTACGGCCGGCCAGGCCGTGACCGGACCTGAGCGGGAGGCCCGATGAGCAAGGAACGGGCCCGCCGGAGGGCGGAGCGTGAAGCCGAGCGCGAACGCCTCGCGGCGGCCCGGGCCGAGCGCGAGGCGAGGGCCGCCAGGCGGCGCGAGATGCGCCGGCGGCTCGTCGGGCCCGTCACCGGGGCCGTGGCCGCGGTGCTGCCGCGGCCGGCCAGGCCGGTGCGGGTGGCCCGGCAGCGCGGGTACATCGCCCGCCGGCGCCGCACCGAGAACGCCGTCGTCGCCGTGCTGTGGTTCCTCGTCCAGGTGCTCGCCTGGATCCTGCTCGACTCGTGGATGGCCCGGCTGGGCGTGTTCCTCGGCTCGATCCTGCTGCTCCCGGTGCTCGTCACCATCGTCTTCGACCGGAGGTCATGACCAAATGTCGCTCGTATTGCTCCCAGCCGTCGACGTCGCCGACGGCCAAGCCGTCCGCCTCGTGCAGGGCGAGGCGGGGACGGAGACCTCGTACGGGGATCCGCTCGCCGCCGCCCTGGCCTGGCAGAAGGCCGGCGCGGAGTGGATCCACCTGGTCGACCTCGACGCGGCGTTCGGCCGGGGGAGCAACCGCGAGCTGCTCGCCTCCGTCGTCGGCGCGCTCGACGTGCACGTGGAGCTGTCCGGTGGAATCCGCGACGACGCCTCGCTCGAGGCCGCGCTGAGCACCGGCTGCCGCCGGGTCAACATCGGCACCGCCGCGCTGGAAAACCCGGAGTGGTGCGCCAAGGCGATCGCCGAGCACGGCGACCGCATCGCGGTGGGGCTGGACGTGCGCGGCACCACGCTGGCCGCCCGCGGCTGGACCCAGGAGGGCGGCGACCTGTGGGAGGTGCTCGACCGGCTGGAGTCGGAGGGCTGCCCCCGCTACGTCGTCACCGACGTCACCAAGGACGGCACGCTTCGCGGTCCCAACCTCGACCTGCTGCGCGAGGTCTGCGCGCGGACCGACCGCCCGGTCATCGCCAGCGGCGGGGTGTCCTCGCTCGACGACCTGCGGGCGATCGCGACCCTCGTGCCGGACGGCGTCGAGGGCGCCATCGTGGGCAAGGCGCTGTACGCCCAGGCGTTCACCCTGGAAGAGGCGCTCGCGGCGGTGAAGACCGCATGAGCGAGCGTAGCGAGCGAATCAGAGAACACAGCGCTTGGCGAATGCCGCTCCGAGCCGAAGGCGAGGAGGTGGCATGAGCACGCAGATGCCCGAAGGGCGGATCTCCTCCGGCGGCCCCTGGGAGGACCGTTACGGCTACGCCCGCGCGGTCGTCGCCGGGCCCCACGTGCTCGTGTCCGGCTGCACCGCCACCGTCGGCGGCGAGGTCCAGCACGTGGGCGACGCCTACCAGCAGACGCTCACCGCCTTCTCCATCGCGCTGGACGCCGTGGAGAAGGCCGGCACCACCCGGGCCGACGTGGTGCGCACCCGTCTGTACGTGGTGAACGCCGACGACTTCGACGCCGTCGGCAAGGCGCACGGCGAGATCTTCGGCGACGTACGGCCCGTGTGCACGAGCGTGCAGGTCGCCGGGCTGGTCGACGAGCGCATGCTGGTCGAGGTCGAGGTCGAGGCGTACCGGCCGGTGGAACGCGGCAGCGATGAGGACTGAGCGATGACCGTAGCGGTGCGGGTGATCCCCTGCCTGGACGTCGACGCGGGCCGGGTCGTCAAGGGGGTCAACTTCGAGAACCTCAGGGACGCCGGCGATCCGGTCGAACTGGCCGCGCGCTACGACGCCGAGGGGGCCGACGAGCTGACCTTCCTCGACATCACCGCCTCCTCGGGCGAGCGCGAGACCATGCTCGACGTGGTGCGCCGTACGGCCGAGCAGGTGTTCATCCCGCTGACGGTCGGCGGAGGCGTGCGGTCGGCCGACGACGTGGACCGGCTGCTGCGCGCGGGCGCCGACAAGGTCGGCATCAACACCGCCGCCATCGCCCGGCCGGAACTGCTGACCGAGACCTCGCGCCGGTTCGGGTCGCAGTGCATCGTCCTGTCGGTGGACGCGCGCCGGGTGGTCGACGGGCCGCCCACGCCCTCCGGTTTCGAGGTGACCACCCACGGCGGGCGCCGGGGGACCGGCATCGACGCGGTGGAGTGGGCCCGGCGCGGGGAGGAGCTCGGCGTCGGCGAGATCCTGCTCAACTCGATGGACGGCGACGGCACCAAGTCGGGATACGACCTGGAGATGCTGCGGGCCGTACGGGCGGCGGTGAGCGTCCCGCTGATCGCCTCCGGCGGCGCCGGGCGGCTGGAGGACTTCCCGCCCGCGGTGGACGCCGGGGCGGACGCCGTGCTGGCGGCGTCGGTCTTCCACTTCGGCCAGCTCAAGATCCACGAGGTGAAGGACACGCTGCGCGCGGCCGGTCACCCGGTCCGCTGAGCGCCCACCGGGCCGCTCACAGGCCGCTCACCGGGGGCCGGGATCCGGCCCCCGGTCGGTGGGTCCTCAGTCGATGTCGACGATCGCGGTGGGGTAGGCGTCCGGGCCGGTGCCGAGCGAGGAGGACGCCATCGACTGGGACTGCCACTGTCCCTGGAAGGAGCCGCCGCACCCGTCGTCGCCCCAGCAGGTCGCGGCGGCGGACGCCTCGTGGGCCGGTTGGGCCGCCGCGAGACCGACGGCGGCGAGGAACGCCAGGCCCAGCAGGCTCGGGAAACGCTTGGCACGCATAGCTGTCTCCTGTCCGTCGAGGGATCATTCGGCGCTCCGGAGTCCGCCTCCTCCATGGTCAGCCGGACATCGCGCAGCGGTCCATACCAATCACCGCAAATAGGACGATAGTGGGCGAAAACCGGCATGCGCGATTGTGCGGTCTTTTATCGGGATCCCTCCCGAAAGGGAACGGCCCTCTCCCGCATCGGCCCTAGAGTTGCCAGCGATCATCGTCTCGCCGCTCGGAGGAACATGTGTCCGACCCCACCTCGCTCGACGACGTCCGCCGCCGCATCGACGAGCTCGACGCCCGTCTGACGACGCTGCTGGCCGAGCGGCAGCGTCTCGTGCGCGCCGCGGCCGCCTTCAAGACGGACGAGCAGGCCGTACGGGCCCCTGACCGGGTGGAGCGGGTCGTGGCCGCGGCGCGGGAGCGCGCGGAGCGTGAGGGCTTGTCCCCTGAGGTCGCCGAGGCCGTCTGGCGGGCGATGATCGGGGCGTTTGTGGAATACGAGCTCACGGAGCACCGGCAGCGCGGGTAGCACATGGGCGGCGTCCGCGCCCGTTCACCGGAGCCCTGGGAAATCAAGCGGGTGTGAGAACGGGCCTGGGGGGCAGAGGTCTTGGGCCCCGGGATGAGCCGCTCGCCGGTCGAAGGGATGCGAAAGGAGAGGCCGGCGGAGCAAGGGCGGATGCCCTGCCGGCCTGTGCGCGGAGAGCCTCGCGGCTCTGACTGTCACTACGGTTGGGTCGTCGTTCGTCGCTGCCTGTGGTCGTGGTCGGGGCTACCTGAGGGAGAGCGGGGGCGGGCGGTCCGCGGCCTCAACTCAGGACCGAGGTGAAGAAGGTCGCCAGTCGGCTGGCTCCGGTGTTGACCGTGTCGAACACGCCGCGCACGGCGCCTGCCGCCGCGTGCGGCTGGCTGTAGAGGTAGAAGACCACGAACGCGATGGCCGCGTACGTAAGAACCTTCTTCACCTTCATCGGGGGGCCTCCTGCAATCGGTATCCCGGTTGTTTGTACCCGGCGGCAGTGTTGATCATAACTAGCCGAGAGGACATGAGGCCGTTCCGCCCTCATCGTGAGACGGCGGGATCCACGGTTTCGTCGCGGCGTGGTCCGGACTCCTCCCGGGCCTGCCCGGACACCGCCGGAACAACGCGGCCCAGCCCCGCGACGAACGGGGTCAGGCCCGGAAAGAGCGGGACGTCAGCCCGAGAAGAGCGAGGTGAAGAACGCGGACAGGCGTTCGGCTCCCGTGCTGATTCCCCCGAAAAGGTTCCTGACCGCGCCGGCGGCGTTCGCCGGCTGCGTGAACAAATAGAAGATCACAAACGCGATGGCCAGGTAGGTCAGGACCTTCTTGAGGTTCATCCGGGGCTCCCAAACGCTCCCACACATCGTGGCTGGTCTCATGCTGCCCCATTGCACGACGTTTACGTGGAGGATTCCGGACAAGTCCCACGACTCCCTCCTCATGGCCCCAATCGGGCCTCCTGGAGCCGGGCGACCGCCGCGGCGTCCCCGTCGTACGTCACCCGGGCGTGCGCCTGCCGGCCGAACGCGAACAGCAGCAGCTCCGACGGCTCACCGGTGACCACCACGGCGGGCTCCGCCATCCGCCCGGCGGCCTTGGCGCCGTCGGGGCGGCGGAGCACGACCCCCACCGGAGCCTTGCGCAGGAAGAGCCGGGCGGTGCCGCGCAGCCGGTTCCAGAACGTCTCCTGCAGGTCCCTCGGGATGACCCGGGGCTCCCAGCCGGCCTGCGCCCGGCGCACGTCCTCGTGATGGACGAACAGCTCCACCGTGTTGACGATCTCGTCCAGGCGGGGGACCAGGCCGTACGGCGTCCAGCGCGGCGGGCCGTGGCGGACGAGCCCGACCAGCTCGGGGTAGGGGTGGCTCCGCTTGATGCGGTCCTGCACGGTGGCGGTGTAGCCCGCCAGGAACGGCAGTGCGATGCCGGGCGCGGCGTCGAGCCGGCGCTCGCGCAGGACGAGGTGGGCCGCGAGGTCCTCGGTCGCCCACCCCTCGCACAGCGTGGGCGCCTCGGGACCGAGGCGGTCGAGCAGGTCGCAGAGCGCCGCGCGCTCCGTCTGGGCGTGTGTCACGGGATCAGCCTACGTCCGCCACGCCCTCGGGCCCGGCGGCCGAGCACGTCCGAGGAATAAACAGGTTGATCAGGATGATAGGGAGTAACTAGGACCAAGGGCTTGGGTGGCGTCGGTCCGGTGACCGATCCGGTGGCGTCCCCGAGTGAGTAACGTCCCCCTCCGGGGCGCTCGCAGGGAGCGGCCCCGGCTGGTCCCCCGATCGGAAGGAACGCACCGCGTGCCGACGAAGGAGTCCCCCGCGCGGCCCGGCAGCTCAGTCATGCTCCAGGGTCTCAAGGTCATCGGCGTGGCGATCAGGACCGAGCCGAGGATCTTCACCGGCGCGGTCCTCGCCAGCGCCCTCTACGGCGCGATGACCGTCGCCTCGTCCTGGGCGCTCGGCTGGGCGACCGACAACGCGGTGCTGCCCGCGTTCCGGAATGGCACGGCGAGCACCGGCGTGCTGGTCGCGGCGGCCCTGCTGATCGTCGGCGTAGCGGTGCTCAAGGCCGCGGGGATCATGGGCCGGCGCATCATGGCGGGGATCCACCAGTACCGCATGCAGGCCCACTCCCGCCGCGCGGTCACCCGGCAGTATCTGCGGCTGCCCCTCGCCTGGCACCACCGCCACCCGACCGGGCAACTGCTGTCCAACGCCAACTCCGACGTCGAGGCGGCCTGGGGGCCGCTCGCCCCGCTGCCGATGGCGGTGGGCGTGGTCGTGATGCTCGTGACGGCCGCAGTGGCGATCGTGCTGGTCGACCCGGTGCTCGCCGTCGTCGGCTTCCTGATCTTCCCGGCCGTTGCCGTGCTCAACCTGGTCTACCAGCGCAGGCTTTCCCCGCTCGCGATGCGGGCCCAGCAGTTGCGGGCCGAGGTGAGCGAGGTCGCGCACGAGAGCTTCGACGGCGCGCTCGTCGTCAAGACCCTCGGCCGGGAGGACGCGGAGACCGCGCGGTTCCAGGCGAAGGCCGACGCGTTGCGGGACGCCAACGTCGCCGTCGGCCGGGTCCGCGGGCTGTTCGACCCCCTGCTCGAGGCGCTGCCCACGCTGGGCGTGCTCGCCGTGCTGCTCGTCGGATCGCTGCGGCTGGAGTCCGGCGGCGTCGCGGCAGGCGACCTGATCCAGGTCGCCTATCTGTTCACCCTCCTCGCCTTCCCCGTACGGGCGCTCGGCTGGGTGCTGGCCGAGCTGCCGCGCAGCGTCGTCGGCTGGACGCGGGTCAGGGACGTCCTCGACGCCACCGGCTCCATGGAGTACGGCACCGCCCGCCTGGACGCCTCCGGCCCGGCCCGGGTGGAGGCCGAGGGCGTCTCCTACGCGTACGTGCCGGGGAACGCGGTGCTGAGGGACGTGAGCTTCGCGGTCGCACCGGGCCGTACGATCGCGGTCGTCGGGCCGACCGGGGCGGGCAAGTCGACCCTCACCCAGTTGCTCGCGCGCCTGATCGACCCCGACGAGGGCGTCGTGCGCGTCGACGGCGTCGACCTGCGCGAGGCGGCCAGAGGCGAGGTGAGCGCCTCGGTGGCGCTCGTCCCGCAGCAGACGTTCCTGTTCGACGACACCGTGCGCGGCAACATCGCGCTCGCCGGGCAGGTGCCGGACGAGCGGGTCTGGGCCGCGCTGCGGCTCGCGCAGGCCGACGGCTTCGTCAGCGCGCTGCCGTCCGGCCTGGACACCCGGATCGGCGAGCGGGGCGCGACGCTGTCGGGCGGTCAGCGCCAGCGCCTCGCGCTGGCCCGCGCGCTCGTGCGCGAGCCCCGGCTGCTCATCCTCGACGACGCCACCTCCAGCGTCGACCCGCAGGTCGAAAAGCGCATCCTGTACGGCCTGCGCGACGGCGCCGCCGAGGCCACGGTGATCGTGGTCGCCTACCGAATGGCGACGATCGCGCTGGCCGACGAGGTCGTCTACCTGGAGCAGGGCGTGGTCGCCGACCACGGCACGCACGAGGAGCTGCTGGTCCGCTGCCCGGGCTACCGCGACCTCGTCACCGCCTACGAGCGCGAGGAGGCCGAGCGGGCCGCGCTCGACATCCGCGAGGACACCGATGAGGAGGTCGTGGCATGACGCACGGCCCGAAGCCCCTGACGAGGAGTGTGACGCGGTGACCGCCGTGACCGACACGGCCACAGGAGAGACCTCGTCCCTGCGGTCGGCCGACCGGGGCGCCCTGGAGACGCTCAGGCAGGGACTGCGGCTGTCGCCGGAGTTCCGCCGCGGGCTCGCCGGGACGCTCGTGCTGGCCGTGCTGGCCACACTGGGCAAGGTCGTCGTGCCGATCGCCGTGCAGCAGGTGATCGACCGCGGCCTGCGCTCGGGCGTGCCCGACCTGCCGTTCATCCGGAACGCGGTGGCCCTGTGCGCGCTCGCCGTCGTGCTGACCGCGCTGTGCGGCTACCTCATGAACGTCCGGCTCTACCGTTCCACCGAGTCGGGCCTGGCGGCCCTGCGCGGTAAGGGCTTCCGGCACGTGCACGACCTGTCGGTGCTGACGCAGAACACCGAGCGGCGCGGCGGCCTGGTCTCCCGGGTGACCGGCGACGTCGACCAGATCAGCACGTTCATGCAGTGGGGCGGGCTGATGGTCATCGTGTCCGCCGGCCAGCTGGTGGTGGCGACCGTGCTCATGGCCGTCTACTCCTGGCAGCTCACGCTGCTCGTGTGGGTCTGCTTCCTGCCGCTGGTGCTGGCCCTGCCCCGGTTCCAGCGGCTGGTGGCCGGGGCGTACACCCGGGTGCGCGAGCGCGCCGGCGACGTCCTCGCCGCCGTCAGCGAGTCGGTCGTCGGCAGCGCGGTGATCCGGGCGTACGGCTCGGAGGACCGCACGGCCGAGCGGATCGACACGGCGGTGGACGGGATGCGCGCGGCGCAGACCCGGGCCCAGAAGATCGTCGGATTCACGTTCCCGGCCACCGAGCTGGTCGCCTCGATCACGGTCGCCCTGGTGGTCGTGGCCGGGGTCTGGCTGGGCGTGGCCGAGTCGATCACGGCGGGGCGGCTCATCGCCTTCCTGTTCCTGATCACGCTGTTCATCAGCCCGCTGCAGACCGCGACCGAGGTGCTGAACGAGGCGCAGAACGCGATCGCCGGATGGCGGCGCATCCTGGGCGTGCTCGACACCCCGGCCGACGTGGCCGACCCGGAGAACGGCGCGACGCTGCCGCGCGGTCCGATCTCGGTGCGCTTCGACGGCGTGGGCTTCGCCTACCCCGGCGGGCCGCCGGTGCTCCACGACGTGTCGGTCGAGATCCCGCCGCGCACGCGGGTCGCGGTGGTGGGGGAGACCGGCTCGGGCAAGACGACCTTCGCCAAGCTGCTCACCCGGCTCATGGACCCGACGTCCGGCCGGATCCTCGTGGACGGGACCGATCTGCGCACGGTCAGCTTCTCCTCGCTCAGGGAGCGGATCGTCATGGTCCCGCAGGACGGGTTCCTGTTCGACTCGACGCTCGAGGACAACATCCGGTTCGGACGGCCCTCGGCGACCCGGGAGGAGATCACCCGGGCCCTGACCGAGCTCGGCCTGGCCGACTGGCTCGACGGCCTGCCCGCCGGCCTGGACACTCCGGTCGGCCAGCGGGGCGAGTCCCTGTCGGCCGGAGAGCGGCAGCTCGTCGCGCTCGCCCGTGCCTATCTCGCCGACCCCGACCTGCTGCTGCTCGACGAGGCCACCTCCGCCGTGGACCCCGCCACCGAGGTGCGCCTCGCCCGCGCCCTCGACGGCGTCACCCGCGGCCGTACGGCCGTCTCGATCGCCCACCGCCTGTCCACCGCCCAGGCGGCCGACGAGGTCCTGGTGTTCGAGCACGGCCGGATCGTCCAGCGCGGCCCGCACGCCGTCCTGGTCGAGCAGCCCGGCGTGTACGCCGACCTCTACGCCTCCTGGACCACCGCCACCACCGCGTCCTGAAATTCGGCGCGAAAGCCCGAGGTCGGCGACACCGCCGGTCGAAGTCCGCGTGCGCGGGGCCCGATACACATGGGAACGATGGTGATCAGTGCGGCGGCGCATCTCGGCGTGATGGGCGGTCTGGCCGTGCCGGCGCTGGTCGTGGCGGTCTCGGCGCTGCTGTTCGCCGTGGCGCGCGCACGGACGCTGGGCGTCTCGCTCTCGGCGATGGGCGTGGTCACGGCGGTCGCGGTGCTACTGGTCGCCTGGGGCGGCGCGCCGGCGCGTGTGACGGCGGCGGGCGGCGTCCTCGCGCTGGGCGTGGGCGCCGGGATCTGGACGGCGGGCCGTGCACGCCGTCGCCGCGCGGCCGCCCGGCTGGGCCGCCGGGAGTTCCTGCGGCACGCGGCGGCCGTCCCGCGCGACGCGGCACGGGCCGAGCGGGCGCGCTTCGCCGCCGAGCTGCACGACGTGGCCGGGCACCGTCTCACCGGGGTTGTGGTGACGGCGGGTGCCGCGCTCCGGCTGGACGTCCCGGAGCTGCGGGCGGCGGCGCTCCGGCACGCCGCGGAGGCCGGACGCGCCGCCCTGGCGGAACTCGACGCTCTCGGCGCGTCGCTCGACCCCGCACGCACCCTGCACGAGCTGGACGCCCTCGCCGCCGCGTTCGCGCGGGCCGATTACCGCCGCGGCGTCCGGGTCGTCACCCGGGAAGGTGTGGCGCTCGCCTATCGCGTACTCAGAGAGGGGCTGACCAACGCCGCCCGGTACGCCGTCGGCGCCACCGTGCGGGCACGAGTGGACGCCGACGGCGACGTCCTCCTCGTCGAGGTGAGGGACACCGGCGGGACGGCGGCCGGCGACGGCCTCGGCACCGGCACGGGGCTGGACGCTCTGCGGCGTGCCGTGGCCGAGGCGGGCGGACGGTTCGACGCGGGCCCGCACGAGGGCGGGTGGCTCGTCCGGATGTCGCTTCCGGGGCGCTGCCGGGGAGCCGCCGGTGCGGGCGCGGGCCGCCGGACGGCGGACGCGCACGATCGCACACAAGGTCTGGCCGCGGCTGCGGGGGCCGGCCTCCGCCGACGCCGCGCTCGTGGTCCTGGCGTTCGCACTGCCCCTGGGGGCATGCCTGATCCCCGCCGGAGGGCCGGACGCGTTCCGCGGATCCGCCGTGGCCGACGCGCTGCTGGCGGGAGTGCTCGCCGCGCACGCCGCACCGCTGGCGTGGCGGCGCAGCGCCCCGTGCGCGGCGGCGATGGCGGCCTGCGCCGTCGTGCTGGGGTGGCTGCTGTGCGAGCACTACGGCTGGACGCCGTCCCGCGGAACCGACGTGCTGCTGTGGTGCTGGTGGGCGGACCTCCTGCTGGTCCACGCGGCGGCGTCGAGAGCGCGGCGCCGCGCGGCCGGAAGCTGGCCGGTGCCGCTCGTGGTGGCCGCCGTCGCCGGGGCGGCGCTGGCCGCGGACGGCGTGGCGCACCGCTTCATCGCCTGGGCGGTCTTCACCGCGGCCGCGCTCGTCCCCGCCCTGGTCTGCTGGGCCTTCGGCCTGCGCGCGGGACGGCGGCGGCGCGCCGGAAGCGACGCCTGGACCGCGCTGCACCGGGCCGTCGACGACCACGCGGCCGCTGCCGCGCACGAGGAGCGGACGCGGCTGCTGCGGGGCCTGCGCGGCACCGCATGCGCCCACGTCCGTGCCGCGGTCTCCGCCGCCGAACGCGAGGACCTCCAGGACGTCCTGACACGGTCGCGGGCGGCGATGCTCGTCATGCAGGACCTGGTCACCGAGCTGCGCGCCGCACCCGCCGACGACGACCCGCCGCCAACCCTGGCCGGGGTCCGCACGCTGGCCACGCGTCATCGCGCCGCCCTGCGCGTGACCGGCCCCGTACGCCCTCTGCCCGCGTCCGCCGAGGTGATCGCCTACCGCACCGTCGAGGCGCTGATCGAGGACGAGACGCCGATCGCCCTGCACCACGTCCCGGACGGACTGGACCTGACCATCGGCCCGCGCCGCCCCGGCTCCCCGGGCCTGCCGCGCCCACTGCGGGACCGGATCGACGCAGGGGGCGGAACGCTGAGCATCGCCGCCGACGGTACGGTGCGGGTGTGGCTCCCACAGACCGATCTGGTGTGATCCGCGTGACGGTCGCCGACGACCAGCCGATCGTCCGCGCGGGCATCGCCGCCATTCTCGCCGCCGAGCCCGGGCTGCGGGTGGTCGACCAGTGCGGCGACGGCGAGACGGCCGTGCGGCAGGCCCTCGACCTGCGCCCGGACGTCGCGGTGCTCGACGTCCGCATGCCGGGCCTGGACGGTGTCGCGGCGACCGCGCGGGTGACGGCCGCCGCCCCCGAGGTGCGGGTCCTGCTGCTCACCAGCTTCGGCCTGGACGAGTACGTGTTCGGCGCGCTGCGGGCCGGAGCGTCGGGCTTCCTGCTCAAGACCGCCGAGCCGCAGCGCGTCGTCGACGCCGTCCGGGTCGTCGCCGCCGGGGACGCCCTCCTCGACCCGGCCGTCACCCGGCGGCTCATCGACCACTACGCCGCCGCGCCCGGCGGCTCGCCCGGCTCCGCGCCGCCGGCGGCGCTGACGCCGCGGGAGACCGAGGTCCTGGTCCAGGTGGCACGCGGACGCAGCAACGCCGAGATCGCCCGGGAGCTGTCCCTCAGCCCGGCCACCGTCAAGGACCATGTGGCGGTCATCCTGCGCAAACTGAACGTACGCGACCGGGTCCAGGCCGCGATCGCCGCCTACGAGACGGGGCTGGTCCGCCCCGGCGTTCGCTGACGGCCCCCGCCGCGCAGCGGGGACGGACCCCGCCGTCCGGCGGGGTGCGGGACCCGTGCGGTTCGTCGTCAGGCAGGAGGAACGGCGCGAACGGCGTACCTAGCGTGGACGGCATGGCAACGATCTTCCTCCGGCGCGCCGGCGGTGTGCTCACGATCCTGGTGGCGCTGGTCGCGGCGGTCGTCGCGGCCCTGGCGGCCTTCTTCTGCGCGGCCTTCGCGACCGCGCTCGTCCCGGCGCTGGTCGCGGCGGCGCTCGTGGCGTTCTTCGCGACCTTCTTCCTTTCGTGCTGGGCGGGACTCGCGCTGTTCGGACTCCGGCGCAGCAGGCGGCCCGCCGCCCTGGCCGCCGCCGTCGCCACCGTCGTGTTCGGCGCGGCGGCCGGGATCCCGCTGTTCCGGCCGATGCCGCGCCCCGCCGGCCCGCCCCCCGGTTCCGACGTCCGGTTCTGGGACCTGCCGACCGGCTCCCGTATCGCCTACAGCCACGTTCCCGCCGTCGGCAGACCCCGTCCCGCGCCTGTGGTGTTCCTGCATGGCGGGCCCGGGACCGCCAACGACGGAATCCCCCCTGCCGGGCGCGCGCTTGCCGCCGACGGCTTCGATGTGTACGCCTACGACCAGCTCGGCTCGGGACGCTCCACGCGGCTGTCCGACATCCGCGGATACACCGTCGCACGGCAGGTCGCCGACCTGGACGCGATCCGCCGCCGGCTGGGTGCCGACAAGATCATCCTGATCGGGCAGTCGTGGGGCGGCGAACTGGCCGGACACTACATGGCCGCACACCCCGAGCACGTGGCCAAGGCCGTGCTGAGCTCACCCGGCGTCCTGTGGTACGGGGCCTTCCGGGGACGCTCCAGCGGCGAACTGTGGGACCGGCTCTCGCCACGTCAGCGCGAGCGGGCCGAAAGCCTCGCCTCCAGCCCCCGTATGTCGGCGGCCCAGCTGCTGGCCGAGGTGAACCCGTCCGCCGCCCACGCCCTCCTGGGCGACGACGAGGCCGACGAGCTCTTCCGCCGGATCCTGGACGCCTCGCTGCCGGCCGCGCAGTGCCCCGGCCGTCCACCGGCGTCGCTCCCGGCCAACCGCCCCGGCTTCTACGTCAACCAGATGACGATCGCCGACGCCCGGACCCTGCCCGATCCGCGTCCCCGCCTGCGTACCGTGACCGTTCCGACGCTGGTGATGCGTGGCGAGTGCGACTACAAGGACTGGCAGGTCACCTACGACTACCGGCGCACCCTGCCCGGCTCGACCCTGGTCTACGTCCCCCACGCCGGCCATGCCATCGCCATGGACCAGCCGGCCGTCTATCTCGCAGTGGTGCGCGCCTTCCTGCTGGGCCACCGGCTCCCGCTCCCGCCCTACACCGCCGCCACCCCGCCCGCCTGATCAGGCCTGCGTCGCGGCGGCGAGGCCCATCGGGTTCCAGTAGTCGCGCAGGAGGAGGATCTGTCCGTCGCGGATGCGGAACACCTGCACGGACCGGGCCTGATAGGGAGCGCCCGTCGCGGTCGCCACGGCCCTGGTCTCGAGTTCGACGACGAGCACCTCCGGGTCCGTCGTCTCGTAGACGCTCGTGGTCCACATGTCCTCGATCCGCATCGCCGCGGTCGCCTGCCCGGAGGAGAAGGCGCGGATGGCCTCGCGGCCCTCGACGCGCACGGGCATCCCCGGTGGTGCGAACGGCAGCTCGATCACCCCGTCGGGGGCGAACAGAGCGGCGAAGCCGTCCAGGTCGCCGTCGAGGATCAGGGCGCGTCTGCGGGCGAGGACGTCTCGCGGGGCCGGCCGGTCCATGGGGCCTCCGTCATTGAACGGGTGTTTACTAAACGACCGTACAACGAAATTCCGGAAGAGATCAATCGCCGTAGAATCGACCGGTGACCGAGGCCGGAGCCCGCCTGACGCGGGCGGAGCGACGCCGCAGGACCGAGGCGAGGATCCTCGAGGAGGCGGCTCGCCTGTTCGCCGCGTCGGGATACGCCGACACGACGATCCGGGCCGTCGCCGCCGCGGCCGGGGTGAACCCCGGGCTCGTCATGCACTACTTCGGCTCCAAGGAGGAGCTCTTCCTGCGTGTCGCCCGGGCCCGGCCTTCGGGGCCTCTCGCGGGCGGGCCGGACGAGGTCGTCGAGGAGATGCTCGACCGGCTCGCCGCCTCGATGGCCGACGAGCCGGTCGAGTCGCTGGCCGTCCTGCGCTCGATGCTCACCCACCCGGGAGCCGCCGAGGCCGCCGCCGAGGGGGCGGCCCGATACCGGGCGCAGCTCGCCGAGGCCATCCCCGCCGCCGACGCGGGCGTACGGGCCTCGGTGATCAGTGCCGTGCTCATCGGCGTGGTCCTCGGGCGGCACCTGCTCAAGCTCGAAGAGCTGCGCGACGCGCCTCCCGAGCAGATCGCCGCCCTGCTGCGCCCCTGCCTTCGCTCCCTGACGGGCGCGGACGGCTGATCTACGCCGAGACGCGGATGACGGACTTCCCGAAGTGGCCGCTCTCCCGCAGGTCGTACAGGGCTTGCACGGCCTCGTCGAACGGGCGGACGTCGTGGAGCACCGGCCGCAGGTCATGGCGTCGTACGAAGGCCATGGCCTCGGCGAACTCCGCGGAGCTGCCCACCGAGGTGCCGATGACGCTGATCTGCCGGAAGAACAGCTCCCGCAACGACACCGACACGTCGGGGCCGGTCGTCGCGCCGAGGGTCACCAGCCGCCCGCCGGAGCGCAGGGCGGCCAGATGCGAGGCGAAGTACGCCGCCCCCACCGAGTCGACCACCAGATCGACGGGGGTGCCCGGCGCGGGATAGCCGCCGTCGTCCCCGACGACCACCTCGTGGGCGCCCAGGGCCCGGGCCGCCTCGGCCTTCGCGGCGCTCCGGGTGACGGCGGTCACCCGGGCCCCGGCCGCGAGGGCCATCAGCACGCACATCGTGCCCACCCCGCTGGACACGGCCGGAACGAGTACGTGCTGTCCGGGACGCAGCCCGCCCCGGGTGAACAGGGCGCGGAACGACGTGACCGCCACGAGCGGCAGGGCCGCCGCCTCCGCCCAGTCCAGCCCCTCGGGCCGGGGATGGGCGTTCGCCGCCGGAACCGCGACGTACTCGGCGAGGGTCCCGTCCGGAGGGCCGCCGAGCAGGCGCGGAACGCCGGGCACGTCGTCGGCGGCCGGCCAGCCGAGGGTGGGGTCGATGACGACCTCGTCGCCCACCGCGGCTCCGGAGGCGCCGGGTCCCAGCGCGACCACCTCGCCGGCGCCGTCCGAGCCCACCACCAGCGGGGGCTCGGTGCCGTCGCGGCCCGCCGCCACGAACAGGTCGTGCCGGTTCAGAGACGCGCAGCGGATGCGTACCAGGACCTGGCCCGGTCCGGGCTCCGGCCGGGGGAGCACCGCCGTCCGGAATCCGGCGACGCCTGGCGCTCCCGCGTGGACCACGGCGCGCATCGTCGGTCGATCCATGAACTCCTCCCTCAGGCTTCCGCGATCTCATGGATCGACCCCGAGGCGCGCTCTCCTCGGCCTGGCCCGCCGGCGAGGCGGGTCACGCCGTCGTGCAGCGACGTACGCAGCGTCTCGGGGGTCATCACCGCGGCGATCAGGCTGAGCGTCGCGCCGCCCATGAGGTACCACCCGGGGGCGTAGGTGGACGCGGTGACTTCGACGAGCGTGCCGGAGATGTACGGACCGGCGCCGCCGAAGAGGATCACGCCGAGGTTGTATCCGACGCTCACCCCGCTGGCGCGGCGGCTGGTGGGGAACAGCTCGCAGAACAGGGCCGGTTGCGGTGCCAGCATCATGACGTCCCCGACGAGCGTGAGGATCAGCCCGGCCACCACCAGGTACCAGCGGCCCGTGTGCATCAGGGAGAGCGTCAGCAGGGACGAGACCGCCACCCAGATCGCCCCGGCGATCAGGAACGGCCGGCGGCCGAAGCGGTCGCTGAGCATCGACGCGGGGACGACCGCGACGGCCATGAAGGCGAAGCCCGCGACCCCGGCGAGGCGGGCCTGCTGTGGGTCCATCCCCAGGTCGGTCGACAGGAACGTCGGGCCGTAGACGAGCAGGACGTAGGTGCACATCGTGGGGGCGGCGGTGAGCCCGGCGATCAGCAGGATCGAGCGCCAGTCGCGCCTGAGCGCCGCGCGCAGCGGGCGGCGCTCGGCCTCGCCGGGATCGACCTTCTCGAACTCCGGGCTCTCTCCGAGACGCAGCCGCAGGTACAGGCCGACCAGTCCCAGCGGGAGGCTGACCAGGAAGGGAACCCGCCATCCCCACGACGCTGCGGCCCCGGCGCCCGTCGTCAGTGAGACGGCGACGGCCGACAGGGCGGCCGTCAGCATCCCGAGGGCGATCGTGCTCGTCTGCCAGCTCCCCGCGAAGGCCCGGCGTCCGGGCGGCGCGTGCTCGACGACGTACGACGCGGAGCTGGCCCACTCCCCGCCGGCCGAGATCCCCTGGACGCAGCGGAGCAGGAAGATCAGGATCGGGGCGGCGATGCCGATCGTGTCGTACCCCGGCACGAGGGCCATGGCCGCGGAGGCGACCGAGATGAGGATGACGATCAGCGACATGCTGGCACGCCGGCCGATCCTGTCGCCCATGTGCCCGAATACCAGCCCGCCGAGCGGCCGGACGACGAAGCTCATGCCGAAGACGGCGAAGGTCAGCAGCAACGAGGCGCGGGCGTCGCCGGAGGGGAAGAAGGTGTCGGCGATCGCTTTGGCGAAGAAGCCGTAGAGGGCGAAGTCGTACCACTCGATGAAGTTGCCGATGGAGGCGGCGGCGACGGCCTTCCGGAACGGCCTGGGGGCGGCCTCCGGCGGCTGGGGGTGTCCGCTCATGTCATGTCCTTCCTAACCGGGGCATTGCCGAGAGAGGCCCTACCAGGAGGGCCGGCCGAGCACGGGGAAGCGGTCGCAGTGTTCGAGGTAGACCCCGTAGCGGATGGCGAGGCGGACCGAGCCCCAGGAGAGCGTCGGCGTCGAAACGGGACGCAGCAGGTGCACGGGATCGGAATCGCGGGGGTGGAAGGTGAGCTCCGCCTCTCCGCCGCTCGCCGGTGCGAGAGGGGTGACGTCGAACGGGATGCGCACCAGCCGGCTGACGTCATAGCCGGGGCCGTCCGCCCGGGGGACGAGCTTGAGGGTGAAGTGCGGCGAGATCCACGACGGCACCGCGGACTCCGGGCCGGAGCGCCCGGCCGTTCCGGTCACGTCGAGCAGCGGCGCCCCGTCGGCCATGACGACGCCCGCCGTGACGGCGTCGCCGGCGCGCTCGACGACGACCTGGCGCACCTGCTTCTTCGGCAGCCCGAACGCCTCCCGCCCGAAGATCCCGTAGTTCAGGCCCGGAATGAACGTCTCGACCGCGTACGCGCCGGACTCGCCCGCCTGCCCGAGCCGCGGGTGCTCGCAGGTCACGCACACCCCCGCCTGCGTGTACGACGGGCGGCGCTCGCTCGTGCCGTCGGCGCGGGAGAAGGCGGGGTCCTTGAACCGGGCGAACCACAGCATGACCGCCGGGCTCGCCGGTGCCCGCAGCGGCGCCGGCAGGACACTCCCGACGATCTCCGGCGTGGTCGCGTACTCCACGGTCAGCCAGTCGAGCGTCACCTGCTCCTCGCCCGCTCCGTAGAGCGGCGCGAAGGCGGGCATCCCCCAGGTGACGCCGGGCCCGGTCATCGGAGCACTCCGGCGTCGCGGACGGTCTCCCCGCGGACGAGGCGGCGCAGTCCGTCCGCGATCTTCGCGCGGGTGGGGAGGACGCCCGGCACCAGGGAGACGGCCGAAGGGATGCGGGCCGGGGCGGCGCCGATGCGCACCGGAGGGGCGAGCAGGTCCAGCCCGGACTCCGCGACGAGGCTGACCACCTCGGCCCCGAAGCCGCCGAAGGTGTGCGCCTCGTGGACGACGGCCAGCCGCCGTGTCCTGGCCACGGCCTCCTGGACGGCGGTCAGGTCGAGGGGGTTGAGCCAGCGCAGGTCGAGAACCTCGGCCTCGACGCCCTCGGCGGCCAGTTCCTCGGCCGCGTCCAGCACGAGGTTCTGCACTGCTCCCCAGGTCACCACCGTCACGTCGGAGCCGCCGCGCCGGACCCGCGCGCCGCCGATCGGCCCGACCTCGCCGCCGAGGCGGACGTCCGACTTGGCGCCGTGGTAGAGGGTCCGGTTCTCGATGACGACGACCGGGTCGTCGCACCAGACGGCGCTCAGCAGCATGTCGTACGCGTCCTGGGCGGTGCTCGGCATGCCGACCCGCAGGCCGGGGACGTGGGCGAAGAACGCCTCGAGGTTCTGGGAGTGTTGCGCGCACGCCCCTGGGCCGTTCCCCGCCTGGGTGCGGACGGTGATCGGCGCGGTGACGGCGCCGCGCGAGACGTACCGCACGTTGGGGGCCTGGTTGACGAGCTGGTCCAGGGCCACGAGCGAGAAGTCGATCCACATGATCTCGGCGATCGGGCGGCGGCCGAACATGGCCGCGCCGACGGCTCCGCCGAGGATGGCCGACTCGGAGATGGGGGTGTCGAAGACGCGGTCGCCGAACTCGCGGTGCAGGCCCTTCGTGACGCCGAACACGCCGCCGGGCTTGGCCACGTCCTCGCCGAAGAGCAGGGTCTCCGGGCGTTCCCGCAGGGCACGGCGGAGGGCGTGGTTGACGGCCTCGGCATAGCTGAGCCGCTTGGTCTCGATCGCGGTGCCGGCCGCGCCGGCGGGCAGGAGGGTGAGGTCAGGCATAGAGGTGCTCCAATGCGGTCGCCGGGTCGGCCGGCGGTGAGTCGAGGGCGAGGCGGGAGGCGGCCCGGACCCGGTCGGCGACGCGCGACCGGATCGCGTCGAGTTCGCCGGCCGCGACCCCTTCGGCGGTCAGGCGCTCGGCGAGCCGCCCGATGGGCTCCGCGGCGACGGCCCGGTCAAGGTCCCCGGCGGGCCGGTAGCGCTGCGCGTCGCCGATGTAGTGGCCGACGATGCGCTGCGTCACGCACTCCAGCAGCGCCGGACCCCCGCCGCCGCGGGCGCGCCGGACGCACGTCTCCATCGCCCGCGCCACCGCGTCGGGGTCGTTGCCGTCCACCCGCCCGCCGGGCATCCCGTACGCGGAGGCGCGGCGGAACAACTCGGGGTTGCGGGTCATGTCGGCGATCGGGGTGAGCTCGGAGTAGGCGTTGTTCTCGACGACGAAGACGACAGGGAGGCCGCGGACGGCGGCGAAGTTCATCGCCTCGTGGACCGCGCCCTGGTTGAGCGCTCCGTCGCCGAAGGCGGCGACGGCGACGCGGCCGCTGCCGTCGAAGGCGGCCGCGAGGGCCGCGCCGGCGGCGATCGGGGCGCCGGCCCCGACGATCGAGTTCTCTCCGTACATGCCGTAGCGGGGCGCGGTGAAGTAGGCGGATCCGCCTCTGCCGCCGTTGATCCCGGTGACGCGGCCGAGGATCTCGGCGAACAGCGCCTCGGGCGGCACGCCGCAGGCGAGCGCCCAGCCGTGGCCGCGGTACGTCGGGAAGACCGCGTCCCGGCTCAGGTCGAGGGCGGCGACGGCTCCCACGTACACGGCCTCCTGGCCGCTGCACAGATGGATCGAGCCGACCATGTCGCCGGCCGTGCGCAGCCGGGCGATCTCGTCCTCGACGCCGCGGATGAGCAGCATCCTTTCGAAGTGGCCGAGCAGTGTCGGGGTGTCGGAGCGCATGCGAAGGAGACCTCCTGGCGTTCGCTGGTCACAAAAGGGCGGTACGGGTCGTACCGCCGGAGTCAGGCGGCGGCCCGCCGGGCGTAGTCCGCCAGCGCCACGGCGAGCACCGCGGCGCACTCGACGACGTCGGCCTCGGTCACGTGCTCGTCGTCGGCGTGGGCCAGCGCCGTACGGCCGGGGCCGTAGATCACGGTGGGGACGCCGCGCCCGCCGTAGTAGGCGGCGTCGGAGCCGGCCGTGAAGGCGAGCGGCTCGCGGGCGGACGCGCCGATCCCCGCCTGGCCCGACGCGAACGACGCGACCAGGGGGTGCTCGCGCGGCGTCTCCCAGCCGAGGAGTTCGTGCCCCCACTCGATCTCGACGGGATGCTCGGCGAGCCAGGGGTCCCCGGCGCAGACGCGGGCGACGGCCGCCTCGAACTCGTCCCGCACCCGCCGCGCGGACTCTCCGGGGGCGAGCCCGATCCGTCCGGCCATCGTGGCCAGGTCCGGTACGGCCGCCCGCCAGGCGCCCGCGGAGACGGTGCCGATCGCGAACGGGATGGCGGAGGGCAGGTGGGCGAACAGCGGGTGCCGGTAGGCGGCCGTCCGCTTCCCGGCCAGCTCGATCCACGCCTGCCGCACGCGCATCAGCCGCTCGAAGGCGTCCTCTCCGGCCCACGGTGCGGAGGTGTGAGCGGTCCGGCCGTGCACGGTGACCGAGAAGAAGAGCAGTCCGGAGGAGATCGGCACGATCCGGCTCTCGGTGGGTTCGAGGACGACCGCCGCGTCGGGGGCGGGGCCCTCGCGCAGCGCCACCCGCGTACCGATGCCGGTGGTCTCCTCCCCGACGACCAGGTGCCAGACCAGGTCGAGCGGCGGCCGGATCCCGGCCCGGTCCAGCGCCGCGACGGCCAGCAGTCCCGCGGCGATGCCGCCCTTCATGTCGCAGGCGCCCCGGCCGTAGACCTTGCCGTCCACGCGCCGGCCGGCGAACGGGGGATGGGTCCAGGCGTCCGGGTTCGCGGCCGGCACCACGTCCATGTGGCCGTTGAGCGCCACGCGCGGGCCGCGGGCCCCGGGCCGGGAGGCGATGACGTTGAAGCGCTCATCCGGCCGGGCGTCGGCGTCCCGCACCTCGTCCTCGATCATGGCCTGGCGCCGGACGTCCCAGCCGTGATCGCGCAGGTACTCCTCGTAGAGGGGCGCCACCCGGTCCTCGTGGCCGCCCGAGGTGTCGCGGCGCAAAGATTCGGCCAGCAGGTCCAGGTGCTCGTCGGCGAGCTCCTGGACCGCGTGGCGTACGGAGTCGGTGAGCCGCGGCGCGAGCGTGGCCGGTCCGTGAGTGTCGTTCACGGGTACCTCCTAGGTCTTGCCCGAGGAGTATGGGCGGCCACGCCCGGTTCGCCGCGCCGTCACCGGCGGGTTTTCGAATATTTGAAATCCGGCGCCGAGTCGGGGGGAAGGGTGAGCCGTCCCTCCCGCAGCAGGGTGCCCGCCGTCTGCGCGGCCAGGATGACCTCGCGGATGAACATCTGCTCGTTCCCGGCGAACCGCTCGGCGGGGACGGAGATCGTGAAGGCGCCGGCGGGGAGCCCGTCCCGGCCGGAGAAGACCGCCGCGACGCACTTGATCCCCCGGGCGAACTCCTCGTCGTCCAGGGCGTAGCCCAGCCGGCGTACGCGCCCGAGCTCGACGTGGAACGCCTCCGGATCGGTGATGGTGTTCGGCGTGAGCGGCTCGAACGGAAGCCGGTCCACGATCTCGGCGCAGTGCTCCTTGGGCAGATGCGCCAGCACCGCCTTGGCCGAGGCCCGCGCGTGCAGGGACTGCCGGAACCCGACCTCCAGCCTGCCGACCGTGATCGCCTGGGGGCCGGCCAGATAGTGCAGGAGGGTCAGCTCCCCCCTCCGCCAGCCCGACACGTAGGCGGTCTCCTTGGTCCGGCTGTGCAGCCCCTTCAGGATGATCGACAGTTCCGGCTCGGGGCCGGCGCGCCGCTGGACGTGCCAGCTCAGCACGGCCGCCCGCGTCCCGACGTCGTACCTGCCGCCGGGGCGGCGGATGAGGTAGTCGTCGGCGATCAGCGTCCGGAGCAGGTGATAGGTCGTGCCCAGGCTCAGGCCGGCGCGTTCGCTGATGTCGCGGGCGGTCAGCTCCCCGCCGTGCTCGGCGACCAGCGCGAAGACGGCCAGTCCCCTCGCCAGCGTGGACAGGGTGCTCGGGGTCTTCCCGCCGAGGTGATCGGACGAAGCGGACATCACGGACTTTGATTATCTGAAATCTCGCCCGTCAGCAAGGATGCCGGGCGGCGCGGCCACCTACGCTCCACCGGACAGCACCTGTCTCCCCCCCGCAGCAGAAGGAGGCCGCCCGATGGGCACGCGACCACTCCTCGAACGCCACCGCGCGGTGATGCCGTCCTGGATGAACCTCTACTACGAGGACCCCATCGAGCTCGTACGCGGAGAAGGGCGCCATGTCTACGACAGCGAGGGGCGGCGCTACCTCGACTTCTTCGGCGGCCTGCTCGCCACGATGGTGGGGCACGACATCCCGGAGATCACGGAGGCGATCCGGGAGCAGGCCGGCCGCATCCTGCACACCTCGACGCTCTACCTGGTGCGGCGGCAGGTGGAGCTCGCCGAGCGGATCGCGGCGGCGAGCGGGATCCCCGACGCGAAGGTCTTCTTCGTGAACTCCGGCACGGAGGCGGTCGAGACCGCCCTGCTGCTCGCGACGCAGTACCGCCGCTCGAACCAGGTCCTCGCCCTGCGCGGCAGCTATCACGGGCGATCCTTCGGCACCGTCGCCGCGACCGGCATCAGGGGATGGTCGGCCACCTCGCTGAGCCCGCTGAACGTCACGTACGTCCACAGCGGCTACCGGCTGCGCAGCCCCTTCCGCGGCCTGGACGACGCCGCGTACGTCGCCGCCTGCAAGGAGGAGCTGCGCACGATCATCGAGACCGCCACCGCGGGCGACGTGGCCTGTCTCATCGCCGAGCCCGTGCAGGGCGCCGGCGGTTTCGCCACGCCGCCGCCGAGTTTCTTCATGGAGATGAAGGCGGTGCTCGACGAGTACGGGATCCTGTTCGTCTCGGACGAGGTCCAGACCGGCTTCGGACGGACGGGCGCGGCCTGCTTCGGCATCCAGGCGTTCGGCGTGCGCCCCGACGCGATGGCCTTCGCCAAGGGCGTCGCCAACGGCGTGGCGATGGGCGGCGTGGTCGCCAGGGGCGACCTCATGGACTGCCTGGGCGCCAACTCCATCTCCACGGCGGGAGGCAACCCGCTCGCCTGCGCCGCCGCCGTGGCCACGCTCGACGTCATCAGGGACCGCGACCTCCAGGCGAACGCCGACCGCGTCGGCGCCCGTCTGCGGGAGGGACTGGAGCGCATCTCGGCGGACCACGACTGCGTCGCCGAGGTCCGCGGCATGGGCCTGATGATCGGGGTCGAGATCGTCACGCCCGGCACCACCCGGCCGGACCCGGCCCTCGTGGCGCGCATCCTCGAGAAGTGCAGGTCGCGCGGCCTGCTCATCGGCCGCGGCGGGCTGCTCGGCAACGTCCTGCGGGTCACGCCGCCGATGACGGTGACCGAGGAGGAGGCCGACGAGGCGTTGCGTATCTTGGCCGACGTCATGGAGGAGATCTCCGCCAGGGCGGCGGTGTGAGCGGAAGCGAGCGGGACATGGAGGACGTCGTGGGGAAGCCGGCACTGGTCGAGCGGCGGAGCACGGACAGGATCGCCCCGCCCCTCGGTGCGTACAGCCATGCGGCGCGCGTCTCGCCGGAGGGCGCCGTCCTGCACATCGCGGGGCAGGTCGGCAACGCCCCCGACGGAACGGTCGCCCCGGACGCGTACGGGCAGACCGTCCAGGCGTTGCGCAACATCGCCGCCGTCGTCGAGGACGCCGGAGGGACCCCGGCGGAGGGGCTGGTCTCGCTGTTCACGATGGTCGCGAGCCGGGAGGCGCTTCCCGGCGTGCGCCGCGGCATCGGCGAGGTCTTCGCCGAGTGGTTCCCCGAGGGGGACTATCCGATCAACTCGTTGTGCGTGGTGGCCGGGCTGGCCCGCGAGGACCTGCTGGTCGAGATCGCCTCGGTGGCGGTGGTGCCCGGATGACGCCGGAGGACTTCCGCGCGCTCTTCCCCGCCCTGCGGCAGGTGATCTGGGCCGACACCCCGGGCGCCGCGCTCGGCTGCCTCCCGGTGGTGCGGAGTATGTCGGAGGCGCTGGACTCCTGGCTGGACGGCTCGTTCGACTGGACCACCTGGGACGCGGCGGCCGGTCGGGCCCGCGAGCGGTTCGCCGCCTGGCTGGGGATCGAGCCCGGCTGTGTGGCCACCCTGGGGTCCGCGTCGGAGGCCGTCGCCACGGTGGCGGCCTCGCTGCCGCGGGGGCGGGTGGTGGTGTCCGCCGAGGACTTCCGCAGCACGCGCTACCCCTGGGTCCCGTTCCACGACGTGGTCGAGGTGGCGCACGGGCCCGGCGGGCTGCGGGTGGACGACCTGCTCGCCTCGATCACTCCGGGCACGACCGTCGTCTCGGTCAGCCATGTGACCAGCCACGAGGGGCTGCGGCTCCCGTTGCCGGCCCTTCGCGACCGCTGCGACGAGGTCGGCGCCCTGCTGCTGGTCAACGCCACCCAGAGTCTCGGCGTCCTCGACCTGGACCTGGCCCGGTGCCGGCCGGACTACCTCGTCGTGCACGCCTACAAGTGGATGCTCGCTCCGCGCGGCTCGGCGTTCCTCGCGATCCGGCCCGATCGCCTCGACTCGGTCCGGCCGCTGGTGGCGAGCTGGCGCACCACCGGCGCGCCGCTGGCGTACTTCGGCGGCGGCCTCGTGCCCGCCGCCGACGCGAGCCGGCTGGACACGTCGCCGGCCTGGCTGACCTGGACGGGCACCGTGGCCGCCCTCGGCGTGCTGGCCCGGCTCGACCCCGCGACGGTCGATCGGCACGTCACAGGGCTCGCGGCCCGGCTGCGCGAGCGGGCGGACGCGGCCGGTTACCGGACCTTCGCCGCCGACGGGCCTTCGCACATCGCGGTACTGCGTCCCCCTGAAGGAGTCGATCCGCGTGCGCTGCTGGAGCGGCTGCGGATCCGGGGCGTCCGGGCCACCGCGGCCGCCGACCGGATCCGCTTCGGCTTCCACTACTACAACACCGCCGACGAGGTCGACGCGATCTCCCGCCTCCTGATCGAGGAGGCCGGGTAGTCCGGCGGACGCGTCGCCTCAGTGGGTCTGCGGGTCCCCGCCGGACAGGCGCTGGGCCAGGTAGATCGGGATCACCGACAGCAGGATCAGCGCGGCGGCGACCACGTTGACCACCGGCGCCTGGTTGGGCCGGAACAGGTTCTCGAAGATCCAGATCGGCAGCGTGCGGACGCCGGCCCCGGCGGTGAACGTCGTGACGATGATCTCGTCGAACGACAGCGCGAAGGCGAGCAGGCCACCCGCGAGCAGCGCCGAGCGCATCATCGGGAACGTCACCAGGCGGAACGTGGTGATCGTGTCCGCCCCGAGGTCGGCCGACGCCTCCTCCAGGTTCAGGCCCATGCGGCGCAGCCGGGCCAGCACGTTGTTGTAGACGGTGACCACGCAGAACGTCGCGTGGCCGACGATCACCGTCAGCAGCCCGAGGGGGAGGCCGAGCACCGTGTGGAAGGTGTTGCTCAGCGCGATGCCGGTCACGATGCCGGGCAGGGCGATGGGCAGCACGATCACCAGCGAGACCGTCTCCCGGCCGAAGAACCGGTAGCGCTGCACCGCGAAGGCCGCCATCGTGCCGAGCACGAGCGCGATCACGGTCGCGCCGAGACCCGCCTGGACCGAGGTCCACAGCGCCTCGCGCAGGCCGGCCGAGTCCCAGGCGGCGCCCCACCAGCGCAGCGTGAACCCGGCGGGCGGCCAGGAGAAGGTCCGGTCGGAGTTGAACGAGTTGAGCAGCACCACGGCCAGCGGCACGTAGATGACGGCCAGGCCGGCCGCCAGCGCCACCCGCAGCAAGGTCCGGGACGTACGAGAGAGATTCACCGCGCCTCCTTCGTCGGCCGGTGAATCGGATTGCCGTGCTTGCCGGTTCGTTCGCATCGCTGTCTCACAGGTTCTCCAGCGCGCCGGTGCGGCGTACGGCCGCGAGGTAGACCAGCATGATCACGACGGGGACGGTGGCGACGGCGGCGGCGAAGGGCAGGTTGTTGGCCGCGCCGATGTTGTCGTAGACCACGTTGCCGATGAGCTGGGTCTTGCCGCCCACGATCTTCACGGTGATGTAGTCGCCCAGCGAGAGCGAGAACGTGAAGATCGACCCCGCCACGGCGGCGGGGAAGGTCAGCGGCCAGACCACCGTCCGGAACGTCCGCCACCCGCGCGCGCCGAGGTCGCCGGCCGCGTCGAGCAGCGAGTTCGGCAGCCGTTCGAGCCCCGCGTAGATCGGCAGGATCATGTACGGCAGCCACAGGTACGACAAGGTCACCACGGTGGCGGTCAGGCCGTAGCCCCAGCCGAGCACGCCGTCCGAGGACAGCATCACCCGCCAGGCGTACGCCTTGACCAGGTAGGACGCCCACAGCGGGGTGAGCACGGCGATCACCAGCCAGCGCTGGGCCCGCGGCGAGGCCAGCTTGGCCATCGCGAACGCCATGGGGAAGGCCACCACCAGGTCGATCAGCGTCACCGCCGCGGCCACGCCGATCGAGCGCAGGGCGACCGTGCGGTAGACCTCGCCGGTGACCAGATCGGTGAAGTTGGCCCAGGTGAACACCTTGACCACGTCGCCGGTGAACACGTCGGTCGACCAGAACGCGGTGACGAAAAGGGCCGCGAGCGCGCCCAGGTAGGCCAGCCCCAGCCAGGCCAGGGGCGCCGACAGCAGCAGCGACAGTCGCACCCCGCCGTGCCGGTGCAGGAATGAGGCGGCCCGCCTCCGCATCCCGGGGGAGGCGGCCGTCGTCGTGAGGGTCGTCATCGTCTTCTCTCCGTGCGGCTTGTCTCCGTGCGGCCGAGGGGGACGGCCGGGCGGCCGCCCCCCTCGTGGGGAGCGCTCAGCCCTTGATCTCGGTCCAGGCCCGGGTCCACTCGGAGTAGTCGGTGCACTTGACGTCGGTGCGGCCGTCGAGGCACTGCGCGATCGGCGTGGTCCAGTAGTGGACCTTGGAGAAGTACTCCTCGTCGGTCGCGTGGTAGGTGTCGCAGAACGACTTGTCCGAAGTCTGCTCGCACGCCTTGGCGTTGGACGGCGCCTCGCCGAACCACTCGGCCACCTGCGCGTTGGCCTTGGGGGAGATGATCCAGTCGAGCCACTTGTAGGCGCAGTTGGGGTGCTTGGCCTTCGCGGCGACCATCCAGGTGTCCGACCAGCCGGTGGAGCCCTCCTTCGGCAGCGTCGTCTTCACCGGCGCCTTGTCGGCCTCCACCAGGTTGGCGATCACCTGCCAGGTCGTGCCCACCACCGTGTCGCCGGACTTGAACGACTGCACCGCCTTGGTGTAGTCGGACCAGTACTCGCCGATGTTCTGCTTCTGCTGCTTGAGCAGGTCGACCGCGGCCTGGAGCTGCTTGTCGTCCAGCGCGTACGGGTCCTTGATGCCCAGCTCGGGCTTGGCCGACATCAGGTAGAGCGCGGCGTCGGCGATGTAGATGGGCGAGTCGTACGCCGTCACCTTGCCCTTGTACGGCGAGTTGGGGTCGAACACGACGCCCCAGGAGTCGGGGGCCTGCTTCACCGTGTCCGTGCGCCACATGAGCAGGTTGGCGCCGCGGCCGTGCGGGATGCCGTACGCGACCCCGTTGACCGAGTTCCACGGCTTGAGCTTCAGCCCCTCGAACACGTCCTTGTAGTTCGGCACGAGGTCGGTGTTGACCGGCGCGACCGTGCCCGAGGCGATCAGGCGCAGCGAGGCGTCACCCGAGGCCGACACGGCGTCGTACTCGCCGGTCTTCATGAGGTTGACCATCTCGTCGGAGGTGCCGGCCGTCTTGGTGTTGACCGTGCAGCCCGTGGCCTTCTCGAACGGGTGCACCCAGTCGACCTTGGGGTCGTTGGAGCCGTCCTCCGCGTACCCGGCCCAGGCGACGAGGTTGACCTGTCCCTCGCCGGGCCCGAGGGACTTCAGGGCCTCGATCTTCGGCGGCGTGAACGCGCCGCCGCCGGGAGCCGCGGCCGAGCCGCCGCCGGTGGTGGACGACCCGCCGCCGCAGCCCGCGACGGCGGCGAGCGCCAGCGCGGCGGTGACGACGAGAGAAGGCCTGGCGAAACGCGGACGGGGGGACCGCATCGTGGTTCTCCTTGCTGTGAGTGGTGCGAAGTCAGCCGGCGGCGACCGGCGCGGCGGGGGCGTCGATGGGGAACTCGTGCCGGTGGTGCCACACGAGGCGGACGCGGGTGCCGCGCAGGCCCGTCACGTCCATGGACGACGCCTCCAGGTTCTGCTGGAGGGCGATCAGGCGCCCGCCCGCGTCGAGGTCCACGACGAACCGGGTCGCCGGACCGGCGTACACGACCTCGCGGATCACGCCGGCCGCCTCGTGCTCGTCCGGTCCCGGCGGCTCGTCGCCGAGCACGACGCGCAGTTTCTCGGGCCGGACGCTGAAGGTCCCCTCCCTGCCCAGCACGGACCGCGCGGCCTCGCCGGAGATGAGGTTGGAGGTGCCGACGAAGGAGGCGACGAAGGCGGTGGCCGGGCGCTCGTACACCTCGGCGGGGGTGCCGACCTGCTCGATCCTGCCCTGGTTGAACACCGCGATCCGGTCGCTCATCGTCAGCGCCTCCTCCTGGTCGTGGGTCACGAACAGGAACGTGATGCCGACCTCCCGCTGGATCGCCTTCAGCTCGACCTGCATCTCCTCGCGGAGCTTGAGGTCGAGGGCGCCCAGCGGCTCGTCGAGCAGGAGCACGCGCGGCCGGTTGACCAGCGCGCGGGCCAGCGCGACCCGCTGGCGCTGGCCGCCGGACAGCTGGGCCGGGCGCCGCTTCTCGAAGCCCTCCAGCCGCACCGAGCGCAGCGCGGCGAGCGCCCGCTCGCGCCGCTCGCCTTTGGGCACCTTCTTCACCCGCAGGCCGTACTCGACGTTGTCCAGCACGCTCATGTGGGGGAACAGCGCGTAGTCCTGGAAGACCGTGTTCACGTCCCGCTCGAACGGCGCGAGCCGCGTGACGTCGCGCCCGCCCAGCTCGACCGTCCCTGCGGTGGGCGACTCGAACCCCGCGATCATGCGCAGCACGGTGGTCTTCCCCGAACCGGACGGCCCGAGCATCGCGAAGAACTCCTCGTCGGCGACGTCGAGGTCGATCCCGGCCACGGCCTCGACCGGCCCGAAGCTCTTGCGCAGGCCGCGGAGACTGACTGCTTGGTCTGGCATGAAGTGAAACATATGAAGTTAAATGTTTCGCGTAAAGACTTGATCCGATATCACTGTTGTCAACTTTCGCGGAGTCCACTTTCGGGGAGTCGACCGCCGCGGACGGCGTGGGCGAACAGGAGCGCGACCGTGAACATGGCCCGCCTGGCCGTCTTCTCCCCGGTGGACAGCACCGGCCGGGTGGACGCCGTCGTACGGCGGCTGGCCGACGCGATCGCGGTCGGCCTGCTCGCCGACGGCGAGCAACTGCCCAGCGAGGCGGAGCTCGCGGGCCGGCTCGGCGTCTCCACCGTGACCCTGCGGGAGGCGCTCATGGCGCTGCGCCAGCAGGGGATGGTCGAGACGCGGCGCGGTCGCGGCGGCGGCAGCTTCGTACGCCTGCCCGCCCAGCTCGACCCCCTGGCGCGGCTGCGCGCGTTCGCGGCAGACGAGCTGCGCGACTTCGGCGACCACTACGCGGCCATCGCAGGGACGGCGGCCCGGCTGGCCGCCGAGCGGTCGCTGCCCTCGGACGTCGCGCCCCTGTGGCGCACCCTGGACGAGATGGACGCCGTCGCCGCCGCGCCGGAGACGGCCGGATCAGGAGAGGCGTGCGCCCGGCTGCGCAGACTCGACGGCCGGTTCCACATCGAGGTCGCGGCGGCCTCGCAGTCGGCCCGCCTCACTCAGGAGGAGATCCGGTTACAGGCTGACATCGGACCGTTGCTCTGGCTTCCGCACGAGGGCCTGAGCGGGCACGATGAGACGGCGGCACAGCATCGCGCCATCGCCGGGGCCGTCGAGCGCGGCGACGGCGAGCAGGCCAGGGCCGTCGCCGAGCGGCACGTGCTCGACGCGACACGACACCTCATCGAGCTTCGGCTGCGGCTGCGGGAGTAAGAAGCATGAGCACACCGGCGTCACTTGTGCAGCACGACCGCGCCGCCGCGGCGCTGGCGCGCGTGCGTGAGACGGCCGAGGGCGTCTTCGAGGCGCTGCGCGAGGTCCGCGACGCCGCCGTCGCCTGCGTCCTGCCCGCCGGCGGCACGCGCCGCCCGGTCGTGGCCGACCTCGCGGCGCTGCGCCCGCTGCTGTGGGCCCGGCTGCGCGGCGGCGCGCTGCCCGCCCACCTGCCGGCGCTGATCGCGGGGATCGGCTTCATCGCCGCGCCCGGCCTGCTGGCCGACGCGCCGTGGTACCTCGAATGGTGGCAGGAGAACCCCTCCGGCGACCCCGTGCAGCTGCTGCGGAACATGGACCCGGCGAGCAGCGCCTTCTACGACTACACCCACTGGGACTGGTACGCCGGCCCGTTCTCCGGCGCCGAGCGCACGATCTGCGGCCCGTACGTCGACTACCTGTGCACCGACGAGTACAGCCTCACGCTGTCGGTGCCCGTGCCGGCCGGGGGGAGCTTCGCCGGGGTGGCCGCGGCCGACGTGTTCGTCCGGCGGTTCGAGGCCGCGGTGCTCCCGGCGCTGCGGGAGATCCCGGGCCCGGCGTTCCTGGTCAACGCGGAGGGCCGGGTCGTCGCGTCCAACACCGCGAGCTGGGTCGCGGGATCGGTCTACCGGGGCGGCCCGCGCGACGGCGACCACGCCGTACGCCGGGTGGGCGACCTGCCGCTGTCGCTGGTGACCACGACGGCAGGCAGGGCAGGGTGACGGCAGCGGTGACGGCGGGGTAGCGGCGCCGGGGGCGGCCGGGACCTGCGGCACAATTGGCCTCATGGCCCTCGACCCGAAGATCGCCGACCGGCTCAAGCGCACGCCGGACGGCCTGGTGCCCGCGATCGTCCAGCAGCACGACACCGGCGAGGTGCTCATGCTCGCCTGGATGGACGACGAGGCGCTGCACCGCACGCTCACCACCGGCCGGGCGACCTACTGGTCCCGCAGCCGGGGGGAGTACTGGGTGAAGGGCGACACCTCCGGCCACGTGCAGTGGGTCAAGCACGTGGCGCTCGACTGCGACGGCGACACGATCCTGCTCAAGGTCGACCAGGTGGGGGCGGCCTGCCACACGGGCGACCGCACCTGCTTCGACGCCGACGTCCTCGACGTGAGCGGCGCGCCGTGACCGCCCCCGCGCCCGCCCGCGACCAGGCGCGCACGGCGCGGCGCTCGCTGCTCGTCTGGCTGGCCGCCTGCGCCGTGGGCGGCGGGCTCGCGCTGCTGGCCGCCGGCCGGGTGTGGGTCACGCTCGGCACGGCGGGCAGCCCCGCCGGAGCGGGCGGCGGCTCCCTCACCGGCGACGACCTGGTCGCCTGGCTCACCCCCGCGGCGCTGGCCGCGCTCGCCGCCGTGCTGGCCGTGCTGGCGACCCGTGGCGTCGCGCGGCGGGTGACGAGCGTGGTCGTCGCCCTCCTCGGCGCGGCGGTCGCGGCCGGGGCGTGGGACGGCACGCGCGGCGGGACGATCGCCGCCGCGGCCGCGCAGCACATGACGACCGCGCTGACGTCCTCCGGGCACATCTCCGTGGAGTCGCGCGCCTGGGTCTGGCCGGCGCTGGCCGCCGCGGGCGGGCTCGTCCTGGCCGGGGCGGGCGCGGTGGCGGCGGCCCTGAGCGTGCGCTGGCCCGGCATGTCGAGCAGGTACGAGCGGGGCGCCGGGCGCACGGGCACGGGCGGGGCCGCCCGGGTGAAGGACGCCGACAGGGCGATGTGGGACGCGATCGACGAGGGCGAGGACCCCACCGCCTGACCGGTCGACCGCGGGAGAGCGCCCTTCCGGAGCGCGTTGGATCGTTCCCACCTCAGATTACAAATTGTCCACAAAGCCGATTTCCACCGGACCGGCCGCCCCGCTGCCGGTAGGCTTCGCGCCGACCTCTGATCACCTCACAGGAGACCGAATGAGCCACGGGAGTCGGCCGGGCGGCACGGGCGGCCGCGGCTGCCCGCCCCGCCGGGGTGACCGGCAGCCGGCCTCCGGCGGCCGTCGTCACCGGCTCCGGCCGGTAGTCCGCACCGGCGCCGGCCACCCTCCGGCGCCGGCGGGAACGGCATGGTCGTCGCGTCGCTCCTCCCCGGCATCCCCGGCCCGTCTCCATGCGGTGCTCCGCGGATCTTCGGGGGCGTCTCCGGTCTCGTCGCGCTGAAAAGATCCGAGACTCCTTTCCCCACTCACGCAGGAGTACCACATGACGTACGGCAACGACCCGGGCTACAACCCGGGTGGTTACCCCCAGAACCAGCCCGGCCCGCAGGGCGGGTATCCCCCGCCGCAGGGCGGCTACCCGCAGGGTGGTTACCCGCCGCCGCAGGGCTCGTACCCGGCTCCGCCCGGGGGTGCCCAGTACGGCGGCGCTTACGGCCCGCCCGGCGGTTACCCGGCCCCCGAGTTCGCGCACTGGGGCCTGCGCGTCGGCGCCACGCTGATCGACGGCCTCCTCGTCGGCGTCCCGTCCGGCATCCTCTACGCCATCGGCGGCTCCATGACCGCCAGCTCGATCCAGGTGGACCCGAACACGGGTGAGATGACCTCCTCGGGCGGCAGCGGAATCGGCATGATCATCTACCTCCTCGGCTTCGTCGTGGCGATCGGCCTCGGCCTGTGGCTGAAGTACAAGGAGGGCACCACCGGCCAGACGGTGGGCAAGAAGGCCGTCGGCATCCAGACGGTCAAGGAGCAGACCGGCGAGTACATCGGCTTCGGCATGGCCGTCGTCCGGTACATCTGCCACGTCATCGACGGCCTGCCCTGCTACATCGGCTACCTGTGGCCGCTATGGGACGCCAAGCGGCAGACCTTCGCCGACAAGATCGTCGGCACCGTGGTCGTGCGCGCCCCGCGTTAGGCTGACCTTCATGGACGTGACCGGACGGCGCGCGTGGGACCGGGTGTGGTCGCTGCGCGCGCCGTTCGGCGCCGCGGCGGTTCTCGCCGGGGCGGTGACGTACCTGGCGGTGGTCGACCCGCACGAGCCGGGGCATTACCCCGTCTGCCCGTTCTATTACCTGACCGGCCTGTACTGCCCCGGGTGCGGCGCGCTGCGCGCCGTGCACGACCTCGCCCACGCCGACCTCGCCGGGGCGGCGCGGATGAACCTGCTCTTTGTCTTCTGCGTCCCTGTCGTAATCACGTTGTGGGCCCGCTGGGCGTTACGATCATGGCAGGGACGGCCCGTGCGCCCGGACATCGCGCGCCCCGCGTACCTGTGGGGACTCCTCGCCGTCGCGGCCGTCTTCTGGGTGGTGCGTAATACGCCTTTCGGGCATTTCCTCGCACCGTGAATCGACCCGGTGGCGGCCCGACGCGAGACGGGCCGATACCATCGCAGGGCAGGACACGCAGAGCAGCCGACCGGAGGGACCCTTACGCGTGAGCGAGCGGACAGGCAAATCGCGCGAGCTCCGAGCCGAAGGCGAGGAGGACGCGTGAGTGTTCTTGAGGACATCATCCTGGGCGTGCGGGAGGACCTCGAAGAGCGGCAGCGCAACGTGCCGATCGAGGAGCTCAAGCGGCTCGCCGCCCGTGCCCCCGAGCCCCGGGACGCCTACGCCGCGCTCGGCGGCGACCGGGTGTCGGTCATCGCGGAGGTGAAGCGGTCGAGCCCCTCGAAGGGCGCGCTCGCCGCCATCGCCGACCCCGCCGCCCTCGCGGCGGACTACGAGGAGGGCGGCGCCCACGTCATCAGCGTGCTGACGGAGCAGCGCAGGTTCGGCGGGACGCTCGCCGACCTCGCGGCCGTGCGCGCGGCCGTGGACATCCCCGTCCTGCGCAAGGACTTCATCGTCACCTCCTACCAGCTGTGGGAGGCCCGGGCGCACGGCGCGGACCTCGCCCTGCTCATCGTGGCCGCCCTCGACCAGCAGGCGCTCGTCTCGCTGATCGAGCGCGCCGAGTCGATCGGGCTCGCCCCGCTCGTCGAGGTGCACACCGAGGAGGAGCTCGTCCGCGCGGTCGACGCAGGCGCGAAGATCATCGGTGTCAACGCCCGCGACCTCAAGACGCTCGAGGTGGATCGCGAGGTGTTCGCCAAGCTCGCGCCCAAGGTTCCGGACGGCATCATCAAGATCGCCGAGTCCGGCGTCCGCGGCCCGCACGACCTGCTCGCGTACGCGCGGGCGGGAGCGGACGCCGTGCTGGTGGGCGAGAGCCTGGTCACCGGCAGGGACCCCAAGGCGGCGGTCAACGACCTGGTGACCGCGGGCGCCCACCCGGCCTCGCGGCAGGACACCGGCTCCGAGAGGCACTCGTGAACGACAGCGCTGCAGAGGGAGGCCGCGTGACCCCGACGGAAGGGACCATCATCACCCCCGCCGATCTGGCCGGCAACGGCGTCCACGGGAACGACCCCGACGTCCACGGCAAGTTCGGCAGGTTCGGCGGCAGGTACGTGCCGGAGGCCCTGATCCCGGCCCTCGACGAGGTCGCCGCGGAGTACGAGAAGGCCAAGGCCGACCTGGATTTCCTGCGCGAGTTCGACCACCTGCTGCGTACGTACGCCGGCCGTCCCACGACGCTGACCGAGGTGCCGCGCTTCGCCCAGCACGCGGGCGGCGCGCGGATCCTGCTCAAGCGCGAGGACCTGACCCACACCGGCGCCCACAAGATCAATAACGTGCTCGGCCAGGCGCTGCTGACCAAGCGGCTGGGCAAGCGGCGCGTCATCGCGGAGACCGGGGCAGGTCAGCACGGCGTCGCCACCGCCACCGCCGCGGCGCTGATGGGCCTGGAGTGCGTCATCTACATGGGCGCCGTCGACTGCGAGCGCCAGGCGCTCAACGTCGCCAGGATGAAGCTCCTCGGCGCGACGGTCGTGCCGGTGACCAACGGGAGCCAGACCCTCAAGGACGCCATCAACGAGGCGTTCCGCGACTGGGTCACCAACGTCGACCACACCCACTACCTGTTCGGCACGGTCGCCGGGCCGCACCCGTTCCCCGAGATCGTCCGGGACTTCGCCCGGATCATCGGGGTCGAGGCGCGCCGCCAGGTGCTGGAGCTGACCGGCAAGCTGCCCGACGCGGTCTGCGCCGCCGTCGGCGGCGGCTCGAACGCCATCGGCGTCTTCCACGCCTTCATCGAGGACGAGGGTGTCCGGCTGTACGGCTACGAGGCCGGCGGCCGGGGCGTGGAGACCGGCGAGCACGCGCTGACCCTGACCGAGGGAAGCGTCGGCGTGCTGCACGGCGCCCGCACCTACGTCCTGCAGGACGAGGAGGGCCAGACGATCGAGTCGCACTCGATCTCGGCCGGTCTCGACTACCCGGGCGTGGGCCCCGAGCACGCGTGGCTCAAGGACACCGGCCGGGCCACCTACGAGGGCGTGACCGACGAGGAGGCCATGGAGGCCTTCGCCCTGCTGGCCCGCACCGAGGGCATCATCCCGGCCATCGAGTCCTCGCACGCGCTCGCGGGCGCGCTGCGGCTGGGCCGCGAGCTCGGCCCGGACGCGGTCATCCTGGTGAACCTGTCGGGCCGCGGTGACAAGGACATGGGCACCGCAATGAAGTACTTCAACCTCTGATCAGCATCGATAGGGCATCCCGATGACGACACTCCACGCGGTGTTCGACAAGGCCCGCGCCGAGGACAGGGCCGCGCTGGTCGGCTACCTGCCGGCCGGCTTCCCGACCAAGGACGGCGCGGTCGCCGCGGCGACGGCGATGGTCGAGGCCGGCTGCGACGTGATCGAGATCGGCCTGCCGTACTCCGATCCGCTCATGGACGGCCCGACCATCCAGGACGCGGTGCACCGGTCGCTGACCAACGGCACCCGCATCGCCGACGTGCTGCGCACCGTCGAGGGCGTGGCGAAGTCGGGGGCCGCGACGCTGGTCATGACGTACTGGAACCCGATCGACCGCTACGGCGCCGAGCGCTTCGCGCGCGACCTCGCCTCTGCGGGCGGCGTCGGGACCATCACGCCTGACCTGACGCCCGAGGAGTCCGAGCCCTGGCTCGCCGCGAGCAAGGAGGCCGGCATCGACACGGTCTTCCTCGTCGCGCCCAGCTCGCCGGACGAGCGCATCGCCCGGGTGGCCGCCTGCTGCACGGGCTTCGTGTACGCGGCCTCGCTGATGGGCGTGACCGGCGCGAGGGAGACCGTCAGCTCGTCGGCGGAGGGCCTGGTCAAGCGGACCAAGGCGAACACGTCGCTGCCCGTCTGCGTCGGGCTCGGCGTCGGGAACGGCGCCCAGGCCGCCGAGGTCGCGGCGTACGCCGACGGCGTCATCGTCGGGTCCGCCTTCATCCGGCGGCTGCTCGACGCGCCGGACGAGAAGTCCGGCCTTGCGGCGGTACGCGAGCTCGCGTCCGAACTCGCCCGGGGCGTCCGGCGCTGAGCCGCCCTGGGGTTTCCTTCCCGTACATGCGCCGCGAGCAGCCAAGATAAGGCGGCTTACCATGCTCTTATCCAGCACATGGTGAGGTTGGGTCCCGGTACTGTTCAGTCGGTGTTGCCTACCGGGCGAGGAGACTCATGGTTCAGTTGGCATCCGGCGCCTCGGTGTCCGAACGGTTACAGCCCGCGAAACCCGTGCTCTCCTGGGTCACGACCGCCGCACGGGTCGTGCTCGCCGGCGTACTGATCGTCGCCGGGGCGCTCAAGATCGGAGCGCCCGCGCTGTCGGTGCAGGCGGTGCGGGCCTATCAGCTCCTGCCCGACTCCGTCGCGCAGGTCGTGGGATACGGCCTGCCGGTCCTGGAGATCATCACGGGCCTGCTGCTGCTCGTCGGCCTGTTCACGCGCGCGGCGGCGGCCGTCGGCGGGGTGCTGATGGTGGCGTTCGTCATCGGCATCGCGTCGGCCTGGGCCAGGGGGCTGCGCATCGACTGCGGCTGCTTCGGGGGCGACGGCACGCTCGCCGCGGGACAGGATCCGAACTACTTCTGGGAGCTGATGCGCGACCTCGGGCTGCTGGTCTGTGCGGCGTGGATCGTGGTCAGGCCGGCGAGCCGCCTGTCGCTGGACTCCGCGCTGGGCTTCACGGGGGAGCGGGAGACGGCGGACGAGGACGGCTCGGACGGCGGCGAGGACGACGGTGTGTGACCGGGGACGACGTCGCCGAGCACGGCGACCGATCACGGGTCCTTCGGCCCTACCGCCCCAGGCCGCGCGGGGCCGACGGTAGTGCGCGAACGGAACCGGAAAGCAAAGCCAGGGGGGAAGCTTCGTGAGCAAGCGGACGAGTGAGGCGGCCAGGGCCCGGATCGCGGCCCAGCGGGAGGCCTTGCGCAAGCAGGAGCAGCGCAAGCGCATCACGATGATCGCCACCATCGCGGTGATCGTCGTGATCGCCGTCGCCTTCACGGTGTGGTCGGTGCAGCAGGGAACCGCGGAGGAGACCTCCGGGAACGCCGCTCCCGTCACCGTGGAGAAGGACGGGACGGTCGTGATGGCCAAGTCCGGCGTGACCGCGCCCGTGGTCGACGTGTTCGAGGACTTCCAGTGCCCGGCGTGCAAGCAGTTCGAGGAGACCAGCGGGTCCACGCTGAAGAACCTGGCCGCCGAGGGCAAGGCCAAGGTCGTCTACCACCCGATCACGATCTTCACGCAGGAGCCGACCAAGGGCAACTCGCTGCGCGCGGCCTCCGCCGCCCGCTGCATCACGGACGGCCGGCAGTGGCTGGCGTTCCACGACAAGCTCTACAAGAACCAGCCGAGCGAGACCGTGACCGGCTTCACGATCGACGAGCTGATCAAGTGGGGCAAGGAAGCCGGAGTCACCGCGGAGGACTTCGACAACTGCGTACGGCAGCAGCGCAACGTCGCCGCGCACCAGCAGTTCTCCGCGCAGACCATGAGCGCGCAGAAGCTGACCGGCACGCCGACCGTCAAGCTCAACGGCAAGGAGCTCGACACCAACGTCGCCTTCGTGCCGAACTCGCTGCGTGACGCGGTGGAGAGCGCCGGCAAGTGACCTCCCGCGGGGACGGCCCCACGCGGGCCGTCCCGCGCCCCGCCCGTCGCCAAGAATCGGGCAAAAGCCGCGTGGCTCTCCCCTGACGGGGGTATCGAGCGCGATGTCGCAAGCTCCGCACAGGGCGGGGGACAGGCCGCTCCGACCGGAGCCCCGCCCGCGCCCGAGCGGTTCCGTCGCGATGAGCCGAGCGAGGAGGCGCCGTGCCCGCCCACACCGGTGAGAAGGCCCGCAAGACCGGCGTCTTCCACTGCGCCGTCTGCGGCGAGAAGGTGTCGGTCCAGGAGGGCGACACGATTCCGAAGTGTCCCAACGGCCACACCGAGTTCGACAGCCGCACCCAAGAGCCGGACAACCGGTCGTGACGGTACGGCGAGGCCGCAGCGGAGCGGCGCCGCCGGGCCGATGAGCGGGCGCGACCTCCCGGGGGAGCAGGCCGGCGGACAGGCGTCGTCCTGCTCACGGCCGCCGCGATGCTCGTCCCGGCCCTCGCCGGCCTGCCCAAGCTGGTGGCCGCCGCCGTGATGGCGATGTCCGCCACCACGTTCGCGATCACCGGCGTGTACGAGCTCACCGCGTCCCAGGGGTGGAGGACCACGGCGGGAGTCGCCGGTCTGGTGCTCGCGGTCGTCGCCTACTACGCCGCCCTGGCGTTCTCGCCGGGTTTCACCGTCGCGGCCGTGGTTAGCATGCCCGCATGCCGTACGACGACCGGCCTCGACTCACCGAACTCTCCGGCGCCGCGAGGAGGATCCACGGCGCGATGATCGCCTTCGCGGCGGGCGACGCGCTCGGCGTGCCCTGGGAGGGCCGCCCGCCGGAGCGCATCGACGCGGCCGAGGTCGTGCGGCTGCCGGCGCCGGACCGGGGGTGGCCGCGCGGTTCGACCTCCGACGACACCGCGCAGATGGTGCTGGTCGCCCGGTGCCTGGCCGACACGGGCGGGCGGCCCGGCTCCATGGACTTCCTGGCCCGTCTGTCCGACGCGGCCCCCGGGGTGCGCGGCCTCGGGCCGACGACGCGGCGGGCCCTCGCGCACTTCCACGCCACGGGAGAGCTCCCCGTGCCTTCGGCCGGCGACCTGCCCACCAACGGCGCGGCCATGCGCATCGCCCCGGTCGGCTGGGCCGTGCCACCTGACCGGCCGGAACGCCGCCGCGGCCTGTGCGAGACGCTGTCCGCCGCGACGCACCGGGCGCCGGCAGCCGTGGCGGCGGCGTGCGTGATCGCGGCCATGGCGTCGTCCGCGGTGGAGGACGCGGGCGGGGGCGATCTGCTCGACGCGGCGGCGGCCGAGGCCCGCTGGGCGGGTGAGCACCACGGGCCGATGGACGCCGTGGTGGACGCCGCACGCGGCCGGTGGTCGCCCCCGCCCGAGGGCGTCTCCCTGGACGCGGTGGAGACGGCCGCCGCGGTGGTCCACGTGATCCGCGAGGCCCCGGACCTGGCCGCGGCGCTCCCGTACGCCGTGTCGCTCGGCGGGGACGCCGACACGGTCGCGGCGCTCGTGGGCGGCGTTCTCGGCGCCCGGGACCCCGAAGCGGTCGCCGCGCTCGGCTGGCTGGGGCTGGTGGATCTCGGCGAACACCCGGGCCTGGGGGACCTCGCGGCACGCCTCGCCGCCCTCCGCGAGACGCCGGACGACGGGCTCTGAGCGGGGTGCGGCGGACGGTCGGCGCAGGTCGCGGGACGGATGCCCGCGCCTCGCTCCGGGCCCGCCCTGTCTTGCGGTAACGTCACGTTACATGCCCCTCCTCGCCTCGATTCCCAGCCCGTCACAGGGGGTCTGGAATCTCGGACCGATCCCGATCCGCGCGTACGCGCTGTGCATCGTGCTCGGTGTCATCGTCGCCGTCTGGATCGGCGAACGCCGCTGGCGCGCCCGTGGCGGCGCCCCCGGGACGATCACCGACCTCGCGGTCTGGGCCGTGCCGTTCGGCCTCGTCGGCGGACGTCTCTACCACGTCATCACCGACTGGCAGATCTACTTCGGCTCCGAAGCGCCCAAGCGGCCGATCGACGCCCTGTTCATCTGGGAGGGCGGCCTCGGCATCTGGGGCGCGATCGCCCTCGGCGCGCTCGGCGTGTGGATCGCGTGCCGCCGTCGAGGCATCTCCTTCACCGCCGTCGCCGACACCCTCGCCCCCGGCGTGGCCGTGGCGCAGGCCATCGGCCGGTGGGGCAACTACTTCAACCAGGAACTGTTCGGCGGCCCCACCGACCTGCCGTGGGGCCTGGAGATCGATCCGGGCCGCCCGGGCACCGTCCCCGGCGCGACCACCTACCACCCGACGTTCCTGTACGAGTCGCTGTGGGACCTCGCGCTCGCCGGCGTGCTGATCCTGGCCGCCCGCCGGTTCGGCCTGCGGCACGGCCGGGTGTTCGCGCTGTACGTCGCGGGCTACACGCTCGGCCGGTTCTGGATCGAGGGGCTGCGGGTGGACCCCGCCCACCACATCCTCGGCCTGCGGCTGAACCAGTGGACCTCGATCGTCATCTTCCTGTGCGCGCTGGCGTACCTGTGGCTGGCCCGCAACCGTACGGGCGAGGAGCCGCTGGGCGCGGCCGGCGACACCGGCGGAGACCTCTCCGACCCCGCCCACGGGCGGGACCAGGCCGACGAGCCGGAACTCCTGCGTGCGGACGAGCGGGACGAGAAGGCACAGGACCGGGAGGCACGAGGCGGCGCCGACGACCCGTCACCGGGCGGCGACGCGGGCTCCGGCAGGCAGACGGCGACCGCGGGAGCGGGCGCCGCGAGCGACGGCCCGGCGGTGGAACCGGAGGCCGGCCAGCGATGACGAAGGCCACGACGGGGGCGCGGGCCGAGATCCACCACGAGCATCGGGACGTCAACGGCGGCTGGTTACGCCCCGCCGTCTTCGGCGCGATGGACGGGCTGGTCTCCAACTTCGCGCTGATCGCGGGCGTCGCCGGCGGCACCGCGGAGACCCGGATCGTCGCTCTCGCCGGCATCGCCGGCCTGGCCGCCGGGGCGTTCTCCATGGCGGGCGGCGAGTACGTGTCGGTCGCCAGCCAGCGCGAGCTCGCCCAGGCGGAGATCGACGTCGAACGCCGGGAGCTGGAGCGGCACCCCGAGGCGGAGGAGGCCGAGCTCGCCCGGATGTACGAGCAGCGGGGCGTGGACCCGGAGACCGCCAGGGAGGTGGCCCGGCAGATCTCCCGGAACCCGGAGGAGGCCCTGGCGGTCCACACGCGGGCCGAGCTGGGCGTGGACCCCGACGACCTGCCCTCGCCCGTGCTGGCCGCCGTGTCGTCGTTCCTGTCGTTCAGCATCGGCGCGCTGATCCCGCTCCTGCCCTACCTGCTGGGCGTGCGGGGGCTGTGGATCTCCGCCGTGGTGTCGATGGTGGCGCTGTTCGCCGCCGGCGCCGTGGTCTCCCGGGTGACGGCCCGCAGCTGGTGGTTCAGCGGCCTGCGCCAGCTCGTGGTGGGGGCCGTGGCGGCGGCGCTGACCTGGGGCCTGGGCTCGCTGATTGGAACCGGCGGTCTATGACCAAGCGCAAGCGCCGGTCGTCCGCGCCGGCCGAGGGGCGGACCGGGGCCGCCCTGGCCGAGCTGGGGCTGGACGACCGGCAGCAGCGTGTGGTCGTGTGGTCGGTCACCGCTGTGGGAGTGCTGGCGATCGCCCTGGTGCTGACGCTGGTGGTCAACGCGATCGGCGGCGGGCAGTCGCAGCCGGTGCAGGCGTCGGGCGAGGTGTCGGGGGAGGGCCTGCCCGCGTCCTTCCAGTCCTGGCCGTCCGTGAAGGAACTGGCCCCGATCGGCGACAGGAAGGCCGACAGCGCGCCGCTGACCGTCCAGGAGGTGTTCGGCGCGCGGACGGTCACGGCCGGGAAGGTCACGCTGCGTCGGCTGGCCGGCCGTCTGGACCAGGCCTGCGCGGGCGCCGTGTGGGGAGCCGACCTCGCCGACGCCCTGACCGAGGCCGGGTGCAGCCAGGCCGTCCGCGGCCTGTACGCCACCGCCGACGGGGTGTACGTCGCGCAGTACACCTTGTTCAACCTCGCGGACGTCGCCGCGGCCGAGTCGCTGGCGAAGTCGCTGGCGTCGCTCTACCGGGGCGCCTGGGTGCAGCCGCTGGAGTCGCCGCGGGCGAAGTTCGGCGCCTACAGCGAGGGAAACGCCTACGTCCTCGGGCACTACCTCGGGGTGGCCTGGATCGGCCGCGCCGACGGCGCGGAACCGGGGGAGAAGGACGACTTCATCATGCTCGGCCTGGCCGTGCGGGAGACCGAGAAGGCGGTCTTCCGCCGTGTGGTCAAGGTGGCCGGGGTGCCGTCGGACCCCGCGCAACCGCCGGGCCCGGCCGACACCGCCCAGCCCGCCGAGGAGCCTCCCTCCGATCCCGGCGCCTCTCCTGCCGTGTCCGCACCCGCCGCGAGCACGTCCGCGCAGGCGTCCGTCCCCGCGGCCCGCTAGGCCGGCCCGATATGCCCGCGCGGTGCCCGGTCTGATCAGGCCGTGGCGGGAGCGCCGGTCCGCGCCCTCATCCCGGCGAGGCGGTGGAGGGGGAGTTCCAGCGGGGTGGCGTCGAGGGCCCACGGCGCGGCCTCCTCGACGGCGGCCCTGGCCTGCCGCTTGGTGAGCCCGGCCGTCTCGGTCAGTGCCTCGCGCCAGGCGTTGGCGACCTTCCCGTGGGCGCTGTCCATGATCCTGCGCACCACCCGGTCCGGTCCGCCGTCCGGGGGCGAGAGCCGTACGGCGTCGAGGACGTGGCCCTCGGCGGTCAGGCGATACACGGGGGCGAGCAGCGCGGCGAGCGCGGGCAGGTCCGCCACCGTGTCCACCACAGGGCCCGCGGTGAGCACGCGCACGTGCCGGGCGCGCGTCGCGAGCAGCAGGCGGGGCAGCGCCGCCTCCAGCCCGGCCGGCACGGCGATCGCCACCCGCTCGGGGTCGGCGGCGTACGGCTTGGCCAGCAGGGTGGCGAGCCGGGTGCGCGGCACCTGCGGCAGCAGGCCGCGCGGCCAGTCGCCGGCCAGCAGGCCCGGCCCGAACGCGGTCACGGCCGCCTCGTCCGGCGGCGCCGCCGGGGCGGCCTCGACGGCCTGGGGACCCTGCGTGTAGATGGCCGTGGCGAGGCGGTCGAGCCGGGCGGCGATCGCCGGCCACGTCTTCGTGGTGGGCCGCAGCACGTACAGGTCCGCCGCGCTGCCGATCGCCTCCGCCCCGTGATACCGGTTGAAGTGCGGAAATATCGCCTCATGCAGCAGGTTGAGGTCGAAGAGGGCCTTTTGTACCTTCAGCGCGAGCATCGGAGTGCGCTCGGAGGCGCCGTACGCCACGAGGATCCGCCCCTGCTCGCGGTCGCGCAGGCCCTCGGCGGCGCGGGCGGCGAACAGCCCGATCCCCTCGGGCGTGTACGGCGGGTCGGTGATCGCGAGGTCGGCCCAGCCGCGCAGCGACGGCGGCAGGCCGAGGCGCAGGTCGGCCCAGCGGGTGCGCACCCCCAGGTCCTGGGCGTCGATGTACTCCAGGATGCGGTCGTCGATGTCGGCCACGGCGACCTCGACCTCGGGGTGGACCATCCGCACGGCCAGCGAGGTCAGGTCGTGGTCGCCGACGCACAGCAGGCGGGCGCCGGGCAGCCAGAACCTTCGCCCCAGCAGGAGGGCGCGGCGCAGCACGGTCTCGGCGGTCGCGGAGACGTGGTCGAGTGCGTGCCGCCCCCGGGGAGCCTCGGCGATCAGCGCCTCCAGGCGTCCGAGCGTCTCGGCGTGTTCTGCGACCATTCCGGCGACCGGATTCCCAAGACCGGAAATATCCGCATCTACTCCGACGTTGTAGCGGTTGACCTGATCAATGGGAATACGGACGCGGTCGCCGCTGTGCTCAAGGGGGAGCACCCGCAGCAGCGACTCGATCGTCCGCCGCGACGTCGCGGTCTCCCTGACCAGGTCGGCCAGGGTCCACCAGCGGCCGTCGGCCAGGAGCGCCAGCGCTCCGCGCAGGCGCAGGCCGTCCACGCCGGCCTCCGCCAGCAGTTCGTCGATCGCCTCATGACCACCCATGCGCAAACCATATCCACGGCGCTGACCTGTGAAGGTTCGCGAAGCGGACCTGGGGGGCACTATTCCGGCAGCGTGTTGTAATCTCTAAGGACCACAACCGCAGCAGGGCCAGCGTCGTCCCTCTGTTCCACGCAGACGTTGACGACGGGAGTGACTACATGCCTGCTGCCCGCCTTGGCCTTCCCGGAGGTCTCCCCGAGCCCCAGGGACTCTACGACCCCGGATTCGAGCACGACGCCTGTGGCGTAGCCATGGTGGCCGATGTCGCCGGCCGCCGCAGCTACGACATCGTCGCCAAGGCACTGACGGCGCTCCGCAACCTCGACCACCGGGGTGCCAGCGGCAGCGAGCCGGACACCGGCGACGGCGCGGGCATCCTCACCCAGATCCCCGACGCGTTCTTCCGGGCCGTCGTGGACTTCACGCTGCCGCCCGAGGGCGCGTACGCCGCGGGTGCCGCGTTCCTGCCGCTGGACGAGCAGGCGAGGCAGACCGCGATCGGCCTCATCGAGCAGATCGCCGCCGAGGAGGGCGTGACGATCCTCGGTTGGCGCGACCTGCCGGTGGACCGCGACCTGCCCGGCGCCACCGCCCGGGCCGTCATGCCGCACTTCGCGCAGCTGTTCGTGACCTCGCCCGGCGGCGAGACCGGCGTCGACCTCGACCGGATCGTGTTCGCCTTCCGCAAGCGGGCCGAGCACGAGGCGGACGTCTACTTCTCCTCGCTGTCCTCGCGGACCATCGTCTACAAGGGCATGCTGACCTCGCTGCAGGTCGAGCCGTTCTTCGCCGACCTGTCCGACGAGCGCTACGTCAGCGCCATCGCGCTGGTCCACTCGCGCTTCTCGACCAACACCTTCCCCTCCTGGCCGCTGGCCCACCCGTACCGGTACGTCGCGCACAACGGCGAGATCAACACCGTGCGCGGCAACCGCAACTGGATGCGCGCCCGTGAGGCCATGCTCGCCACCGGCCTGATCCCGGGCGACCTGCGGCGGCTGTTCCCGATCTGCGACCCCGACGGCTCCGACACCGCCTCGTTCGACGAGACGCTGGAGCTGCTGCACCTCGGCGGCCGGTCGCTGCCGCACGCCGTGCTGATGATGATCCCGGAGGCGTGGGAGAACCACACCGAGATGGACCCGGCCCGCCGGGCCTTCTACGAGTTCCACTCCACCCTCATGGAGGCGTGGGACGGCCCCGCGTCCATCACCTTCTCCGACGGCACGCTGGTCGGCGCGGTCCTCGACCGCAACGGCCTGCGCCCGGGCCGGTTCTGGGTCACCGACGACGGCCTGGTCGTGCTCGCCTCCGAGGCGGGCGTGCTGTCCGACATCCCGCAGGAGAAGGTCGTCCGCAAGGGCCGCCTGCAGCCGGGCCGCATGTTCCTGGTGGACACCGCGCGCGGCCGGATCATCGAGGACGACGAGATCAAGGCCGAGCTCGCCGCCGCCGAGCCGTACGGCGAGTGGCTGCACGCGGGCCTGGTCCGCTTCGAGGAGCTGCCCGAGCGCGAGCACGAGCACCCCACCCACGAGGCGCTGGTCAAGCGGCAGCAGACCTTCGGCTACACCCAGGAGGAGCTGCGGGTCATCCTCACGCCGATGGCCAAGAACGGCGCCGAGCCGATCGGCTCGATGGGCACCGACACCCCGGTGGCGGTGCTGAGCGAGAAGCCGAGGCTGCTGTTCGACTACTTCAGCCAGCTGTTCGCGCAGGTCACCAACCCGCCGCTGGACGCCATCCGCGAGGAGCTCGTCACCTCGCTGCAGTCGACGATCGGCCCCGAGGGCAACCTGCTCGACCCCGGCCCGGCCTCGTGCCGCCGGCTCGTGCTGCCCTACCCGGTGATCGACAACGACGAGCTCGCCAAGATCATCCACATCAACGACGAGGGCGCGCTGCCCGGCTTCCAGCCGTACGTCGTGTCCGGCCTGTTCGACGCGGCCGGCGGCGGCGAGGCGCTGGTGCGGCGGCTCGAGGAGATCCGCCAGGAGGTCTCCCGGGCCATCGAGGACGGCGCGCGGATCATCGTGCTGTCCGACCGCGGGTCGTCCCGCGAGAAGGCGCCGATCCCGTCGCTGCTGCTCACCGGCGCGGTGCACCACCACCTCATCCGGGAGAAGTCCCGCACCCGGGTCGGCCTCGTGATCGAGACCGGCGAGGCCCGCGAGTGCCACCACATGGCCCTGCTCATCGGCTACGGCGCGAGCGCGATCAACCCCTACCTCGCGCTGGAGACGGTCGAGGACATGATCGCCACCGGTCAGCTCGACCTCGACCCGCGCAAGGCCGTGCGCAACCTCATCAAGGCGTACGGCAAGGGCGTGCTCAAGGTCATGTCCAAGATGGGCGTGTCCACGGTCGCCTCCTACACCGGCGCGCAGATCTTCGAGGCCCTCGGCCTCGGCGCCGAGGTCATCGACCAGTGCTTCACCGGCACCACCTCCCGCCTCGGCGGCGTCGGCTTCGACGTGCTGGCCAAGGAGGCGCTGGAGCGGCACGCGCGGGCCTATCCCCGCGCGGAGAACCCGCACCGGCGGCTGGAGGTCGGCGGCGAGTACCAGTGGCGCCGCGAGGGCGAGCCGCACCTGTTCAACCCGACCACCGTCTTCAAGCTGCAGCACTCCACCCGCACCCGGCGCTACGAGATCTTCAAGGAGTACACGTCCCTGGTGGACGGGCAGTCCGAGAAGCTCATGACGCTGCGCGGCCTGTTCAAGCTGCGTCCCGGCGGCGCGCCCGTGCCGATCGAGGAGGTCGAGCCGGTCGAGTCGATCGTCAAGCGGTTCTCCACCGGCGCCATGTCGTACGGCTCCATCTCGATGGAGGCGCACGAGACGCTGGCCATCGCGATGAACCGGCTCGGCGCCAAGTCGAACACCGGTGAGGGCGGCGAGGACCCGGAGCGGCTGCACGACCCCGAGCGGCGCAGCGCGATCAAGCAGGTGGCCTCCGGCCGCTTCGGCGTGACCAGCGAATACCTGGTCAACGCCGACGACCTGCAGATCAAGATGGCGCAGGGCGCCAAGCCAGGCGAGGGCGGCCAGCTGCCCGGTCACAAGGTGTACCCGTGGATCGCCAAGACCCGGCACTCCACGCCCGGCGTCGGCCTCATCTCGCCCCCGCCGCACCACGACATCTACTCGATCGAGGACCTGGCCCAGCTCATCCACGACCTGAAGAACTCCAACCCGCGCGCCCGCGTCCACGTGAAGCTGGTCGCCGAGGTCGGGGTCGGGACCGTGGCGGCGGGCGTCAGCAAGGCCCACGCCGACGTCGTGCTGATCTCCGGCCACGACGGCGGCACCGGCGCCTCCCCGCTGACCTCGGTCAAGCACGCGGGCGCCCCCTGGGAGCTCGGCCTGGCCGAGACCCAGCAGACGCTGCTGCTCAACGGCCTGCGCGACCGCATCGTCGTCCAGGCAGACGGCCAGCTCAAGACCGGCCGCGACGTGATCATCGCGGCGCTGCTCGGCGCGGAGGAGTACGGCTTCGCCACCGCTCCGCTGGTCGTCTCCGGCTGCGTCATGATGCGGGTCTGCCACCTCGACACCTGCCCGGTGGGCGTGGCCACCCAGAACCCCGAGCTGCGCAAGCGGTTCACCGGCAAGCCCGAGTTCGTGGTGAACTTCTTCGAGTTCATCGCCCAGGAGGTGCGCGAGTACCTCGCCGAGCTCGGCTACCGCTCGCTCGACGAGGTCATCGGGCGGGCCGACCTGCTCGACACCACCCAGGCGGTCGAGCACTGGAAGGCCTCCGGCCTCGACCTGGCGCCGATCCTGCACCAGCCGGAGCTGCCCGAGGGCACCCCGCGCCGCAAGGTCGTCGAGCAGGACCACGGGCTCGACAAGGCGCTGGACAACACGCTGATCCAGCTCGCCGAGGGCGCGCTGAACTTCGGCGACCCGGTCACGCTGGAGCTGCCCATCCGCAACGTCAACCGCACGGTCGGCACGATGCTCGGCCACGAGGTGACCAAGCGGTACGGCGGGGCCGGCCTGCCGGACAACACGATCGACGTGTCGTTCACCGGCTCCGCGGGCAACTCGTTCGGCGCGTTCGTGCCGCGCGGCGTCACGCTGCGGCTGACCGGCGACGCCAACGACTACCTCGGCAAGGGCCTGTCGGGCGGCCGGATCATCGTCCGCCCGCACCCCGACGCGCCGTTCGAGGCCGAGACGCAGGTCATCTCCGGCAACGTCGGCCTGTACGGCGCGACGTCCGGCGAGGTCTTCGTCCGCGGCATCGTGGGCGAGCGGTTCTGCGTGCGCAACTCCGGCGCGACCGCCGTCGTGGAGGGCGTGGGCGACCACGGCTGCGAGTACATGACCGGCGGCCGGGCCGTCGTCCTCGGGCCGACCGGCCGCAACTTCGCCGCCGGCATGTCGGGCGGCGTCGCGTACGTGCTCGACCTGCGGCCCGAGCGGGTCAACCGCGAGATGGTCGAGCTGGAGGCGCTGGACGACGACGACGCCGAGTTCCTGCGGGAGATCGTCGAGAAGCACTTCGCGGAGACCGGGTCCACGGTGGCCAAGGCGCTGCTCGCCGACTGGGACGCCGCGCTCGGCCGGTTCGGGAAGGTCATGCCGACCGACTACAAGCGGGTCCTCCAGGCGAGGGCCGCCGCCGAGGCCGAGGGCCGCGACATCGACGAGGCGGTCATGGCCGCCGCCCACGGGTGACGCCGATGCGGATCATCGCGACCGTCTCCATGACCGTTTCCACGCAGGGATAGAGGGGGGTAACACCGTTGGCTGACCCGAAGGGGTTCCTGACACACGGGCGCGAGCTGCCGGCGCGCCGCCCGGTCGACGTTCGCATCCGCGACTGGCGCGAGGTCTACGAGGACTTCCCCCGGCCCGCGCTCACCAAGCAGGCGGCCCGCTGCATGGACTGCGGCATCCCGTTCTGCCACAACGGCTGCCCGCTCGGGAACCTCATCCCCGAGTGGAACGACCTCGTCTACCGCGACGACTGGCGTGAGGCGATCGAGCGGCTGCACGCGACCAACAACTTCCCGGAGTTCACCGGCCGTCTGTGCCCGGCGCCGTGCGAGTCGGCGTGCGTCCTCGGCATCAACTCCGACCCCGTCGCGATCAAGCGGGTCGAGGTCGAGATCGTCGACCGCGCCTTCGCCGAGGGCTGGGTCACGCCGCAGCCGCCCGCCGCCAAGACGGGCAGGAAGGTCGCGGTCGTCGGCTCGGGGCCGGCCGGCCTCGCCGCCGCGCAGCAGCTCACCCGCGCCGGGCACGACGTGGTCGTGTTCGAGCGGGCCGACCGGATCGGCGGGCTGCTCCGCTACGGCATCCCCGAGTTCAAGATGGAGAAGCGGCACGTCGACCGGCGCCTCGCCCAGATGGAGGCCGAGGGCACCGAGTTCCGCACCGGCGTCAACGTCGGCGTGGACGTCACGGTGACTCAGCTCCGCGAGGAGTTCGACGCCGTCGTGCTGGCGGGCGGCGCCACGGCCTGGCGCGACCTGCCGGTGCCCGGCCGTGAGCTCAAGGGCGTCTACCAGGCGATGGAGTACCTCCCGCCGGCGAACAAGACCCAGGAGGGCGACTACGCCGAGTCGCCGATCTCGGCCGAGGGCAAGCACGTCGTCGTGATCGGCGGCGGCGACACCGGCGCCGACTGCATCGGCACGGCGATCCGCCAGGGCGCCCTGTCGGTCACCCAGCTGGAGATCATGCCGAAGCCGCCGGCGACCCGTCCGGGCAGCCAGCCGTGGCCGACCTACCCGATGCTGTTCAAGATGGAGAGCGCGCACGAGGAGCTGGAGGCCGGGGCGGGCGACCGCGTGTACGCGGTGTCCACCACCGAGTTCGTCGGCGACGACGAGGGCAATGTGCGGGCGCTGCGCCTGGTCGAGGTCGAGGGCCCGGCGGCGGGGTTCACGCCGATCCCCGGCACCGAGCGGGAGATCCCGGCCGAGCTGGTGACGCTCGCGATGGGCTTCCTCGGCCCGGAGAAGGGCCCGCTGCTGAACGACCTCGCGGCGCTGTCCGGCGACCCGGAGTCGTTCTTCGACGCCCGGGGTAACGTGGCCAGGAACGCGTCGTACGAGACGTCGGTCGAGGGCGTGTTCGCGGCCGGCGACATGGGCCGGGGCCAGTCGCTGATCGTGTGGGCGATCGCCGAGGGCCGGTCGGCCGCGGCGGCGGTGGACCGCTACCTGAGCGGGCGGACCGTCCTGCCCGTTCCCATTCCGCCGACCGCGAGGCCCCTCGTCTGAGAGGTGACCCGCCGCCGTGGTCCCAGGGGACCGGACCACGGCGGTCGGGGTGTACGGGATAAAACGGGCATATCCAGTTCGGTGGCCGGGTTGCGAGCGCGTGCGGCCGCCGGGAGGATGCTGTGCCCGGATCGAGGGGCCTCCGCACCAGAGGCCCGCAACCGAGGAGGATCGTTGTACGCACGGGGGCGGCTCGCCGGGGCCATCATGTCCATCACCATGCTCGGCGGGCTGGGGGCCGCGGGTCTGCCGGGGGCGGCGAGCGCGTCCGAGCCCGCGCGGAACTACCTGGTCTTCTATACCGACGGTCACCGGGCCACCGCGGAGCGGGCGGCCGAGGCGGCCGGAGGAACGATCCAAGGGAGGGACGACAAGCTCGGCTACCTCGTCGTACGCGCGTCCGACCCCGAGAAGATCGGCGCCGACCCCTCCGTGGTCGGCGTCGCGCTCGACCGTCCCATCGGCAAGACCGCCGACGCGCCCGCCGCCTCCGGCGCCCGGCGGGTGGAGCACGTACGGTCGGCCGCGAAGCATGTCAGGTCAGCACAGGGCGGCGACCCGCTCTCGGGCCGCCAGTGGGACATGAAGATGATCGGCGCCACCCCCACCGGGTCGTACGCCAAGGCCCGGGGCAGCCACAAGGTGCTCGTGGGCGTCATCGACACCGGCGTGGACGGCAAGCACCCCGACATTGCGCCCAACTTCAACCACGCGCTCAGCCGCAACTTCGTCGTCGACGAGCCCACCGACGAGAACGGCAAGCCGCTCGACGGGCCCTGCGAGCACAAGGGCTGCAAGGACCCGGCCGACGTCGACGACGACGGCCACGGCACCCACGTCGCGAGCACGATCGGCTCGCCGATCAACGGCATCGGCGTCAGCGGGGTCGCCCCCGACGTGTCGCTGGTCAACCTCCGCGCCGGCACCGACTCGGGCTTCTTCTTCCTCAAGCCCACGATGGACGCCCTGGAGTACGCCGCCGACGTCGGCGTCGACGTGGTCAACATGAGCTTCTTCGTCGACCCCTGGACGTTCAACTGCGCGAACAATGCGAGCGACACGAACAGGGAGCGGCTGGAGCAGCGGGCGATCCTGGAGGGCATGCGCCGCGCGGTCAAGTACGCCCGCGCGCACGGCGTCACACTCGTCACCGCGATCGGGAACGAGGGCCTCGACCTCGGCAAGGTGAAGAACGACACCTCCAGCCCCGACTTCCCGAAGGGCTCGGAGAAGAAGCGGTCCGTCGACAACACCTGCCTCAACGTCCCGGCCGAGCTCGACGGCGTCATCTCGGTGTCCTCCGTCGGCCCCGGCGGGCAGAAGGCGTCGTATTCCGACTACGGCGTCGAGCAGACCGACATCGCGGCGCCGGGCGGCGACATGTTCGACGGCGGCACCGGTCTCAAGGGCGCGAGCCGGGAGATCCTGGCCGCCGTCCCCGAGAACGTCCTGCGCGCCAAGGGCCTCGTCGACGCCGCGGGCACGCCGAAGACGTCCTCGGTGATCCGCGACTGCCACGACGGCAAGTGCGCCTACTACCAGTACCTGGAGGGCACGTCCATGGCCGCGCCGCACGTCACCGGGGTGGCGGCGCTGATCATCGGCCGGTTCGGCAAGCCGGGCAAGGGCGGGCTCCAGATGGACCCCGCGCAGGTGGAGCGCATGCTCTACGCCACGGCGACCCCGAAGGGCTGCCCCGCGCCCCGCACCTACCGCTACGGCACGGGCGAGAGCCAGGTCTGCGAGGGGCCCACGGCGAAGAACGGCTTCTTCGGCCACGGCCTGGTCGACGCCGCCCGGGCCGCCACCGCCGTCGCGCCCTGAGCCTCTTCCTGGGGCTCGTCGCCGCCTGAGTACGTGTCTGAGTAGCCCGCCGGATGTCCGGCGGGCCACGGCGGCCTACCCTCCTTCGCGGAGGAGGGCAGACCATGATCTACCGGCTCGTCTGGCAGGCCACGATGGTGGCGCATTTCCTCGTCATCGCCTACATCGCCCTGGGCGGCTTCCTCGCCTGGTGGCGGCCCCGGCTGATCTGGCCGCACCTCGCGCTGTGCGCCTGGGGGCTGGTGCAGCTCTCAGGGCTCGTGGAGTGCCCGCTGACCGCGCTGGAGAACTGGGGGAGGGCCAGGGCGGGGGAGCGCGGCCTGCTGCCCGGCGGCTTCATCGACACCTACATCGAGGGCGTGATCTACCCGCAGGCGTACGTCTGGCACGTGCGGCTGGCGGTGATCGCCGTCGTGCTCGCCTCCTGGGCGGGGCTCGCGATCAGGATCCGCCGACGCCGCACACGTCCTGCGCGTACGACAGGAACGTCTGCTGCACCGGAGCCGGAGGCGTCGCGATGAGGTAGCGCTTCTCGCCGCCGCCCACGGTGCCGTAGACCGGGAACAGGTAGGCCTTCTTGGCCTCCGCGAACGCGTGCCAGTCGCAGCGCATGGGGGTGACCTCCACCGGGATCTCCAGCCGCGTGGCGTCCGCCGCGAGCACCGCCACCGGCCGGCGCTTCCCGGAGCGGGGGAGCATCGTGTAATGCGTGGTGGCGCCGAGCTCGTCGATCGTGATCCGCTCCGAGCCGCCCTTCCTGGTGACGACGAGGTTCCCGTGAAGGGTCCGGCCCACCCGGGTCCAGGTGTCCCCGAACGTCACGTCCACCGACTGGCGCAGGATGTAGGCCCCGCACTCGGCCTTCACCAGCCCGTCCAGCGTGGGATCGGGGTGGTGGACCGGGAACTCCACCTTGCGCAACGCCCCGTCGCCGACCTGGATGTGCGCGACCACCGTGGCCGGGCGCACCGGCGGGATCTTCGTCGGGTCGCAGCGCGCCTCGCCGTACGGGATCCGCAGGTCCGTGCGCGGCGTCTTGCCGAGGGTGGTGTCCACGCGGGTCGGCGGGAGCGTGGCGAACGAGGCGGTGACGAGCTGGACGTCCTGGAAGCGCACCGGCGTGCCGGTCTCGTTGCGCACCGACACCTCCAGGTCGTGAGACGTCTCGTCGCTGCGCCACTGGTTGAGCGACACCGAAACACCCGTCGGCGGGGCGGCCGATTCGGTACCCTGGCCTCCGCACGCGGCCAGGGTGAACAGCGCCGTTATTACCCCCCAGGTCCGGGTACGTCCCATGGCTGCCAAGGCTAGGGCACGCGGATGATCGCGTGAAGTGTCTGAACATTTGGCGACAGCTGTGTGCGCCGTCACTGCAAGTGGTCTGTACCAATTAGGGTAGTGCTGTGAGTCGTCGAGCAAAGATCGTCTGTACCCTCGGGCCCGCCACCTCCTCGCCGGAGCGCCTACGCGAGCTCATCAAGGCGGGCATGAACGTCGCCCGCTTCAACCTCTCGCACGGCAGCCACGAGTTGCACAAGGAGGTGTTCGACCGGGTCAGAGCCGCCGCCGACGAGCTGGGCTGCGCCGTGGGCGTCCTCGCCGACCTCCAGGGCCCCAAGATCCGCGTCGGACGCTTCGCCTCCGGTCCCGTCCGGCTCGGCTACGGCGACGTCTTCACGATCACGACCGAGGACGTCCCCGGCGACCGGGACATCGTCTCCACGACGTACGAGGGCCTGCCGGGCGACGTCAAGCCCGGCGACACGATCCTCGTGGACGACGGCCGGCTGAACCTGGAGGTGACCGCGGTCGAGGGGCCGCGTGTCGTCACCCGCGTGGTCATCGGCGGCATGATCTCCGACAACAAGGGCCTCAACCTCCCCGGCGTCGCCGTCAGCGCCCCGGCGCTCACGGAGAAGGACGAGGAGGACCTGCGCTGGGCGCTGCGCACCGGCTTCGACATGATCGCCCTGTCGTTCGTCCGGTCGCCGGACGACGCCGCGCTCGTCCACGCGATCATGGAGGAGGAGGGCGTCAGGCTCCCGCTCCTCGCCAAGATCGAGAAGCCGCAGGCCGTCGACCGCCTCGAGGAGATCGTGGACGCCTTCGACGGCGTGATGGTCGCCCGCGGCGACCTCGGCGTCGAGCTGCCGCTGGAGCAGGTGCCGATCGTCCAGCGCCGCATCATCGAGCTGTGCCGGGAGAAGGCCCACCCGGTCATCGTGGCCACCCAGATGCTCGACTCGATGATGGGCGCCCCCCGGCCCACCCGCGCCGAGGCGTCCGACGTCGCGTACGCGGTGATGGACGGCGCGGACGCGGTCATGCTGTCCGGCGAGACCTCGGTCGGCAACTACCCGATCGAGTCGGTCTCCACGATGGCCCGCATCGCGGTCGCCGCCGAGGGCACCACGCTGCAGGCCACCCACACGCTGGAGCGCCTGCCCGAGACGACCGGCGGGGCCATCGCCCGTGCCGCCGCCGAGGTCGGCGCGATCGTCGGGGCCAAGGCCCTGGTGGCGTTCACGATGTCCGGCGAGACCGCCCGGCGGCTGGCCCGTTACCGCTCGCCGATCCCGCTGCTGGCGTTCACCTCCAACCCGCAGGTGCGCGGCCAGCTCGCGCTGACCTGGGGAGTGGAGACGTTCGAGGTGCCGTTCGTGCACCACACCGACGACATGGTGCGGCAGGTGGAGGCCTCGCTGCTGTCGCTCGGCGTCTGCGAGAAGGGCGACAAGGTCGTCGTCGTCGCCGGCTCGCCGCCCGGCAACCACGGCTCCACCAACGCCCTGCGCGTCCACACCATCGGCTCGGCGGTCGCGCACCCGTCGACCTGACCCCGGCGGCCGGGTTCTCCCGGGCCTCGCGGCCTGGGACACCCGGCGGAGGGGGAAAACCCCTTGAAGGCGCGGCGCCCTTCGACGGAGCATGGCAGGAGCGAGTCGACCTTTCCTGTCAGACGCCGGAGGAGCGCTGCGCCCGTTGATGGACTCCCCTCAGGAACCCGGGCCCGACGCAAGGGACGACACTGTCCGCCGGTCGTCGTGGCGCTCGCTGTGGCGGTTGCGGTCCTACCTGCGCCCGTACGTGCCCAGCCTGGTGGTGTCCTGGCTCGCCGCGCTGCTCGGGATCGCCGCGGGCACGGTGATCCCGCTGGTGAGCAAGGAGATCATCGACGGCCCGGTGGCCCACGGGGACCTCGGGGGGCTGGTTCCGCTCGGGCTGCTGGCCCTCGGCCTCGGCATCGCCGAGGCGGTCCTCACGTTCGTCCGCCGCTGGTCCCAGGCCGGGCCGGTCCTCGGCCTCGAGACCGCGATCCGCGACGACCTCTACCGCCACCTCCAGCGGCTGCCGATGAGCTTCCACGACGGATGGCAGTCGGGCCAGCTGCTGTCCAGGGCGACGACCGACCTGTCGACGATCCGCAGGTTCCTCGGCTTCGGCGTGCTGTTCCTGATCATGAACATCCTGCAACTCACTGCGGTCACCGTGGTGCTCCTGCGGATGTACTGGCCGCTGGGCCTGCTCGTCGCCGTCTCCGCCGTCCCTGTCGTGGTCCTGTCGCTGCGGTTCGAGCGGCGCTACATCGTCATCTCCCGGCAGGTGCAGGACCAGCAGGGCGACCTCGCCACGCTGGTCGAGGAGTCGGCCGTGGGGATCCGCACGGTCAAGGCGTTCGGGCGGCGTGAGCACGTCTTCGCGAACTTCGCTGCCGCCGCCCGCGAGATCCGCCGCACCTCGCTGGCGAAGGTGCGGCTGGCCTCCCGGTTCTTCACCTTCCTCGAAGTCGTGCCGAACGTCACGCTCGCCCTGGTCCTGCTGCTCGGCGCGATCGCGGTCGGCGCCGGCGCGCTGACGCTCGGCACCCTGGTCGCCTTCACCACGCTGGTCCTCCAGCTCGTCTGGCCGGTCGCCTCGCTCGGCTACATCCTCGCCATGGGCCAGGAGGCCATGACCTCGGCCGACCGGGTGGTCGAGGTGCTCGACACGGTGCCCGCGATCAGCGGCGGCCCGGCCGTCATCGAGCGCCCGCGCGGCCACGTACGCTTCGAGGGCGCCGGGTTCCGCTTCCCCGGCGCCGAACGGCCGGTGCTGCGCGACGTGTGGCTGGAGGTGCGGCCGGGGGAGACCGTCGCCCTCGTGGGGGCCACCGGGTCGGGCAAGACGACGCTCACCGCGCTCGTGCCCCGCCTGCTCGACGTCACCGCGGGCCGCGTCACCGTGGACGGGCACGACGTGCGGGACCTGTCGCTGACCTCGCTGCGCTCGGTGGTCGCCACCGCGTTCGAGGAGCCGACGCTCTTCTCGATGAGCGTCCGCGAGAACGTGACACTCGGCCACGGGCACGCCACCGAGGAGGAGATCAGGCAGGCACTGGAGATCGCGCAGGCGACGTTCGCCTACGACCTGCCGTGGGGGCTCGACACCCGCATCGGGGAGCAGGGGATGTCGCTGTCGGGCGGTCAGCGGCAGCGGCTCGCGCTGGCCAGGGCGATCCTCGGCAGGCCGCGGGTGCTCGTCCTCGACGACACCCTCTCGGCTCTCGACGTGGAGACCGAGGCGCTGGTCGAGGAGGCGCTGCGGCGGGTGCTCGCCGAGGCCACCGGCATCGTCGTGGCGCACCGCGCCTCGACCGTGCTGCTGGCCGACCGGGTGGCGCTGCTGCGCGACGGCACCGTCACCCACGTCGGCCGCCACGGCGACCTGCTGTCGGCCGTGCCGGAGTATCGCGAACTGCTCGCCCAGGACGCCGACCTCGACCCCGAAGGCTCGATGCGATGACCCAAGGGACCGCTGACGGCGGGGGTGACACCGAGCGAGCCGGAGGCGACGCGGGAGAGACAGTGTGGCGCGGGGTCGCCGCGGAGAACCGCGACGAGATCTCCGAGCGCGTCTCCGTGCTGCTGCGCACCCGGTCGCGCCGCCTGCTGGGCGACCTGCTGCGCCCGCACCGCCGGGCCATCGCCGTGCTCACCGCGGTCATCGTGGTGTCCAACGCCGCCGGGCTGGCCCTGCCGTACCTGGTGAAGGCGGGCATCGACGACGGCATCCCGCCCATGCTGCGCGGGCAGGGCGCGGGGACGCTGCTCGCGATCGTCGGCGCGGTGCTGGGCGCCGCGCTCACCCAGGCGCTCACCCGGCAGGCGTTCCTGCAGATGTCGGGCCGGATCGGCCAGGACATCCTGCTGGAGCTGCGCCGCCGGGTCTTCGACCACTTCCAGCGCCTGTCGCTGTCGTTCCACGAGAGGTACACCTCAGGGCGGGTCATCTCCCGGCTCACCTCCGACGTGGACGCCATCGCGGAACTGCTCGACTCCGGTTTCGACGGCCTGGTCACGGCCGTGCTCACGTTGTGCGGCACCGCGGTGATGCTGCTCGTGCTCGACGTGCGCCTCGGCCTGGTGGCGCTGCTGCCGCTGCCGGTCCTGCTGCTGTTCACCCGGTGGTTCCGCCGCCAGTCGAGCGTCGCCTACCGCCGTACGCGGGAGGCGGTCGCGCTGGTCATCGTCCACTTCGTGGAGTCGATGACCGGCATCCGCGCGGTGCAGGCGTTCCGGCGGGAGCCGCGCAACCAGGAGATCTTCGAACGGCTCAACACGGACTACCGCGCCGCCAACACGCGGGGCATGCGCCTGGTCGCCGTGTTCATGCCCGGCATCAAGCTGATCGGCAACGTCACCGTCGCCGCCGTCCTGCTGTACGGCGGCCTGCTCGCGCTGCGCGGCACGGTCACGGTCGGTGTGCTCGCGGCGTTCCTGCTCTACCTGCGCCAGTTCTACGAGCCGATGCAGGAGATCAGTCAGTTCTACAACGCCCTGCAGTCGGCGGGGGCGGCGCTGGAGAAGCTGTCGGGCGTGCTGGAGGAGCGGCCCTCGGTGGCCGAGCCCCACCGCCCGGTGCCGCTGCCGCGCGCCGCCGGGGCGTTGCGCTTCGAGGGCGTCAGGTTCGCCTACGCCGAGGGCCCGCCGGTGCTGCCGCTGCTCGACCTGGAGATTCCCGCCGGGCAGACCGTGGCCGTCGTCGGCACCACGGGCGCGGGCAAGACCACGCTGGCCAAGCTCATCGCCCGGTTCCACGACCCGGTCGCCGGGCGGGTGCTGCTCGACGGCGTGGACCTGCGCGACCTGGACGAGGACACCCTGCGCCGCCACGTGGTGATGGTCACCCAGGAGAACTACCTGTTCAGCGGGACGATCGCCGACAACGTGCGGTTCGGGCGGCCCGGCGCGCCGGATTCGGAGATCGAGCGGGCCGCCGAGGCCATCGGCGCCCACACGTTCGTCTCCGCGCTCCCCGACGGGTACGAGACCCAGGTCGGCAAGCGCGGCGGCCGCATGTCGGCGGGGCAGCGGCAGCTCGTCGCGTTCGCCCGGGCGTTCCTCGCCGACCCCGCCGTGCTGATCCTGGACGAGGCCACCTCCAGCCTCGACGTGCCCAGCGAGCGCCTCGTGCAGCGGGCGCTGCGGACGATCCTCTCCGACCGGACCGCGCTGATCATCGCCCACCGCCTGTCCACCGTCGAGATCGCCGACCGGGTGCTCGTCATGGAGCACGGCCGGATCGTGGAGGACGGCCCGCCGGACCACCTGATCGCCGGCTCAGGCCGGTTCGCCCGCCTCCACCGCGCCTGGCTCGACAGCCTCGCCTGACCTCCTGCCGTCGCCGGCTACTCCCGGCGACTTAGCCCGGCCCGGCCGGGCTGATCCCGGTGGGGTAGCGGCAGATGACTCCGTGGGAGGGACGCCGCCGAACTCCGGCTGGACGACGATTGCCGGTCATGGGAACCCCACTCGAACATGCGGACACGGCCACAGGCCGCGTCGACTCGATCACCCGGACGGTGGAGCCGTGAACCTCACTCTCATCGGCTCGACCGGCCGCACCGGCCGCCACGTCCTGGCCGAGGCGCTGCGCCGCGGCCACCGGGTCACCGCCTTCACCCGCAACGCCGCCGCCCTGGAGGCGCGGCCGCACGTCGTCGTCGAAGGCGACGGCCGCGACCCGGAGAAGATGCGTGCGGCCGTGACCGGCGCGGACGCGGTGATCTCCATCATCAACGGCGGCGACAGCGGCGATCCGCACCGCGCGGCCGAGGCCACCCGCACCATCATGCAGGCCATGACCGAGACCGGGGTCCGTCGCCTGGTCGTCACCACCCCCTACCCGATCGTCGCCCGCAGGCCGGTCCTGGTCCTGTGGCTGCTGCGCCGCCTGCTGGCCACCCAGTATGCCGACGCCCGCGAGCTGGAGCGGGCCGTGAGCGCCGGCGATCTGGACTGGACCATCGTCCGGCTGACCCGGCTCACCGACCGGCCCGCCACCGGGGCGGTCGTGATCCGCCGCGACTTGGCGGCCAAACCGCGTTCCCTGACCCGGGCGGACGTGGCGAACACCCTGCTGGACATCGTCCAGGAGGACCATCTGAGCGGCGTGGCCGTCAACGTCCACGGGCGCTGAAACCACTAAACGGGGGGAGGGGAGAGGAGGCGTTCCATGGCGGGGCGCAGGGGCGGGCCGATCTCCACCGGGCGGCGGGTGTGCCGGTCCACGAAGACGTGGGTGAAATCTCCCTCGGCGACCAGCGTGTCCCCGGCGAACAGGCCGAGCTCGTAGCGGACGCTGGACCGGCCCAGGTGACCGATCCGCAGGCCCACGCTGATCACCTGCGGGAAGGACACCGAGGCCCGGTAGGAGCAGCGCGACTCCACGCACAACCCGATCGCCGGGCCCTCGTGGATGTCCAGGCCGGCCTCCTCGATCAGCCAGGTGTTGATCACGGTGTCCATCAGGGAGTAGTGCACGACGTTGTTGACGTGCCCGTAGACGTCGTTGTCCTTCCAGCGGGTGGGCACGTCCCGCCAGTGCGGATAGGCTTCCCGGTTCTTCACAGGCCCGTTCACAAGCCGAGGTCCCGGCCGACGATCTCGCGCATGATCTCGTTGGACCCCGCCCAGATCCGGGTCACCCGGGCGTCCATCCAGGCCCGTGCCACGCGGTACTCCCTCATGTAGCCGTAGCCGCCGTAGAGCTGCACGCAGGCGTCGATCACCTGGTTCTGCACCTCGGCGGTCCACATCTTGGCCTTGGCCGCGTCGACCGCCGTCAGCTCTCCGTCGGCGTGGGCGGCCACGCACTGGTCGACGTACGCCCGGGTCACCTCCACCTTCGTCACCAGATCGGCGAGGGTGAACTTGTTGTACTGGAAGCTGCCGATCGCCTGGCCGAACGCCTTGCGCTCCTTCACGTACGACAGGGTCTCGGCGAGCACGGCGGCGGCGTGGGAGATGTTGGTGACGGCGCTGCCGAGCCGTTCCTGGGGGAGTCGTTCCATCATCGCGACGAACCCCCGGTCCACCTCGCCGATCACGTTGCCGGCCGGCACCCGCACACCCTCGAAGAACAGCTCGGCCGTGTCGGCCTCCGGCTGGCCGACCTTGTCCAGCTTGCGCCCGCGATGGAAGCCGGGCATGCCCTCCTCGACCGCGAACAGCGTGATGCCCTTGGCCCGCTTCTCCGGGCTGGTCCGGGCCGCCACCACGACGAGGTCGGCCTGGTAGCCGTTGGTGATGAACGTCTTGGAGCCGTCGACGATCCAGTCGGAGCCGTCCCTGACGGCGGTGGTGCGCAGCGCCGCCAGGTCCGACCCGCCGCTCGGCTCGGTCATGCCGATCGCGGTAATCATTTCTCCCGAGCAGAACGGCGGCAGCCAGCGCTTCTTCTGCTCGTCCGTCGTCAGCTCCACCAGGTAGGGCGCGACCACGTCGAAGTGGATGCTGAAACTGGACGCCAGAGCCATGCCCACCCCGGCGAGCTCCTCGGTGAGCACGGCGTTGAAGCGGTAGTCGCCCGCGGCCGCGCCGTCGTACTCCTCGGGAACCTCAAGGCCGAGGAATCCCTGCCGGCCGGCCTCCCGCCACACCTCGCGGTCGATCAGCCGGCGCTCGATGAACTCCTCGGCCCTCGGGGCGACCGAGCGGATCACGAACTGCCGCACGGAGTCGCGGAAGGCCTCGTGGTCCTCGCCGTAGATGGTGCGTCGCATCGATTCTCCAGACGATTATTCGGTATCGGGATACTAGCGAGTAACCAACCTCCGTGGCGCGGGCACGGGCCTGTCCGCGTCAGCCCACCGGCACCGGGTAGTCCTTCGCCAGCTCGGAGACCTCCGCCTCCCTGAAGACGACCGCGCCGCCGAGCGCCGCCTTGTCGGGCTTGAGCACGTACGACGACCGGGAGGCGGGCTTGTCGAAGAACGTGAAGTTCATCGGCGTGCCGAAGTCGCCGCCGAAGTTCGACTGCGAGCGGTGCGCGTTCAGCACGCCCTCCCGGGTGAGGTCCTTGGCCTCGCACGCCTTCTTCATCGCCTCATCCACGATCATCGCCGCGCTCCAGCCGGTGGGCACGCCGCTGTCGAGCGTCTCCCCCGGATACTTCGCCTGGTAGTCGGCCACCAGCTTCTGCATCCCCGGGTTCTGCGCGCTGACCGGCGTCCCCGCCGAGACGTAGTAGAAGTCCTTCAGCAGGGCCGGCCCGGCCGGGGTCGCGAGAAGCTGCGGAGCGTAGGCCGAGTTGCTGCCGACGAACGGCACGTCCATGCCCTTGGCCAGGGACACGCCGACCAGCGAGGCCGTCTGCCGGGGCCCCACGGAGACGAGCACGGCCTTCACCCCGGCCGCCTTGAACGCCGCCACCTGGGCGCTCATGTCCTGGTCGGTCGCCTTGATCTTCTGCTCGACGATCTGCAGGCCGAGCTTGTCCGCGGCGTACTTCGAGCCGTTGAGCGAGCTCTCGCCGTAGTCGCCCTCGAAGTACAGGTGCCCGATCTTGTCGCCGGACTTGATCCCCTTCTCCTTCGTGAGGAACTCGACGGCGTTGATCATGTCCACGTCGTACGTCGTGCCGGTCACCTGGATGGCCCGGCTGCCGAGCAGCGTGGTCGCCCACGCCATCGGGATCGTGAGCAGCTTGTCGCCGTCGATTCGCTGCTTCAGCGCCGTGATCATCGGGGAACCGATGAACTGCACGATCGCCGCCGACTTGGGCGCGATCTCGGTGTAGGCCGCCACCGCCTTCTGCGTGTCGTAGCCGTGGTCGCGCACCACCAGCTCGTACTTCCGGCCGCAGACCCCGCCGCCGGCGTTGACCTGGTCGAAGTACAGCTGCTGCGCCTGCGTCTGGCTCTTGCCGAACGACGCGTACGGACCGGTCAGGTCGGTGAGCGCGCTCACGGTGATCGTGGTGGCCGTGACGCCGGGGCCGGTCTTGACCCCGTCGACGTTCGCCGCCCCGGCGTCTCCGCCACCGCCGCCGCCCGTGGCCTTCCCACTACCGCACGAGGTGACGGCAAGGGACAACAGGGCTAACGCCGCGACGCCGGCGCGGGTGCCGATTTTGCCCATCTGAGCTCCTTGAGTCGTACGCGGCCGAGCCGCGTGGCAAGCCCGACCAGACCGCCGGGCAGGAACAGCACCACCGCGACGACGGCGGCGCCGTAGAGAATCCGCGCGGCCTCGGCGGGGGAGACCCCGCCGGAACCCGGCTCGGCCACCAGCGGCAGGGCGTCGCTGTAGCGCGTGAGCAGCTGGGGGAGCAGGGAGACGAACGCGGCCCCGACGACCGCCCCGGCGACCGATCCCAGGCCGCCGATCACGATCGTCGCGAGGTAGTCGAGCGACAGCAGCATGCCGAAGTAGTCCGGCACGACCTGCTGGAAGACCAGGGCGACCAGCACCCCGGCGAGCCCGCCGTACATGGACGACAGGACGAACACGCCCGCGCGGTAGCGGGCGACCGGGACGCCCATGACCCCCGCGGCGATCTCGTGGTCCCTGATCGTGTTCATCGCCAGGCCGGGACGGCCGCGCAGCACGCCCCTGGCGAACACCGCCGCGCCCGCGAGCAGCGCGATCCCGAGGAACCACAGCCGTTCGAGCGAGCCGAACGGCACGTTCAGAACCACCAGCTCCGGGGTGTCGGCGAAGACGAGACCGAACAGCTCCATCGGCGGCACCGGCCGTCCGTTGAAGCCGCCGGTCACCGGCTCGGCGTTGAACAGGATGTGCTGGCCGACGAAGATCAGGGCGAGCGTGGCGATGCCCAGGTAGGCGCCCTTGAGGCGGCCCGCGATCGGGCTGAACAGGCCACCGGACACGCCCGCGACGATCACCGCGGCCACGGCCGCGAGCGGCGTCGGCAGCCCCAGGTCCGACGACAGGGATACGTAGGAGTACGCCCCGACCGCGAGGAAGAAGGCGTGCCCCAGGGACAGCTGCCCGGTCGCCCCGGTCAGCAGGTTGATCCCGATGGCGCCGATCGCCGCCGACATCGCGAACAGCCCCGCCTGCAGCCAGAACCCCTCCAGGTAGAAGGGCACCGCGACCGCCACCGCGAGCACCGCGAGCCACAGCGCGGCCCGCAGGGGCCGCGCCCCGAAACACAGCGCGGCCCGGAGGGGCCGGAACGCGCCACGCGTGGGCTTCCCCCGCGTGGACGCGCTGGGAATGGATGTGCCGGCCGTGGGCGTCTCCGGCACGGGCGTGCCGGCTGTGGACGTGGGTTCAGACACGGGCCGGCTCCTTCGTGCCGAACAGCCCGGAGGGCCGCAGCAGCAGGATCACGATCATCACGAGGAACGGCGCCGCGTCGCCGATGCCGCGTCCCAGGAAGGCGAGCTCGCTCTGGTAGCCGCTCATCAGCGTCTCGGTGACGCCCACGATCAGCCCTCCGGCCAGCGCGCCCGTGGTCGAGTCGAGCCCGCCGAGGATGGCGGCGGGGAAGGCCTTCATCGCCGCCGCGGCCGTGCCCCTGTCCAGGCCCGGCGTCGGGAAGACGCACAGGAACATCGCCGCGACCGCGGCCAGCGCCCCGGCGACGGCCCACGCGCTGAGCGAGACCCGGCCGAGCCGCACGCCCATCAGCGCGGCGGTCTCCGCGTCCTCGGCCGCGGCGCGCATCGCCACGCCCCAGCCGGTGAACTTGAAGGCGAGCAGGAACGCCACGATCAGCGTGGCGGCGACCGCGAGGGCCACGACGCGGGTCTCGGCCACTGTGACCGGGCCGAGACGCAGCACCCGGTCGCCCCAGGGGTCGCCCAGGGCGAGCACCTCGGTGCCGATCCGGCGGGTGAGCTCGGTCGTGAGCAGGATGTCCACGCCGATCGTGACGATGGCCAGCACACCGCGCGAGCCGACGTGCGCCCGGCGCAGGATCAGGAACTCCACCAGCGCGCCCACCAGCGCCGCCGCCGCGATCCCGGCCGCCAGCGCCGCCCAGAACCCGATCAGCGGGTGCAGCCGGGCGATCACGTAACCGCCGGCCAGCAGCAGCGACGCGTGGGTGAAGTTGACCACCTCGGTCGCCTTGAAGATCACCACGAAGCCGAGCGCGATCAGCGCGTACACGGCCCCGACCGAGATCCCGTTGACGAGCAGCTCAAGGAAGACCGCCATCACGCCTCCCCTCGCTCACCGGAGGGGCCGCCGAAGTCGCCGAGATAGGCGCGGATCACCTCGGGGTCGCGCTGGACCTCCTCGGGCGGCCCGCCCGCGATCCGCCTGCCGAAGTCGAGCACGGTCACCGCGTCGGCGATCCGCATGACCATGCCCATGTCGTGCTCGACCAGCAGGACCGAGATGCCGAGGCTCTCGCGCACCGACTGGATGAGGGCGGTCATCTCCCGCCGCTCGCCGCCGTTCATCCCCGCCACCGGCTCGTCCAGCAGGAGCAGCCGCGGCTCCATGCACAGCGCCCGGGCCAGCTCCACCCGCTTCTGCACGCCGTACGGCAGCAGCCCGACGGGGATGGACAACGCGTCGCCGACGCCGGCGAACTCCGCGATCTCCGCGACGCGCGCGCCGTGCCGTACGGCCTCGCGCCTGGCCGAGGGCAGCCGCAGGCCGGCCGAGACGAAGCCGGCCCGGGTCAGGCGGTGCCGGCCGAGCATGAGGTTGTCGCGGACCGTCAGGTGCGGCGGCAGGGCGATGTTCTGGAACGTCCGCGCCACGCCCAGCGCCGCCACCTGGTGCGGGCGCAGCGAGGTCAGCTCGGCGCCGCCGAAGCGCACGCTGCCGGAGGTGGCGCGGTAGACGCCCGAAAGCACGTTGAAGCAGGTGGACTTGCCCGCGCCGTTCGGGCCGATCAGCGCGTGCACGCTGCCGGGGGCCACGGTGAAGCTCGCCGCGTCGAGCGCGGTGAGCCCGGCGAAGCGGACCGTCACCTCGCTGACCACGAGTTCCGGCAGGCCGTCGCCGCCCGCCGTACCGACCGGTTGGTTTCTCATGGGCATGCGGAGACGCCTCAACGGGTGTGCGCGCGGTTCGCCGCGGCGGTGGGTCATGCCGTCCATCTCGCCAGCCTGGTCCTCTCGTGCCTCTCGTGACCTGGGCCGGGGTCGGTACCGACCGGTCGGTCTGTCTCGGGCGCGCCGATACCGAGGTAGCGGCGGCGCACCTCGTCACTGGCCGCGAGCTCCGCCGCCGGTCCCGACAGCGTCACCTCGCCCACCTCCAGCACGTACGCCCGCTCGGCCAGCGCGAGCGCCATGGCGGCGTTCTGCTCCACCAGCAGCACCGACGTCCCCTGGGCGTTGATCTGCCGCACGGTGTCGGCGATCCGGGCCGCCATCAGCGGAGCGAGCCCGAGCGTGGGCTCGTCGAGCAGCAGCAGCGAAGGCCCGGCCATGAGCGCCCGGCCGATCGCCAGCATCTGCTGCTCGCCGCCCGACAGCAGGCCCGCCCGCTGGTGGGCCCGCTCGGCCAACACCGGGAAGAGTTCGAGTACCCGCTCACGGGCCGCCGCCGCCCGCCTGCCCGGCACGCCGAGCGCTCCGGCCCGCAGGTTCTCGGCCACCGTCATCCGGGCGAACACCCGCCGTCCCTCCGGCACCTGGACCACGCCGCGCCGTACGACGGCCGCCGCCGGCACGCCGTCGAGGCGGGATCCGCCGAAGGCGACGGTCCCCGACGTGATCGCGCCCCGGTGGAACCGCAGCGTCCCCGACACGGCACGCAGCAGCGTCGTCTTGCCCGCGCCGTTCGCGCCGAGCACCGCGGCCACCGCGCCCCGGGGCACGGCCAGATGGACGCCCCGCAGGGCGCGCACGGGGCCGTACCGCACCTCCAGGCCCCTGATCTCGAGGCCCCCGGCCTTCGGGTCCGCAGCTCCCGGGGCCGCGATCTGCGGGCCCTCGATCTCTGCGCCCTCGATCTCTGGGCCGCCGGTCCCCGGGCCCGCCTCACCAGACATCCGCGCCTCCTGTGACTCCGATGAAGGCACACCCAACCCACCGTGGTCGAGGGCCGTCCAGCGCCGGGAGTCAAGTCGGGACCCCAGCCCATGCGCGCCGGTCGTGCCCTGTGCTCCAGCACAATCCCGCATCACGAAACGAAAACCGAACCTTGTTCCGGACGCCGCCGGCTGGCACATTCGGGGCATGAGGTCCAGGACGGACTCCGAGGTCCGGGAACTGCTGCGGACCTCCGCCGCAGGCCTGCTGGAACGGCTCCCCGAGCTCGCCGACGAGCTGGTGAAGCGCGGCAGGGAAAGCGACGAGGCCTACCGCATGACGGTCCCCTACGAGGACCACTGGAAGAGCACCCACGAGGGACTGCGCGTCGGCATCACCGCGATCCTGCAGCCCCGGCACGAGCGGCGCGACGTCGCGTACGCCCAGACGGTCGGGCGCAGGCGGGCGGAGTTCGGGCTCCCGCTGGACTCGCTCATGCGCAGCTACCGCCTGGCCGCGCAGGTCACCTGGAACGGCGTCATCGACATCATCGGCGACCAGGGCCAGGAGCGGCTGCCCGCCCTGCTGCGCAGCGCCACCCACGTGTGGCACGCCATCGACCGCCAGGCCGTGGCGGCGGCCGACGCCTACCGCCGCCGGGAGAACGAGCTGCTCGGCCGGACCAACCAGCGCGTCAACGCCATGCTCGACGCACTCCTGGAGGGCCGCGCCGACCCGGCCGTGGCCGGTGTGGCCGCCGACGCCCTCGGCCTGCCGGAGCACGGACGCTATGCGGTCGTCACAACGCGGCTGCCCGCCCAGCCCGACCGCGTGCACCGGCCCGACGAGATCGGCGGGCTGCGTTTCCTGTGGCGCATGCGCCCGGACCTGGAGATGGCCGTCGTGTACCTCGACGACCGGGAGCTGGACGACCTGGTGGCCGCGATCACCCCGGTCGTCTGCGCGAGCGCCGGCGTCAGCCCGGTGGTGGAGAGCCTCGCCGACCTCGGCACCGCCCGCCGCCTGGCGGAGGTGGCCATGCGCACCTGCTCGGGGACCGCGCCGGAGATCGCGCGGCTCGACCGGCGGCTGCCCGCCGCCCTGGTGGTCTGCCAGCCGGAGCTGGCCGGGCACCTCGCGGGCGGAGTCCTCGGCCCGATCACCGCGTCACCGGACGGCGGCGTGCTGCTCGCGACGCTGGAGGCGTGGCTGCGCTGCGAGGGGTCCGCGTCCCGTGCGGCGGCCGAGCTCTACTGCCATCGCAACACCGTCTTCAACCGCGTGCGCCGTATCGAGCAGCTCACCGGCCGGTCGCTGGCCCGCCCCCTGGACGTCGTCGAACTCTCCCTCGCCCTCGACGCCGTCCGCCTCCTCCCCGGCACCTGATTCTCGCATCCAGGGTGACTTGTCGGTTACAGGGCGTATCATCGGCCCACTGTGGCTCTCTTGGCGTTCGTCGACGAAAGCATGCGGCGCAGGAGCGTAAACGTAGGCGTCACGTCTGCGCGGAACTGCGAGAGCGGTTGCTGGGCCTCAGGGCTGGCAGGAGCCAGAGAATTCACTGGCGGGATGAATCTTCCGCTCGTCACGTGCTCATCGCCGAGGCGGTGGCAAGGATGCCGTTGCGGGCGATGGTCGTAGTCGACATATATCCGGAGAACGGGAAAGCGGAACGAGCGAGGCGCCTCTGTCTGGACAGGCTCCTGTGCGAGCTGTCTCAGCAGAAGGTGGAGACGGTCTGCATCGAGACGCGAGACCAGTGGCACGACAGACGAGACGAGACCGCGCGTTGGTGGACGCGCTCCGAGGGGCCGGCCGAGTCGAGCGAGGCCTGCGAGCGGAGTGGAGGAGATCAGCGGACGAGCCGCTGCTCTGGCTCGCCGACGTACTCGTGGGCAGTGTCATGTAGTGGCTCGGCGGCGAGGGTGAGAGCTTCGACATCATCCGGCAGAGGATCGAGTTCCTGTGACCGCTCCTCGTGGCGTCCGGCACTGAAACCGCGAAGGCCGGGCGCCCGATTCCATCGGGAGGTCCCGGCCTCACTTCCGCGGCCCCAGCGGGGCCCGGCGGTCACAATATGTCACCGCTGACCGCTGGAGCGCAACCATGGCCCCATCGTCGTCGCCCTGACGGCTTCTTGGGGGCCGCTATTCGTGCAAGTGCCCCGAGTGGGATTCGAACCCACACTGAATGGATTTTGAGGCCATCGACTCTGCCGATTGGTCTATCGGGGCTATTTCCGGATTTGTCCGGTTTCGGCAATGGCTGCCACGCAGCAGTCGATCTTGTTTGGAGATCGCTTGGGGCATCCCCTGCCGTGGTCCTAATGTAGCGGACGTCGGTAACCTCTTGTGCGTGAGTACGCAGCGGCGAGTGGTGATCGCGGAAGACGAGGCCCTGATTCGCCTCGACCTGAAGGAGATGCTCGAAGAGGACGGTTACGCCGTGGTCGGCGAGGCCGGCGACGGCGAGACGGCGGTCAAGCTCGCCATGGAGCTCCGCCCCGACCTGGTGATCCTGGACGTCAAGATGCCCGTGCTCGACGGGATCTCCGCGGCCGAGCGCATCGTCTCGGAGCGCATCGCGCCGTGTCTCATCCTCACCGCGTTCTCCCAGCGCGACCTGGTCGAGCGGGCCAGGGACGCGGGCGCGATGGCCTACCTGGTCAAGCCGTTCACCAAGGGCGACCTGGTCCCGGCCATCGAGATGGCGGTCAGCCGGCACGAGGAGATCGCCGCGCTGGAGAAGGAGGTCTCCACGCTGTCGGAGCGGCTGGAGACCAGGAAGCTCGTGGAGCGCGCGAAGGGCCTGCTCATGGCCCAGCACGGGTGGACGGAGCCGCAGGCCTTCCGGTGGATCCAGAAGGCGTCCATGGACCGGCGCATGAGCATGCGCCAGGTGGCGCAGATCGTGGTGAACGAGAACGGCGGTGAGGCCCAGCAGCCCGCCTGAACGTCGCCTCGCTGATCGCGGAGGAGAAGACTCCTGGTCAGGGGCCGTCCCGCTAAGTTGAGGAGTTATTACGACTCCGCATCCAAGTGCGGACAGTTCTGATGCATCCCTGGTCGGGCCGTGCCTGGCCTATGTACCTTTCAGCCATTCGATCGGGACCAGTCGGCAGCGCTGACGACTCCCGGGCCTGGATGAAGGAGATGCTTCATGATCCGCATTGCCCCCCTCGGGCGGGCGCTGGCCGTCGCCGCCGCCGCCAGCCTCGCGCTGACGGCCTGTGGCGGTGGTGAGGACAGCGCCGCGCCGGCCTCCTCGGCGCCGGCGGCCCAGTCCTCCGCGCCCGCTGCCGCCACCGCCCAGGGCGATGGTGTTCTCACCGTCGGCACGCTGCTGCCGCAGACCGGTTCGCTCGCCTTCCTCGGCCCGCCGGAGTTCGCGGGTGTCGGGCTGGCGATCAAGGAGATCAACGACGCGGGCGGTGTTCTCGGCAAGCCGGTGGTCGAGGTCGACACGGACTCGGGTGACACCTCGACCAACATTGCGTCCCAGTCTGTCGACAAGTTGCTGCAGCAGAAGGCCGACGTGGTCATCGGTGCCGCCTCGTCCTCGGTGTCGCTGTCGGTCATCGACAAGATCACCGGTGCGGGCGTGGTCCAGATCTCGCCGGCGAACACCTCTGACCAGTTCACCACCTACAACGACAAGGGCCTGTACTTCCGTACGGCTCCGCCGGACGTGCTGCAGGGCCGTGTCCTCGGTGACCTGATCCTCGCCGACGGCAACGACACCGTCGGCATCCTGGCCCTCCAGGACGCGTACGGCACCGGCCTCGCGGACAACGTGCAGAAGGCGGTCGAGGGCGGCGGCGGCCAGGTCGTGGAGAAGGTCATCTACGACCCGAAGGCGGCCGACTATTCGGCGGACGTCGCCAAGATCAAGGAAGCCAACCCGAAGGCTGTCGCGCTGATCGGCTTCGACGAGACCAAGAAGATCATTCCTGAGCTCGTCAAGCAGGGCCTGACCGCCAAGAAGGTGAAGTACTACTTCGTCGACGGCAACCTGTCCAACTACGGCACGGGCAAGGACGGCTTCCCCAAGGGCACGCTCGACGGCGCCAAGGGCACCCAGCCGGGCGCCCAGGTCTCCGACGACTTCAAGGCGAAGCTGAAGACGGTCGACCCGAACCTGAAGGACTTCAACTACGGCCCCGAGTCGTACGACGCGACCATCCTGACCGCGCTCGCGGCGGTCGCCGCCAAGAGCGACGCGCCCAAGGACATCGCGGCCAAGCTGCAGGAGGTCTCCACGGGCGGCGAGAAGTGCAAGGACTTCAAGTCCTGCAACGACCTGCTGTCCGCGGGCAAGGACATCGACTACGACGGCGCGTCCGGCCCGATCGAGTTCAACGAGGCCGGTGACCCGGCCGAGGCGACGATCGGCATCTACCAGTACGGCGCCGACAACACCAACAAGAACGTCGCCTTCAACACCGGCAAGATCGCCGGCTGATCGCGAGCACGAAGGGCCCGCTCCCATGGAGCGGGCCCTTTCCGCGTCCACCGGAAGTGGGGGACGCCCCCGGGGTCAGGAACGGCCGCAGGCGGTGAGGACGGCGGCGGACGCCTTGCGATAGCGGCGGAGCAGGTCCGGACGCCGGGAACCGGCCGTGTCGGCCCGGGACAGGGTCTCGGCGACGCCGTCGATGGTCGCGACGGCGGCCGAGGCCGAGGCCGGCAGATGGGGGCCGTACATCTCCAGCGTGCCGCGCAGATAGCCGAAACGGCCGCGTACGTCCCCGTCCCAGTGCTGGGCCTCCTCCTGTCCCGCGGGCAGCAGCGACAGCCCCAGGTAGCCGATAGCGGACACGACGCGGGCGCAGGGGTCGTCTCCGGCCTTCGCGCCCGTGACGTAGACCGCGCCGCTGGTCTTGCCGGACGCGGCCCCGGCGGATGACACGGTGGACGAGGCGGCGCCCGCCGAGGTCGTGGGATCAGGGGACGGCGACTGGCAGGCGGACAGGCCGATCGCGAGCGCCGGGACGACCAGCGCCGCCCGGAGGGGGGTTCGGGTCATACGGCTCATTGTCACCCCGCCGGTTGCCGATCAGGTGGAAATACGGTCACAGACATACGACGAGGGCCCCGGCGGAGGCTCCGCCGGGGCCCTCGGAGAGCGGCTCAGGCCCGGGCGAGCGTGCCCAGGTAGAGCTGGATGACCTTCGGGTCGTTGATCAGGTCGCGACCGCTCGCCATGTAGGCGTTGCGGCCCTGGTCGAGCACGTAGCCCCGGTGGCAGATCTGCAGGCAGCGGCGGGCGTTCTGCTCTACCATGATCACCGTGACGCCGGCCTTGTTGATCTGCTGGGCCTGGATGAAGACCAGGTCCTGCAGCTTGGGCGACAGGCCCGCGGACGGCTCGTCCAGCAGCAGGACCGACGGCTCGGTCATGAGCGCCCGGCCCATGGCGACCATCTGCCGCTCACCGCCGGACAGCGAGCCGGCGCGCTGCTTGCGGCGCTCCCGGAGGGCGGGGAAGATCTCGCAGACGAACTCGAACCGCTCCTTGAACTTGCCGGGCACCTGGAAGGCGCCCATCTCCAGGTTCTCCTCGATCGTGAGGCTGGGGAAGACGTTGTTCGTCTGCGGGACGTAGCCGACCCCGCGGGCCACCAGCGTGTGCGCCTTGAGGTTGGTGATGTCCTCGCCGTTCAAGGTGACCGAGCCGCTGCGCACCGGCACGAGCCCGAACAGGGTCTTGAGCAGGGTCGACTTTCCGGCGCCGTTCGGGCCGATGATGCCGATCAGCTCGCCCTTCTTCACGTACAGGTCGGCGCCGTTGAGGATGTTGACGCCGGGGATGTAGCCGGCGTACAGCTCGTCGGCCCGCAGCAGCGCGCTCTCGGCTCCTGCGAGGTGGTCGGAGCGGTCGACGACGGCCGCCCGCGAGACGGGCTCGGCGCCGTCCTCGTCCGCCGCCGTGACCGGCCCGGGCTCGTCCCGCGTGGGGACGCGGTCCGGCTCTGCGTGGTTTTCCGGCGTGGGGGCGGTCATGCCTTCTCCTCGATCTCGGACTCCAGCTCGGCCTCGGCCTCCTGCAGCTGCTCCTCGAACTCCTCGGCGGACATCGGAGCGTCGTGGTGGGCGCCCAGGTAGGCGTCGACCACGCGCGGGTCCGACATGATGGTGTCCGGCGGTCCCTCCGCGATCACGGCGCCCTGGGCCATCACGACGACCCAGTCGCTGATGTCGCGGACCATGTCCATGTCGTGCTCCACGAAGAGCACGGTCATGCCCTCCTCGCGCAGGTCTTTCACGTGCCCGAGGAGCGACTGGGTCAGGGCCGGGTTCACGCCCGCCATGGGCTCGTCCAGCATGACCAGCTCGGGGCCGACCATGAGGGCCCGCGCCATCTCCAGCAGCTTGCGCTGGCCGCCGGACAGCGAGCCGGCGAAGTCGTCGCGCTTGGCGGCGAGCTTGAACCGCTCGAGGAGCTCCTCGGCGCGCTCGGTGATCTCGTCCTCCTGGCGGCGCCAGCTGCCCGGGATCAGCGCGCGGAAGAAGTTCTCCCCGCGCTGGTTCTGCGCGCCGAGCCGCATGTTCTCCATCACGGTGAGCTTCGACAGGGCCTTGGTGAGCTGGAACGTGCGGACCATGCCCGCACGGGCCACCCGGTGCGCGGGCACGCCCTTGAGCTGCTTGCCGTTGAAGGTCCAGGACCCCTCGTCGGCGCTGTCGAAGCCGGTGAGCTGGTTGAAGAACGTGGTCTTGCCGGCGCCGTTCGGGCCGATGAGCGCGGTGATCGAGCCGCGCTGGATCTCCACGTGGTCGACGTTGACGGCGGTGAGGCCGCCGAACCGGCGTACGACCTTGTCGACGACCAGGATGGGGTCGGGCTTGGGCACGCCGGGCTCGTGATCGAGGCCCGCGAAGGCGGCCAGCGCCGCCGCCTTCCTGGTCGGGGTGGTGTCAGCGTGCATCGAGCGCGATCTCCCTCTTGTCACCGAAGATGCCCTGAGGCCGGAAGATGAGCAGGAGCATCAGGCCGAGACCGACCAGCATGAAGCGGACCGCGCCGATGTTGTTCACGGTGAACAACGAGGGGAGCAGCCCGGCGCTCACGGCCTCGCTGAGCGTGTTCCCGACGAAGACCAGCAGCACCCAGAAGATCGCGGCGCCGACGACGGGGCTGAAGACGCGGGCCGCGCCGCCGAGGATCACGATCGTGTACGCGTAGAAGGTGAACTCGGTGCTGAACAGGTCGGGCTGCACCGACGCCTGGCCGAGCGCGAACAGGAAGCCGCCGAGGCAGCCGACGACGCCGCCGAGCACGAGCGCCTGCATCTTGTAGGAGAAGACGTTCTTGCCGAGGCTGCGCACGGCGTCCTCGTCCTCGCGGATGGCCTTGAGCACGCGGCCCCACGGGCTCTTCATGAGCAGGTAGACCAGCCCGCAGGCGATCGCGATGAGCACCCAGCCGACCGTCAGCACCCACGTCACCCGTTCGTTGAAGCTGATCGGGCCGATGCCGTACGTGCCGGGGGAGTAGGGGTTCATCGCGAAGAAGTCGCCGGAGAAGTTCTGCCGGCCGTCCGAGCCGCCGAAGACGCTGCTGAACTTCACCGATCTGAAGACGAGCCGGACGATCTCGGCCGCCGCGATGGTGACGATGGCGAGATAGTCGGCGCGCAGCCGCAGGGTGGGGATGCCGAGCAGGAAGGCCAGCACGATGGTGGCCGCCAGGCCGATCAGGATGCCGAGCCAGAACGGCAGGTGGAAGGTGGCAACGGTGACGGCCATGCCGTACGCGGCGACGCCGAGGAAGGCCGCCTGGCCGAAGTTGAGCAGCCCGGCGTAGCCGAACTGGATGTTGACGCCGATCGCGGCGAGCGCGTAGACGACGGTCTCCAGGCCGATCGAGGCCTTGACCGTGGTGACGAAGATGGTGTTCCAGTCCACGTGTGGTCTCCGATCAGCCGATGCGCTCGCGCCGGCCGAGGATGCCCTGTGGCCGGAAGAGCATGACGAGGATGAGCACCAGCAGCGCGCCGACGGTCTTCAGCTCGGTCGGCACCACGACGGTGGACAGCTGGATGAACAGGCCGACGACGATGGAGCCGACGAGGGCGCCGAAGGCGGTGCCGAGGCCGCCGAGGGTGACCCCCGCGAAGACGAGCAGCAGGATCTGGAAGCCCATCTGGAAGCTGACGTTCTGCGACAGGCCGAGCATGACGCCCGCGAGCGACGCGATGGCGCCGCCGACGGTCCAGATGATCCGGATGACGCCGTCGACGTTGATGCCGGAGGAGGCCGCGAGCGCGGGGTTGTCGGCGACGGCCCTGGCGGCCTTGCCGACGCGGGTCTTGAGGAGCGCGAGCCCGACGATCACGAGCACGGCGAGCTCGATGCCCATCGCGATGAAGTTCTTCGGCGCGGCGGAGATCGGGCCCACCTGGATGCCGGGCTGGGCGTTGTAGTCCGCGTACGGAGCGCCCTCGCCGCCGAAGAAGAACAGGAAGACGTAGCGGAGGAACAGGGCCAGGCCGATCGAGATGATCATCATGGCGACCAGGCTGCTGCCCCGTCTGCGCAGCACTCCCCAGAAGAACCGGTCCTGGCTGTATCCGAAGGCCCCGCCGATCACGACCGAGATCACCGCGGCCCAGATGAGCGGGAGTCCCACGACCACGTTGAAGAAGTAGGCGCACATCGCGCCGAACGTGAGCAACTCGCCGTGCGCGAAGTTGGTGAGCCCGGTGGTGCCGAACACCAGGGACAGGCCCATGGCCGCGAGGGCGATGATGAGCCCGAGGTTGAAGCCCTCGAAGGTGAGCTGGGCGACCCGGTCCCAGAAGGAGGAGGAGTCCGACGAGGCGGGCGTGGCGGCCCCGCCCTGCTGGCCGGCGGGGGCGAGGGCGAACAGGACGTTGCGCTCGCTGCCCTCGTAGACCTGCACGTCCAGGGTGGCCCGGTTCTGGAACTTCAGCGCGATCCCCTTGGGGAGCGTCGCCTGGTCAAGCGTGACCTTGTATTTGCCCGCCTTGGGGACCGGCACCTCCCACTTGCCGTCCGCACCCGTGGTGGCGTCCCCGACGGGTTTGCCGTCTTCGCCCGCCACGCTGATCTTCACGCCGTTCACCGGCTGGCCTTGGTTTTGGAGTGTGCCCTTCAACGCCTCCCCGTCCGCCCAGGCGGGGGAGGAGAGCAGAAAGACGATTCCACCCAGGAAGGCCGTGAACGCGATCACGGCTCTGCGCAATGGTGCTCCCTCTGTTCAGGTCATGGCGGGGTCGTGCCCCCCACTGCGGACGCGCAACATCGCGAGGTTGCTGCGATGTTGTGGCCGGAGCATAAGCCTGAGACGCCCGTTTCGGGGTTGTTCGTCACCAATTGGTGACCATGGTGTGTCACTGACGTGAGAAAGGGTTCGCAGGTCAGGGCATGTAAGGAGTCAACCGGAGGGTCGGTGCTGTGGAAGAGCGTGAGCCCGTGGGAGGACCTTTGGGACCGTACACAGCTTCCCCGGCTCCGCACGTTGTCTACTCGGTCTCCCACGGGCTCTGGAGCCACAACGGTAGCGACCGGAGCGACTCCCGTGCAAAGAGAGTCGCAAGCCGTTCCGCTATAAGGCCCAATGCGTCGTAAGGGGTTTTCGTGGTGCTTGCCCCGGAGGCTCGCGGGCGAGCACGGCCCGCGAGCCTCCCGGCCTCAGCGAGCGTCCCTCAGCATGCAGGTCAGGCGGGCCGTGCAGACCGCCCGGCCCTCGTCGTCGGTGATCTCGATGGCGTACGTCGCGAGCGTGCGCCCGGCGTGCACGCGGGTGGCGACGGCGGTGACGTGCCCCGAGGTGGCGGAGCGGTGGTGGGTGGCGCTGATCTCGATGCCGACGGCGATCCTGCCCGCGCCGGCGTGCAGGGCGGCGCCGGTCGAGCCGAGGGTTTCGGCCAGCACGCAGGACGCGCCGCCGTGCAGAAGCCCGTACGGCTGGGTGTTGCCCTTGACGGGCATGCGGCCGACCACCCGCTCGGCGCTGGCCTCCAGGATCTCGATGCCCATCCGCTGGTGCAGGTGGTCCCCGGGCGCGTTCATCGACGACACGAACTCCTCGGGATTCGTCAAGGTCAAGGGGACGCCTCCTGTGGGAAGAGCACGGGTTTTCTGTCGTACAGGGAGACTAGGCTGCGGATGTGCCGAAGAGTGAAGCGACCCCCACCCGTCCGTGTCTGTTGCTCCTGGATGGGCATTCTCTTGCTTATCGCGCCTTCTACGCGTTGAAGGACGCGAACCTCATGACCACCGACGGCCAGCACACCGAGGCGGTGTACGGCTTCACCTCGATGCTGGCCAACATCCTGCGCGACGAGCAGCCGAGCCACATCGCGGTCTGCTTCGACCGGAGCGAGCCGACCTTCAGGCACGAGGCGTACGACGGTTACAAGGCCAACAGGGCGGAGACCCCCGAGGACTTCCGCGGCCAGATGCAGCTCATCTTCGAACTGCTCGACGCGCTGCGGATCCCCCGCATGTCCGTGGCCGGCTTCGAGGCGGACGACCTGATCGCGACGCTGGCGACGCGGGCCTCGGGCGAAGGCATGAACGTGCTCATCGTGACCGGCGACCGCGACGCGCTCCAGCTCGTGGACGACAAGGTCACGGTGCTGATGACCCGGCGGGGCATCAGTGACATGACCCGCTTCACCCCCGAGGCCGTGATGGAGAAGTACGGCCTCACCCCGGCGCAGTACCCGGACTTCGCGGCCCTGCGCGGCGACCCGAGCGACAACCTGCCGAGCATCCCGAGCGTGGGGGAGAAGACCGCCACCAAGTGGATCTCCGAGTACGGCTCGCTGGACGAGCTGGTCCGGCGGGCCGACGAGGTGAAGGGCAAGGTCGGCGACAAGCTCCGCGAGCACCTCGGCCAGGTGATCCACAACCGCATGCTGACCGAGCTGAAGCGCGACGCCCCGGTCGACGCCGAGGTGTCTTCGCTCACCATGGGCCTGTGGGACCGCGAGGAGGTCAACAAGCTCCTCGACTCGCTGCAGATCCGCGGCGAGCTGCGCGAGCGGCTGTTCAAGACCCTCGGCACCACCGAGCCGGAGGCGGGCGAGGGCTTCGAGCTCGAGGTGACCGTGCTGGAGCCGGGCCAGGTGGCCGGCTGGCTGGCCGCCCTCCCCGGGGACCGCGCCGGGCTCGCCTTCCAGGGCGCGTACGGCAGCGGCACCGGGCGGTTCGAGGGCCTGGCGATCGCCTCTTCCGGCGGCGCCGCCTACCTCGACCCCACGCGTCTCACCCAGGAGGACGAGGCGGCGCTGCACGCCTGGCTCGCCGACGACGACAGGCCGAAGGCCGTGCACGACGCCAAGGGGCCGCTGCTCGCGCTGTGGGCCCACGGGCACGACCTGCGCGGCCTCACCTGCGACACGGCGCTCGCCGCGTATCTCGCGATGCCGGGGCAGCGGTCGTTCCCGCTCGACGACCTGGTTCTGCGCTACCTGCATCGCGAGCTGCGGGCCGAGTCCGCGCCCGGCGGGCAGACCTCCCTGTTCGAGGACGCCGACGAGGGCGTGGCCCGGGATCTGGCGCTGCGGGCCCAGGCGGTGCGCGACCTGGCCGACGCGCTGGAGGCCCACCTGTCCAAACGCGGCGGCACCCGGCTGGTGACCGAGGTCGAGCTCCCGCTGGTGCGGGTGCTGGCCGAGATGGAGCGGGCCGGCATCGCCGCCGACAGGCAGTACTTCGCGGCGCTGGAGGCCGAGTTCGGCGCGGCCGTCAAGCAGGCGGTGGAGGCCGCCCACCAGGCGGTGGGGGAGCAGTTCAACCTCGGCTCGCCCAAGCAGTTGCAGGAGATCCTGTTCGGCAAGCTCGGCCTGCCCAAGACCAAGAAGATCAAAACGGGCTACACGACCGACGCCGACGCGCTCGCCTGGCTGGCCCAGCAGACCGACAACGAGCTGCCGGTGATCCTGCTGCGCCACCGCGACCAGACCAAGCTGCGCACCACGGTCGAGGGCCTGATCAAGGAGATCGCCGACGACGGGCGGATCCACACCACGTTCAACCAGATCGTGGCGGCCACCGGGCGGCTGTCGAGCGAGAAGCCCAACCTGCAGAACATCCCGATCCGCACGGTCGAGGGCCGGCGCATCCGCAAGGGCTTCGTGGTGGGGGAGGGCTACGACACGCTGCTGACGGCCGACTACAGCCAGATCGAGCTGCGGATCATGGCCCACCTGTCCCGGGACGAGTCGCTGATCGCGGCCTTCGAGTCGGGCCACGACTTCCACCAGGCGACGGCGTCCCGTGTCTTCGACCTGCCCCCCGAGCAGGTGGACGCCGACCTGCGCGCCCGGATCAAGGCCATGAACTACGGCCTGGCCTACGGCCTGTCCGACTTCGGCCTGTCGGGGCAGCTCAACATCCCCGTCGCGGAGGCCAGGGCCCTCAAGGAGGAGTACTTCGAGGAGTTCGGCGGGGTCCGCGACTACCTGGAGTCGATCGTCGCCCAGGCCCGCAAGGACGGCTACACCGAGACCATCCTCGGACGCCGCCGCTACCTGCCCGACCTGACCAGCGACAACCGGCAGCGCCGGGAGATGGCCGAGCGGATGGCGCTCAACGCGCCCATCCAGGGCTCGGCCGCCGACATCATCAAGGTCGCCATGCTGAACGTGCAGAAGGCGATCGAGGGCATGCGCTCCCGCATGCTGCTCCAGGTCCACGACGAGCTGGTGTTCGAGGTCGCGCCGGGCGAGCTGGAGGAGCTGACCGAGGTCGTGCGCGCGCAGATGTGCCGGGCCTACGACCTGAGCGTGCCGCTGGAGGTCAGCGTGGGCGTCGGTACCACCTGGGAGGACGCCGGCCACTGACCACGGCCCGCACATGGGCCCGAGCATGCGCCCGGGCTCTCGCGCTCTCACCGTGCCGAGCCGGCTGACCGTGCCGGGGTTCGCCGGGGGCCGCGCTCGCAGAACCGGGCCGGTCCGCCCAGTGAGGGTCCGGCGAGCGACGGGTCAGGGGCGGCCGGTCGGCCGGGTGGGCCCGTGGTCCCGCCCGGCCATGGCCAGGCCCGCTTGCTCGACCTCCAGCAGGCTCGCCTCGTGCCGCTCCGCCTCGTACGCCGGCCGCCCGCCGCGCAGCCCGAACAGGCGTTTGCTCAACGCGATGTACAGCACGGCCGCGATGTTGATCAGAAGGATCACGATCCGGAACGGGCTCACCTTCTCGGCGATCTCGTAGATCTCCACCGGGATGAACGCCGAGGTGACGATCACCGAGAAGTACTCGCCCCATCGCTTCAGCAGCCACAGGCCGACCCCCTCGGTCAGCAGCAGGGCCGCGAGGGCGAGCAGGGCGAGGAAGATCCAGGTGAGGGTCGTCGTCCGCGCGCCCAGCGCGGTCCGCAGTGTGTGCACCACGCCCGACTGGTCGAGGTTCCACCCGAGCTTGTGGGCCAGCGGCCTGACCAGCGGGAGGTCCTGGTCGAACGCCCGCCGTACGGCGTCGTGATGGGCCCGGAACCGCCACACGCCGTACGCTCCGACGATCACGAGCACGGCCTTGGCCCAGCGGAAGACGGCGATCAGCCGTAGCACGGCGGCGTCGCGCAGCGCCCGGCCGCGCAGCACGACGGGCGCGTCGCCGGCCGGTCCGGCGCCGCGCGGCGGGCCCAGAGTGAAGTCGCCGCAGCGCAGGCAGCGCCACGCCTCGCCCAGCGCGGTCTCGGCGCGCAGCCGGTTCCGCAGCGCCTCCTCGTCGGGGGCGTAGGTGACGTGCCCGTGTCGTCCGCACGCACGCAAGCTCCAGTCCACAGGAAAATTGCAACACATGTGAATACGGACACGTCGGGCAGTAAGGTCAAATAACTGTGCGCAACCTTGCCCGAATGACTGCAATCGCCAATGTCGTCGTTGTCGTGATCGGTCTTGTCGCGCTCGTGCTGCTGCCCCGGTCCACTGGCGAGGAACGGTCGCAGGTGCGGGCGCAGCCGCCGACGCCGTCGCGCACGCCCAGTGCGGCCCCGCCGAAGGCGACCGCCGAGTCGGCCAGGAAGGTCAAGGCGAACGAGGCCGGCCTGGTGCCCGTGATCATGTACCACCGCATCCTGCCCAAGCGGCTGGCGTCCATCGACCGGACGCCCGACCAGCTTCGCAAGGAACTGGAGCGCCTGGCCAAGGACGGCTACGTGCCGATCACCGCGGCCGAACTGGCCGCCAGGAAGATCGACATCCCGGCCGGGACCCATCCCGTCGTCCTGACCTTCGACGACGGCCACCCCAGCCACTTCGCCGTGGACCACAACGGCATGCCGAGGAACGACACGGCCGTCGGCATCATCTACGAGGTCGCGGCGAAGTACCCGAACTTCCGGCCCACGGCCACCTTCTGGGTCAACCGCGACCCCTTCGGGCTGCGCGACCGGGAGCGGCAGAGACAGGCGGTGAAGTGGCTGCTCGACCACGGCTTCGAGGTGGCCAACCACACCTACTCCCATCCCGATCTCCGGCGGCTCTCCAACAAGCGGGTCAGCGAGCAGATCGTCCGGCAGGAGCGGCTGCTGAAGAAGATCGGCGCGCCGCCCTCCACGACCTTCGCGCTGCCGTACGGGTCGCGGCCGAGGAAGCTGAGCAGGGCACACGACGGCTCGTGGGACGGCACTCGCTACCACTTCGACGCCGTCTTCCTGGCCGGGGCGCAGCCCACGGTTTCGCCCTACGCGAAAAGTTTTCCGCGATACGCGATCCCGAGGATCCAGTCCAACGGAAAACACGGCGACTGCCGGCGCTGGTGCACGACCTACTGGCTCGACTGGCTCGACAAACACCCAGGAGAGCGCTATACGTCGGATGGAGATCCGGCCCGAGTGTCGGTGCCGCGTAAACTCCGGGCAACGCTCTCACCGGCGCGGGCGAAGTCGGTGATCACCTACTAGGCGTTCGTCTGGTTGCCTCGGATTGACCCAGCTCGCTCCGTCTCATATGCTGATCGCTGCGCTGTGGGCTCGCGCGCGTCACGGACGGAGCGGGCTCGCGCTCGGTCATCTGGTGGCTACCAGGAAGCAGCATCATCCGGTGAACGAAAAACGGCCCGCCGCGCTTCTGTCACAACGACATCTGTCCGGTTCGGAGCAATTCCACACATGACGAGCAGCACTGAGGCCACCTCGAGCACCCCGCAGGTAGCGGTCAACGACATCGGTTCCGAGGAGGCCTTCCTCGCCGCGATCGACGAGACCATCAAGTACTTCAACGACGGAGACATCGTTGAAGGCACCGTTGTCAAGGTCGATCGAGACGAGGTCTTGCTCGACATTGGCTACAAGACCGAGGGCGTTATCCCGTCGCGCGAGCTCTCGATCAAGCACGATGTCGACCCGGCCGAGGTCGTCGAGGTCGGAGAGCACGTCGAGGCCCTGGTTCTCCAGAAGGAGGACAAGGAAGGCCGCCTCATCCTGTCCAAGAAGCGCGCCCAGTACGAGCGCGCCTGGGGCACGATCGAGAAGATCAAGGACGAGGACGGCATCGTCACCGGCACGGTCATCGAGGTCGTCAAGGGTGGCCTGATCCTCGACATCGGTCTGCGCGGCTTCCTCCCCGCCTCCCTGGTGGAGATGCGCCGCGTCCGCGACCTGCAGCCGTACGTCGGGCGCGAGCTCGAGGCCAAGATCATCGAGCTGGACAAGAACCGCAACAACGTGGTCCTGTCCCGCCGTGCCTGGCTGGAGCAGACGCAGTCCGAGGTTCGCCAGACGTTCCTCAACACCCTCCAGAAGGGCCAGGTCCGCAAGGGCGTCGTGTCCTCGATCGTCAACTTCGGTGCGTTCGTGGACCTCGGCGGCGTCGACGGCCTGGTGCACGTGTCCGAGCTGTCCTGGAAGCACATCGACCACCCGTCCGAGGTCGTCGAGGTGGGCCAGGAGGTCACGGTCGAGGTTCTCGACGTCGACATGGAGCGCGAGCGGGTCTCGCTGTCGCTCAAGGCGACGCAGGAGGACCCGTGGCAGCAGTTCGCCCGGACCCACCAGATCGGCCAGGTCGTGCCCGGCCGCGTCACCAAGCTGGTGCCGTTCGGTGCCTTCGTCCGGGTCGAGGAGGGCATCGAGGGCCTGGTCCACATCTCCGAGCTGGCCGAGCGCCACGTGGAGATTCCGGAGCAGGTCGTGCAGGTCGGCGACGAGATCTTCGTGAAGATCATCGACATCGACCTGGACCGCCGCCGCATCTCGCTGTCCCTCAAGCAGGCCAACGAGGGTGTCGGCGCCGAGGTCGAGTTCGACCCCACGCTGTACGGCATGGCGGCGACCTACGACGAGCAGGGCAACTACATCTACCCCGAGGGCTTCGACGCCGAGACCGGCGAGTGGCTCGAGGGCTTCGACAAGCAGCGTGAGGAGTGGGAGCGGCAGTACGCCGAGGCCCAGGCCCGCTTCGAGGCGCACCGCTCGCAGATCGAGAAGGCCCGCCAGGAGGAGGCGGCGGCCAGCGAGGCCGCTCCGTCGTCCTACAGCGGCGAGACCAGCTCCTCGCAGTCCGCTGGTGGCGCCCTCGCCTCCGACGAGGCCCTCGCCGCCCTGCGCGAGAAGCTGGCGGGCGGCCAGAGCTGACACCCGGTCTTCTGGACCGGAGGTCACGGCCAGTCCTCCATGGCATCACGAAAGGCCCCGCTTCGGCGGGGCCTTTCCCCTTTTCCCGGTCCCTCTTTTCCCGGTCGCTCGCGTGCAGGGGACGCCTTCGCCGGAGCGGGACCCTGGCTACGCGGTGGCCGGCCGCGGCGAGTCACGTCCGGGAGCCCGGCCCGCCCTGACGGAGGCAGGTGTGCCGATAGGGTGGCCCTCGTGGTGGAGATCGCGAGGGCCCTGCCCGCGGACGCGGGGGAGATCCTCACCCTGCAGCGGGCCGCGTACGTGACCGAGGCACAGCTCTACGGCGACCCGTTCATCGCGCCGCTCGTCGAGTCGCTCGACCAGGTGCGTACGGTGATCGAGACGGGGGTCGTGCTGAAGGCGACGGACGGCGGCCGGGTGGTCGGCGCGGTCCGGGGCCAGATGTCCGGCTCGACCTGCCTCGTGGGCCGTCTCGTGGTCGCGCCCGACCGGCAGGGGCAGGGGATCGGCAGCGGGCTGCTGGCCGCGATGCACGAGGCCGTGCCCGAGGCGGCGGCGTTCGACCTGTTCACGGGGCATCTGTCGGAGGGGAACCTGCGGCTCTACCGGCGCCTCGGCTATCGGGAGACCCAGCGCGAACGGGTCCAGGACCACCTGACGCTGGTCCACCTGCGCCGTGAGCCCCAGATTGCCCGATAGGCTGCGGCACGTGCTGAAGGTTGGGCTCACGGGCGGTATAGGTTCGGGCAAGAGCGAGGTGTCGCGCCGGCTCGCGGCCCGCGGCGCCGTCGTCGTCGACGCGGACAAGATCGCCAGAGAGGTCGTGGAGCCGGGCACCTCCGGGCTCGCGGAGATCGTCGATGCGTTCGGCGAGGACGTGCTGCGTCCCGACGGCACGCTCGACCGGGAACGGCTCGGCGCGATCGTCTTCGCCGACGCCGAGAAGCTCAAGGTCCTCAACGGGATCGTCCATCCCAAGGTGGGCGAGCGCAGCGAGCAACTCCAGCGAGAGGCCCCGGACGACGCGGTCGTCGTCTACGACGTGCCGCTGCTGGCCGAGAACAACCTGGCCGCCCTGTACGACGTGGTGATCGTCGTGGACACGCCGGACGAGGTGCGGCTGGAGCGCCTGCTGCGGTTCCGCGGCATGCCGGAAGCGGACGCCCGTGCCCGGATCGCCGCCCAGGCCTCCCGCGAGGACCGGCTGAGGATCGCCGACATCGTGATCCGCAACGAGGGTTCCCTGGACGACCTGGACGCCCAGGTCGACAAGATCTGGCAGGACCTGAGCGCCCGGGTCTCCCCGCAGGGCTGACCGGTCTTTCCTCGTCCGGAAGTCGCACGCCGGGCGTCAGACGTCGCAGATCTACAGTGTAAAGCCGCCGACCGCAATCGCAGGCTGTCGCCTCACGCCTCCGCGTCCAGGCGGGGCGCGTGGAGGGGCACGGTGCCCCGGCCGTCGGACGCCCGGCCTCCTGCCCGGACCTGCTCGTGTGGATCTCCCAAGTCGTCTCCAACCTGATCGCAAGTCGCCGTCACTAGAACAGGCCGTCGGTATGTCACGTCGGTTTTGGGGGTCCGGTGTCGAGGCGGCGACTGATCAGTGCGGTGTGTGTTCTGGGGATGATGGCGGGTCTGCTCACCGGCCTGCCGCAGGCCGCGTCGGCGGACGCGCAACGGGATGAGGAGACCACCGCGCTCGTGTCCGCGGTCGAGCGCTTCGCCGCTGTCGGCAGGGGCATGGCGGCGCTCGGTCCGATGGGCGAGCAGCTCCCCCTCGTCGGCCTGGTGCCCGGCGGGGAGGACGGCCTGGGCCTGGGCGATCTGTTCGACGTCGCGGTGTACGACCAGCTCAAGAACCTCACCAGCCTGTCCGGCCTGGAGGACGAGTATCCGCTCTCCGGTCCGCGTACCGGCCGGTTGCTGGCGAAGGCGAGCACGCAGGGTGGCGTCAGGCACCTCGACCTGACTCTGGAGGTGACCAGGACGGTCGCCGACCGGCCGGTCTCGGTCAGCAGCGCGCAGCCCAAGGTCTCACTGGCGACCTCCGGGGGAGTGGACGTCACGCTGAAGCTCGGCGCGAAGCTGCCCTTCGCCTACGACCCCGCCACCAAGACCGCCTGGCTGGGCAAGGACGCCGTCGTGACGGTGCAGGCGGACGGGCGCCTGGCGGCGGGGGCGAAGCCCTCGGCCGCCTTCGGCATCCTCGGCGTGGATCTCTCGGCGGGCTCGTCGCTCTCCTTCGCCTCCACGTTCACCTCCACCGCCTCCGACCCGGACGGCGACGGCAGGCTCGACCTGCGGGAGATGGGCGCGGACGGCGCCGCCGCCGGATTGTTCACCTTCTCCAGGAAGGGCTCGGCGACCGCCAGGCTCGCGGTCACCGCGCAGCCGTTCGCCGGAGCCCAGGTCGAGGGGGCCACCGCGACCGTCGACGTGAACTGGCCCGACCTCGCCACGGGCGGGCCGCAGGTGAGCGTGGGCCAGCCCGACCTGGACCGGCTGAACCGCTTCCAGACGCTCACGCCGAAGGACCTGCTCGACGGGCTGACGCATCTGTCGAGTGCGATCACCGCCGTGCAGCGGGCCCGCTGGGGCGGCCAGGGCGACCTTGACCTGCCGTTCATGCGGGGTTCCCTGGCCGACGCGGTGCGCATCTCCGAGGCGATCGACAAGTTCGTCGCCGACAGCGTGGACCGGAACACCGGTCAGCCCACGTTCACCTCCATCCAGGACATGCTCGCCGCGCTCGGCAGGGCGCGCGGCCTGCCCGGCGGCGCGATCATCAAGGTCGCCGACGCGGGCTACGACGACGCCACCAAGAAGATCGCCTTCACGCTTGTGATCGACCGAGCGGTCAACCCCGCGCCCGAGCCGCTCAACCCCGCCGGACAGGTGAGCAGCGGCACGGGCGCCGGCGTCACCTACACGGCCACGACGCTGAAGCACGCCGGCCAGAAGTGGACGCCCGGAGAGTTCGCCGGCCGCACGATCACCGCGGGCACGTCGACCGGCATGGTGGCGGACAACACCGCCGACGTCGTGACACTGACCGGCGACGGCTGGCGCGGAGGCGTGCCGGCGGCCGGGACGGCCTACCGGATCGCCGCCGCCGACCCAATGATCGGCCAGGTCACCTTGGGCGACACCTTCAAGGCCCGCGCGGGCCTCGCCCAGGCCAACGCGACCACCTCGGTCGCCGGAGTGATGCGCGGCTACCACGCCGCCGCCACGGTCGTGCTCGACCTCGGCGACCCGGCCACCGGCCAGGAGTGCGCCACCCGGCCGGACGGCCAGCAGAAGGCGTGCCCCTACAAGCACATCAACCCCGACGGCAGCGCGACCGTGGTCACCGAGCTGCCCCGGCCCGCCGACCGGATCATGCTGCGTACCGGCCGTGACCTGTTCGGCGCGCGCCTGTCGGTCCTCACCTCGGTCAACGTGGACGCCGTCGTCGGCTACCTGGGCGTACGGCTCACCGGCGATCTGTCCATGAGCAGCAGGTCCGGCGGCGACGTGGTGAAGGTCGCGCTCAAGGATGTCGGGGACGTGCCGCTGACGCGGCTGTTCGAGCGCCTGGCGAACAATCCCTCGGACATCCTCACCTCCCAGGTGGACGCCGCGGCCCGGGCCAGGCTGACCTTCGGCGTTCCCGGGCTGGCCGACTTCTTCGGCGGCAAGGTCACCGGCGACGTGGAGATGCCGGACATCCGCACGCCGGACACCCTGGTCTTCCGCGGCTTCGACCAGATCGGCAAGGTCAAGAACTTCGCCTTCGACCCCGACAACCCGCAGGCGCTGTTCGGCGCGCTGGTGAAGTCGCTGGGCGCGCTGGCCACCTACCTCGACCACGTCCAGCCCAGCGGCCCCGTCGGCACGGCGATGACGACCAAGCTGCCGCTCCTCGGCCGGTCGCTGTCCGACCTCGTCGCCGCGGACGAGATGGGCTCGGGCCCCGGCGTCGTGTACGGCGACGGCGCCTGCGGAAGCGAGAACGGCTTCGTCACCGACCCCTCCCGGACCTTCGCCCAGGCGCATATCGGGCGCGGCGTCGTGATCGGCACACGCGTGATGACCGTCCAGGCCGTCTGCGGCGAGCACACCATGGTGTTCACCGCGAAGTTCGGCGAAGCCCGTCCCGAGCCGGGCACGGCGTACGCGCTGCGTTCGCCGCTCAGGGACGCGATCGACCGGCTGACCGCGGCCCCGCCGGACACCGTGCAGGCGCTGGTGGCCGAGCTGAACAAGGCGCTGGGCGGCCAGGTCCGCATCGGGTACGAGGACGGCGCGCTGCGCCTGTCGCTCGCGTACGACAAGAAGGCGGCGCTGAAGGAGCCGCTGCGCTTCTCCTTCGGCGACAGCAGTCTGGTCGCCGCCTCCGGTTCGGGCACGCTCGACGCCTCCGTCGGCGGGCAGATCCGGCTGGGCGTGCGGGTGGCGCTCAAGCGCGACTTCGATCTCGCCCGCGACCTGCTCATCGACACCGACTCCGGCCTCGACCTGGAGGCGAGCGCCCGGCTCGACGGCACGATCAAGGCGAACATCGGCCCGCTGCCCGTCTCCGTGGGCAAGGCGGACGACGACCCGATGCAGGCCAGGCTCGCGTACGGCGTGAACCTCCGTTACGACGGCGGGTCGCGGGAGGCCGTGCCGCCGGCCGACTTCTTCGCCGGGCTCGACCTGTCGCTCAACGAGACGACCGAACCGGTCACCTGCGACCGCGACCCCCGGCGTGACGAGACCGACCTGGCGCTGTGCGCGGTGCTGCCCGCCTACGTGAACGGCAGCCCGATCACGGCGGACGGTAGGCACGCGCTCGTCCTGCGCCTGCCCAGGGCCGCTCCCCTCGCGGACATGTTCGACCTGACGAAGAAGCTGCCCGGCGACATCGAGCGGCTGGAGGTGCCCGAGTTCGACTTCTCCACCCTGCCCGCGGGGCTGGAGCTCGACTGGACCAACCTGGGCGACGGCATCGACCGCTACCTCACCGCGCTGGAGACCGGCATGCGCACGGCCTCCTACGGCGGCAGGCTGCCCCTGGTCGGCGACGACCTGCAGCAGGGTGCGGACTTCGTCGGAGCCAAGCGCCAGGAGATCAAGGCGGCCATCGCCAAGCTGCCGAACGGCGGCCGGGTGCCCACCGGCAAGGACCTGCGCGAGTGGTACAACGCCGAGCTGGCCCCCAAGGTCGGCCCCGGCGTGCAACCGGTGATCACGTGTGTGCAGGCGCCGGAGCCCGCGGACCCCACCGCGTGCGACGCCGCCAAGGGCACCGAGCTGACCGGCGTGAAGTTCACGATGAGCATCGGCAAGGGCGTCGTCGACCCGCGGCAGGGCTGCGTGGAGGGCTGCGCGGCCCTGGAGCGGCAGCTGGACATCGGCGTCCCGGGTCTCGCGCTGCGTCAGGGCCCGGGCAAGGGCGTGCGAGCCGAGATCGGCTGGCACGTGCAGGTGACCGTGGGCCTCGACCGGACCAACGGCTTCTACATCGACGCCGCACCCGACAAGCGGCCGCAGGCCACGGTGGGCGTTAACGTGTCGCTGCCCGAGGAGATCAACGCCAAGCTGTCCATCCTCGACGTCACGGTGAAGAACCGCTCGCCGCAGTCTCCCGACCTGTTCGCCGGCACGTTCACCGTCGGGCTCAAGCCGGTCGGCCGGATCGGCCTGGCGCAGCTCACCGACGCCTCCGACCTGGTGGAGACGTCGCTGCACGCCAACGTGGCCGTCGACTGGCGCTTCACCGTGACGCCCGGGTCGCCGATGCTGCCGGGGCTGTTCGGCGACTTCCACCTGGCCTGGGACCTCACCAAGGGCGGCTCTCCCGACCCGGCGAACCTGTCCATCGCCTTCACCGACGTGAACCTCGAGGCCGGCGACTTCTTCCGTACGGTCCTGGGGCCGGTGGTGACCCAGGTCAAGCGGGTCACCGACCCGGTGAGGCCCGTCGTCGACCAGCTGTACGCGCCCATTCCGGTGCTCTCGGACCTCAGCCGGGCCGCGGGCGGCGGTGACGTGAACCTGATGACGATCGCCAAGAAGTTCAACACCCTGGGCGGCAACAGCACGACCCAGTTCATCGAGCGGATGATCGAGATCACCAAGCTGGTCACCTCGCTGCCCGACTGCCGGGGTGAGCTGCACATCCCGATCGGAAGCTTCACCGTGGCCGGCGACAGGGCGCTCACCACGGAGAACTCGCCGGACGTGGCGGACTCCCTGATCGCGGACGTGTCACCCACGACGGACGACCTGTTCGCGGCGCTCGACCAGGGCGCCAGGACGTGCGACAAGGGCAAGGCCGCGAAGGCCGGGGCCGAGGCCGAGCAGGGGCCCATGCAGCAGTCCGCTAAGTCCGGCTTCAGCTTCCCGGTGCTGGACAACGCCGGGCGGTCGATCTTCAGCCTGCTGATGGGCAAGGACGTCGAGCTCGTCGCGTACGACTCCGGCCCGCTGCGCCTGGGCTTCACCTACAGCCAGTCGTTCGGCCCGGTCTACGCGCCGCCGCCCATCATGGTGGTCATCTCCGGCACCGCCGGGGTCGAGGCTCGGATCAGGGCGGGCTTCGACACGTACGGCATCCGCAAGGCCATCGAGCAGGGCAAGGCAGACCTCCAGATCCTCGACAGCCTGTATCTCAAGACCACCGACGAGCGTGGCCGTCCCCTGCCGGCGATCAAGCTGTACGGAACGCTGGAAGCGGGTGCCGGGGTCGACCTGCTGCTCGTCAAGGCAGGCGTGAGCGGAGGGATCTCCCTGGGCATCGCGATGCTCTGGGCCGACCCCACCAACGACGGCAAGTTCAGGTTCTTCGAGTTCGCGGGCGTCCTGCTGCGCAACCCGTTGTGCCTGTTCACGATGGACGGCAAGCTCAAGGTCTATCTCAAGGCCTGGGTGGAGATCGGCATCTCGATCTTCAAGAAGCGGTTCGACTGGACGATCGTCGAGGCCACGCTGCTCGACTTCTCGGCCAAACCCAAGTGCGATGAGGCCCCGCCCAAGCTCGCCACGGTCAGCGGCGACGCCCTGGTCCTGCACATCGGCCCGATGCGCGCGGCCAGGGGCGGCAGCACGGCCAAGCCGAGCGACGACGCCGAGCAGTGGACGGTCAGCCAGCTCCCCGGCGACGAGGGCTTCGTGGTCAACGCCCTCGGCGTGCGGGAGGAGCACCACACGGCGGGCCTCGACCGGGTGCTGGCCGACGGCCGCGGCGCGAAGGGCGGCCTCAAGCTCGTCTTCCAGGGATACGCCGACGCCTCGGGCGCGCCGTTCCCGTTCGACCGGAAGATCGTCGCCTTCGGCGGCGACGGCGACGACATGATCCTCGCCGGCGCCGGAAGGAACGTGATCGACGGCGGCAAGGGCGACGACCAGATCACCAGCGCCGACTCCTACGACGAGCAGGGCGGGCCGGCCCCGATCGTGGCCGGCGGCCCCGGCGACGACTACCTGACCGTGGGCGGCGCGGGCGGCTGGGTGGCCGGCGACGGCCGCCTCACCCCCGCGGTCCGGAAGGTCGGCACGGTGGAGGTGGCCGACTGGACGGCCGACGGTCTGCCCGGCGCGCCGGACGACGGCCCGGGCGACGGCGACGACCGGATCGCCGCCGGACTCGGCGCGAACCGGCTGTGGGGCAACGGCGGGAACGACACCATCGGCGTCGCCTCCGACAACCCGCTCGCCGCGACCGACCCCTCGCCCCGCTACCGCGCCCAACCGAGCCTGCTGGTCGGCGGGCCCGGCGGCGACATCCTCACCGGCGGCTCCGCCGCCGACGAGATCCACACCGGGCCGCAGAACGAGTTCGGGCCCGACGCGAACGGACCGGCCGACTCGGGACCGAACTACGTCGACACCGGCGCGGGCGCCGACACGGTGTACGGCAGCCAGGCCGTCGACCTGGTCGCCGGGCACTCCCGCCCCGGCGAGACCGTACGGATCCTCGGGGGCGGCGGCGAGGACGTCCTCGCGGGCGGCCACGGCAAGGACGAGATCTTCGGCGGCCCCGGCGACGACTGGGTGATCGCCGAGCCGTCCGACGTGAGCGAGGCGCAGGGCCGCGACGAGTTCGGCCCGGCCAGACGAGTGCGGCACCTGCCGCTGCCCTTGGGCGTGGAGCCATCGGCCAAGCTGCTGGCAGGCGGCGACGGCGACGACCACATCGTGGGCGGCGACGGCGGTGCCACGATCTTCGGCGACAGGATCCGGGAGGAACCCTGCGCAGAGGTCGGCGGGGACGGCGACGGCCGTGACCTCGTCCTCGGCGGCAGCGGCGAGGAGACCGTCTCCGCCGGCGGGGGCGCCGACCGGGTCGAGGCAGGCGGCGGTCAGGACCGCGTCTGCGGCGAGAAGGGCGACGACGTCCTGTACGGCGGAGCGGGCGACGACGACGTCAGCGGCGGCTCCGGCGACGACACTGCCTACGGCGACGACGGAGCCGACGAGGTCACCGGCGGCAGCGGCGACGACACCCTGTACGGCGGAGCCCAGGACGACGTGGTCGCGGGCGAGGCCGGCGAGGACACCGCGTTCGGCGGCCTCGGCGACGACCTGCTCGTCGGCGGCAGCCGCACGGCGGGCAAGGCCGACGCGGGCGACACGCTCTACGGCGACGCCGGAGCCGACCGCCTCGTGGGTGACAACGGAGACGCCACCGGCTCCTTCGACCTGGACGGGACGCCGGAGGAGGCAGGAGGGCCCGACGTGATTCACGGCGGGGCCGACGCCGACACCGCCTTCGGCGGGATCGGAGCCGACGAGGTGCACGGCGACGCCGGTGACGACCACTTGGAGGGAGGCAACGGCGCCGACCGAATCTTCGGCGAGGCCGGGGAGGACGAACTCGCCGGCGGCGGCTCCGGGCCGCATCCCGACGCGGGCGACACCCTGTTCGGCGGTGACGGACCCGACGTGATCGCGGGCGACAACGCCGTCCTGAGCACGTCCGGCACGGCCACCCCCGTCGCCGTACGGCCCGGCCAGCTCCACACCCATCGGGTGGAGCCGCTGGCGGGCGGATCCGGCGCGGACGTCGCCGACGGCGGCGCGGGCAACGACGCGATCTTCGGCCAGGGCGGCGCCGACCGGCTCCGCGGCCAGGCGGGCGACGACTATGCCGAGGGCGGCCCCGGCGTCGACTGGGTCGAGGGCGACCAGGGCGACGACGACATCGTGGGCGGCTCGCACGCCGCGGCCGACGACGCCGCCGACGCGCTGTTCGGCGGCCCCGGCGACGACGTCGTCGCGGGCGACAACGCCGTGGTGACGCTGGCGGGCACCCCGTCCAGGGCGACGGTCCGCCTGGGCTCGGCCGGCACGCCGATGACCCCGCGGGCGGTCACGCTCCTGGGCGAGGGCGCGGGCGGCGACCGCGTCTCCGGCGGCTCGGGCGTCGACGTGCTGTGGGGCCAGGACGGCGACGACCACATCTCCGGTGGAGGCCAGGGCGACCACGCCGAGGGCGGCGGCGGCGCGGACCAGATCCGCGGCGACCTCCCGCTGTCGGCCACCTCCACTCAGACAACCAGCGAGCCGCTCGCCGACCCCGGGTGGAAGGGGAATGCGAGCGAACCCGCGGAGCTGGAGGGGGACGACGCCACCCCCGGCCAGGACGACCTGATCGGCGGCTCGGCCACGCCGGGCGCACCCGACAAGGGCGACGCGATCGAGGGCGGCGGCGCGGCCGACGTGCTGCTCGGCGACAACGGCTCGCTCGTCCGCACGCTGACCGGGAACACCGAGCGCGTCTACACCGAGCGCTACCCGGCGGGCCAGGCGCCCGCGGACGCGACGCGCAGCCGTACGCACGACCCGGCCCTGCCCGGCGACTCCACCCGGTTCTGCACCCAGGCCCAGCCGACGTGCGAGCCGGAGGGCTCCTTCGGCGCCGACCGCCTCTACGGGGACGAGGGCGACGACGGGCTGTGGGGCCAGGACGGCGACGACCGGCTGTACGGCGGAGCGGGCGACGACGACATGTTCGGCGAGCTCGGCGACGACGAGATGGACGGCGGCGACGGCGAGGACGCCATGCTGGGCGACCGCGGCGGTGTGGTGGACGAGCGCATCGACGCGGGCGACGCCCAGCGGCTCGGCTTCACCGTCAGCCTCAACGCCCCGCCGAAGGAGACCTACCGCGGCTTCCCGGCCGGCTCCTACGACCGCCGTACCGACCTGCTGCACGACGCGGACGGCGACACCTGGGTGGCCGCGGCCCTGCCGCACGACGGCTTCGCCAAGGGCGGCGACGACCGCATGCGCGGCGGGCCGGGCCGCGACAGCATGCACGGCGGCGCGGGCGACGACCTGATCAACGGCGACAGCGGCGGCGACGAGGTCTTCGGCGACGACGGCGACGACGTCGTCTGGGGCGGCAAGGGCTGCGACCCCGTCCTGGACGCGGCGACCGCCGACTGCATCAGCGGCGGCGCGTTCGACCCGGCCGCCCGGGGCACCGGCGACCGCTTCGTCGACCACGTCTTCGGCGGCGCCGGGGCGGACCTGCTCGACTACAACCCGCGCGGGTCCTACCCGGGCGACTGCGCCCCCGGCCGCATGCCCGAGGGCACGCTCACCACCGTCGTCGACCCGTGCCTGTGGTTCCGGATGACGGACAAGGACAACGCGTCCGCCGCCGACGACCAGCACCACCAGGGTGTCGACTGGCAGTACGGCGGCGCGGATCGCGACGTGCTGCAGGGCGACCGCACCGCGAACGGGCCCAACCCGGGCGACAAGATGATCGACTGGAACGGGTCGTTCAACCTCTACACCCACTGCGGCCCGGCCAACGGCGGCCACAACATCGTCCGCCAGCACTCGCCCGCGATGCGCGACTTCCTCGCCAAGGTGGCCTGGGGCGCCGGAGCGGGCCGCGCCCAGGGCGACCCCTCGGCCCAGCGTGAGCTGGCGATCCCCGACAACGACAACGGCTCGCCCTACCCCACCTCACCCGGACACTTCGACTCGCCCGTCGCCTGCGCGGGCTGATCAGGAGAAAAGGATGTTACGCCGACTGATGGCCGCCGCCCTGGCCGCCACCGGACTGGCCGCGGCGGGCCTCGTCGCGGCCCCGGCCCACGCGGCCCCCGCGAAGCCACCCTCATGTGATCCGGGGTACTGCTTCACCGTCGACGTGAAACTCGACCGCGCCCCGGCCGTGGGACAGACCGCGACGCTCACGGTGGGGGTCACCGCGAAGGAGGACCTGCCGAACGCGACGACGATCATCGAACTGCCGGAGACCCTGCGCTGGGTGCGCCCGCCCGCCGGGCTCGCCCACGCCCCGGCGACGATCGGGCGAAGCCCCGTGGACCGCGCGAGCCGTACGGAACGGGCCCGGCGCGGCACGCCGGTCCGGTACGAGGGCATCGTCACCGCGGTCGCACCCGGCCCCGCCTCCATCCGCGTCCAGGCGCGGGACGGGCGGCCCGGCCCGAGCAGTGAAGGGCTCGCCTACCTCACCATCGGGGAGAAGTCGTCGATCTTCGGCATGCCGCCGGACGACCGCGGGCCTCGCGCGCAGGCGCCGGCGACGTCGGGGACCTGGGAGGACGACACGTGCGTGCAGGGGCGCGTCAAGCACATCCGGGCGGAGGACGGCGCCGTCAGGGGAGTGCCGGGGATACGGGTGACGGCGTTCGACGCCGACGGGGACGGCCCTGACCGGCTCGGGGCGACCTTCACCGACGACGCGGGCGACTACCAGGTGTGCTTCCCCGGTGCCGATGAGGACGGCACCGGCCAGGACGTCTACATCGAGGTGTCCTCGGCCAACGACTACTGGGAGATCGTGAAGCCGGGCGACGGGACCGATTACGCCGTCAGGAGCGACGTGAGACAGGACGTTCCCCGGGGCAGCGCCCTGTCGGTCATCGACTACGAGGCCGCGCCCGGCAGCCCTGCCGAGGGCGCCTTCCGGATCTTCACCGCCGCCCACGAGACCTGGAAGGCGTACACGGGCTGGCTGAACCAGCCGGGCAACGAGTGCTGGAAACCCGGTGAGGCGTCCTGCCGGAAGGTGACGGTGATCTGGGCGCCCGACAGGGTCGTTCCCCTGTCGTACTACTGTCCCGGGGCCTACGGCACGGACTGCTCCAAGCGCTTCGAGATACACCTGGACGCGTCGGTCGCTCTGTCGAAGATGACGGTCGCCCACGAACTGGGCCACTTCATCATGGACTACACCTACGACGGCATGCCGCCCTATGACGCCTCCTGCGACGAACACTACGTCAAGGACGAGACGACCCCGGCCTGCGCCTGGAGCGAGGGATGGGCCGACTGGGTCGCCGTCCAGACCTACGACGACACGCACTTACGATGGGGACCCACCGACCCCGCGATCGACATCGAGAGCCCGACCTGGTTCAGTGCGGGCTGGTTCGACGGGACCGACGTCGAGGGTCGTGTGGCCGGCGCCCTCCTCGACCTGGCCGACTCCGGCCCGCGCGACGAGAAGTACTGGGACGTCGGCGGCCTGGGCCCCGCCGGGGTCGTGGCCGCCTTCAGGAAGGCGCCCGCCGACGACATCGACCAGTTCCTGGGCGGGCTGAGCGCGCAGGACAAGGTTCTCGCCGAGCAGGTGCTGTTCCAGAACGCCATCCGCAACACGCGCTACGAGGACCTCTTCGATCGGAAGATCGCGCACTGGCCCTCCAACGAACATCTTCTGCCGGTCTTCCCGACGACGGCCGGCAAGTGGTCGGTGGTGGCGACGGTCGCCTCTCCGCCGAACGGTGCGAACGTCGACCTCTACGCGTACCCTGTCGATCACGCCAAGGTGCCGTTGTCCAGCTCGGACGGGACCGCCTCCAACGCGGACTTCATCGCTGTGCAGCCCGCCTCCGACGACGACGTCCACGTCGCGACCGCCGTCTCGGACGTCGACTACCAGGAGTACGCGCTGGAGGTGGCCGAGGCGCCCGACGGCGACCTCCAGAAGGGAACCCCGCAGGAGATCACCATGGGCGCCGACCGGCTGGTCGAGATCCGTACGGCCCGGATCGAGCAGGGCGAGCCCGCGACGTTCATCGCCACGCCCCGCGACGGGCAGGACGTCGACCTGTTCGTGATGACGCCGAACCCCAGCGTGTGGGGCCTGTCTCGCGCCAAGGCCAGCCGTTCCACCGGCGGAGGGCCGGGCAAGGCCGAGCGCGTTTCCATCTCGGACCCCAAGGTGTCCGGTGTCTACGCGGTCATCGTGATCAGGAAGAGCGGCGCGGGAAACCTCCTCCTCACCCGCACCTGACGGTCCACGCCCGAGCGGCGGCCTTCCCGATCGACCGGGGAAGGCCGCCGCGCGGCCTGAGACCTGCCCGGATGGCGGCGATCTCGTCCGGCGTCTCCCTCAGCCGGTGGGAGTGGGGGCGGCGCCCCCGTGACCGCGTCCGGCCTCACGCGCGACGGCACGCATGCTGACCCCGGATATGCCCTGCAGGGACAGGAGCCGAAGCGCCGCCTCGAGGATCCGCGCCTGCCGGTCGACCTTCTCGTCGGCGTCGACTGCGCGCACGGGCCTCGGGCTCACGTCCCCACCCTTAACGCCGTACGAGGCGTCGTCGGCCCGGGGCCGGAGCGGGGGTGTCAGGCGGCGGAGCGTTCGCCGACGGGGCGGCGGCGCAGGCTCGTCCGCTGGAGAGCCGGCGGCACGTAGGCCTGGTCGAGTGTGCCGACGTCGGTGCCGGGCGGGACGATCTCGTCGATCCGGTCGAGGATGTCGTCGGTGAGTGCGACGTCGACGCCGGCGAGCAGGTCGTCGAGGTGGCTCATCGTGCGCGGCCCGACGATCGCGCTGGTCACGACGGGATGAGCGATGGCGAACGCCATGGCGAGATGGGTCAGCGGCAGGCCCGCCTCACGGGCGAGCGAGATGAACCGCTCGACGGCGTCGAGACGGTGCTCGTCGTTCAGGTGCGTGAAGAAGCCGGCACGGCGCAGCTCGTTCTGCTGCCCCTTGCGGACGCGCCCGGTGAGCAGTCCCTGCCCGAGCGGCCCCCACACCAAGGTGCCCACCCTGTAGCGCTGCGCGACCGGCAGCACCTCGCGCTCGATGCCGCGGTCGAGCAGCGAGTACGGCGGCTGCTCGGTGTGGAACCGTTCCAGGCCGCGCCGCTCGGCGGCCCACTGGGCTTCGACGATGTCGGACGCCGGCATCGTGGACGTCCCGATCGCACGGACCTTCCCGCTGTGAATCAGATCCGAGAGCGCGGAGAGTGTCTCCTCGACGTCCGTGGTGGGGTCCGGCCGCTGGATCTGGTAGAGGTCGATGTGGTCGGTCCGCAGGCGGCGCAGCGAGTTCTCGACCGCGGTCATGATCCAGCGCCGCGAGGCGCCCTGCTGATTGGGGTCGTCGCCCATCGGGCGGCTCACCTTGGTCGCGAGGACGACGCTGTCCCGCCGCCCCTCGATCGCCTTGCCGACGACCTCTTCGGAGTCGCCGTAGGCGTCGGCGGTGTCGATGAGGTTGATTCCCGCGTCCAGCGCTCTGTGGATGATGCGGGCCGAGTCGCCGGGATCGGGGTTGCCGACCGACGTGGCGAACATCAATGCGCCGAGCGCGTAGGGGCTGACCTTGATACCGGTCCGGCCGAGCGTGCGGTACTGCATGCGAACCATGCCTTCCTTCGTTGTGGTGGCGAACCCGCGAAACGTGTGGCAGGCGGCACCTCTCCGGTGCCCGTCCCGTCGCCCCTGCGAGGGCGCCGGTCCGCCGAGCCGGCTCCCAGCGTGCGGCGGCGCGGGCGCCGGCGGGAGAGACGCCCTTATCCGGGGACGGGCGGTCCCTGGCTGCGTCCGGCGTCACCGGGCATGGTGGGGGTGTGGAGGACAGAACCGAGCTGGCAGACTTCCTGCGCCGCTCCCGCGCCCGGCTCACCCCCGCCGACGTGGGGCTGTCGCAGGGCGCGCGGCGGCGCACCCCGGGACTGCGCCGCGAGGAGGTGGCGCAACTGGCGGGCATGTCCACCGACCACTACACGCGGCTGGAGCAGGCCAGGGGCTCGCGCCCGTCCCGTCAGATGCTCGCCGCCGTCGCCCGCGCGCTGCGGCTGACCGGCGACGGACGGGACCACCTCTTCCATCTGGCCGGCGAGGAGCCGCCGCGGGACCGGCCGGCCACGGAGCATGTCCGCCCCGGCCTGCTGCTCGTCCTCGACCGGCTGACCGACGCCCCCGCCCAGGTGGTGAGCGACCGCGGCGACGTCCTCGCGCAGAACGCGATGGCCAAAGCACTTCACGGCGATGTGTCCGCCCGCCCCGAGGCGGAGCACAACGTCGTCTGGCGCTACTTCACGGACCCGTCCGCGCGGGAACTCTTCCCGGCCGAGGACCGTGACCGCGCCGCCCGCGCGGCGGTGGCGGATCTGCGCGCCACACTCGCCCGCCGTCCGGACGACGCGCGGCTGGCAGGGCTCGTACGCCGGCTCCGTGCCCGCAGCGAGGAGTTCTCGGCGCTGTGGGACACCCACGACGTCGCCGTGCGCCGCGCCGACGTCAAGCGCTTCCTGCATCCGGTCGTCGGCCTGCTGGAGCTGGACTGCGAGGTACTGCTGAGCCCGGAGCACGACCAGCGGCTGGTCGTCTACACCGCCCGCCCGGGCAGCGAGTCCTACGAGCGGCTGGAGCTGCTGCGCGTGGTCGGCCTCCAGGACCTGACCCGCGGCTGAACCCCTGACCCGGGTCCGCCGACGCCCCGCGGGCCCGAGCGTCTTGACGCGCATTGGCTAATGCCATTAGCCTTTCAGCTATGCAAATGAGCCTGGAGGGCGGCATGACCGAGTTCCTGAAGACCGGTGACGGCGAGATCGCGTACGACGTGACGGGGGAGGGCCCGCTGATCGTCATGGTTCCCGGCATGGGGAACAGCCGGCGCGCCTACCGCTTCCTCGTCCCGGCGCTGACCGCCGCCGGATATCGCGTTGCGACCATGGACCTGCGCGGGCACGGCGAGTCGAGCCTCGGCTGGGACTCCTACACCCGCACGGACACCGCGAACGACATCGTCGCCCTGATCGAGAACCTGGGCGGGCCCGCCGTCGTCGTGGGGCACTCGTTCGCCGGGGGAGCGGCCACCATCGCGGCGGCGCAGCGGCCGGAGCTGGTCACCGCCCTGGTGGAGATCGCCCCCTTCACCCGGGTGCAGAAGCCCGACCTGGGCGGGCTGCTGAGCAACGGCCACTACCGCAAGGGCATGACGCGGCTCATGGGCGTGGCGCTCCTGCGCAGCACCGGGCTGTGGAAGAGCTACCTCGACCACGCCTACCCCGGCGTCAAGCCCGCCGACTGGGCGGACTACCTGGCCGACCTGGAGGACGACCTGCGCAGGCCGGGGCGGATGGCGGTGGTGAGCACGATGGGCATGTCGGCGGCCACGGACGCCGGCGCCCGCCTCGGCGACATCCGCTGCCCCGCCCTGGTCGTCATCGGCACCCGGGACCCCGACTGGGCCGACCCCCGGGCCGAGGCGGACGCCATCGTGGCCGGGATGCCGGCCGGGCTCGGCGAGGTGGTGATGATCGACGGCGCCGGGCACTACCCGCACGCGCAGCACCCCGGCGAGGTCGCCGCGGCGGTGCTCGCGTTCCTGAAGGAGCGGGTCGGTGGGTAGGGCGGCGCTGTCCCCGGACGCCGTCGTCGATCTCGCGCTGCGCGTCGTGGACGAGGAGGGCCCCGACGCGCTCACCCTGTCCGCGGTCGCCGGGCGCGCCGGCGTCGCCACCCCCTCCCTCTACAAGCACGTACGCAGCCTCGCCGAGCTGCGCGTCCTGGTGTCCGGACGGGTGATGGGCGAGCTGACGGAGATAGCGAGCGAGGCGGTGCTCGGCAGGTCCGGCGACGAGGCGCTGCGCGCCCTGATGGACGGCTGGCGCTCCTACGCCGCCCGGCACCCGCGCCGCTACTCGGCGCTGATCCAGGCGCCACGGCCCGAGACGGCCGAGGCTGGAGACCGGCTCATCGGCATCATGTTCGCCGCACTCCGGGCGTACGGGCTGGAGGGCTCGGCCGCGATCCACGCCGTCCGCTGCCTGCGCGCGGCGATGCACGGCTTCGCCGTCCTGGAGGCGGCGGGCGCGTTCCGGCTCGCCGAGGACCTCGACGAGAGCCACGCCCTGCTGGCCCACATGGTCATCTCCGGCCTTCACACCGCCCGCGAGCGATGAGCCGCGGGGATCAGGACGTCCGGGACATGGGCAGTTGTCCGGGGTCGTGGTCGTACAGCCAGCCGGTGGCCTTCTCGTAAAAGCGGTTGAAGAAGAACGGCATCATGATCTCTCGGAGCCGTTGCTCCAAGCACTGCTCGCCGACCTGCACGGCAAGGCACACGACCGGCTCGCCCAAGAGGATCCGCACCTGGCGGTGGTCTGGCACCTGATGCGCGACAACCGGCCCATCGTGATCGCCCTGTTCGAACAGGCGATGGCTGCCGGCCCCGGCGCAGGCCTGCTCTGGCGGCGCCTGATCGAGGACACCCGGGTGCTCCGCGAGCACCTGGAGCACCTGAGAGAGACGGGGCACTCCCTCCCGGGCGACCCGGAACTGGTCGCGGCGGCGATGGGCGGGATGCTGTCGATGCTCGCCTACGCGCTGCTCGGCGACGACCCGGAGTCCGGCCGCTCCGACGACGAGGTGATCGATACCCTCACCCGGCTCCTGCTCACGGCCTCGCCGCTGCGGGCTCCACGCCGGCATGACCAGCGGCGGTACGACCGTCGCCGCCGCCGACCGGCGCACTCACCCGTCAGAACGGCTCGTCGAGGGCCAGCCGCCTGACCTCGGGCAGGTATTCGTCCAGCTCGCCGGGCTCGAACCGGCACATGCCGAGCACGTACCAGAACTGGCCCGTCACGTCGCCCTCCAGCTTGTACAGCCCGCCGGGCGAGAACGCGGCCCATCCCTCGGGCAGGCCGAGCAGCGTGGCGCGGCGTTCGCGTCCCGGGACGTCCCACAGGATCACCACGCCGTCGTCCCCGGCGCTGGCGAGCAGATTCCCGGAGGGGTGGAACGCGACCGACCAGATCCGGCGGCCGTGACCCGCGAGGGTGCCGACGCGCGCGCCGGAGGCCGGGTCCCACAGGTGGACGGCGAGGTCGTCCCCGGCGGTGGCCAGCAGGTCGCCCGACGGGCTGAAGGCCGCCGTCCACAGCCGCCCGCCGCCGGCGAGCACGTGCAGGCACTCGCCCGAGGCGACCTCCCACAGGCGGGCGGTGCCGTCGTTGCTCGCGCTCGCCAGCAGGTCGCCCGACGGGGAGAAGGCCACCGCGTACACCCGGTCGTCGTGGCCGCTCAGCGTCGCCGCCCACTGGCCGGTCGACGCGTCCCACAGCCGCACGTTGCGGTCGTCGCAGCCGGTGGCCACGAGCCGGCCGTCGGGGCTGAAGGCGATCGACCTGACCCGCCCCCGGTGCCCGGCGAGGTTGGCGACCTGCCGCCCCGAGGGGCGGTACCACAGCCGGACGCTGTCGTCGTCGTTCGCGGTGGCCAGCAGTTGCCCGTCGGGGCTGAACGCCTCGGCCCACACGTGGTCGGTCTCCACGTTGAGCTCGCGCTCGTACGTCCCCGCCACCGGGTTCCACAGGTAGACGCCGCCGTCGTTGCTCGCGGTCGCCAGCAGCGGGCCGGCCGGGCTGAACACGGCCGACACCAGCCGGTCGGCCGCCCCGGTGAGCGAACGCAGGCGGCGGCCCGTGACCGGGTCCCACAGCCGTACGTAGCCGTCGTTGCCGCAGGCGGCGAGCATGCCGCCGTCGGCGGAGAAGCGGACCGACGTGATGCGGCGGCCGTGGCCGCGCAGCGTCTGGACGCACTGACCGGTGTGCGGGTCCCACAGGCGGGCGGTGCCGTCGTTGCTGCAGGTCGCGAGCTGCCGGCCGTCGGGGCGGAACGCGAACGGCCACACGGAGCCCCGGTGCCCGGTCAGCTCGGCACGCGCCTGGCCGGTGCGGTGGTCCCAGATCCGTACGACCCCGTCGCTGTCGCCGGTCGCGAGCAGCTCGCCCGTGGGATCGAACAGGACCTGGTAGACGGCGCCGCTGTGCCCGGGCAGGCTGCCGGCGGCCGCCCCCGTGACCGGGTCCCACAGCCGTACGGCTCCCTCGGTGTCGCCGGAGGCGAGCAGCCGGCCCTCCGGGTGGAAGGCGAGGGAGTAGATCCGGCCGGGGTGACCGGTGAGCTCGTGCAGCGCGGCGCCCGTGCGGGGGTCCCAGATGCGCAGCACGCCCTGGCCGTCGCCGGCGGCCAGGCGGGTGCCGTCGGGGCTGAGGACCAGGCGGTAGACGGCTCCGCTGTGGCCGTGGAGGTGGTGGCGCACCTGCCCGGTGTCGAGGTCCCACACGCGGATCGCCCCCGCGCTGTCGCCGGTCACCAGCAGCCCCGGCAGGAACACGGCCGTGTAGATCGGGGCGGTGTGGCCCGGCAGCTCCCATGCGAGCTCCCCGGACGCCCAGACCCGCATGATCCCGTCCGCGCCGCCGGCCGCGACCAGGTCGCCGGAGGTCAGCACGGGCCACACCCCCTCGGGATGGCCCCGCAGGACGTGCGACGGCTCTCCGGTGGCCGGGTCCCACACCCGGACGGTCCCGTCGCTCGCGCCGGTCACCAGCCCGGCCTCGCCGTAGGCGACCTTGTAGACGCGGCCCCGGTGGCCCTGCAGCGTGCGCAGGGCGGACCCTGTGACGCTGTCGCAGACCAGCACGCCGCCGTCCTCCCCGCCCAGGGCGAGCACGCCGCCGTCGGGGTGGTAGGCGACCGGTTCGGGCAGGCGGCTGCTCTCGAAGTGGTAGCCGTACGGCACGCCGACGACGGCGGGGGCCAGCTCGGCGCCGACCTGGCCGCCGTCCGTGCCGGGGACGGCGGGCGCCACGGCCGCGCCGCGCAGCTCCGGTGCTCCCCGGGGGACGCCGGTGACGTCGATAAGCGCGGCCCGGTCCCAGCGGCTGCCCTCGACGGCGACGTCCCGCAGGTCGGCGCGGGCGAGCCGGGCCCGGGTGAGGTCGGCGCCGCGCAGGTCGGCGCCCACCAGCACGGCCTCGTCCAGGCGCGCCCCGACCAGCCGGGCGTCCCTGAGCACCGCGTGGGACAGGTCGGCCCCGACGAGCCGGGTGTCGGTCAGGTCGGCACCGGTGAGGTCCACGCCCTGCAGCTCGCGGTACGACAGGTCCTCCCCGCTGAGCCGGGCGCCGCGCAGGTCGGTCCTGGCCGAGGTGCGCAGCCGGGTGGTCACCTTGATGGCGTTGGCCCGTGCGACGTCGGCGGCGGCGGGGGAGGCGAGCGTGCGGGCCGCCCACGCCTGCAGCCGCGAGGCGTCGGCCAGGTCGCACAGGAAGTCGACGGCCAGCGCCGACAACGGCCGCAGGCCGAGCCCCGGCGCGTGGCCGGCGTGGAGCGACTCCGCGAGGTGCCGGGCCACCAGCCACTCCACCACCGAGGCGTGGATGAACCCGAACAATCCCTCGTCCGTGCGGACCAGCAGGCTGCCGGCCCCGACGGCGTGCGCGGCCTGCTCGGGCGTCAGCCGCGAGGCCCCCTGCCCTCCCGCGGCCCCCTGCCCTCCCGGGAACCCCTGTCCTCCGGTGGTCCCGGCGCCGTCCGCGTCGGCCGGGCCTGTCCGCTCCGCCTGCTCGGAACCGGGCCCCGGTCCGTACGGCACGAGGTTCTGCGTGTCGGCGGCCAGGCCGGTGAGCGTGTCGGCGACCTCGGCCAGCTCCGCCGGCCGCAGGTAGGTCTCGCCGGTCTCCCACAGCCGCAGCGCGAGCGTGGTCGCGGCCCGCCACAGCTCCTCACGGGTCAGCCCGCCGGGAGCTCCGGCCACGCCGCGCACGCGCTCCTCCTCGAAGGCCAGCCACGTGTCGAGGATCTCCTGGTAGAGACCGGCGGCGCTGATCGCCTCCCCGGCCCGGGCGACGGCACGCAGCCTTTCTGCGGGCAGGTCGGCGATGAAGCTGAGCATGCGGGGGTTGTGCGCCAGGCCGAGCAGGTCGGCGATGCCCGTGAGCAGGGCCATCCGGTCGTCGGCCGCCTCCTGCGAGCCGTACCGGTTGACCAGGTAGGCGCGGATCTGCTCCTCGGTGAACTCCTCGATGCTGAGCACCCGGCGGTTCGGCAGCAGGCCGACCTTCTCCCCGAGCGCGGTCATCACCTGGCTGCGCGACTTGAAGTGCTGGGTGCGCCCGGCCACGACGATCTTCGCCTTGTCCTCCGCCGCGCGCAGCAGGGTGTCGAGGTGGTCGGCCGCCCGCTCGTACGTCACGCGGGTGACCAGTTCGTCGAAGCCGTCGAACAGCAGCACGATGCGGCCCTGGCGCAGCATGTAGTGGAACGCCTTGAGGTCGATCAGCTCCTCGCCGTGGTTGGCGAGGTGCGCCGCGACCAGCCCGGCGACCGAGTGCGCCTTGTCGAGGGCGCGCAGCTCGATCAGGATCGGCGTGAGGTGTGGCAGCTCGGCGGGGATGCGCCTGGCCACCTCGCGCAGTGAGAACGTCTTGCCCCGGCCGAAGTCGCCGAGCACGAGCACGAACCGCCCGTGGTCGGCCGCGAGCAGCCGCATCAGCTCGTCGGTCAGATCGTCGCGCACCTCGCCGCCGGTCCGGTCGAGCTCCCGGAACCGCTGCGGCACGTACAGCTCGGGCGGGTAGCGGCGGTCGCCGCGCAGCCTGGCCGTCTGCCCGGCCACGTACGACGACAGGTCGAGCAGCCCCTGGAACTCGGTGAAGCTGCGCAGCCGCAGCCCGCGCCGCAGCGCGTCGTCGCGTAAGGTCCGGGACGGTTGCGGCCCCTGGTAGACCAGCTCGGCGGCGTGCTCCAGCCCCGCCGCATGGACGTGACCGAGGAACGCCTCGACGCGATCCTGGTTCAGCTCCCCGGCGTGCGCGCCGATCAGGACCTGCCGGACGAACCCGTCCTCGGGGTGGGTGACGAGCAGGCGCGGCGGGTCGCCGGCGACGCGGCGGATCTTGGCCCGCTCGAAGCGGGTCTCGCAGACCTCGGCGATCCGGTCGAGCAGCAGGTCGGCCGGGCCCGCCGGCTCCTCCGGCTCCCGCGCCGGCGGCTCGGGAGCCGCCACGGCGGGGGTCTCCGGCCGCCAGCCGCGCCAGCCGTACGGCAGGACCTCGGGGTCGCCCAGCTCCGGCCGGTCGCGGGTCCACCGGCGCAGCCCCTCGGGCGTGACCTGGAGGATCTGGTGACGGCCCGGGGCGAGCGCGGGCACGCACGGCAGCCCCTCCAGATCCCAGACCTCCTCCGGGCCGCCGCCCCGGGGGGCCCGCCCGTGGACGAGCAGGTCGAGCCGGGATCCGAGCAGCCGTTCCAGGGTGGCGGCGTCACGCAGGCCGGGACGCGGGGGATGGGCGACGACGCCGATCCGCAGCCAGCCCTCGAACGGCCGCAGCCGCTCGGCGAACCACGCCGCCTGGGCCTCGCCGACGAAGCCGTAGTCGTCCTCCTCACGGTGGCTCATCGCGATCGTGGAGTTGATCCCGGCGACGACCGTGCGCAACTCGGGCAGCTCGAACAGCGTCCACGGCTGGGCGCTGTCGAAGGCCGGGCCGTCGAGGCCCTGGTAGAGCTCGCCGAAGAGCGTGGAGAAGTGCCGCCACTTCGGCCAGTACGGCGGCTGCGGGCGCACGTCGTCGGCCTCGCAGGTCGCGAAGTAGGCCCGGCAGGCCGCCTTGGTGACATCGCGCGGCCCGGGGACGACCACCAGCCGTCCGGGCTCCAGCCCCAGCAGCACGCGCAGCCCGGTGAGGAACGCCAGCGCCTGCTCGCACTCGCGGATGCTGCCCGACTCGGTGAGGTCGCCGGTCACCACCAGGAGATCGGGCCTGGGCACCCCGGCGTCGGCCAGCCGGGTCAGGTCGGCCCACACGCTCGCCTGCAGCTCGCCCGCGTCGAGCGGCTCGTCCGCCTCGGCGAGGCCGCGCCCGAACCGCGGCCCGGCGACGTGCAGCACGGTCACCGAGGAGGCGCCGCCCGCGCGCTCGGCCGTCGGGAACACCGGCTCGGCCGCCGGGGTGCGCCGGGCCCGGGGCACCCGTACGGCCGGGGGCGCGGGGTCGGCGGGCGGCTGGAGCGCGTGCGCGCCCGGCCCCGCCGGGAACCGGGGCGGCTCGGCCGGCTTGGCCCGGCCGGCCAGCGCCTGCCGGATCCGGGTCAGCAGCAGCCGCCGCGCCTCGCCGGGGTCGGTCACGCCGAGGAGGTCCACCCAGGTGATCGTGGACAGCAGGCCGTCGAGCGGGCAGTCCTCCAGCCGCACCGTCACGAGCTTGTTGGACGGGTTGTCGGGATCGGCGCGCAGCGCCGCCTGCCATTCGAGCCTGCCGTACCGGGAGCCCAGGTAGTTGCGGGTGAGCACCGCGACGACCAGGTCGGCCTCGCTGACCCCGCGGTCCATGAAGTCGATGAAGTTGGTGCCCGGCACGAAGTCCCACGCCTGCAGCATCGTGCGATAGCCGGCGGCTTCGAGTTGCCACGCGATCCACGTCGCCCACCGCTCGTCGGCGGGGGAGTAGCTGACGAAGATCTCGGTCCGCGCGTCCCCCCGCCCCGTGTGCGTCATGGGCTCAGTATTCACGCTGCCACCGACGGTTTGGAGGGGTTCGATCATCTCGGGGGCCGCGAGATAGGGTGTGCGCGTGGCGACCGGGCTGCGGAGACTGAGCGTTCTCGACTGGATCAGGTTCGGGCTGCTCGCGGCGGGCCTGGTCTTCGTGGCCACCGGCCTGCTGCCGGCCGAGGAGGCCAGGGACAGCGTCGAACGCATCGCCCCCCTGCTGCTGTTCCTCGGCGCGGTGATCGTGCTGGCGGAGCTGACCAAGGAGGCGCAGGTCTTCGACGTCATCGCGACCCGCATCGCGATCGTCGGCCGGGGGAGCTACGCCGTTCTCTTCCTGCTCTGCACGGCCTTCGCCTCGCTGGTCACGATCTTCCTGAACCTGGACACGACCGCCGTGCTGCTGACGCCGGTCATGCTGGCCCTTGCGCCGCGCGCGAAGATCGCGCCGCTGCCGCTCGTGATGACCACGGTCTGGCTGGCCAACACCGCGAGCCTGCTGCTGCCGGTCTCCAACCTCACGAACCTGCTCGCCATGAACCGGGTCGCGCTGACCACGCAGGAGTTCGCCGCGCGGATGTGGGCGCCCCAGGCCGTGTCGATCGCGGTGACGATGGCGTTCCTGTGGGCGTTCTACTGGCGGCGTGGCGAGCGGGGCGAGGACCGCTACGTGCCGCCGCCTCCGGTGCCGGTGGCCGACCGGGTGCTGTTCGGCGTCGCGGGGGTGGCGTGCCTGCTGTTCATCGCCGCGCTCCTGGCGGGCGTGGAGATCGGCGTCGCGGCCCTCGTCGCGGCGGTCGCGGTGGTCGCCGCCTTCGCCTGGCGCGACCGCGCGAAGCTCGTGTGGGGCCTGATCCCCTGGCGGCTGCTGGTCTTCGTCACCGGGCTGTTCCTCGTGGTCCCGGCGCTCAGCCGCCTCGGCCTGGCGGACGTGATGCGCGCGCTCGTCGGCGTGGGCGGCGACGGGGACGGCGCCTACCGCGCGGCCGCCGCCGGAGCCGCGCTGTCCAACGTGCTCAACAACCTCCCGGCGTACGTCGCGGGCGAGCAGGTCGTCCCCGCGGCCAACCACACGCAGTTGCTGTCGCTGCTCGCGGGCACCAACCTGGGCCCGGTGATCACGCCCTGGGGCTCGCTCGCGACGCTGCTGTGGTTCGAGTGGTGCCGGCGGGGGGACGTGCGGGTGCCGCTGGCCAAGTTCGTCGCCACCGGCGCGGGCCTCGCCGTGACCGGCCTCGCCGCGACGGTGACCGTCCTGATCCTCACGGCCTGAGCCGCAGCCGCCCGGCTATGGGCGGCGCTGAGAACGACACGGCGAAAAGTTGTGGGTTTCCTCATGCGCCGAACGGAGCGTCTTGGTATGGGATCGATCCGTGACAGATGAACAGAGTCCGCCTCGGCGGCGCTTCCCCGCGGCGGACGTCGCCAGGGTCAGCGTCTTCGCCGCGCTGATCGCCGTGCTCGGCATGCCGGGCGCGCTGAACATCTTCGGCGACGCGGTGCCGATCACGTTGCAGACACTCGGCGTCATGCTCGCCGGGGCGATCCTCGGCACGTGGCGCTCCGCCCTCGCCATCGTGGTCCTGCTCGTGCTGGTCGCCGCGGGACTGCCCCTGCTGGCCGGTGGACGCGGCGGGCTCGGCGTCTTCACCGGGCCCTCGGCCGGCTTCCTGATCGGCTGGCTTCCCGGCGCGGCCCTGACCGGGTGGATCGTCGAACGCGGCGGACGCACGCCGTCCACGGTGCGGCTGGTGGCCGCCTGCCTCGCCGGCGGCGTCGGCGTGGTCTACCTGTGCGGCATCCCCGTGCAGGCCCTGGTCACCGGGCTGTCCCTGGGCAAGACCGCGCTGCTCAGCGCGGCCTTCCTGCCCGGCGACCTGGCCAAGGCGGTGCTGGCGTCGATCGTGGCGCGGGGCACCCAGCGGGCCTACCCCGACGCGGTCCCCGCGGTGCACCGCGAGCGGCTGCGGGCAGGAGGGCGGTGACGCGCCCGTGCCGGTAGCCGCGCAGGTCATGCGGCACGCCGCCGCCCACCCGGACCGGATCGCGGTGTCCGGGCCCGGAGGCGACCTCGGCTACGCCGAACTCGCCGCCCGGGCCGGCCGCGCCGCCCGCCGACTGGCCGACGAGGGCATCGGGCCCGGCGCGCTCGTCGCGGCCGGCCAGGCCGACCCGGTGGCCCTGCTCGTCGCCGTGCTCGCCGCCGACCTGGCGGGAGCCACGCCGCTGCTGTGCGACCACGCCTGGAGCGAGGAACGACGGGCGCAGGTCATGGCCGCGGTGCCGGTCGCCGCCCGCTTCGACGCCCCGCTGCCGGAGGCGGACGGCCCGCCCGTACGGCACCGCCCCGGGCCGGACGACCTCACCTGGGCCTGCTTCAGCTCCGGCAGCACCGGCAGGCCCCGCGCCGTGGTGCGCGATCGCGCCTCGTGGACCGCGTCGTTCGCCCACCTGGACGCGCTGACCGGGATCGGCCCCGACGACGTCGTGCTGATCCCCGGCCCGCTGGTTTCCTCCCTGTACGGCTTCGCCGCCGTGCACACGCTGGCGGCGGGCGCGACCGCTGTCGTCCCCGGCCGGTGGTCCCCGGGCGGGCTGGCGGATCAGTTGCGGCGGGCCACCGTGGTCCACGTGGTGCCCCACCGCCTGCCGGCCGTACTGGACGCCCTGGAGAAAACCGGTGGCCCGCTGCGCACGGCCGTGGTCGGCGGGGCCGCACTGGACGCCGCCACCAGGACCCGGGCAGCGGCGGCCGGAGTGCGTGTGGTGTCCTATTACGGCGCCACCGAGCTGTCGTTCGTCGCCGTGGATGCCGACGGGGCCGGGCTGCGGCCCTTCCCCGGCGTCGAGATCGACGTCAGGGTGCCGTCCGGGCAGGCCCTGGGCGAGGTGTGGGTGCGCTCCCCGTGGCTCTGCGAGGGTTACCTGGCCGGCGCGACCGGCCCCCTGCGGCGGGACGACGGCGGCTGGATGACGGTCGGCGACCTGGCCGAGCCGCACCGGCCCGGCGAGGTCCTGCGGCTGCGCGGCCGGGGCGACGGCGCGATCCAGACCGGCGGCGCCACCGTGGTGCCCGAGGACGTCGAGGAGGTGCTCAGGAAGGTGCCGGGAGTGGACGACGTGGTCGTGGTCGGCACGCCGCACCCCTACCTGGGCGCCGTGGTCACGGCGGTCGTCGAGGGCACGGGCGCGTCGAGGGCCGCCCTGGAGGCGACGGCGCGCGCCGAACTCGACCCGGCGCAAAGGCCCAGGCGCTGGTACGCGGCCGGGTCGCTGCCCCGGACCCCCACGGGCAAGCCGGCCCGCGGCCTCGTCGCCGCCCGTCTCGCCGCCGGCGACGACCCCGGCCTGCGGCGGCTCGGCTGACATGGACGAGCACGCGGTCGTCGTGGCGGCCCGCCGCACGCCCATCGGCACCGCCGGCCACGCGTTCCGGACCCTGACGGCCGACCGGCTCGCCGCGCCCGTCATCGAGGCGGTCGCCCGCGACGTGGCGCACCTCGGCGTCCCGGTGGACGACGTGGTGCTGGGCAACTGCACGGGACCCGGGGGCAACCTCGCCCGGGTCTGCGCGCTGGCCGCCGGGATGGGCCACGAGGTGCCCGGCGTCACCGTCGACCGGCAGTGCGGCAGCGGGCTCGCCGCGATCCTGCTGGCCGCCCAGGCGGTCCGCTGCGGCGAGGCGGACCTCGTCGTCGCCGGGGGTGTCGAGAGCGCCTCCACCGCGCCGCTGCGGGTCCGCCGGCGGGAGGGCGAGCCGGGCGTGCCGTACGAGCGCGCGCCGTTCGCCCCGGAGGGGCACCCGGACCCGGACATGGGCCCGGCCGCCGAGGCGCTCGCCGCCGCGCGCGGCGTGACCAGGGAGCGCCAGGACGCGTACGCCTGCCGGAGCCACGCGCGGGCGCTGGCCGCCCGGGAGGCCGGACGGTTCACTCGCGAGATCGTCCCCGTCGGCGGCCGGACGGACGACCAGCGCCCGCGCGTGCTGCGGCCGCAGTCGCTGGCCCGGCTGCCCGCCGCGTTCGTGCCGGGGGGTACGGTGACGGCCGGCAACTCCTCCCCCGTGAGCGACGGCGCCGCCGCCGTCGCGGTCGTGCCCGAGCGGCTGCGCGCGGCGGCCGGGCTGCCCGGTCTGCGCCTGCTGGCCGGCGCCGTCGCCGGCTGCGACCCCGCGCTTCCCGGGTGGGGGCCGGTGCCCGCCGTACGGCGTGTGCTGCGGCGGACTGGAGCGGACCTGGAGAGGGTGGCGGCGGTGGAGATCGTGGAGGCGTTCGCGGCGCAGGTGCTCGCGGTCACCGACGCGCTCGGCCTCGATCCCCTCGGCGCGGACGCCGGCCGCGTGTGCGCGGACGGCGGCGCGCTCGCCCTCGGCCATCCCTGGGGTGCGAGCGGAGCGGTGGTGGTGACTCGCCTGTTCAGCCGGCTCCTCGGGGCGCCTTCCGGGACGCTGGGCCTGGCGGCGGTCGCGGTCGGCGGCGGTCTCGGGATCGCCGCCCTGTTCGAGGTGGTGTGAGTGATCCGGCTGGAGGACGTCCATGTGCGGCTCGGGCAGCGGGAGGTGCTGCGCGGCGTCACGGCCTCGCTGACCGAGCGCCGCGTGGGCGTGGTCGGGGCCAACGGCTCGGGCAAGAGCACGCTCGCCCGCCTCGTCAACGGCCTGGTCCTGCCGTCCTCGGGCACGGTGACGGTGTCCGGGCTCGACACCCGCCGCCACGCGGCCCGGATCAGGCGCGGCGTGGGGTTCCTGTTCACCGACCCGGACGCGCAGATCGTGATGCCCACGGTGGCCGAGGACGTGGCCTTCTCGCTGCGCCGCAAGGGGCTGGCGCGCGAGGAGGTCGAGCGCCGGGTGCGGGAGGTCCTGGAGAGGTACGGCCTGGGGGAGCACGCCGACCACCCCGCGCATCACCTGTCCGGCGGCCAGAAGCAACTGCTCGCCCTCTGCTCGGTCCTGGTGCTCGAACCGGAGATCCTGGTCATGGACGAGCCGACCACGCTGCTCGACCTTCGCCACTCCCGGCAGGTCGCCGCGCTGCTCCGGACCCTTCCGCAGCAGGTGGTCGTGGTGACCCACGATCTCCCGCTGCTGGAGGACTTCGACCGCGTGATCGTGATCGACGAGGGGCGGATCGTCGCCGACGCCGAGCCCGCCGCCGCGATCGGCCACTACAGGAAGATGATGGCGTGAGCGGGCTCACCGGCGCCTACGTGCCCGGCGGTTCGCTCCTGCACCGGCTGCCCGCCGGGGCCAAGCTCGCCGGGCTCGCCGTGTCCTGCACGGCGCTCCTGCTGCTGCGCTCGCCCGCGGCGCTGGCGGGCGCCGCGGCCGCCGTGGTGCTGCTGTACGCCGTCTCCGGGGTCGGGCTCGCCGCCGCCTGGGCGCAGGTGCGGCCCGTTCGCTGGTTCGCCGTGGCACTGTTCGGCGTGCAGCTGGTGTTCGCGGACCTGCCCACGGCGGCGTCCTCCACGCTCCGGGTCGTGCTCGCCGTCGCCCTGGCCGGGCTGGTCACCCTCACGACCCGCACCAGCGCCCTCATGGCCTGCCTGGAGCGCTGCCTCGCCCCCGCCAGGTTCGCCGGCCTCGATCCGTTCCGCCTGTCGCTGCTGCTGTCCCTCACACTGCGCAGCGTGCCGGTGATCGCGGATCTGGTCACCCGGGTGCGGGAGGCGCAGCGCGCCAGAGGGGTCGAGCGGAGCCCGCGCGCCTTCGCCGTCCCGCTGGTCGTGGGCGCCCTGCGGCACGCCGACGCGCTGGGCGAGGCGCTCGCCGCGCGCGGCCTCGACGACTGACCCCGGGTCTGCGGCGAGTCAGAGCGGCGGCAGGGCGGGCGCCAGACGACGGGCCTCGGCGACCAGGTCGAGCAGGTCCCCGACCAGGGCGGGCGGCGCGGCGACGAAGCTGCGGTCCTCGGGCGGCCCCTCGGCGGACGCCTCGAACGGCCCGCCGTCGAGACCGCGGATCTCCACCCCCGCCTCCCGGGCGATCAGGGCCCCGGCGGGCAGGTCGAGACCCTCCGCGCGGTAGCCGATCATGCCGTCGATGTCGCCGCGGGCGAGCATCGCCCAGCACAGCAGCGGAGCCCAGAGCTGGAGCACCCGCCGGGCGCGGGCGTCCATCGTCATCTTCAACGACCGTGCCGCCGGGTCGCTCCGCGAGACCCCGTGGCCCTGCGTCCAGGCCAGCACCGGCCCGTGCCGGAGGTCGCGGCGCGGCGGCCCGGTCAGCGGCCCCGCCGGCCCGCGGGCCCCGGCCCCGCTGACGGCCGACCAGGTGCGGCCGGAGAGCGGCTCGTGGACCACCCCGAGCACCGGGCGGGCGTCCGCGCACAGCGCCAGGCCCACGACGTACGCGGGAAGGCCGATCGCCACGTTGTTCGTCCCGTCGAGGGGGTCGACCAGCCAGGTCCATCCGCCGTCCGTACGGTCGCCGCCGTGGACGCCCGACTCCTCGGCCACGATCCGGTGGGAGGGGAACTCGGCCCGAATGCGGTCGAGGATCAGCTTCTCCGCGGCCAGGTCGAGGTCGGTCACGACGTCGCCCGACCCGCCCTTGTGGTGGACGGCGACCGCTCCCGGCGCGCTCTCGCGCAGCACGGCCCCGGCGGCCAGGGCGGCCTCGACGGCTACCCGCCTGGCGTGTTCGAGGTCCACAGGCTCCTCCTGGCCAGCTCGGCGGCACGTGCGGTCTCGGCGACGTCGAGGCGTTCCCGCCTGACGTGGTGGAGGGGCGTGGCGAGCGGCCCGAGCGACAGGTCGCCCAGGCCCGGCCGGCCGCGGCCGAGCGCCACCGTGGCGGCCTCGCCGTCCTCGGGGATGACGCTGCTGTGGAAGGCGCCCGCGACCAGCGTGTAGGTGTCCCCGGCGCCGAACAGCTCGGCGCGTCCCGGGGCGTACGTCACGGTCCTCGGGGTGGGGCGGACGACGTCGCCCGACGGGGTGCTGACCACCTCGAAGACGCGGTGGGTGGGGGACCGGGTGGTGTCGGTCACCACGGCGTGGACGTTGCGCACCTGGCCGTACAGGACGTGGCTGACCAGGTCCCAGCTGTGGCAGTGGACCTGGGAGGTGGTGCTGCGGGCGCGCCGGGCGCCGGCGGTCCACACGTGCACGCACACCCCGAGGTCTCCCTCGCGGACCAGCGGCAGGCAGAGGAACCCCAGCGGATGCCGCACACCCCGCACGCCCGAGCCGCGCGAGCCGCGCGAGCCGCCCTCTGCGATCTCGCCGAGCACGCCGAGGGCCCACTCGCGGGCGCTCCCACCGGCGAGCACGTCGGACACGTCCCCGTACCTCATGGCGCGTACGGATCCTTGGCGCGCAGCGCCTTGCGGGTGACCTCGACCACGTCGCGGTCGGTGAACGACTTGGGCAGGGGGAGGTCGACGCGGTCGAACAGCCTGCGGACCTCCTCGACGGTCGGCTCGTCGCTCAGCGGCACCGACCGGTAGCGGTCGATCGCCACGCGGCGGGCCTGCTCGAAGCTCGTGCGCAGCTCGGTGCCGCAGCTCTCGTAGAAGAACGAGCCGCTGAAGGCGATGATGGCCCGGTTGGGGTCCTCGGACGTCATGATCAGGGAGCGGCCGGACATGTCCCAGCGGAAGGTCGTCATGACCGGCGTGAGCCCCACCGCGATGTCGAGCAGGCCGTACCGCTGGCGATACCAGAACGCGGCCAGGACGCTCGCGTACGACTCCTTCCTGGCCCGGTCGGTCGTCCACAGCTCACCGGTGCCATCCGGGCGGTCCGACAGCGACCTGCGGTAGTGCGCGTAGCTCTCGCACACCGCCTCGTCCGTCGGGTCGATGATCTCCAGGCGTACCGTGAGGTGCCGCTTCTCGCGCCGCGCGGCGGCCACGCACTCGGGCAGCGTGACGGCGCGCATGTAGGTGCCGGTGCCGCCCTTGAACGTCCAGCGGTCGGTGCCCCTCCGGGCGTCCGCGTGCGCCTGCGCGATCTCGTGCTGGCTGCCCAGGATGCGGATGACCGCCATGTCCTCCAAAGCCCGGCGGGTGCCCGCGACCAGGTCCTCCAGTTCGTCGAGGCGGTCCAGGCGCTCGGGCAGCCGCGCGAGGACGCCGGAGGTGGCGTGCATGGCCTCCTCGACGGGCTCCTGCCGGACCCGGTCACGCAGCAGCGCGGTCGCGACCAGGGCCAGGACGACCAGCGTGGTGCCGCTGACCAGTTGCGACTTCACCTCGTCGGGGATCACCTTGTCGGGCAGCACGCCGAGCACGCCCACCGCCACGGCCAGCACGAGGGCGATGGCCCCGTCGACGTTCTTGGCCGCCCACGCGAGCGACCGGCCGACGGCACTCCGCAACCCCGCCATAGGTCAGCCCCGCCATCCCGTCAGTGTCGGCCCCCGACTCGATCGTAACGACAGGGTCATGGTCCGGCAAAGGGTTCGCCGACCAGGGCGCGGCGGCCAGGAAGCGATGAACGGAGCGGGCATCGGGGCCGGAATTGTCGGTCGCCGAGCGTAGGTTATGGAGGTGAACCGGAGCGGGCGCGCGTCTGTGTGGCCGCCCGCACCGGTGGACGGGGCGAGTGAGGAGCTGAGCGGCCGATGACATCCATGACGGACCTGAAGCGGAAGGTCGCGCCCTTCCAGGTCGTCACCGACATGACGCCGTCCGGCGACCAGCCCACGGCGATCGCGGAGCTGGAGCGCCGGGTCAGGGCCGGGGAGAAGGACACGGTCCTGCTCGGCGCGACCGGCACCGGCAAGACCGCGACGGTGGCGTGGCTCATCGAGCGGGTGCAACGCCCGACGCTGGTGATGCAGCCGAACAAGACGCTCGCCGCCCAGTTCGCCAACGAACTGCGCGAGATGCTGCCGAACAACGCGGTCGAATACTTCGTGTCGTACTACGACTACTACCAGCCCGAGGCGTACGTCCCGCAGAGCGACACCTACATCGAGAAGGACTCCTCGATCAACGAGGAGGTCGAGCGGCTGCGCCACTCGGCGACCTGGTCGCTGGTGTCGCGCCGCGACGTGGTGGTGGTCGCCTCCGTCTCCTGCATCTACGGCCTGGGCACCCCGCAGGAGTACGTCGACCGGATGGTCGGGCTCAAGGTCGGCCAGCAGATCGAGCGCGACCAGTTGCTGCGGCGGCTGGTCGACATGCAGTACACCCGCAACGACCTGTCCTTCACCCGGGGCACGTTCCGGGTGCGCGGCGACACGGTCGAGGTCATCCCGGTCTACCAGGAGCTGGCCGTCCGCATCGAGATGTTCGGCGACGAGATCGAGAAGCTGGCGACGCTGCACCCGCTGACCGGCGAGGTCGTCGGCGAGGACGACGAGCTGCACATCTTCCCCGCCTCCCACTACGTGGCCGGTCCCGAGCGGATGGAGCGGGCCATCGCCGGCATCGAGGCGGAGCTCGCCGAGCGGCTCGCCGACCTGGAGCGGCAGGGCAAGCTGCTGGAGGCCCAGCGGCTGCGCATGCGCACCACCTATGACATCGAGATGATGCGCCAGGTCGGCACCTGCGCCGGGATCGAGAACTACTCGCGGCACATCGACGGCCGCGAGGCGGGCAGCCCGCCGCACACGCTGCTCGACTTCTTCCCCGACGACTTCCTGCTCGTGCTGGACGAGTCGCACCAGACCGTCCCCCAGATCGGCGCGATGTACGAGGGCGACGCCTCGCGCAAGCGGACGCTGGTCGACCACGGGTTCCGCCTGCCGTCGGCGATGGACAACCGCCCGCTCAAGTGGGAGGAGTTCCTGGAGCGCATCGGGCAGACCGTCTACCTGTCCGCCACGCCGGGGCCGTACGAGCTGGGCCGCAGCAAGGGCGAGGTGGTGGAGCAGGTCATCCGCCCCACCGGTCTGGTGGACCCCGAGGTGATCATCAAGCCCACCAAGGGCCAGATCGACGACCTCATGGAGGAGATCAGGGTCCGGGCGGAGCGGGACGAGCGGGTCCTGGTCACCACGCTGACCAAGAAGATGGCCGAGGACCTCACCGACTACCTGCTCGACAACGGCATCCGGGTCCGCTACCTGCACAGCGAGGTCGACACGCTGCGCCGCATCGAGCTGCTGCGCGAGCTGCGCATGGGCGAGTTCGACGTGCTCGTCGGCATCAACCTGCTGCGTGAGGGCCTCGACCTGCCCGAGGTGTCGCTGGTGTCGATCCTCGACGCCGACAAGGAGGGCTTCCTGCGCTCGGAGACCTCGCTCATCCAGACGATCGGCCGCGCGGCCCGCAACGTGTCCGGCCAGGTTCACATGTACGCCGACAAGATCACGCCCAGCATGGAGCGGGCGATCGAGGAGACCAACCGGCGCCGGGCCAAGCAGATCGCCTACAACGAGGCGCACGGCATCGACCCGCAGCCGCTGCGCAAGAAGATCGCCGACATCCTGGACAGCCTCGTCCGCGAGGACGCCGACACCGCGCAGCTTCTCGGCGGCGCCGGGCGGCAGCAGTCGCGCGGCAAGGCGCCGGTGCCGGGCCTCGCGTCCCGCGGCGCGGGCCAGCACGCCAAGGCGATCGCGGGGGAGATGCCGCGTGCCCAGCTGGAGTCGCTGATCGAGTCGCTGACCGAGCAGATGCACAACGCCGCCGCCGACCTGCAGTTCGAGGTGGCGGCCCGGTTGCGCGACGAGATCAAGGAGCTCAAGCGGGAGGTCCGCGACATGCGCGAGGCCGGCGTGAAGTGACGGTGCGACGACCGTGCGGCGACGGCGCGGTGACCGGTGACCTTGTGCTACGCCGTAACGGCCGGGGACGATGCTGACGGCCCGGGGCGAGCCGCACGGGCGGCATCGCCATGGGCCGGCGCCCGCCTGCGGCAGAACCGCGCCGCAGGATTTCGAATTCGGCGGCTTCCGGTGAATTGTGCGCGAGAACCGCTGGTGGGTGAAATGCGGAAATCGGTGTGATTTTCGCGGTATTACCCCTCCGGAAACGCCGGCGGCTGTGCGGAAATGAGCGGGGTTCGGGATTCGAGCGCGGTTGACCTGGCCTGATGTGGGGAAGGCATTCGTCGGCGCGTGGATTCACGTTCACGCGTCAGGGGAGCCGCTTATTCGAGCGGCTCCCGCCGGGCGAATCCGTCTCTGGCAATCGGGGAAACAATGCGTACGACGACCATCGCGTCCAGCCCTTACGCTCGCCTCGTGCTCGCCGCCGGGTCGGTGACCGCGCTCCTCGCCGGCTGCGGCGAGGCTCCGGCGCGGTCGTTCGCCGCGGTGCCGGTGAGCCGGTCGGTCACTCTCGCCCCGGTCTCGCCCAGTCCGTCCGCGACGCCCACGCCGGCGCCGGTGCCCAGCCCGTCGGCGACGCCGACCGACCTCGCCGGGTGCCGGGACGGCGACTGCGAGGCGCGGGTGCGTGAGGGGGACGCCATCCCGATCGACCCGAGGCTGGGCGTGGACGAGATCACCGTGGTGGGCCTGCGGGGAGACGCCGTCAGGCTCGCCTTCACCGGCACCTCGACGGTCGTCGACGGTGTGAACATCAGCATCAGCCGGAGCTGTTACAACGACCGCTGCCGGGTCAGGGGAGCGGTGACGATCAGCACGAGCAGGCCGGGCCGCATCGGCGACGTCGACCTGCGGCTCGCACAGGTCGCGGGTGACACCGCCGTGCTGGTGCTCAAGCCCGCCACCCGTCAAGGCGGCTGACCCGCGCTCCGGCCCGAGAGCCGGCCGGAGCCGGCCCTCGCGCTCGTCCTCACGCCGCTCACGAGGGCTCCGCGCCCGTGGAGCCGGGACTTCCGGCCGCGCTCGTCGGCCGCTACGCCCTCACCCGGTTCCCTCCCACACGGCTGATCGCACTGCGGCGGCACCACTTCTGACCAGGCACAACGGTTCCCGGCGCCAATCCTGGATGTGTAGTATCCAGGTTATGCGGATGAGCGAGGGCGTCGAGTGGGCGATGCACTGTTGCCTGACGCTGGCATGGCTCGGCAACGAGGTGCCGGTTTCGACGGCGAAGCTCGCCGCCGGGTTCGAGTTGCCGCCCGCATACCTCAACAAGCAGCTTCAGGCGCTGGCCAAGGCGGGGATCATGACATCCACTCCGGGGGTGAGGGGCGGGTTCCGGCTGGCCCGGCCCCTGGAGGAGATCACGGTCATGGACGTCGTGACGGCGATCGAAGGACCTGCCGAGGCGTTCCAGTGCACGGAGATCCGACGGCGCGGGGCCGGGGCGGCGAGGCCGGAGTGGCAGTTCCGCGCCCCGTGCGCGGTCTCGACCGCGATGCGCAAGGCCGAGTTGGCGTGGCGGCGGGCGCTGGCCGCGCAGACTCTGGCCGACGTGCGGGCCGCGGCGGACCGTCGTGCGCCCCAGGCGGGTGAGGCGATCCGGCGCTGGTACGCGCAGAACTGATCGTCCCGAAGCAGAAACCGTCCGCCGCTACGAGGGAGGGGAAACCGGATGTGAACCCGCACTCCATAAAGGCGCGCTCCACGATCGCCGCGGCAGGGCTCTTGCTGTTTGCTCTGGTCGTGGGAGGCGTCGGCCTCGACCTGGCGATCCGCTACAGAATCCAGAACGACGTCTTCTTCTCGGCCGAGCAGGTCGCCGCACGGTGGAGCGCGGCGGCGCGCAACGGCGCCGTGCCCCGTCCGATCCCCACATTCACCGACATCACCCTCGTCCAGCTCGTGGATGCCCGCGGGAGGGTCGTCGACTCCAGCCTGCAGGCCGCGGGCATGGGGCCGCTCAGCACGCTGCGGCCTCCAGCCGACGATCGCCTTCAAGAGCGCACGGAGTGCTCCGCGCAGGACCGGTGTGTCATGCTCATGGCCAATCGGGTCTCTCCCGCGGCGGACTCGCCGGTCGTCTACGCCGGCACGGCGCAGCCGTCCCTCCTGGCCACGCACAATCTGGAGTACGTCATCGCCGCGGGCGGTGCTCTGATCTTGGTTTCGGTGGCCTGGATGACGTGGTGGGCCGTGGGCCGGACCCTTCGCCCGGTCGAGCGGGAGCGTCAGTTCGCCTCCACCACCTCCCACGAGCTCAGGACGCCGATCGCCGGCCTGCGGGCACGACTGGAGGAGGCTCTCCTCTATCCCGACGATGTCGACCCGCGCGACACCATCCAGGGAGCCTTGCGGGCCACCGGCCGGCTCGAGGCGATCGTCGACGACCTGTTGCTGCTGACCAGGCTGCGCGGCGCCGACGCGGCGGCGCCGGAGTCGATAGAGCTCGGTGCGCTGGTGACGGAGGAGGTGTCGGCCCTCGGCCCCGGGGTGCCGGTGCGCGTTCGGGCGGCCGGCGACGTGCGAGTCCGCGGCTCCCGGATCCAACTGGCCCGAGTGGTCGGCAATCTCTTGAGCAACGCGCGGCGGCATGCGGTCAGCGCCGTCACGGTAACGGTCGACTCCGTGGGCGGCCAGGCTCTCGTGGCGGTTACCGACGACGGGGCGGGCATCGCCCCTGCGGACCGCGAGCGGGTCTTCGAGCGTTTTGTTCGCCTGGACGAGGCGCGTCGCCGGGATTCCGGCGGCAGCGGACTCGGCCTCGCCATCTCTCGCGACATCGCCCGCGCCCACAAGGGCACCCTGCGGATCGAGGACTCGCCGGTAGGCGCCCGTTTCGTTCTGACGCTGCCGCTGGCGGGAACGGCGGGAGCCGTGGCGGAGCGGACCGCCGCGCCCCGGGAAACCGCCGTCAAGCCCAGGAGGAACACCTGGTTCGCGCGCCGGCCGCCCGCCAATACCGGCCGATGAGCGACGCGCGGGGGCGTCCGCAGGAGGTGATCATGCGACCTGCGGTGGGCGAGCCGCTGCGGCGGTGCCCGTCCTGCGGCGGCCCGCTGGGCCGTCGGGCGGGGTGCCCGCGCTGCGACGTGGCACACGGCATGCGTTACGCCGCCAGGGAGACCGACCGGCCCGGGGTGCCGCCGGGCAACGAGCACGCCATCCGGGTGAACGTCTCGGTGGTCCGGCGGCCCGAGGGCATCTCCGCCCCCGAGGTGCTCGCCAGACGACTGCTTCTGCCCGCGTTGCTGACCGGCTTCCTCCCCACCAGAGAGCAGGCGCAGCGCCTTGGCGCGCTGGTGAAGCGCGGCGCCCGCGCCGAGGACCTCCCCGCGGCGATCGACGGACTCACCGCCGCGACAGGCTGACGGCGCATCCGGGCACCGATCGGACGGCCGGCAGAGCGGCCAACCGAGCCGTCGGCCCGGTTGCCGCGCCCGGCTCATGCCGTGAGGTGTCGCGAGCCCGATTCGCGGTAGTAACCAGGGACACGGCGCCGGGGCCGTCCGTTGACGGAAAGGCGGGATCGTCCCGTCGGCCGGAGGAGGTTGCTCATGTTCGCGGCGCTCACCGGACTCGGACTGTCGACCGCGGCCGGGCTCAACGCGTACATCCCGTTGCTGCTCGTCGGCGTGCTCGCGCGGCTCACCGACGCCGTGCGGCTGCCGACCGAGTACGCCTGGCTGTCCGACACCTGGGTCCTCGCGATCGTCGCCGTGCTGCTGGTCGCCGAGTTCGTCCTCGACAAGGTGCCCGTGGTCGACCACGTCAACGACATGATCCAGACGGTGGTGCGGCCCGCGTCGGGCGGCGTGGTCTTCAGCGCCACGGCGGCCGCGGCGAAGATCGACAACTCGGCGTGGATGGCCGAGCACCCGGCGGTCGGCTGGCTGCTCGGAATCGCCGTCGCCCTCGCCGTACACGTGATCAAGGCCACGGCGCGGCCGGTGGTGAACGCCACCACGGCGGGCGTGGGCGCGCCGGTCGTCAGCACGGTCGAGGACGTGGGCTCGCTCGGCATGAGCCTGATCGCGATCTTCCTGCCCGTCCTGGTGGTGGCGGCGCTGGCCGTGCTGGCGTTCGTGGCCTGGCGGCTCATCCGCAGGGTGCGGCGCTACCGGGCGGCCCGCCGCGCCCGGGTCGCAGCCCCGCCCGGCTGACCGGACAGGGTGGATCAGCCGATGAACGGGCTCAGGTCCAGGTCGATGTCCACGTCGAAGCCGACGTAGGTCGTGAGGCGCTTGCGGTGGATCCCGGTCGGCGCGTACGCCTTCACGCTCGGCTCCAGCTCGAACGTGTACGCGACCGGCTCCTGGTCCTCCAGCTCGACGCGCCAGAGATATCTGATCCCGGCGTCGGAGTATTTGATCGGCTTGGTCGTGCGGTCCCGCTCCTCCGAGTCGGGAGACACCACTTCGACGACGAGGTGGACCTCCTCGGGACGGTAGGAGGTTCTCCGTAGATCGGAAAGCGCTTCCTTCTTGACGACGAGGACGTCGGGTTCCGGCCGCTGCCGCAGGCCGAGAGTTATGGACATCTCCCTGGCGACCGCGAGATGACTTGGCGGCCGAATGCCGCGGTCGCGGTCGACCAGCAGGTTGACCATCAACATATGAAAGTTCGTCTGGGGAGACCTCATGATGAGGGAGCCATCGATCAACTCGACGTGCGCGGGGGCGTCAGGGGGAAGATGGTCGAGCATGTCGGCGGTCCATCCGCCCGGCGGACCGGGATAGAACCAGTCAGGGAAAGCCGCGGTCATCCGTGTCCTCCTCTCCTCGGGCGATTACTCGACACGACAATCGAGTCACCCATCGTAGTCACGGGAGGCTGGAGAGGTTGCCGGCGTTCGGTCAGGCCGTACGGGACTCGTGCTCGGTCCGGGTGCGGGGGTCGGTGGGCAGGGGAGAGGTGCGGCGGGCGGCCGAGGGGCTGTGCCAGCCGAGGTCGGGGGAGTGGCGCCGGACGATCTTGGCGGGGACGCCGGCGATGACCGAGTGGTCCGGGAACTCCCCGCGCACCACGGCGCCGCCGGCGACAACCGACTGGCGGCCGATGCGCGTCCCCGGCAGGATGATCGCGCCCGTCCCGATCCAGGATCCCGAGCCGATGGAGACCGGCTTGTTGCGCGGCCACTGCCGCCCGATGGGCGTCTCGGGGTCGTCGTACACGTGGTTCTGGTCGGTGATGTAGACGTAGGGCCCGGTGAAGACGTCGTCCCCGATGTCGATGGACTGGTGGCCGACGATGTGGCTGCCCCTGCCGATCGAGCAGCCCCGGCCGATGCGCACGATCGAGTCGGGCCCGAGGTCGACGCCGGGGCCCATGCCTGCGGAAATCGACACCCGCTCGCCGACCAGCGTGTGCGGGCCGATCTCGATCCACTGCTCGCCGAAGATCGCGCCTTGGGGGAAGGAGATGCACGCCCCCTCGCCGAGGGCGCGGAACCGGTAGCCCGCCGGTGCGGCCGGGCTCACCGCCGCCGCCTCCCGCACGTAGGCCCAGCCCCGGTGGACCAGACGGCCGACGGCGCGCTTCACGAACGACATAACGCGACAAGTTACCGTTAGGTCGGCTTGTCCGCTATGGCGGGTTAGTGCACGTGGCAAGCCCATTGTTGCCCAGCGTTTGATATTCTGAGAGCCCGTGGGCATCGCGGCGTCCAAACCGGACGGCCGGATCGACATCGACCACGGGAGTTCTTCTTGCGCAGCGCCGCACAAACCAAGCATCTGTTCGTCACCGGCGGCGTCGCCTCCAGTCTCGGCAAGGGACTCACGGCCTCCAGCCTCGGTCGCCTCCTCAAGCTTCGCGGCCTCCGCGTCACCATGCAGAAGCTCGACCCCTACCTGAATGTCGACCCCGGCACGATGAACCCCTTCCAGCACGGCGAGGTGTTCGTCACCGACGACGGGGCCGAGACGGACCTCGACATCGGCCACTACGAGCGCTTCCTCGACACCGAGCTGCACGGCTCCGCCAACGTCACCACCGGCCAGGTCTACTCGAACGTGATCGCCAAGGAGCGGCGCGGCGAGTACCTGGGCGACACCGTCCAGGTCATCCCGCACATCACCAACGAGATCAAGGACCGCATCCGCGGCATGGCGGGCCCGGACGTCGACGTGGTCATCACCGAGGTCGGCGGCACCGTCGGCGACATCGAGTCGCTGCCGTTCCTGGAGGCCGTCCGGCAGGTCCGCCACGAGGTCGGCCGCGACAACGTCTTCTTCCTGCACGTCTCCCTGCTGCCGTACATCGGCCCGAGCGGGGAGCTGAAGACCAAGCCCACGCAGCACTCGGTCGCCGCGCTGCGCAGCATCGGCATCCAGCCCGACGCGATCGTCTGCCGTTCTGACCGGCCGATCACCACCTCGCTCAAGCGCAAGATCAGCCTGATGTGCGACGTGGACGAGGACGCCGTGGTCTCCGCCGTCGACGCGGCCTCGATCTACGACATCCCGAAGGTCCTGCACGCCGAGGGACTCGACGCGTACGTGGTGCGCCGGCTCGGCCTGCCGTTCCGCGACGTGGACTGGACCGAGTGGGACCAGCTCCTGCGCCGGGTCCACCGCCCGGCCAAGGAGGTCACGATCGCGCTGGTCGGCAAGTACATCGACCTGCCCGACGCGTACCTGTCGGTCACCGAGGCGCTGCGCGCCGGCGGCTTCGCCAACGACGCGCGGGTCAACATCCGCTGGGTCAAGAGCGACGACTGCGAGACCCCCGAGGGCGCGGCCCGTGAGCTGGACGGCGTCGACGGCGTGCTGATCCCCGGCGGCTTCGGCGTGCGCGGCATCGAGGGCAAGGTCGGCGCCGTACGGCACGCGCGCGAGCAGCGCGTTCCCCTGCTCGGCATCTGCCTCGGCATGCAGTGCATGGTCATCGACGCGGCCCGCAACCTGGCCGGGATCGAGGACGCCGACAGCACCGAGTTCGACCCCGAGACCATCAACCCGGTCATCTCCACCATGGCCGACCAGAAGGACGTCGTCGCCGGTGAGCGCGACATGGGCGGCACCATGCGGCTCGGCCTCTATCCGGCCAGGCTCGTGGAGGGCTCGCTGGCCCGCCGCCTGTACGGCAAGGCCAAGGTGGAGGAGCGCCACCGGCACCGCTACGAGGTGAACAACTCCTACCGGGAGCGGCTGGAGAAGGTCGGCATGGTGTTCTCCGGCCTGTCGCCCGACGGCCGCCTCGTCGAGTACGCCGAGCTGGCCACCGACCAGCACCCGTTCTTCATCGGCACGCAGGCCCACCCCGAGTTCCGCTCCCGCCCGACCCGGTCGCACCCGCTGTTCAAGGGGCTGGTGCAGGCCGCGCTCGAGTACGCCGGCCGGCGGGAGAACGTGGCGAAGGCGGGGCGGGCCAAGTGACGGCCGAGAACACGGTGAAGGTGGAGGACGCCGAGGAGTCCTGGAAGGTCGTCGCCTCGGCCGAGCGCTTCGCCGGGCGGATCATCACGGTGCGCACCGACACCGTGGAGATGCCCGGCGGGGTGACCGCCGACCGCGACTACGTCGTCCACCCCGGCTCGGTCGCGGTGCTCGCCCTCGACGACGAGGACCGCGTGCTGCTGATCCGCCAGTACCGGCATCCGGCGCGGCGCCTGCTGTGGGAGCTGCCGGCCGGCATCCGCGACGTGCCCGGCGAGCCGCTGGTGGAGTGCGCGGCGCGCGAGCTCGCCGAGGAGGCCGCCTACCGGGCGCGCACGTGGCACACGCTGGTCGACCTGCGCACCTCCCCGGGCATGTCGGACGAGCGGATCCGGGTCTTCCTGGCGCGCGACGTGGAGCCGATCCCCGACGAGGAGAACACGTACGTGCGCCATCACGAGGAGACCGACATGCCGGCGGTCTGGATTCCCCTGGGTGCGGCGGTCGACAAGGTGCTGAGCGGAATGATCCACAATTCTCCTGCCGTCGCCGGTATCCTCGCCGCATACGCTGCTTCCGCCGACGGATTCAAGGGCCTTCGTCCCGCCGACGCGCCGGAGGCATGAGTCCGTAGGGAGACGTCCTGAGCGAGCCCGAGGCGGTGCTGTCCAGCTACCTCGCCCACCTGGCGGTGGAGCGGGGGCTGTCTGCCAACACGCTCGCCTCGTACCGGCGTGACCTGCGCCGATACGTCGAGCATCTCCGGGCGCGCGGGCTCGAGACGTTCGCGCAGGTCGCCGAGTCGGACGTGGTCGCCTTCCTCGCCGCGCTGCGGGAGGGCGACGAGGACCACCCGGCGCTGGTCGCCAGCTCGGCCGCCCGTGCCGTGTCGGCCGTACGCGGGCTGCACCGATTCGCCCTGCGCGAGGGCGTGGCCGGCCACGACCCCGCGCACGAGGTGCGCCCGCCGCGCCAGCTCCGGCGGCTCCCCAAGGCGATCACCGTCGCGGAGGTCGAGCGGCTCATCGCCGCCTGCGGCCCGGAGGACTCGCCGCTCGCCCTGCGCAACCGCGCGCTGCTGGAGGTCCTGTACGGCACGGGCGCCCGGATCTCCGAGGCCGTCGGGCTGGCGGTGGACGACGTGCCCACGGGTCCGGTCCACGACGAGGAGCCCGACCAGGACCAGGTGCGGCTGAGGGGCAAGGGCGGGCGGACCAGGATCGTGCCCCTCGGCCGCTTCGCCCGCCAGGCGCTCGACGCGTACCTGGTCAGGGCGAGGCCCCGGCTGGCGGCGCACGGCCGTGGGACGCCGGCGCTGTTCCTCAACGCGCGGGGCGGGCGGCTCACGCGGCAGGGCGCCTGGGAGGTGCTGCAGGCGGCGGCGGAACGAGCCGGACTTTCCGGTGTATCGCCGCACATGTTGCGCCATTCGTTCGCAACCCACCTCCTGGACGGGGGCGCCGACGTTAGGGTTGTCCAGGAGTTGCTCGGCCACGCCTCGGTGACCACCACGCAGGTGTACACCCTGGTGACGGTCGACAAGCTCCGGGAGGTGTACGCGGCGGCGCATCCCCGTGCGTTGCATTAGAAGGCGCATCTCGCGGGCCTTTGGCGCGCCGCCTTGCCGACCACGTGCCTACCCTTTAGATTCGATCAGGTTCGAAGGCCGTCAGGGAGGACCAACAGGTGACTGCGACCACAGAGGGGACGTGGGTGGGGGCTCCCGGCGCGATCGGGCCTACCGGCCGTCCACGTCCGGTGTTCCCCGAGCCGACCCCGCCGGAGTCGCACGGGCCCGCGCGCATCGTCGCGATGGTGAACCAGAAGGGCGGCGTCGGCAAGACGACGACCACGATCAACCTGGGCGCCGCGCTCGCCGAGGTCGGTCAGCGGGTTCTGCTCGTCGACTTCGACCCGCAGGGTGCGCTGTCGGTCGGTCTCGGCATCGACCCCCGGCCGCTCGAGGCGACGGTCTACGACCTGATCATGGAGGAGCCCGACGTCACGGTCGAGGACGTGCTGCTCGACACCACCGTCGAGGGCATGCAGCTCCTGCCGAGTAACATCTTCCTGTCCGGCGCGGAGATCCGGCTCGTCAACGAGGTGGCCAGGGAGTACGCCCTCCAGCGGGCGCTGGAGCCGCTCCTGCCGCACTACGACATCTGCCTGATCGACTGCCAGCCGTCCCTCGGCCTGCTGACGGTCAACGCGCTGACCTGCGCGCACAGCGTGATGATCCCGCTGGAGTGCGAGTTCTTCGCGCTGCGCGGCGTCGCGCTGCTCATGGAGTCGATCGGCAAGGTCCAGGAGCGGCTCAACAAGAGCCTGGAGATCGACGGCCTGCTCGCCACGATGTACGACCCCCGTACGCTGCACGCCCGCGAGGTGCTGCAGACGATCATGCAGGGCTTCGGCGACAAGGTGTTCCACACGGTCATCAACCGGACGGTCCGCTTCCCCGACGCCACCCTGGCGGGGGAGCCGATCACGCAGTTCGACCCCGGCTCGATGGGCGCCACCGCCTACCGTGAGCTGGCCCGTGAGCTGCTGGCCAGGTGGCCCGCCCGCGTCTGACAGCGATGTCGTCGTAGGTGCCGCGCGATCAGGCCGGTAGGGGACAATGGCAGGTGTGACGACCGGCCAGGAGACCGACCAGGGGACCGAGGAGAGCGCCCCGAGCGGCTTCCAGGTGCACCTGGACGTCTTCGAAGGGCCGTTCGACCTGCTGCTCGGGCTGATCTCCAAGCACAAGCTGGACATCACCGAGGTGTCCCTGCACAAGGTCACCGACGAGTTCATCGCGTACATCCGGTCGCGGGGCCCGGAGTGGGACCTCGACCAGACGAGCCACTTCCTGCTCGTCGCGGCGACCCTGCTCGATCTCAAGGCGGCCCGGCTGCTGCCCACCGGAGAGGTGGAGGACGAGGAGGACCTCGCCCTGCTGGAGGCCCGCGACCTGCTGTTCGCGCGGCTGCTGCAGTATCGGGCGTACAAGGAGGTCGCGAAGATCTTCTCCGGCCGGATGGCCGAGGAGGCGCTGCGCTTCCCTCGCGCCGTGCCGATGGAGAAGCGGTTCGCCGACCTGCTGCCGGAACTCGTGCTCGGCATCGGGCCCGAGCAGCTCGCCAAGATCGCGGCACGGGCCTTCACCCCCAAGGCCCCGCCGTCGGTGTCGGTCTCGCACATCTACCAACCGCTGGCCAGCGTCAGGGAGCAAGCCGCTATTCTTGTCGAGCGGCTGAGGCGGCTGCACACGGCGACCTTCCGGGCGCTGACCGCCGACTGCGCGGGGACGTTCGAGGTCGTCGCCCGCTTCCTGGCCGTCCTTGAGCTGTTCCGGGAGGCCGCGGTCTCCTTCGAACAGGTCGAACCCCTCGGCGACCTGTACGTCACCTGGACGGGAACCGCCGACGGCGACGTCACGGTGGGCGACGACTACGACGAGGGCCGGCGCGAGGAGCGGCCCGCCGAGGCGACGGCCGCAGGGGACGAGTGAGGCGGGCCACCCGGCCGCGTCGAGGCCGCGCCGAACCGAGGACGCGAACGAACCGGGCGGCGGAGACGTGACCCGCAGGACGAGCGAGGAGCGATGGAAGCGAGCGACACCCCCGGTTCAGGCGACGACCTCGCCGGCTCCGCCGGCGATGTGACCGGGCGGGACGGCGGCGCGCTCGCGTCATCAGGCCCCGGATCACCGGATCCGGCCTCCGTGGCCCGGGAGTCCGAGGCGGAGCCGGTGGAGGGCCCCACGCTCACCGCGGCCCTCGAAGCGATCCTGATGGTGGTGGACGAGCCGGTCGCCGAGGTGACCCTCGCGCAGGTGCTCGAACGCCCGACGGCGGAGGTCGCCGCCGCGCTCCGCGCGCTGTCGGAGGAATACACGGCCTCCGGACGGGGTTTCGACCTGCGAGAGGTGGCCGGAGGCTGGCGCTTCTACACCAGGGCGGAGTGTGCCGCGCTGGTGGAGAGGTTCGTCAGGGACGGCCAGCAGGCGCGGCTGACGCAGGCCGCGCTGGAGACCCTCGCCGTGGTCGCCTACCGGCAGCCGGTCAGCCGGGCCCGGGTGGCGGCGGTGCGCGGCGTGAGCAGCGACGGCGTCATGCGGACGCTGGTCGCACGCGGCCTCGTGGAAGAGGCCGGAACCGACCCGGAGAGCCAGGCAGTGCTCTACCGGACGACGAGTTACTTCCTGGAGAGACTGGGGCTGCGGAGCCTCGACGAGCTTCCCGAGCTCGCCCCGTTCCTCCCGGACGACGTGGAAATTCTTGAGGAGCAGAAGTAGTGAACAACAGGCGTGGCACCCCGTCCGGTGAGGGACGCGGTCGGAGCCGGAGCACCGGTCAGCAGGGCGCGAGCCCGCGTGGATCCCGCGGCGGATCCGGCGGCTTCCGCCCCCAGGGCGACCGGCGCGGCGGTTCCCGCGTCCCTGGTTCCCGGTCCGGGTACGGTTTCGACTCCAGGTCCGGCTCACGGTCCGACTTCCGGTCCGACAGGCCGGACTCCAGGCGGCCCCGCGACGAGGAGGCCCCGCGCGGCGACCGGTACGGCGAGCGCCGTACCGGCGACGCCCGCGACGACCGCTCCCGCGGCCGTTACGGCGACACCGGTCGTTACGGTGACACGGGTCGTTACGGCGACACCGGCCGCCGTGACGCGCGTTCCGGCGGCGAGCGGTATCGCGACGACGACCGGACCTCCTTCCGCGCGGAGCGGGGCGGTTCTCGCGGCAGGTACGGCAGGCCCGAGGGCGGCCGTACCGGCGACCGCGACGGCGGCCGTGGCTTCGACCGCGGTTCCGACCGTGGCTCCGACCGCGGCGGCCGCGGCTACGAGCGTGACTTCGACCGTGATCGCGGTTCCGGCCGGGATCGCGGTGCCCGGGACGCCTCCTCCGCCGGCCGTCCCTCGTTCCGTACCGAGGGGACCGGCTCGCGCGGCAGGTACGGCAGGCCCGAGGGCGGCCGGGACCGGCAGCGTGACCGCGACGGCGGTTACGAGACGGCCCAGGAGACGAGGCGGGCGGCCTTCCGTGACGAGGAGCGCGGCGACCGCGACGGCCGGAGCCGGCGCGGCGACCGTGAGGAGCGGAGCGAGCGCGGCGACTTCCGCGCGCCGCGCGGCGGTGGCAGGGGCCGTGCGAGCCGTGACGACGTGCAGACGATCGGCCGCCAGGGCGGCGGTCGCGGCCGGTTCGGCGGCGCCGGAGCGAGCGCGGGCTCGCGCGGCGCGGCGCGGCCCGCGGGAGGTTCCAGGGGTCCCGGCGCGCGCCCGGCGGGCAACCCGTTCAAGACGTCCAGGCAGCCGCTGCGCGACCCGGACTTCTACGACGAGGACTACACCGACGAGCGCGACACGACCGAGGTGCCGGGCGGTGAGCGGCTGCAGAAGGTGCTCGCCCAGGCCGGGGTGGCCAGCCGGCGGGCGTGCGAGGAGATGATCGGCGACGGCCGGGTGACGGTGGACGGGCAGACGGTGCGCCGCTTCGGCGCCCGCGTCGATCCCGCCAAGCAGGTCATCCGGGTCGACGGCAAGCGGATCCCGACGTCTTCGGACACCGTCTACTACGCGCTCAACAAGCCGATCGGCGTGGTGAGCACGATGGACGACCCCGAGGGCCGGCCGTGCCTGAACGACTACGTGCAGGACCTCGCGCCCCGGCTGTTCCACGTGGGGCGTCTCGACACCGAGACCGAGGGCCTGCTCCTGCTGACCAACGACGGCGAGCTCGCCCACCGGCTGACCCACCCGAGCTACGGCGTGCAGAAGAAGTACTGGGCCAAGGTGCCCGGTCCCGTCCCGCGCGACCTGCACAAGGTGCTGCGCAAGGGCGTGGAGCTGGACGACGGACTGGCCAAGGTGGACGAGTTCCGGGTGGTGCAGGAGCACGGCCAGCAGGCGCTGGTCGAGGTCGTCCTGCACGAGGGCCGCAAGCACATCGTCCGGCGCCTGCTGGAGACGGTCGGGCACCGGGTGATCGACCTGGCCCGCATCGAGTTCGGCCCGGTCAAGCTCGGCCGGCTCAAGCCGGGAACCGTACGGGCGCTCACCGTGCAGGAGATCGGTGAGCTGTACGCGGCGGTCGGCCTGTAGCCTTTCCGCGCGGCGAACGAAAGCCGCAAGCCGGGCATATTGCTGAAAGCCACGTAGATGGGCCGGGCTCGTCTCCGCGAGGAGACCAGGCCCGGCCCAGCGAGAGGGGAACGACATGGTGCGGGCGATTCGCGGAGCCGTCCAGGTCGACGGCAACGATCGTGACGCGATACTCGCCGGGACGACCGAGCTGGTGACCGAGGTGATGGGGCGCAACAACCTCACGACCGACGACGTCATCAGCGTGATCTTCACGTGCACGCCCGACCTCACCGCAGAGTTCCCCGCGCTGGCCGCGCGCAAGCTCGGGTTCCACGACGTGCCCCTGCTGTGCGCGACCGAGATCGACGTGCCGGGCGCGCTTCCGCGCGTGGTGCGGCTGATGGCCCACGTGCAGACCGACCGTCCCCGGCAGGAGATCCAGCACGTGTACCTGCGCGGTGCCGTGGCGCTGCGCGTGGACATCGCCCAGTAGGCGACGCCCGGAAGGACCACGCCGGGGCGGCACGGCCGGCGAACCATCACCATCCACCCCACGAGACATCCGTCGCGGGACAGCGCACCCGGGGACGGCGACGGCAGGAAGAGCACGATGACTCCCATCGAGGACGCCGAGATCGGCAGTGTGGTCGTTGTCGGGACGGGCCTCATCGGCACGTCGATCGCACTGGCGCTGCGGCAGCGGGACGTGCGGGTCTTCCTGGCCGACCGGGACGCGGGAGCCGTACGGCTGGCGCGTGAGCTGGGCGCGGGGGAGGACTGGACCGGCGAGCAGCGGGTGGATCTCGCGGTCATCGCCGTGCCGCCCCAGTTCGTCGCCCAGCAACTGCTCGACCTGCAAAAGCGCGACAGCGCCCGCTTCTACACCGACGTGGCGAGCGTGAAGGCGCTCCCGCTGGCCCAGGCCGCCCAGCTCGGCTGCGACCTGTCGGCGTACATCGCGGGGCACCCGCTCGCGGGCCGGGAGCGGTCGGGCCCGGCGGCGGCCCGCGCGGACCTGTTCCTCGGCCGTCCGTGGGCGTATTGCCCCACGGACGAGGCGTCCCCGCGGGCGGTGGCCGCGGTGGAGCGGCTGATCTCGCTGTGCGGCGGCAACGCCGTCCGGGTGGACGCGGACGAGCACGACCGTGCCGTCGCGGTGGTCTCCCACGCCCCGCACGTGACGGCCGCCGCGGTGGCGGCCCGGCTGGCGGAGGCGTCGGAGACGGCGCTCGGGCTGTCGGGGCAGGGCGTGCGCGACGTGACCCGCATCGCTGCCAGCGACCCCGCGCTGTGGACCGGCATCCTCGAGGGCAACGCGCTGCCCGTCGCCGAGGTGCTGGAGGCGCTCGTGGCCGACCTGAGCGCCGCCGCCCGGTCGCTGCGCGCGCTGGCGGGCGACGGCGCGGCGATGGAGCAGGTCACCGATCTCCTGTCGCGCGGCGTGCGGGGGACCGGCAGGATTCCCGGCAAGCACGGCGGCCCGGCGCGGACGTACGCGGTGGTCCAGGTGCTCATCGGCGACCGTCCCGGCGAGCTGGCCCGCCTGGTCCAGGCCGCGGGAGAGACGGGCGTCAACATCGAGGACATCCGCCTGGAACACGCCACCGGGCTGGAGCTCGGCGCGGCCGAGCTGTACGTCCAGCCGGAGGCGGCGGGAGTGCTCACCGACGGCCTGCGCGAGCGCGGCTGGCAGGTGCCGGGCTGATCCGGTCTCCCGGTGCGGCCGGTGGCATCGGGGTGACCGCCGGTTCCGTGGCGAGAGCGGGAGCGGTGTAGCGGCGCAGGTCGGGGATCGCCCAGGCGATCCCCGTCACGGCGGCCACGGTGAGCAGCCCGCCCGCGCAGACCACGATGCGCGGGCCGTACGCCGCGCCGGCAACACCATGCAGCAGGTTCGCGATCTGCGGCCCTCCGACCAGCACGACGGTGAGCGCGCCCTGGACACGCCCGCGTACGGCGTCGCCGGTGCGCGCCTGCGTGATCGTGGTGCGGAAGGTGCTCAGCACGAAGTTGACCGCGCCGCCGAGCGCGAGCGCCCCCAGCGCGATCCACAGCTCGGCGGCCAGGCCGGCGAGCACGACGGCGATCCCCCACGCGATGGCGGCACCCGCCACGAGGACGCCGTGGCGCCGGGCGCGGGTGAACGTGCCCGACAGCAGCCCGGCCGCGAAGACCCCTGCGGGGTAGGCCGCGTAGAGCAGCCCCGTCTCCGGGCCGCCCCCGGCCGTGTCGTCGAAGGCGTGGCGGGCCAGCTCGGGGAACAGCGCCGACGGCATGCCGAAGACCATGGCCGCGAGGTCCACGGCCAGCACCGCCACCAGCAGCCGGTCGGCCGCCAGGTGGCGAAACCCGGCCGGCATCCGGCGGGCCGCCGAGGAGACCCGGCCGCCGCCCGCGTCCGTCACGCCCGCCGCGGGAGGCAGCGGCAGCGGCGGCAGCATGGCGACGGCCCACACCACGGCGAGCAGTGCGACGGCATCGAACAGGTACAGCGTGCCGAGCCCGATGACCGGGGCCAGCATCCCGGCGAGCACCGGCCCCAGGATCGACCCGCCGTAGCGGACCAGCGAGCTCAGGCTGTTGGCCGCCGGCAGCAACTCGGCCGGGACGAGGCTGGGCACGGTGGCCCCCGTCGTCGTCATGACCGTCCCATAGGTCAGCCCCTGGAAGGCCACCGCCACCAGCAGGACGGGGACGGAGCGGCCGCCCAGGACCGCCTGGATCCACAGCGCCGCGTACGTCAGGGCCAGGCCGAGATGAGCGGCCAGCAGCATCGTCCGCCGGTCCATGACGTCGGCGAGGGCGCCGCTCCACACCGCCGCCACGATCAGTGCGGCGAGCGACACCCCAGCGGCGGCTCCCACGGCCGCCGACGAGCCGGTGACCGTGAACAGCTGCGTCGGCACCGCGACCACGCTGAAGGACCCGCCCACGGCACAGACCACCGAGGCGGCCCACATCCGCCGGAACGCCGGGACGGCCAGCGGCCGGCAGTCGACGGCGAAGGACCGGGCGGAGGCCGGCCTGGAGGAACAGGTGGAAGAACGGGGCGGCCGCGCCGTCGCGGCACTCATCGCGTGGCCTCGTCGTCGCCGGTGGCCGCGGATCCCTGCGCCGCCACCGGGTCAGCCGGAGCGTCGGCCACCACATCGGCGACCACACAGGCGACGTTGTCGGGGGCGCCGGCGGCGTACGCCAGGTCGATCAGCTCGTCGACGACCTGCCGCGGACCGCCGGGACCGGCGAGCGTCTCGCGCAGCACGCCGGCCGGCACGACACCCGGCAGCCCGTCCGAGCAGAGCAGGTAACGGTCACCGGGGACGGCCTCGTGCATCGACAGGTCGGGCAGGCAGGACCCGGCGCCGGTCAGCGCGCGCACCAGGAGCGGGCGCCGCGGGTGGGAGACGGCCTCCTCCGGGGTGAGCCGCCCCTCGTCGATCAACGACTGCACGTACGAGTGGTCGTGGGTGATCTGGAACAGCCCCCCGTCGCGGAACAGGTACGCCCGGCTGTCGCCGATGTGCACCAGCGCCAGCCGCGACCCGGACCACACGAGCGCGGTCAGCGTGGTGACCGCCTCCCCCGACGGTGTCGAGGCGGCGATGTCCCGGATCGCCCGCTCCGCGTCGCCGACGGCGTCGGCGAGCGCGCCGAGCAGGTCCTCGGGGGGCGCGGGCAGGGTCCGCAGGCGCGTGAGCGCGTCGACGGCCGCCGCTGCGGCGCGGTCGCCGCCCGGGCCGCGCATCCCGTCGGCCACCGCGAGCAACCGCTCGCCGGCGTACGCGACGTCCTCGTTGCTCGTCCGCACCGGCCCGGGCTCCGACCGGGCGGCGTAGCGGATCCCCAGCGTGGTCGTGGTGTCCTTCACGGCGCTGCCCCTTCCCGAAAGGTGGTCGACGAGGAAGGCGGCGAGCCGGCCGCGGGCCTCGGTCTCGGCCGTGACGTGCCGCCAGTAGGCGGCCACCTCCTCGGCCGCGTCCGGCGCGGGCAGGTCGCACACCTGCCGGACGCGTGCCAGCGGCATGCCGAGCCGCCGCAACCCGGCGATCAGGCGGGCCCGCTCCAGCTGGGCCGGGTCGTAGTAGCGGTATCCCGACTCGCCGTCCACGGCGGCCGGCCGCAGCAGCCCGAGCTCGTCGTACAGCCGCAGCGCCTTGGGCGACAGCCGGGCGGCCCGGGCGAACGTCCCGATGGTCAGCAGCTCCCGCACCACTCCTCCTCGTCCCGGCCGCCACGGCCGGTGCCGACGATGCTGGGGCTTCACCCAGGGGAAAGGTCAACACGCGCAAGGTCAACAGGCGGAGGTCGACACGCGGAGGATCAGCGGTCCTGCGCCTCGTGCCCGAGCCGGGCCTGGATGCCGTCGAGGATGAGATCCAGCCCTCGCTGGAACTGGCCGTCGAAGTCGTCGTCGGCGAGCTGGGCGTGCCGGGTCAGGGTGGGATACAGCTCCGCCCGCTGGTCGAGGTACTCCTGGGCCTGACGGCGTAGTTCGGTCTCCTCGGCGGAGTCGCGGACCGAGCCGCGCCAGGTGATCTCCGCCGCGGTGTACCCCTGGACGTAGTACGTCAGAGTGCCGACGGCGGCGAGCAACTCGGGGCCGCGCAGCCCGGCCCGCGCGAGCGTGGCGTAGAACAGCTCGGAGCGGGCGAGGAAGTGCGGGCCCAGCAGGGGACGGACCGCCATCAGCGACGGCAGCCAGGAGTGGCGTTTCATCACCTGGCGACTCTGGTGGAGCTGCCGGGTCAGGACCTGGCGCCAGGGCGTGATGCCGGTGTCGTCGAGTTCGATCTCCGCGAAGACCTGGTCCATGGCCAGGTCGAGCACGTCCTCCTTGCCGCGGACGTACTCGTAGGCCGACATCACCCCCGCGTCGAGCCGGGCGGCGAGGCGGCGCATGGAAAAGCCCGTCACTCCCTCGGCGTCGAGCAGGGCGACGGCGGCCCGCGCGATGCGTTCGCGGGACAGCCGGGGCTTGCGCGGCTGTTCCTCAGTGAACCAGACGGCGGGCGGTCGCTGCCGGGACATCCGCTCCTCCTTCCGTACGACGTACGGCCAACCGTACAGCTAGCTTCGGCACCGCGGTCGTGTCATGGAAGGGAGAGATGTCGTATGACCCCCCAGGAGTGGCTGCGCGCGTACGCGTTGCTGGCACTGCGCGTCAACAGGCAGGTGACCGGTGACGGCGGGGCGACCATGCTCGTCTACCGCGGGCCGCAGGAGTGGAGCGAACAGGTCGAACGGGAGGATCCGCCTCCACCGGGACGGCTGGCCGACGACGCCGAGGCCCTGCTGGACCGGCCGCCGTTCGAACCCGGACGGGTCCGGTATCTGACGGCGCAGGTGCGGGCGCTGCGCGCGGTCGCCCGGCGCCTCGGCGGGGAGGAACTGCCACTGCCGGAGTACGCCCGCCGGTGCCTGGGTGTCGAGGTGCCCTGGCTGCCGCTGGAGGTGTTCGAGGAGGCGCACGCCCAGCTCGACCGGGCCCTGCCCCCTGCCGGAGGAGGGCCCGGCTCGCTGGCCGAGCGGCTGCGGGCCTGGCAGGCGGCCCACACCCTGCCGGTGGAACGGCTCGGCCGGCTGCCCGCCCTCGTGGAACGGGCCGTTGCCGAGACGCGCCGGCGTACGAGCGCGCTGGTGCCGCTGCCGGACGACGAGGTGGTGGAGTGCCGGCTGCAGCACGGCGCGCATTACCTGGCGGCCGGTCACTACGCGGGCGGACTGCGCTCGACGATCTTCATCAACGCCGATCTGCCCTTCAACCTGGCCGACCTGCTGTACGTGGTGGCGCACGAGGGCCATCCCGGGCACATCGCCGAGTCCATGCTCAAGGAGCTGGTGCTGATCGAGGAGCAGGGCCGGCTCGACCAGTGGGTGAGGTTCATGCTCGGGCCGTCGTTCGTGATCAGCGAAGGGCTCGGGCTGCACGCGCAGGACATCGTCTTCGAGGACGACGAGGCCCAGGCATGGCTGACCGCCAACGTCCTGGCCGAGGAGGGAATCGACCCCGACGGCAGCGATTTCGCCGCCATCCACCGGGCCCGCACCGCGTTGTTCGGCGTCTGGGCCAACGCGGCGTTCCTGGTCGCCGAGGGGCGGCCGGACCACGAGGTCGCGGGCTACCTGTCGCGCTGGGCCCTGCTCTCCGACGCCGAGGCCGCGGCGGTGCTGGGCTCACTGCGCACGGCGGGGATGGGGATCTACACGCTCGGCTACTACCACGGATGGCGGCTGCTGAACTCTTGGCTCGACCACCCCGACCGCACCGTCCGCGTACGGCGCCTGCTCACCGAGCAGTTGCTGCCGGCGGATCTGGAGTCCTGAGGGCGCCCACCAGGCGCGTTCCCCGAGCAGCCGCATGGTAGCCGGCACCAGCAGGCAGCGCACGATCGTCGCGTCCACGGCGACCGCGATCACCAGGCCGACGCCGACCATCTTCATGATCGTCACGCTGGAGAAGGCGAAACCGGCGACGGACACGGCGACGAGGAGGGCGGCGCTGGTGACGACCCCGGCCGTCCGGGCCAGGCCGCGCGCCATCGCCTCCGCGGGATCGGCCCCGCGCTCGCGCTCCTCGCGTACGCGCGACAGGAGGAACATCTCGTAGTCCATCGCCAGCCCGAAGGCGATCGCGACGATCAGCACGGGGAAGTTCACGTCGACGGCTCCGACCGGCTCGAAGCCGAGCAGCCCGGCCAGGCGGCCGTCCTGGAAGATCAGCTTGATGGCGCCGAAGGACGCCGACAGCGACAACAGGTTCAGCAGCACCGACTTGACCGGCAGGATCACCGAGCCGAACGCCAGGAACATCAGGGCGATCGACACCACGGCCACGAACAGCACCATCCACGGCAGGCGGGAGACGACCATGTCCACGATGTCCACCCGCGAGGCGGGCATCCCGGTGAACGACGTGACGGCCCCGGCCGGCGGCGGCACGGCCCGCAGGTCCTCGACCATCCGCACGGCCTCGCGAGACATGGGGTCCATCGCGTAGCCGAGGGTGATCCTGGCGAGAGGGCCGGAGGTTCCGGTGACGGACGCGCCCTCCACACCGGGCACGGCGTCCAGACGGGCGGCGTAGCCGTCCAGTGCGGCCCGGTCCAGGGCGCGGGGCGACTCGACGACGGCCGTCACGACCTTGGCGGGGTCGGCGGTGAAACGCTCGGCCAGTTCCCGGGTCACGGCGCGCGCGTCGGCGCCCGCGGGCAGCACCCAGTCGCCGGGCCTGGCCCAGTTCACACCGAGGAACGGCAGGCCGAGCGCCAGGAGCACCGCGACGGCGGCGAGCGCGCTCGCGAGGGGCCGCCGCATGACGGCGTGGGCCAGTCGATGCCACCGCTCGCCGGAGGCGGCGGGCCGGGCGCGGCCGGCCCGCCGTCCCATCACCGCCAGCAGCGCGGGGAGCACGGTGAGGGAGGTCAGCACGGCCAGGACGACCGTGGCGGCGCCCGCGTACGCCATCGACAGCAGGAACCGCGACGGGAACACCGCGAGCCCCGCGAACGACAGCGCCACGACCGCGCCGGAGAACGCGATCGTCCGGCCCGCCGTAGCCGTCGTCCGCTCCACCGCCGTCTCGACGGACGCGCCCCTGCCGAGCTCCTCCCTGAACCGGGTGACCGCGAGCAGCGCGTAGTCGATCGCCAGGCCGAGGCCGAGCACCGTGACGACCTGGATGGCGAACGTCGAGACGTCGGCGACCAGCGTGACCAGGCGCAGGACCGCCATCGTGCCGAGCGCGGCGACCACGCCGACGGCCAGGGGAAGCGCGGCCGCCAGGAGGCTGCGGAAGACCACCGCCAGCAGGATCAGCAGGATCGGAACCGAGATCGCCTCGGCCAGGCCGATGTCACGCCCGATCATGCTGTTGACCTGGTCGGTCATGGCCGTGATCCCGCCGAACCGCACGGTCAGGCCCTCGACGTCGAACCTGTCCCGGATGCCGCGCAGGGCCCGTACGCGCTCCTGGTCGTCGGGGGAGCGGAACTGCACGGTGACGTACGTCGCGTGCCGGTCCTCCGACACGAAGCCGGGTGAGCCGGTCGACCAGTACGACTCCAGTCGTACGACGTCCTGGCGGGGGAGCGCGTCGAGGGCCCGGCGTACGGGTCCGGCGAAGGCGGGGTCGTCCACGGTGAGGCGGTCGCTTTCGTACAGCACGACGACGTCGGCCGTGTGGCGGCCCAGCGGTCCGGCGAGCAGACGGTCGGCGTGCGAGGACGGGCTGCCGGGGTCGTCGAAGCCCGCGCCGCCGCCGAGGCGGCCGAAGACGCCGATGCCCCACACGCCCGCGGCCACGGTGAACAGCAGCGCGCCCAGCAGGATCAGGCGACGGCGACGGACCGCGAAGCGGCCGAGAGCGCCGAACATGCGCTTCCCCCATTCAGATAGTAGAGAGTGTCGCTATCCATAATTAATCGATAGCGACGCTATCCATAACTGCGGGGGTGAGCAAGCCCCGGGCCTATCCTGGGAGGGTGCGGCGAGGGAGAGGGACATGCGGATCGCGGAGCTGAGCAGGCGGACCGGGGTCCCTATCCCCACCATCAAGTACTACATGCGGGAGGGGCTGGTCCCGCCGGGAGAGCGGACCGGCCCCAACCAGGCGCGGTACGGCGAGGAGCACGTCAGGCGGCTGCGGCTGGCCCGGGCGCTGGTCGAGGTCGGCGGGCTGCCGGTGGCCTCGGCCCGTCAGGCGCTCACGCTGATCTTCTCCTCCGGCATCTCCGAGTTCGACGTGCTCGGCAAGGCGCAGTACGCGCTGACCCCACCCAGGGAACACACCGAGGACGACGCCTGGGACGAGGCCGCCGCGCAGGTCGACGACCTGATCGCCCGGCGGGGCTGGCAGGTCAAGCCGGGCAACCCGGCCAGGCGGACGCTGGCGGACGCGCTGGCGACCCTGCGCCGCCTCGGTCAGGACGACTACCTGGACCTGCTGGAGACCTACGCCGAGACCGCCGAGAGCCTGGCGGACACGGAGGTGCGGGCGATCAGCCGGCGCGGCGACCTGCACGCCATGGCCGAGGCGATCGTGATCTGGACGGCTCTCGGCGACCCTGTGCTCGCCTCCCTGCGCCGCCTGGCCCAGGAGGCGCGGGCGGCCCGGGTGCTGGGCGGGACCGCCGAGGAGACCGCCTGAGAGCCGTCGCGCGGGAGGTCCTGTCCCGCCGCCGATGCATGCTTTCTGGCGGTATCCCGGTAGCCTCGGGGACGACGATTCGAAGGGGAGAAGGAGAGCCGGTGTCGGGTCTGGTCGTCGCCATGGACGGTCCCTCGGGATCGGGCAAGTCGAGTGCCTCGAAGGGCGTCGCGCGGGCGCTGGGCCTGCGATACCTCGACACGGGCGCCATGTACCGCGCGGTCACCTGGTGGATGCTCCAGCGGGGCGTGAACCTGGAGGACGCCGCCGAGATCGCCGCGAGGTCCGCCGAGCCCGCACTGGTGATGAGCACCGACCCCGACGCGCCGGGCGTCACCGTGGACGGCGTCGACGTCAACGGGCCGATCCGCGGCCCCGAGGTGACCGGCGCGGTGTCGGCCATCAGCGCCGTGCCCGAGGTGCGCCGCCGGCTTGTGGCCCTGCAGCGGGAGATCATCGCCGAGTCCCTTCCCGGCGGGGGGATCGTGGTCGAGGGCCGCGACATCGGCACCGTGGTCGCGCCGGACGCGCCCGTCAAGATCTACCTCACGGCGAGCGCCGAGGCGCGCGCCCTGCGCCGTACGGCCGAACTGGACGGGACGACCGTGGAGGCGCAGCGGGCCGCGATGGCCCGGCGCGACACCCTCGACTCGACGCGCAAGGCCGATCCGCTGGCGATGGCCGCGGACGCGGTGGAACTGGACACGACGCCGCTGGACCTGGACGAGGTGATCGCCGAGGTGCTCCGGCTCGTCAAGGAGCGGGTCTGACGCCCGCACGCCCCGCCTGACCGCCTCCAGCGCCGCGTCTGCCGCGCCGTGTCTGCAGAGAAGGGGGTGGGCCACGCGGTGCGACGTACGTACGAGCCCGGCCCCGGAAGCGGTCCGCCGGGAGGCCTCACGGGAGGCCGGGGAGAACGGGAAGAGCAGCCGATGAGGCAGGGTATGGACGTGACGGGGGAGTACGACGAGGACGAGGGCGGCTGGATCGAGGCCGAGCTCGCCGAGCTTTCCGCCGAGGAGGCGGAGCGGGAGCCCGACTCGGGCCCGCTGCCGGTCGTCGCCGTGGTGGGGCGCCCCAACGTCGGCAAGTCGACGCTGGTCAACCGCATCATCGGCCGTCGTGAGGCGGTCGTGGAGGACGTGCCGGGCGTGACCCGCGACCGGGTCACCTACGAGGCGACCTGGCGGGGCCGTCGGTTCACGCTGGTGGACACCGGCGGCTGGGACCCCGACGCGACCGGGATGGCCCTGCGCATCGCCGAGCAGGCGCAGATCGCGGCCGAGCTGGCCGACGTGATCCTCTTCGTGGTGGACGCCAGTGTCGGGGTCACCGACTCCGACGAGGCCGTCGGCGCGGTCCTGCGCCGCTCGGGCAAGCCGGTCGTGCTGGCCGCCAACAAGGTCGACAACCAGCAGATGGAGCTGGAGGCGACCGGGCTGTGGTCGCTCGGCCTGGGCGAGCCGCACCCGGTCTCGGCCCTGCACGGCCGCGCCAGCGGCGACCTGCTCGACGTGGTGCTCGACGCGCTGCCCGAGACGCCGCCGCAGACGTTCGGCGAGCGGCGGGGCCCGCGCCGGATCGCGCTGCTGGGCAAGCCCAACGTGGGCAAGTCGTCGCTGCTCAACAAGCTCGCCGGTGAGGAGCGGGTGCTCGTCGACCCGATGGCCGGCACCACCCGCGACCCGGTGGACGAGCTGATCGAGCTGGGCGGCACGACGTACCGGTTCATCGACACGGCCGGCATCCGGCGGCGGGACCGCGAGCTGAAGGGCGCGGACTTCTACGCGGCGATGCGCACGCGGGCCGCGCTGGAGCGGGCGGAGGTCGCGGTCGTGCTGATCGACGCCTCCGAGGTGCTGACCGAGCAGGACCTGCGGATCATCGGCCTGGTCATCGAGTCGGGCCGGGCGATGGTGGTCGCGTTCAACAAGTGGGACCTGGTCGACGAGGACCGGCGGTACTACCTGGAGAAGGAGATCGACCGGCAGCTCGTCCGCACGCCCTGGGCGCTGCGGGTGAACATCTCGGCGAAGACCGGCCGCCACGTCGAGAAGCTGGCCCCGGCGATCGAACGGGCCCTGGAGTCGTGGGGCACGCGGGTGCCGACGGCCCGGCTCAACCAGTTCCTCACCGAGCTGGTGCAGGCCACCCCGCCGCCGGTGCGCGGGGGCCGGCAGCCCAAGATCCTGTTCGCCACCCAGGCGTCCACGGAGCCGCCGAAGTTCGTGCTGTTCACCTCGGCGTTCCTGGAGGAGACCTACCGCCGGTTCCTCGAGCGCCGCATCCGCGAGGAGTTCGGCTTCGCGGGCTCCCCGATCGAGGTGACAATGAAGATCCGCGAGAAGCGCAAGAAGAAGTAACCCCGGCCGGCCCTCGGCCGGCACGTCGCGAACGCCGTAGTCCGGGCGGCTCAGTCTCCGCCGCCGTCGCGGGAGGCGGCCGACAGCAGGGCGAGCGCCGCCTGGCGGGCCTGCTCGCCCGTGCCGGCCGTGCCGTGGTGCGCGGCGACGACGGTGGCGCCCTCGACCAGCATGAGCAACTGGCGTCCCAGGAGGGGCGGATCGGCGGCTCCGGCGCGCTCGGCGATGCCGGTCAGCAGGTCGAGGTAGCGGTCGAGGTGGCGCGCGGTGATGGCGCGCACGGGCTCGACGTGATGTTGAGCCGCCGCGTTCAGCATCGCGCAGCCGCGGAAGACCGGGTCCTGGTACCACTCTCGCAGCGCGTCGAACACCGCGGCGAGCTGGTCGCGGGGGTCGTCCCCGGCCGCCGCGGAGGCCTCGGCCAGCCAGCGGGTCACGCGTTCGCTGCGGGCCCGGAGCATGGCCTCCACGAGCCCGTCCTTGGTGCCGAAGTGCCGATAGAGCGTCTCCTTCGACACCCCGATGAGGGCGCACAGCTCGGCGACGCCGACGCCGTCGAGCCCGCGTTCGTACAGCACGGCGGTGGCCGCCTCCAGGATGGCGGCGCGGGTGCGCTCCGGATCGATCGTCGAGCCCTTGGGAACCGGCATACCTAGATGGTACCGATCGGTTCGATCCGCTGCTACGCTTCGAGATCGTACCGATCGGTTCGATCTCCGGGAGTCCGTCATGTCCGACCCTCTCGCCATCGGCACGCCGGTCCGGCGGGAGACACGTCGGGCGGCGTGGCAGGCGGCGCGGCTGGCTCTCGGCACCGCGTCGGCTCTCGGGCTGGCGCGTTTCGCGTACGGGCTGCTCCTCCCGGCGATGCGGGACGAGCTGCACTGGTCCCTGGGCGAAGCCGGGGAGATGAGCGCCGCCAACGGGCTGGGCTACCTGCTCGGCGCGCTGGTGACCGCGGTCGTCGTACGCCGCCTGGGCACGGCGGCCACCTTCCGGTGGGGCATGGTCCTCACCGCGGTGGCGCTGGCGGCCACCGCGACGAGCGACGCCTATCCGGTGCTGCTGGCGGCGCGTGCCGCGGCAGGCGCGGCGGGCGCCGCCGTGTTCGTCACCGGCGGCGTCATCGCGTCGCGCCTCGCCGCCCGCGCCGCCTCCGGGGCGCCCATCACCGTCTACTTCGCGGGCGCCGGGGTGGGCATCGTCGTCAGCGGCGCCGGCATCCCGACGCTGGGCGACCACCTGCACCTGGCCTGGGCCGGCTTGGGCGTGGCCGCCGGGCTGGCGGCGCTGCTGAGCTGGACCGCCGCCAGGGCCGGGGAGGACGCGCAGCCGGGGGAGGAGGCGCAGGCCGCCGACGCCGGGCGGGTCCACGTGCGGCCGCTGTGGGGGGTCGCCCTGGCCTACCTGATGTTCGCCGCCGGTTACATCACCTACATCACCTTCCTGTCCGCCTACCTGGCCGACCGGCACGCGCCGCTCGGGCAGGTGGTGCTCACCTGGACGGCGCTCGGCCTGGCCGTGGTGGCGGCGCCCGCGCTGTGGAGCCGCCCGACCGCGCAGTGGCCCGGCACCCGGGCCCTGGCCGTGCTGCTCGGCCTCCTGGGCGGCGGCGCGGCGCTGGCGATGGCGGCGCCCGCACCACCGGTCATCCTCGCCTCCGCGATCGTCTACGGGGCGACGTTCATGGGCGTGCCCGCCGCCGTCACCGCGCTCATCAAGGCGAACACCCCGCCCGCCGACTGGACGGCCACCCTGGCGGCGTTCACCACGATCTTCGCGGCCGGGCAGACCGCGGGCCCGTGGCTCGCCGGGCTCGTCGCCGACCACACCTCGACCGCCGCGACCCTGGCGTGGACCGCGATCCTGTGCGCCGCCGCGGCCCTGATCGCGGCGTCCGTGAATCCCTCCCGCCGGGCCGGGACCGCTTCGGCCGGCAAGACACCCGACGCGCGAGCGTCCACGAGACAGTGAGGCACACCATGGCCACGTTCGCCCTGATCCCCGGCATGTGCCACGGCGGCTGGTGGGCGGGGTGCGCGACGCACCGCGGGAGCTGCTGACGATCCTGCTCGAGACCGCCTGATCCCGGCCGGCGGCTACACCGACAAAAGGTTCAGCATCCAGGAAGAAGACCAAATTCCCGCAAAGGACCACGATCGGAGTCGCCCAGTAGCGGGCAACCAACTGCGATCCCGTCCACGCACGGTGTGGACGGCGACGCCCGATCGCCCTATGGGGAGCACATGCTGAACCGACGGAACTTTCTGGCGCTCGGCGGTCTCGTCGCGGGAGGGGCGGTCCTGAGCCCTCCGCTGCTGGCCCTGCGTGCGGGTGCGGCCGATCTCGGGGCACGGCGGACCGGGGCGGCCTCCACCGGACCGTTCCAGGTCCGCATGCCCGTGCCGCAGACGCTGCGGCCGGTGCGCTCGAGCGCCGCCGGCGACGCCTACCAGATCGACATCCGGCCCGCCGACGTGGAGATCCTGCCCGGTGTCACGACCCCCGCGCTGACGTACAACGGGTCCTTCGTCGGACCGACGATCCGGGCCAAGACCGGCCGCCCGGTCACCGTCACCTTCCGCAACTGGCTCGACATGCCGGCCAATGTGCACCTGCACGGCGGTCACACGCCCGCGAGCAGCGACGGCCACCCCATGGACGTCATCGAGCCGGGCCAGTCGCGCGTGTACGAGTACCCGAACGCGCAGCGGGGCGCGACGCTCTGGTACCACGACCACTCCCACCACATGGAGGCGGAGCACGTCTACCGGGGCCTGCACGGCTTCTACCTGATCGACGACGACGCGGAGAAGGGGCTGCGCCTGCCGTCCGGGGCGTTCGACGTGCCCATCCTGATCCGCAACGCCCAAATCGACGAGACCGGCGCGCTCGTCTTCGGCAACCCGGTGGAGCGCACCGTCCTCACCGCCAACGGCAAGGCGCAGCCGTACTTCCCGGTGTTCGCGCGCAAGTACCGCCTCCGGCTGCTCAACGGTTCGACGGAGGGATCGTTCACGCTCGGCCTCGACGGCGTGCAGTTCACCCAGATCTCCTCCGACGGCGGCCTGCTCCCGGAGCCGGTGCCCCGGACGCAGCTGACGCTGAGCGCCGGCGAGCGAACCGACGTGGTGGTGGACTTCTCCCGCCACCCGGTCGGCACCCGCCTCGTCCTGTCCGATGCGACCGCGGGCCCCATCGTCCGGTTCGACGTGGTGGGGCAGGCCACCGACCTCAGCCGGCTGCCCGACGAACTGCGCCCCCTGCCGGCCCTCGGCACCGCCACCGTCGAGCGCGAGGTGACGCTGAGCTTCGACATGTCGGGCTCCATGCCGGTGGGGCTCGTCAACGGCCAGCCGTACGACCCGAACCGGAACGACTTCCAGATCAAGCGGGGCTCGACCGAGATCTGGCGCGTCGTCAACGGGGACACCGCGTGGGGGTTCCCGCACAACTTCCACCTGCACCAGACGTCCTTCCGGGTGCTGGAGCGCGACGGCGGCGCGCCGACGCTCGACGACGCGGGGCTGAAGGACACGCTGCCCCTGGCGGCGGGCTCGGTCGTGCGCCTGCAGGCCACCTTCAATGACTACGTCGGCCGGTACGTGTACCACTGCCACTTCCTGGAGCACTCCTCCCTCGGCATGATGGGGCAGATGGAGATCGTTCCGTGACGCGGCCCGGGGGTAGGGAATGCCCTACCCCCGGGACTGCCGCTCGCCGGATCGATCTGCGGCGGGCGGGTCAATAGCGTTGGGAACATGCGCCGACTTCTCTCCCGCCTCGGCGGCGACACGGTCTACATCCTCGTCGGGTTCCCCCTCGCGACGATCACGTTCTGCCTCACGGTGGCCGGCCTGTCGGCCGGCACCGGCCTGCTGGTGGTCTGGGTGGGCGTGCCCGTCCTCGCCCTCACCCTCCTCATCGCCCGGGGGATGGGCGACGTCGAGCGGCTCCGCATGCGCGGCGTACTGGGCAGGGACGTGCCTCGGCCGCGTTATCCCACGTCGCCGCCCGGGGCCGGCCTGTTCCGCAGGACGGTCACCCCGCTCGCCGGGGGCCAGCCCTGGCTCGACGCGCTGCACGCGCTGCTGGCCTTCCCGGTCGCGATCGTCGCGTTCTGCGTGACCGTCACCTGGTGGGCGCTGGCTCTCGCCGGGCTGACCTATCCGCTGTACGGGTGGATCACCTCGAACATCCCCGGCAACACCGAGCTGCCCGAACTTCTCGGCCTCGGCCGGGGCTACCTGGTCGACAGCGTCTTCTACGTCGCGATCGGAGTGGTCGCCGCGATCACCCTCTATCCGGTCGTCCGCTCCTGCGCGCTCATCAAGGCGTCGCTGGGCCGGGCGCTGCTGACCGGCGTGGCCGAGTTGCAGGAGCGCATCGACGACCTCACCGAGGGCCGCCACGCCGCCGCCCACGCCGAGGCGAACGCGCTGCGCCGCCTGGAGCGCGACATCCACGACGGGCCCCAGCAGCGCCTGGTCCACCTGGCGATGGAGCTGTCGCGGGCCCAGCGGGAGCTGCAGAAGGACGCCACGGCCGCGCACGAGACGATCGGCAAGGCCATCAGCGCCACCCGGGAGACCCTGGACGAGCTGCGGGCGCTGTCGCGCGGCATCGCCCCGCCGATCCTTGCCGACCGCGGCCTCGCGCCGGCGCTGGCCGCCCTGGCCGGCCGCTGCACGGTGCCGGTGGAACTGGACGTCCAGACGGCCGAGCGGTATCCCGCGCTCATCGAGAACACCATCTACTTCGTCACCGCCGAGTCGCTCACCAACGTGGCCAAGCACAGCAGGGCGACGTCCTGCTCGGTCGGGCTGACCAGGATCGGCGACACGCTCATCCTCACGATCGGGGATGATGGGGTCGGCGGCGCACACGTCGCCAAGGGACACGGCCTGTCCGGCCTGGCCGACCGGCTGCGGGCCGTCGACGGCGAGCTGTCGGTGCGGTCGCCGGCGGGCGGGCCGACACTGATCACGGCGGAGGTTCCGTGCGCGTAGTGGTGGCCGACGACGCCGTTCTCATCCGGGAGGGGCTCGTCCGCCTGCTGGAGGAGTTCGGCTGCGAGGTCGTCGAGACCGTGGGCACGGGGGAGGACCTGGTCAAGGCCGTCGTCGCCCACCGGCCCGACGTGTCGGTGGTCGACGTGCGGATGCCGCCGACGTTCACCGACGAGGGCCTGCGCGCCGCCGTCGAGGCGCGGGAGAAGGCGCCGGGCGCGCCCGTGCTGATCCTCTCGCAGTACGTCGAGGTGTCGTACGCGGACGACCTGCTGGCCGACGCCCGCGGGGCGGTCGGCTACCTGCTGAAGGACCGCGTGGTCGACGTCGAGGAGTTCATGGACGGCCTGCGGCGGGTCGCCGCAGGGGGGACGGTCTTCGACCCCCAGGTCGTCGCCCAGTTGATGGTGCGGCGGCGGCGCGACGACCCGCTGGCCTCGCTGACGCCGCGCGAGCGCGAGGTCCTGTCGCTGATGGCCGAGGGCAGGTCGAACCCCGCGATCGCCCGCCGCCTCGTCGTCACCGAGGGCGCGGTGGAAAAGCACATCCGCGGCATCTTCACCAAGCTCGGCCTGCACGCCGAGGACGGCGACCAGCACCGCCGCGTCCTCGCGGTGCTGGCCTACCTCCGCTCCTGACCGCACGCGTCAGGCCGGATGGTTGCCGCCGCCCATCTCGTACGGCGTGGTGACGCCCTCGTAGGCGAGGTGGAACTCCATTCCCTGGGCGGCGTGCGCCAGGTCGTGGCAGTGGGACATCCACATGCCGGGGTTGTCCGCCACCAGGGCGACCTCCCAGACCTCGCCGGGGGCGACGTCGAAGGTGTCCATCGCCAGCCCGGTCGCGGGCACGCCGTTGCGGGACAGGATCCGCACATGGTGGCCGTGCGGGTGCATCGGATGGGTGTCGGTGCCCCGGTTCACCACCCTGATCCTCACGGTCTGGCCTTGCCGTACGACGGGGGTGGGGATGTTCGGCCAGGCCTTGCCGTTCACCGTCTGGGCGAGCCTCGGCAGGCCGTCGGCCATGGCGAGGGTCTTGTCCAGCACCCAGGTGACCTCCTGGTCGAACCGGGCCGGCGGGGCGGTGGCCGCGCCATAGCGGGTGATGTCCACGATCGGCCCGGCCGCCGCCGGAGGCGTCGCCGGTCCGTTGACGAGGAGGGCGGGGCGGTCCCCGGCCGTCAGCAGCACCGGGCCGGAGGGCACGGTGAAGGTCAGGTCGTAACGGCCGCCCGCGGCGAGGTGCAGACGGTCGCCGTCCAGGTCGGTCGCCCCCGGCACGTCGCCGCCGTCCACCGCCGCGATCCGGTACGGCGCGCCGCCCAGCCCGAGGACCACGGGCCGGGTGTCGGTGTTCACCACGCGAAGCCGCGTCCGGGCGCCTGGCGGCAGCGCGAGGCGGGCGAGCCCCTCCACCGGCGCCGCGCCGTCCACCGACAACGTGGGCCGGGTGCCGAACGTGTGCAGCGCGAGGACGTGGTCCTCGCTCTCCGGCAGCGGGGCGGCCGGATCGACGACCAGCAGGCCGAACAGCCCGCGCGGCACGGCGACGCTGGAGTTCTGGTGACTGTGATACCAGTACGTGCCGGCGTCTTCGGCCCGGAACCGGTAGACGTGGGTCTGCCCGGGCGCCACGGCGTTCTGGGTGACGCCGGGCACACCGTCCTCGCCGGACGGCACGTCGTACCCGTGCCAGTGGACGGTCACCGACTGTCCGGGCAGCCGGTTGCGCAGGGTGACCTCCACCAGGTCGCCCTGCCGCACCCGCAGCACGGGCCCGGGCACCTGGCCGTTGAACGACCACGCGTCGATCGGGCCGGAGGCGAGCCGTACGGTGGCGGGCTGTGCGGTGAGCGTGAAGCGGCGGACCCGTGGCTTCGCCCGCGACGGCCCGCCGGCCGCCGCGGCGGACGCGCCGTGCAGCAGGTCGACGGAGATGCCCTGGGCAGGTGCGTGGTCGCCGAAGTGCGGGTGACCGCCCGACCAGCCGCCGCCCACGGTCAGGGCGACGGCGAGCGCGAGCACGCCGGTCCCGGCGGCCTGCCAGCGGTCGCCCGGCGTGCGGACCGGGCCGAGCAGCCGCCATGACACGACGGACGCCGCGGCGAACAGCGCGAGCACCGCCGCCGCTCCGCCGCCCGTGACCGGATAGGAGATCACGACTCCGCAGGCGACCCCGGCCACCGCGCCGTACGCGGTTACCAGCAGGGGGAACGCGACGAGCCGGGGGGACAGGACGGGAGCGCCGCCTCCGGACGGCGCGCGCAGCAGCCGGGGCAGGCTGACGGCCGCCGAGGCGAGCGCGGGAAGGACGACCAGGGGCAGGGCCAACGTGACCTTCTCCGCCACGAACCACCAGCCCGCCCGGGCGAGGCCGAGCGTGACGGGGATCCTGAGCGCGGTCACGACGATCGCCGCGGCGCACAGGGCCGCGGCGATCAGGCGGGTCCGCCGTCCGGCCGCGGCGGGCTGCCGCAGACCGGCCAGGGCGACCCCGGCGGTCGCGGCCCAGGCGGCCGCGACCAGGACGAACAGGATCTGATCGAGAGCGATCAGCCGTGCGGTGCTCACGCCGCGACGTGCGCCCCGGAGGGGGCCGCGACCGGCGCGCCCTTGACCAGGGCACGGGCCCGGCGCACGACGACGACGGCCACGGCGAGGATCGCCACGCCGTCGAGGGCGTGGAAGCCCATGACGACCAGGCTGGCCGTGGTCGTCGCGGTCTCCGTCGCGCCCGCGATCTCCGCCAGCGGGAAGATGACGAACAACTGCACCGCGACCAGCACGAACGGCAGGATCGACAGGCCCGCCACCTTGCCGCCCGCGCGGGCGATCAGGGCCACGACCGTGGTCAGCAACGAGACGAGCGGGATCACCATCGTGCCGTTCATGGCGTGGTAGTTGATGGCGGCGTTCGGGTCGCCCGGCGCCGGGTGCGGGGTCTCGAACGCGCCGAACGTGGCGAGGTAGAACTGGGCGAGCACGGCGACGAGCTGCAGAACGGCGAACCCGAAGAACACCTTGCGCATATGGGGCCTCCTCAGTCGGGAAGGGACGAGCCCCGGGGGTTCTGCGGGGCGACGGCGGGAGCCGGAACGGTACGCCGCAATGGTGGACCGCCCGGTGTCCCGGGCACCCGGGACACCCGTCCCTGTCCGCCGGGAATTCGCCGCGCCGGAAGCCCCCGAGACCCGGTCCGCCCCTCGGGCCGGTGTCAGCGGGTCCAGGGCGGCACGAGCCGGTCGGTCCCCTTGGGCGCCAGGTCGCAGGCGTCCGCCGCGGTGACCCCGCCGGGGTTGTAGACGTCGCAGCCGGCCGGCGCGACCACGATCGCGGTGAAGCCCGACTCGGCGCCGGCGTGCATCCGGCGGCCCACGTCCGCGGGCATGACGACGGTGTCCCCGGCCTCGACGCCGACGGTCTCGCCGTCGAGTTCGACGGTCGCGCCGCCGGTGAGGAAGGTCCACACCTGCTCGCCGTCGGCGGCGTGGTAGGGACCGCTGTTGCCGGCCGGCATGTCCACCCGCCACACGGCCTGGGTGGCGCCTCCCTGGGTGGGCGAGGCGAGGGTGGTCATGACGCCGTTGGGCGTGGTGCTCCTGCGGCTGTCGGCGGAACGGATGACGGGCATGTCGTGACTCCTTGGTGTGAGAGAGCGGGCGGAGGTCAGGCGATCCAGGGCGGCACGCCGTGCACGGTGCCGTCGGACAGGACGGCCCGGGCCCCGGCGGGGGCGGTGACGACGGCGGTGAAGCCCTCACCGGCGCCCGCGGTGACGCGGCGCGGGGTCGAGGGCGGCATGACCACAGTGTCGCCGGGCGCGACCGTGAACGTCTCCCCGCCGAGTTCGACGGTGGCGGTCCCGCCGAGGAACGTCCACACCTGCTCGGCATCGAAGTCGTGCAGCGGTCCGCTCGTCGCGGGGGTCGCCTCGACGCGCCACACGGCCCGGGCGGCGCCGCCCAGGGTGGGCGAGGCGAAGGTGGTCATGACCCCGGCCGGGGTCTCGGATCTGCGGCATTGGGCATGACGGATGACAGGCATCGCCGGCGTCTCCTAAGATAGACAATGTCGTTGTCGGTAATAGTGAACCTGGTTGTCTATCTTGTCAATCGACCCGCCCGGCTTCGAGCTGCCCCTGCGGCTCTTCCTGGGGTTTCGCGTCCTCATCGACGAACTGCACGCCGAGCTCGCCCGTCAGGGGCATCCGCACGCCCGGCCCATGCACGGGTTCGTCATGCAGGCGATCGGCACGGAGGGCACGACCGCGGTGGAGCTGGGCCGCACGCTGGGTGTCAGCAAACAGGCGGCGGGCAAGACGATCGAGACGCTCGAGCGCCTCGGCTACGTGGAGCGCGCCCGTGACCACCGCGACACGCGCCGCAAGATCGTACGGCTCACGCCGTCGGGCGTGGACATGCTGGTGCGCTCGGCCCGGATCTTCGACGACCTGCGGGCCCGCTGGGCCGCCGTGATCGGCGACGAGCGGCTCAGGGCACTGGAGGCCGACCTGCGGAAGGTGACGCCGCAGGACGTCTTCCGCCTCGACGTGCCCGGATGGTTCGGCGCCTGACCCGGCAGGGGCGCGGGGTCAGGCGCGGCGGCGGGGCAGGGCCAGGGAGGCGGCCGCGCCGAGCACGCACAGCCCGCACGTGATCAGGAAGATCTCGGTGTACTCCGCGTGCAGCGCCGCCTGGACCTTCGCCGTGTAGTCCGCGAGCCTTCGGGCGTACTCGGCCGCGTCCACCCCGAACGGCAGCGGCGTGTCCAGATGCGCGGTGAGCGACTGGAACCGGTGGAAGCCCCAGGCCGACAGCGCGGCCACGCCCAGCAGCATGCCCATCATCCTGGCCACCACGACCGCCGCCGACGCCACGCCGTGCTGCGCCGCCGGGACCACGCGCAGCACCGCCGACGAGACGGGGGCGATCACCACTCCGAGGCCGAGGCCGGCCACCACGAGGTCGACGTCCATCCGCACGCCGGCCGAGGCCAGGTCGAGCGGCCACCGGGAGATCATCCAGTAGCCCGCGGCGGCCACCGCCATTCCCGCGAGCGCCACCGGGCGCTCGCCGAACCGCCGCACCAGGATCCCGCCGAGAAACGCCGCGATCGCCAGCGCGGCGAGGAACCGGGTGAGCACCAGGGCGCCGCCCACCGCGTCCTTGCCGAGCAGCGTCTGCGCCGCGAGCTGCACGTCGACCAGCGTGACCAGCAGCGCCGCCCCGGCGAGCAGGCTCACCGCCAAAGTGGCGAGCAGCGGTGTCCGCGGCACGCCCGCCAGGTCGAGCAGGCGGACCGGCGAGCGGATCTCCCACAGCACGAACAGCACGGCCGCGACCGCCCCGGCGGCCACGCACGGCAGCCCCCACGGGGGCAGCACGGCCGTGTCGGGGGAGGGGTTGTAGAGCCCGGCGACCAGCAGGCCGAGCGCCAGCGCGAGCAGGACGCCGCCGCCCGCGTCCACCTTCCCCGTGTGCACCCCGCCGGAGGGCCGGCCGTACGGCTCGCGCCCGCCGGGGACGGCCGCCTGCACGGCGACGGCGGCCAGCAGCGCGAGCGGGAGGTTGACCCAGAAGATGCCGCGCCATCCGGCGAGCGCGGCCAGGCCCGCGCCGTACAGCGGGCCGAGGACGCTGCCGAGCTCCTGCGCCGCGCCGACCGCGCCGAGCGCCACCGGCCGGGCGCGTTCGTCCCACAGGTCGCCGACGAGGGCCATGGTGATCGGCAGCAGCGCGCCGCCCGCGACGCCCTGGAGCGTACGGCCCGCGACCAGCGCCGGGACGCTCGCCGCCAGGGCGGTGACGAGGGAACCGGCGGCGAACCCGGCCAGGCACGCGTGGATCAGCGGGCGCCTGCCGAACCGGTCGGACAGGCGGCCGAGCAGCGGCATCGCCGCGACGTAGCCGAGCAGGAACCCGGTCACGACCGGGGTCGCCCGCTCCAGGTGGTTCAGCGGCACGCCGACGTCGGCGGCGACGTCCACGAGCACGGTGACGACGACGTACGCGTCGAGCGCGGCGAGCAGCACCGCGGCTCCGCCGACGCCCAGCGCGAGACGCCGGCGCCGCGCGGCGGGCCCGCCCGTCCCGCTCGCCCGCGTCTGCCCGGCCGCGCCGGTGGCGTCGGTGGCGTCGGTCACGACGCGGGCGGGGCGATGGTCACGGGGGCGTCGTAGTCCCCCAGGGTCACGGCCACGGAGCCGCCGGTGAGCGGCAGGTCGAGCTTGAGCAGGCGGCTGGTGGCCTTGTCGATCCAGAGCGTGCCGGTCACCCCCTGCTGCACGCCGGGGACCAGCGTGGCCAGCACCTGTTGCGACAGCGCGGCCGTCACCCGGTAGGCGGCGGCGTCGCCGACCTTCTCCTCCGCCTGCGTCTGCACGTCCTTCGCGGTGGACAGCAGGTCGGGTACGCCGGTCAGCACGGCGGAGGGGTTGTAAAGGGCCATGAGCTGCTGCCGTGTCATGGTCTGGAAGCCGCCGGTGGGTCCCTTGAAGTAGACCTTGTCGCCGACGAGCACGAACTCGATCTCCTGCAGTCCCGCGATCTCGATCTGCAGCGTGCCCTTGGCGTCGCCCTCCCGGGTGAGGCTGCCCTCGGCGTGCCGGACCGGTACGGCGGGCTTGTCCTTGGTCTCGATCGTGAAGGCGACCGTCTTGACCGTCCGCATGGCCTCGGCCGAGCGCTTCAGCAACGCGGGACCGTCCGGCAGGGCCGTGTCGCTCTTCGCGCTGCAGGCGGTCACGAGCAGCAAACCGGCCACGACGAGCCCGAGGATTGTTCGCACAGCCGGATCGTAGCGAGCGGGCGGGGCCGGCACGCGCTCCCTTGGGAATCGGTTTGGCGCGGCCCGCCACGGGAAGTCGAGACCGGTGCTCATCCCCCGCCGTCCCGCAGCCCCCTCACCGGGTGCCGCGGACCGCCTGGAGATGGTCGACGATCGGTGTGTAGATCTGCTCCAGGGCGGACACCTGCTCGGGGGTCATCAGGTCGATGAAGTGGCGGCGGACGCTCGCCACGTGATCCGGCGCCACCCGCTGGATCGTCTCCCAGCCGTGGTCGGTCAGCACGGCGAACGTGCCGCGCCGGTCGTCCTCGCAGTCCTGCCGGGTCACCAGGCCGGCGGCCTCCATCCGCGAGATCTGGTGGGACAGCCGGCTGCGCGACTGGATCGTGGCGTCGGCCAGCTCGCTCATGCGCATGCGGCGGCCGGGGCTCTCCGAGAGGTTCACGAGGATCTCGTAGTCGTTCAGCGACAGCCCGGTGCCCTGCAGCTCCCGGTCGAGCTGGTGGAAGAGCAGGCGGTGGGCGGCCAGATGGGCCCGCCAGGCGCGCTGCTCCTGCGGGGTGAGCCAATCGGGGGCTTCCATGACCACCAGCATAAGATCAATTCGACGGATGGAGCGGAATGCCTGACAGCGAGAACGGTGAGAGCCTCGGCACCGTCGTGGTCGCGGGCGCGGCCAACCTCGCCATCGCGCTGGCCAAGCTTGTGGCCGGCCTGCTCAGCTCCTCCTCGGCGATGCTGTCGGAGGCCGCGCACTCGGCGGCCGACACGGCCACCGAGGTCGTGCTGTTCGCCGCGATCCGGCACGGCGAGCGCCCCGCCGACCCCCGCCATCCGCTGGGCCACGGGCGTGCCGCCTACCTGTGGGCGATCGTGGCGGCCTGCTTCACGCTGGTCGTGGGGGCCGGGTTCTCGCTGACGCACGGCTGGCACACGATCACCGCGGGGGAGGACCTGGGCGACATCGGGGTGTCGTACCTCGTGCTCGCGGTGTCCTTCGCGATCGAGTCGGTCTCCCTGTGGCGGGCGCTGCGGCAGCTTCGCGGCGAGGCCCGCCGCTGGCGGGTGAGCCCCGGGCGGCTGCTGCACCGCACCTCCGACACCATGCTCAAGGCCGTCGTGCTGGAGGACTTGGCCGCGCTGATCGGCATCGCGACGGCCGGCGTCGGCCTGCTGCTTTCGCAGCTCACCGGCTCGGCCGTATGGGACGGCGTCGCGTCGATCGTCATCGGGCTGCTGCTGCTCGGCGTGGCGCTGACCCTGATCAGGACCAACGCCTCGCTGCTCATCGGCCAGGCGGCGCCGCGCGGGTTGCAGGAGGAGATCCGCGGCGAGCTGGCCGCCCAGCCGGAGGTCGAGGCCGTCGTCGAGCTGGTCACCGTCATGATGGGCCCCGGCCAGGTCATGGTCGCGGCGAAGGTCGACTTCCGCGACGAGACGTCCGGGGAGCGGCTGGAGCTCGCCTCCGACCAGGTGGAGCGCCGGCTCACCGAGCGCTTCCCGGAGATCCGGCAGGTCTTCCTCGACCCCACCCCGGGCCGGTCAACCGCCAAGGAGGCGTAGCTTGGCGGGCTCGTCGGTGACCGCGGAGGCGATCACGGTGCCGGCCGTCCACTCGACGAAGTGACGGCCCTGCCATTCCAGCGGGATCGACAGCCCGTCCACCAGCGGCAGGGCCGACAGGTCCACCTCGCGCAGCCGGTCGAGCGTGAGCTCTCCCCGCTTGACCAGGGCCTCCTTGCGTACCCACTGCCGGATCAGCCCGCGGTTGTCGTCGCCGACCAGCTTCGCCTCCGCGGGGGTCAGCGCGAGCTCCACCAGCCTCTCGTCGGCCGGGCCGTTCGTGGCGTGCTCGGCGTCCACGCCCACCCGGCCGAAGCCGGCGACCGCGCAGACGTAGCCCGAGGTGTGCGCCAGGCTGATCGACACCTCGGGGGCCTCGGCCAGCCAGGGCCGCCCGTGGGCCTGCCCGCACCCCTCGCATCGCTGCACCACGGTCAGCATGCAGGCACGGGTGCCGAGCAGTTCCGCGGCGCAGTGCCGTACGAGCAGGTGGGCGGCGACGAAGTCGAGGCGGTCCCGCTTGCGGGTGAAACGCCCCGCGCGCTCGCGCTCGGCCTCGGTCAGTGTGCCGGCGACCATGTCCAGCACGTCGTCGGTGTGGCCGGCCACGGCCAGTGGGGGGCGCACGAGCCCACTGTAGGGGAGCGATGTGACGATCACGTGAACTGGGGTCCAGGACGCCACGGCCGCTTCGGCCTGCACTGCTTCCCCACGTTCTACCAGGGCCTATACCTCGCCTATATAGGCCTGTCCGATCCTCAACCCGAGCCGATCCCGGCTTGGTCCCCGATCGTCGGTGGGTGCGTCGTGACGCACCGCCAGGGAGAGGAAGCAATGACGACATCGAGAAGACGTGTCGGCGCCGCCGCCGCGGTGACCATGATGGCGGCGGCGGCCTCGGTGGTCTTCGTCGCCCACCCGGCCGGCGCGGTCACCTGCTCCGTCACTCCGGCGCCGGGGGTCGGCGCCGTCTCGGTCCGGTCGCAGAAGAGCACCACGTCCGGCTACGTCATCACGACGCTGTACGCGGGCCAGTACCTCCCGTCGCTGTGCCAGAGCGAGAGCGGTGGCTACTACAGCTCTTGCGGCGGGTCCAGCTACTGGATCTACATCCCGGGTGAGCTGACCTACCCGAGATGGGTCGCGGCCGCATGTGTGCGGCTCGTGAAGGACCGGGTCGGCACGTGACCATCGCCCTGACCGCGCCATCCGTGGGTCCGGCGTAAGCGCGCCCGGCACATCGGGATGCGACGACGAGTGAGTGACCCGGGCCGTTCGCGTCCTCAACGGCAGTCGCACCTGGCGGCAACTGCAGGCGGGCGACACGTTTCCGGGTTCCGGTCCGGGCGGTATGGCCCGGGCCGGAAGCCCGGAGCGGGGCCGTCACCTGGCCAGGGCGGCCATCCACGACTCGATCTCGTCGGCACGGCGGGGCAGCGCGGCCGACATCAGACGGGCGCCGTCGGCCGTGACGACGAGGTCGTCCTCGATGCGGACGCCGATCCCGCGCAGCTCCGGCGGCAGCGTCAGGTCGTCGGGCTGGAGGTAGAGCCCCGGCTCCACGGTCAGCACCTGGCCCTCCTCCAGCACGCCGTCGAGATAGGTCTCCGCCCGCGCCCGGGCGCAGTCGTGCACGTCCAGGCCCAGCATGTGGCCACTGCTGCACAGGGTGTAGCGCCGGTGCAGGCCCGCGTCGGCCTGCGCCCGGGTCAGCAGGCCCCACTCGCGCAGCCCGTCGGAGATCACCCGCATGGCGGTCTCGTGGAACTCGCGGAAGCGCACCCCGGGCCGCAGTACGGCGATGGCGGCCGTCTGCGCCTCGTAGACCAGGTCGTACACCTGCCGCTGGATCGGGCTGAACCGGCCGGACAGCGGCAGCGTGCGGGTGACGTCGGCCGTGTAGAGGTTGTCGCCCTCGACCCCGGCGTCCAGCAGCAGCATCTCGGCGGGGTCGAGCCGTCCGTCGTTGCGGATCCAGTGCAGCACGCAGGCGTGCGCCCCGGAGGCCACGATCGACTGGTAGCCCACGGCGTTGCCCTCCAGACGCGAGCGCAGGCCGAAGACACCCTCGACGTACCGCTCGCCGCGTGGGTGCGCGAGGGCCGCGGGCAGCGCGCGCACGACGTCCTCGAACCCGCGCGCGGTCGCGTCCACCGCCTGCTGCAGCTCCGCGATCTCCCACTCGTCCTTGACCAGCCGCAGCTCCGACAGGACCGCGGCCAGTTCGGCGTCGCGGTCGTCGCCGGCGGGGGAGACGAGCGCGTCGACCGAGGCGTCCACCCCGCGGAGCACGCGCGCCGGTGCGCTCAGCGCCGCAGGCAGCGTGTCGATGTGCGCGCACTCGATCTGGTACGCCGCCTCGGCCTCCGCGAGGTCGAAACGGCGGCCCACCCAGAACTCGCCGTACCGCCGGTCGCGGTAGAACTCCTGCGACTCGGCGCGGGACGGGCGGGGATGCAGGAACAGCCGCGCGTCGCCCGACGGCTCGATCACCAGGACGTCGTCGGGCTGCTGGCCGCCGGTGAGGTAGGCGAACGCGCTGTGCGTACGGAACCGGTGGTCGTCGTCGTTGCTGCGGGCCTGCAGCGTGCCCGAGGGGATGACGAGCCGCTCACCGGGCAGGCGTTCGGCGAGCCGTGCCCGCCGCTTGGCCGCGTACGCGGCGACCGGCAGCGGCGCCACGTCCTCGCGCGTGTCGGCCCAGCCGCCGCGCATGAACTCCGCGAGCGCGTCTGAGATCGGGAGATCGTGGCTCCCGGTGTTGAGCTTCTCGGCCATCCTCTGCCCCCAGGGTGCGGTGATATTTCGCCATCGTAGGGGTGGGGGCCCTTGACGAGGTAGGACGACCGCTGTTGCCTGGGGAAACAGGATTCGCCGCTCCGGCCGGCCGGCGGGAGCGGAAGCGGGGACATGTCCCCCGGGTGCCCCTGAGAGGCGGTGTCGATGCTCATCGGGACGATCTTGCAGAGTAAGGGAACAGGTGTGGCGACCGTTCCTCCGCACGCCACGGTGTCCGAGCTACTCGCCCGGCTGGCGGAGCTCAACATCGGCGCGGTGGTGGTCTCCGAGGACGGCCTGTCCATCGCGGGCATCGTGTCGGAACGCGACGTAGTGCGGCGGCTCAACGAGCACGGCGCGGCGCTGCTCGCCATGCCCGTCTCGTCGATCATGACCGCGGAGGTGCGAACCTGCGGCCCGGACGCCAACGTCGAGGACCTGCGCCGCACCATGACCAACCACCGGATCAGGCACGTGCCCGTGGTCCGCGACGGCCGGCTGGCCGGCATCGTCAGCATCGGCGACGTCGTCAAGACCTCGATCCAGGAACTGGAGAGCGAAAAGGAGGCTCTGGTCGACTACATCAACGGCTGACGCTCGGCCCCGCCGGCGTGGGGCGCGGTCACCCGCCTCGCCCCGCGTCCCGGGGCGAGCGGCGATTTAGACTCGCCTGCGTGAAGCTGAAGCTGGATCTCCACGACATCTACAACAAGGGCAGCGAGATCGACAAGGCGCTGCACGGCATCATCCAGGAGGCCGTACGCAAGAAGGCGACCCAGGTGGAGATCATCCCGGGCAAGGGGTCCGGCCAGCTCAAGAAGAAGGTGCTGCGCTTCCTGGAACAGAAGGAGATCAAGGCGCTGTACCACCGGATCGACAAGGATTCCAAGAACCACGGCCGCCTGTTCGTCTACTTCCAGTGGAAGTAAGGGCACCGCACGTCTACCAGGGTAAACGTCATATTGATCTTCCCGAGGGCACGACCAGGGCACTCAGCCCGGTTTGCTCTTGGCTGAAGAACGCGCCCATGGCCTTGCGTGCCCGGTCCGCTGCCTTCGGCATGAGGTGGGTGCGTCCGGAGCGTGAAGCCAGAGTCGGCATGACCGAGGTATTCAGCGACCGTGCGAATGTCGACCCCGGCACCGAGCCACGCCGATGCCGCAGCACATGGCATCCATGTTCGCGGTGAGACTTCCGGCGCTCTCCCTTCGCCGGCGGGGGCACAATGCCCGCACGCTCGAGACCGACACGCCACGTGTGGTTGAACGTGTTGCGATGCAGCGCACTGCCATTCGGGCCAGGGAACAGAAGCTCCACTGTCACCAGGTTGCTTCCGGGCTTGCCCTTCTCGACCCACGGCAACGTGACCGTGACCGGCGGGTGCTGAGCGATGTGCGCGCTCAGTCGCAAGCCGAGCGACTCAGGCAGAGGCACAGTCCGGGTCTTGCCGCGTTTGGGTGGAGAGAACACCAGGCGTCCGCCGATCAGCCGAACCTGACGGTTCACATGCACCATGCGGCCGAGGAAGTCGACGTCCTCGACGGCTACGCCGAACAGCTCGCCCTGCCGATGCCCGCATCCTGCGCCGAGAAAGACCATAGGACCGTACAGCTCGCCGAGGGCCGCAGCCATCGCCTCAATTTGTTCGAGAGTCCATGGGACGACCTTCTTCCGGGCCGGGGTCGGCGGTTTCACCGACTGCGCCTTCACCGGGTTGCGCCCAACCACCTGGTCATCCACGGCGGCCTCGAAAATGGCGCCCAGTGTGTCCACGACACCCTTGATCGAGGAGGCCATGAGAGTGCTCTCCATGTCCTTAATCCACGCCTGAATCAGAGAGGGCCGTTTGGCCGGCGCGCCCATAGACTGATCGTTGATCGGCTTGCCGTACACCCATTTGGATAGGCGGCTGTCAATCTGTTCCAACGTCCGAGGATCAGCACTCAGGCCCGCTCGCCAGATTCTGGCATAGGCACCGAGAGTCCTTTCCATTCCTCCAACCACCCCGTCCGATTCATAAACTGTCGCTTCGCTCCAAGGCCACTACTGTCAACCCCCTGAAAGCGTGCCTTGGCCTGGCCGGGCGGCCGCCGAAGAAGCGGCGGTCACCCGTCGAGCAGGTCCTCAATCCTCCCTGCGAAACTGGACACAGGTAACAAGCGGCTACATAACTCTGCATCGAGGGTGGGGAAGGAGGCACCCCTTCATGGGAGCACAACAGCCGGATCCGGATATCCACATGATCAACCGGCGGGCCCTCCTGCGCGCCGGCATCGTCGCCGGAGGCATCCTGACAGGTGCGGCATGCGCGGGCACCGCCGTATTCGCCCGCACCGCTCAGCCGTCGAACGGGACCGCGCCGGACCAGCGTGCCGCCACCCCGGACCAAGCGTGGGCGACCCTGCGCGAGGGCAACCGCCGCTGGGTGGACGGCACCGCCACCCACCCGCACCAGGACGCCGATCGCCGCAGGAAGGTGGCGCAGAAGCAGAACCCCTTCGCGGTCGTAATCTCGTGCATCGACTCGCGGGTCTCCCCCGAGTTAGTCTTCGACACCGGGCTGGGCGACCTGTTCGTGGTACGGACCGCCGCGCAGACCATTGACCCGCTGGTTACAGGTGCCGCCGAGTACGGCCCAGCCGAAGTCGGCACCCCGCTCGTCGTCGTGCTCGGCCATCAGCGCTGCGGGGCCGTCACGGCCGCTGCAGAATCGCTGCACGAGCACAAGAAGCTGCCTGGCGAGCTGAGCACGATCGCTTCCGCCCTGCGTTCGGCCTACACGCGTTCGGGCGGCGACGTCGACAAGATGATCCGCATCAACACCGTCGACGTGGTGAACCAGCTCAAGAAGGACAATCTCTTCGCTCCTCGCATCGCCAAGGGCAAGCTCAAAGTCATCGGCGCGTACTACTCGATCGACACCGGCACAGTCACCCGCCTCGTCTGACCCGGCGGGAATAGAACCTCGCCCGGCGAAAGTGCACGCACCTGCCCGTCGGATCACTCAATCGCTGCCCGATCTCGGAGTGTCGCCGAGATCCACCGCCGAGGAGCACTGCGACCGTCAGCACGTGATCGTGTGCCAGATGCGTGCCAGAACGGACGGCGATCAGCGGTGGACCACTGGGACTCACGGTCACTCGCCTGGCCTTGACCTGTACCCCTGTTTTCCCAGCTCAGCACGGCCAGATCAGTAGCCTATTCCCAAGCTGACAGCGCGGGGTTCGATTCCCGCCACCCGCTCCAAGAGCGAAGGTCCAGGTCGTCCCTGAGGGGGCGAGGCTGGTCAAGTAGCCCCTCGTCTGTCTTTTGTGTCCGTTGAACCACCGAGACAACCTTTGCAGGTCATCCAGGACTGGGCGTGCGGCCTGGGGACGATCCCTGCCGACCGGCGTGACCGATGGCGCGGTTTCGACCTGTGGCGGTGACGACCAGCGACAGCGCCAGCACCATCTTCAATCCGATCACTACTCGATCGTCCATTGTGGTGTCTCGGCGCGGTCACCATCATGTTGAGAAGAATGCAGCGATCCCGCTCCGTCATCACGGCGCATCCTGTACGCCGGTGATGTCACGGTGCCGGAGCTTCGGCCGAGCGCGGCGGGCATCCTGTTCGGACTCGAGAAAGGGTCGGAGCCCGGAGGGCGAATCAGGTGGAGGCTATGGGTCGGACCCGACAATCTGCCGCGGCGCTTCACCGCCTCCATAGTCTGGGACGCCCTGGAGACGGAGAACGTGCGGACGATGAACTGGACCACCTTCTACAGGCGCTGGGGAGACCGCGTCGAGATCAAACCTCCCCTCAGGCACCTGTGGGTCGAGGAGAACAGAGACATCCGCCCTCCGGAAGCGGAGCCTGGCACGTGACGCCCTTATGGCATGACGAGAGCACATGAGACATCGGCCGCGGTGACCAGCGGGGACTCACGGTCGCTCAAACGGCATGCGCCCAGGTCACCCTTTTCCCAGGTCACACAACATGATGTCGAAAGACTTTCCAAGCTGCTAGTCACGACATACGCTGTACCGCTCCTGGCAGATACCGGGGGCGGCGGAGGGGTCTGTACGGACCGGACACCTCATTCAGGCAGTTCGCAAAGCGTGAGGTCCGGCACGCCTAGGCTCCCGGAGATGCACTGGGGGCACTTCACTCACCAGCAGGGGCCCGGCAGGCGGGCTCCTCGCCAGGCTCGGCACCGTCGCAAGGGTCGGCCGGATCGCCGGAGCGAGCACAGGCCCGCAGCGATGAGATAAGCCCATGCCCGTAGATCATCAGCGAGTCCACCCGGCGACACCCTTCGCATTGGGAATCACAACCGCCCCAGTCGATCGTAATCACATCGACACAATCTGTCATCGGCACGTGTGTTCGCATCGTTTGGCCTGTACAGACACGTCCCTCTCTCGAAACCGCCGGTTAAGGGGTGGTGCCGGATGTGCGGCCACGCGCTGGCAAGTCACAAAGTTTGACAGCGTCGCAGGACCCGGGAATGTAGGGCATCCCTCATGCGGCGGTTCGTGGCTGTATCTAGATGCTTGTCCTCGCGATCAGTGAGGGCACAACGAGGGCACATGACATCAAGATCAGCCGTGAAACACCGAGAACCACCGAGACAACCATTGCAGGTCACCAGGGTGGTCCTCGGGGTTGCCGCAGGTCAGAGCGGCGCTCGATCGCTTCCAGTGGAAGTAGGGGCGGCTCACGAGCTTCACGTCAGGTAGACCGCGGTGTGTCGGTGGGACGGCCTGGGCTGTGTGCGCTGGGGCTGGTCGTGCTGCCCCGTAGCGCGAGTCCACGTACGTCCGTGGCATCGAGGCCGACGCGCGCGAGGTGGCCGGCCACCTCGCGCGGTAGCCGGCCGTACGACGGTGCTGAGCTCAACCGGCGAAATGGCCCGCCACGCCTGACCCTCCGGACGGTGCGGGCAGGTCGAGGTGCTCGCGCAACGTCGTCCCGGTGTACTCGGTACGGTAGGCGCCCCTCTCCTGCAGTTCCGGAACCAGCTTGTTCACGATGTCCTCCAGCGAGGAGGGGAGCAGGTGCGGGCTGATGTTGAACCCGTCCACCGCGCGCGTACGCACGTACCGCACCCATTCGTCGGCGACCTGCGACGCGGTGCCGACGAAGGCGCGCTCCCGCGGTGTGACCCGGCGCACGAGCTGCAGGATCGACAGGTTCTCCGCGGCGGCCTGCTCCCGCCACCGGGCGATGGTGGCGAGCTTGCCGGTGCGCCGCTCGATGGGGAGCGTGCCGCGGGAGGGGTCCAGCTCGGCCTGGCTCGGCTCGATGTCGGGCAGCGGGCCGTGCGGGTCGTAGTCCGACAGGTCGGTGTCCCAGTACTGCTCCAGGAACGCGATCGCCCGGGGCGGCGAGAGCTGCTCCGCATGCACCCACTCGGCTCGCTCCCTGGCCTCCTCCGGAGTGTCGCCGAGGATCACCGAGGCGCCGGGCAGGATGCGCAGCGAGGCCGGCGAGCGGCCGTAGCGGGCCAGCCGGGCGCGTAGATCGGCGGCGTAGGCGACGGCCTTGTCGTAGTCGGTGTTGGCCGAGAACACCACGTCGGCGTGGCGGGCCGCCAGTTCACGGCCGCCGTCGGAGTCGCCCGCCTGGAACAGCACCGGCCGTCCCTGGGGGCTGGCCGGAACGGTGGCGCGGGCGCGCAGCCGTACCAGGTCGGTGTCGCGTTCCACCTCGCGGATCGCTCCGGGCCGTGCCCAGGACGACTCCTCTCCTGATTCTGCGATCGCGTCCGGCGCCCAGGACGCCCACAGTTCCTTGGCCGCGTCCACGAACTGCGTGGCCCGCTCGTAGCGCCGCTCATGGGGGAGCCAGCCGCCGTGACGGAAGTTCGCGCCCGTCCAGGCGTTGTCGGTGGTGACGATGTTCCAGCCGGCCCGCCCGCCGGACAGGAGGTCCAGGCTCGCCAGGCGGCGGGCGAGGTCCGCGGGGAAGTTGTAGGTCGTGTTCTGGGTGGCGACCAGGCCGATCCGCTCGGTCACCGCGGCGAGGGCGGAGAGCTGGGTGATCGCGTCGGGACGGCCGGCGACGTCCAGGTCGTGCACGCGGCCGCGGTTCTCCCGTACGCGCAGCCCTTCGCCGAGGAAGAAGGCGTCGAAGAGCCCGCGCTCCAGGAGCTGCGCGACGTGGACGAAGGTCTCGATCGCGGTGTGGGACGCGGCGTCCGGGTCCGTCCAGACGAGCTGTGGGCCGACCCCGGGATAGAACACGCCGAGGTGCACCTGGGCGTGCGGGTCGTAGGGGGCGCCGGTCGGGCTGGGGGAGGTCATGGCGTCGTCCCTTCAGGCGGTCGCGCTCGCGACGGCGGCGAAGCGGTTGGCGGGACGGGGCAGGCCCAGCGTCGTACGGAGCGTGGCTCCGGGCACGGGCGGCGCGTGCAGACCCGCCGCGGCGAGCGCGGGCAGCACTTCCCCGGCGAGCACCGGGAGGTCGGCGGCGAGGACGGCGGGGTGCAGGCGAACCCCGTCGACGGCCGGGGGGAGCGAACGCAGCAGCTCCACGAGCCCGGCGGCCGGTCCGGCGTAGCGCAGGCGTCCCGAGTCCGGCCACGGTGTCGCCGCGTCCAGGGCGGCGAGCCGCCGCGCCGCCGGCTCGGCGGCGTCGAGAGCGACCTCGATCTCGGCGAACGCGAGCGCCGCGCCCGCGTCCCTGGCCTGCTGCGCCGGACGGGCGAGCGCGCCGGCGTCGGTCTCGCTCACGAGCACCACGTCGGCCGAGGCGTCGAGCTCCAGGCCGGCCGGGGCGAGTACGACGACCTGTCCCTGCGGTGGGCGCGGCGTGATGAGCGGCCCCGAGACGGTGAAGCTCGTCCCGGTGTAGTTGACGTGATGCACGCGGTCGGAGTCGAGGTAGCGGCCGGTGGCCGCATCCTTGATCACCGCGTCGTCCTCCCAGGAGTCCCACAGCAGGCGCGCCACCTCGACGACGTCGGCCGCCTCACGCCGTGCGTCCTCTTCCGTGAGCGCCTGCGCCCCGATGGTGGCGAGAGCGTCGTCGCCGGCGGCCGCGCCGACCACCCAGGCCGCCCGGCCCTTGCTGGCGTGGTCCAGGCTCGCCAGCTGCGTGGCCAGGTGGAACGGCTCCGTCGTGGTCGCGTGCAGCGTGGGGGCGAGCCCGATCCCGCTGGTCAGAAGGGCGGCGAACGCGGCCCGGGTGCCTGCCTCCAGCCGCCCGGCGTCGTCCGGCGCAGGGCCGGCCGGGAGCGGGGTGTCGGCGAAGGTGGCGAGCGCGAAACCCGCCGCCTCCGCTTCGGTGACGACCCGCCGCAGCGCGGCGGCCGTCAGCGTGTGCGCGGGCGGATGGCCGCTGTGGCGCCAGGCGGCCGGATGGGCGCCGTCTCCGTCCAGATCGATGGCGAGCAACAGGCGACGGTCGGTCATGGTCGGCTCATCGTCCTTTCTCCGTACGGTCTTCCTCCGCGGCCCTTCCCTCAATTAGCCGCTTTATTGGTAGGAATACTCTGAAAGGTCGATCTGTTCCCGCACAGGCGATCTTTTTCGGAACCGTTCCCGGGTGCCCGGGACTCAGCCCACGACCGGGGGAGCCGCACCGCCTGACCCTGTCGCGGGCCGCCAGCCGAGCTCGGGCCCCAGCCTCGTGGCGATGTCGGTGAGGATCTGCACGTAGTCCTCGTGATCGAAGGTGAACGGCAGCGCGAACGCGACCTCGTCGATCTCCCGGAAGGCGGCGTGCGCGTACAGTTGCTCGGCGATCTCGGCGGAGCTGCCGACGAGGTCGGGCGCGAACATCATGCGGGCCGGTCCCTGCGGCGTGGCGGTGCGGGGCGCGCGCTTGTCGGCGTACTCCTTGTACTTAACCCGCTGCTCCGGCGTGGCCGTGTCCGTGGGGATGACGACCAGGCCCTGGGAGACGCGGGCCCTCCGGCCGTCGGGGTGGTGGGCGCGGAACTCCCGTACGTGGGAGAGCTGGATCTCGGCGAAGTTCTCCGACTCCTCCGCCTTGACGACGCTGCTGGTCAGGAAGTTCATGCCGTGTTCGCCCGCCCATCGGGCCGAGCGGAGGCTGCCGCCGCCGTACCACATGCGGGCGCCCAGGCCGGGCGAGTGGGGCTGGACCCGGTCGGAGAAGACCTCGAATCCCTCGGTGCCGCTGAAGTCGGTGGCCGGCTCGCCGCGTACGAAGGACAGCAGCCGGCGCACCCGTTCGTGACTGAAGTCCTCCAGGTCGGCGGTGCCGGGGTGGAGCGCGTCCTTGACCCGGTCGTAATGCAGCGGCGGCCCGACGCTGACGCCCGGGTTGAGCCGGCCCCCGGACAGGATGTCCACCGTGGCCAGGTCCTCGGCGAGCCGCAGCGGGTTCTCCCAGCCGAGGGGGATGACCGCCGTCCCCAGTTCGATGCGGGTGGTGCGCTGGGAGGCCGCCGCCAGGACGGCGACCGGGGAGGAGATGCCGTACTGCAGGTGGCGGTGCCGCACCCACGCGCTGTCGAAGCCGAGCCGCTCGCCCAGCTCGATGATCCGCAGCGTCGACTCGTGTCCCGGGCGCGGGTCGTCCCCGTCGAACAGCCCGATGGTCAGGAAACCCAGCTTGCGCAGTGGTTGCGTGGGCAGCGGCACGGCGGTTCCTCCTTCTCCTCGGTTGAAGCCAACCAGGAATGACGGGAAATAATTGCCGGGGCTCAGCGGGTCCGCAGCACCAGTTCGCCGATCTCGGGAAGTACGGCGTCCGCGACCGAGATCTTCTTGTCGATCAGCCCGTTGGCGTGGAAGAGGTCGGCGGCGTGCTGCTGCTCGGCGACGAACTCCTCGCTGACCGGGTGCAGCCCCCAGGGGCGGGTGCGCAGCGCGTGCTCCCAGGCGTCGAGGTCCCCGTCGAACAGCGCGGCCGCCTCACGCGGGTGCTCCGCGGTCCAGCGGTCGGCCTCCTGGAGCGCGGTGACGATCCTGGCCAGCTCGTCGGGCCGCTCCCGGGCGAAGTCGCGGCGGGTGAACCAGAGCGAGCGGTGGCTGAACAGGCCGTCGGTCTCCACGAGCGTCCTCGTCCGCGACTCGACCGGCGTCAGGTACGGATAGGAGCCCACCCAGGCGTCCACGTCGCCGTTCACCAGCAGTTCGGCGGCGTTGCCGTAGGCGTCCACAGGGACGATGTCGCCCCACCCGAGCCCGGCGCGCTCCAGGGCCAGCAGCAGCAGCGTGGTCTGCCACGAGCCGTGCCCGAGCGCCACCCGCTTGCCCTTCAGCTCCGCCACGGAGCCGATCGGCGAGTCGTCCCGCACCACCAGGCGGCCGTTCTCGACACGTGGCTCCGAGATCGCCACGTACACGATGTCGTGCCCTTTGGCCTGGGCGGTGACCGGGGGAGTGGAGCCGGTGCCGATGAAGTCGTACCCGCCGTCGAACAGATGGTCGCCGTGCGCGGACGGGAGCGCCCTGGTGGGATCGACCGGCGCGCCCCGGCCCAGCGCGTTCAGGTCCACCCACTCCACGCCGGGCAGCAGGTCGCGGTGGCGGGCCACCCACAAGGTGTTGTTCTGCGGGAAGAAGCCGACTCGGGTGGTCATGAGGTGCGTCCTTTCAGTAGCGGCAGTACATGGCGGCCCACGCGGCGGGCCTCTTCGAGATGGGGAATTCCGGCCAGGATGAACGCGTCCACGCCGAGGTCCAGGAGCTGGTCGAGGCGTTCGGCGACCTGGTGGTAGTCGCCGACCAGGCCGAAGGCGGGGCCGTCGCGCAACTGGCTGAACCCGCCCCACACGTTGGGGGCGACCTCCAGGCTGCGGGGATCGTCACCGGCCTCGGTGAGGAAGGAGCGGCTGCGCCGCACACCGACGGAGTCGCCCCCGCCGGAGTCGTCGCCGCGCGGCCTGGCCTCCCAGCCCTGCCGGATCTCCTCCCACGCCTCCTCCTCGCTTTCACGGGCCAGCACGTCCACGCGTACGGCGAACCGGGGCGGCGTGGCGCTGTGCGCGCGTACGGCGTCGAACTTCTCCGCCAGCGCGTCGAACGGCTCCAGCCACGACAGGTAGTAGTCGGCGTGCCGGCCGGCGGCGTCGATGGCGGCGGGGGAGGAGCCGGAGAAGAAGATCTCCGGGAACGGCTGCCCGGCCAGCTCCTCCGGCAGCCCCGCGTCCTCCACCTGGTAGAAGCGGCCGTGATGGGTGTGCCCGCCCTGCCAGACGCCCTTGAGCACGTCCAGGAACTCCGAGGTCCGCGCGTAGCGGTCGTCGTGGTCCACCTTGTCGCCCCACCAGAGCTGGGCGGGACCACCGCCGCCGGAGATGACGTTGTAGACGATCCGGCCGCCGGTCGCCCGTTGCAGCGTGGCCGTCATCCGTGCCGCCTGCACCGGGTGCAGGAACCCGGGCTGGAAGGCCACCATGAAGCGGTACGACGTGGTCTCGCGGGCCAGCGTCGCGGCGGCGGCCCACGGGTCGTCGGTGTGCGGGAAGTTCGGCAGCAGCCCGCCGACGAAGCCGGACTCCTCGGCCGCCCGCGCGACCTCGGCCATGTAGTCGGCGTGCGTGTAGCCGTCGTCCCGGCCGTCCCGGATGCCTGGCGCGGTGCCGTTGGGAGCGAATCCGCCCCGGCTGCGTACCCTGCGGCGCAGCGACGGCTGGTCGCCCTCCATGTGGATGCGCCAGTAGATGTCAACCGGCAACGGTGCGCTCCTTCACGTGCTCGCCGAGGCGGTAGACGTCCTCGGTCTGGACGAAGAACTCGGTGACGCCCCGCCCGGCGTACTCCTCCACGCGGTCCAGCGAGGCCAGGTGGACGCCGTAGCGCAGGCCCGGCAGCTCGGGGACGAGGGAGTCCAGGTCGTCGCCCTCGGCGAAGACGTGCACGTCCGCGTGCCGCCGCGACAGAGCGAGGGCCTCGGGAGAGGTGCCGGAAAGGTGCACCTCGGGGAAGGGCGGCGCCGACAGCGGCGGGCCGAAGCCCCCCGCGGCGACCTCGTAGAAGTCGCCCCGGAATTCGAACGGGCCGCCGTGCCAGACGCCCTTGGCGACGGTCAGGAACTCGCCGGCACGGGCATAGCGTTCGGGGCCGGTCAGGAAGTCGCCCTGCGCCCTGGCCGTGGCCGGGTCCAGGTCCACCGCGAGCCGCCAGCCCAGCCGGCCGGCGGCGAAGCGCTGCAGCGAGGCCGAGAGCTTGGCCGCGTAGACGGGGGTGGCGGCCGCGGTGTGGAACCCGGCGACCACGCGCAGGTGCCGGGTACGCCGCAAGACGTTCGCGGCGACGCTCAGGGACTCCTGCCCGCCGGGGTCGAACGGCACCAGCGCCCCCGCCAGCCCTGCCAGGTCCGCGGCCACGGCGGTCCGTCCGGCCGGATCGGTCAGGGCGGGCCGTACGTCGGTGACGAACGCGGGCAGCTCCGGCGCGGCGGTGCTCCTGGTGGGGAGGACGATGTGGAAGCGGGACGGCGCGGGGCCGCCGCCACCCGGGGCCGTCCCGGGGTGGGTCGTGCCGCGGCGGGTCATCATGCCACCGCCGCCACGGGCGCCTCTTCGAGCACGGCGTCGATGCGCGGAAGCGGCCCCTCGGTCGGCGCCTCGATCCGGGAACCGGCCGAAGGACTGCCGGAGATGAACAGGACGGACATGTCAGATCTTTCCTAGGAGTTCAGTGGAAATAGGCGGCGTCCTGGCCGGGCGTGCCGACTGCCCCGTCTCTTCGAGGAACGAGGGCGGCGGCACGTGGTAGGGCGGCTGCGCCGTCGTGGGCAGCGGCGCCGGCCCTCGCTCGCGGGCGGCGAACTCCTGCCGGACCGCCGCCAGCGTCTCGGGCTGCTCCACCAGCGTGACGGCCGCCGAGGCCAGGTAACGGGCGGCGGCCAGCAGCCCGGCGTGCGCGATCGCGGTGCCGGTCGAGGCCGTGGCCGCCCACGAGTGCAGCGGCACGCCGATCGGAACCACCGCCGCGGTCAGGCTGAGGTGCGGCGCCGTCCAGCTCACCTCCGACGTGTCGCTGGACGGCCCGCCCAGGTCCGGCTCGGCGGGCGGGCGCAGGGGCAGGACCCCTGTCGCCAGGCCGGCGCCCGGTCTGCCGATCGCCTCCTGCAGCCGCACCGCGAACTCGTGGTCGGCGTCGGTGAACGCGGGGGGACCGAGCTCGCTCATCGTGTGGTGCAGCAGCTCCGCGCCCGCCCGGTTGCCGAGCCCCTCTCTGATCGCCGTCACCAGCCGGTGTTCGAGCCGGGTCTGGCTGGCGACGGCGGCGGCCGCGGCGCAGGCCACGACCTTGTCATAGAGGGTCCTGGCCCGCTCGTGGGTGGCCTCGCGGACGTAGACCCACAACGTCTGCAGGTCGGGGGTGACGTTGGGGGCGCCGCCGCCGCCGATGGCGTAGCCGATCCGGCCCGACGGCGAGACGTTGCCCGCGCGCAGCCGCTCGATCATGCCGGTCAGCAGGAGCACCCCGTCCAGGCCGCTCCGGGTGCCCAGCGGGTTCGAGCCATGGCCGGGCGAGCCGAGAAAGGAGAACGTGGCCGAGTACAGCGCGCTGGTGACCTCCCAGCCCGTCCCGGTGACGGGAGCGGGATGCCAGTCGAGGAAGGCGTCGAGGCCGTCGTACGCGCCGTCGCGCACCGCGTACGCCTTGCCGACGAGCTGCTCCTCGCCCGTGGAGGCGAACACCCTGATCGTCGCCCGGCCGCGCAGGGCCCTGGCGGCGGCGATGGCCGCGCCGGTGGACGCCGCCGCCAGGGCGTTGTGGCCGCACCCGTGGCCGTGACCGTACGCGGGGGCGTACTCGTCGCCCTCGAACACGGTGGGCTCGTGGCGAGGGACGCCCGCGCGCTGGGACAGGCCGGGCAGCGCGTCGTACTCGACGTTGAAGCCGAGCACGGGGCCGCTGTCGCCGGAGGTGGCGACGAAGGCGGCCGGCAGCCCGGCGGTGCCCCACGAGATCGTGAAGCCGTGCGCGCGCAGCAACTCGGCGGTGGCCAGCGCGGAACGCCACTCGCGCAGCGACGGCTCCGCGTAGGCCCAGATCCGGTCCGCGAGCCCGGTCAGCACGGGCGCGTTCTCGTCGATCCACGCGGTCGCCGCGGTGCCCGGCGCCCGCCGCGCAGGCTGGGCCGGTGTGGTCACGGTCCCCGGTGCGCGGGGTGCGGGCGGAGTCGGCGCGGTCACCGTGCCACCTCCTCGCGCGGCGTGCCCGCGTGGCTGTCGACGCCGAGGTCGGCGAGCAGGCGGCGGCGCAGCTCGACGAAGACGGGATCCGTCCTGTCGCGCGGTCGGTCGATGCCGACCTGCAGGTCCGTGACGAACCTGCCCTCGCGCAGCACCGCGATCCGGTCGGCGAGCAGGATCGCCTCCTCGACGTCGTGCGTGACCAGCACCACGGCCGGGCGGTGCCGGGCGCACAATTCGGCGATCAGGTCCTGCATGTGCAGCCGGGTGAGCGCGTCGAGCGCGGCGAACGGCTCGTCCAGCAGGAGCAGCTCCGGCTCGCGTACCAGGGCCCTGGCCAGTGCCACCCGCTGGGCCTCGCCGCCGGAGAGCGTCGCGGGCCAGGCGTCGGCGTGCCGGCTCAGGCCCACCTCCGCCAGAGCCGCGAGCCCCTTGGCGCGGGCGGAGCGGCCCTGTCCGATGACGACGTTCGCGAGCGCGCGCTTGGAGGGGATGAGCCGCGGCTCCTGGAAGACGACCGTGCGCACCGGGGGCACGAGCACGGTTCCGCCGGTGGCGGCGTCCAGGCCGGCGAGGATGCGCAGCAGCGTCGTCTTCCCCGTGCCGCTCGCGCCGAGCAGCGCGAGGAACTCGCCGCGGCGCACGTCCAGGTCCACCCCGTCGAGCACGGCGCGCTCGCCGAAGACCTTGCGCAGCCCTCTGGTCCGTACGGCGAGGCCTGCCGATTCTGCGCTCACCTCTGGGCTCATCGGATGCTCACCGCCCTGCGCCAGGGCATCGTCACCCGTTCGATCAGCCGCAGCGTCAGGTCGGCCAGCAACCCGATCACCGCGTACAGCAGCACGCACAGCGCCAGGATGTCGGTGCGCAGGTAGTCGGTGGCCCGGGCCATCAGGTAGCCGAGCCCGGCCGTCACGTTGATCTCCTCGGCCGCGATCAGCGCGATCACGCTGAGCGTGGTGGCCAGGCGCAGCCCGGCGAAGACCGACGGCAGCGCCCCCGGCAGCACGACCTCGCGCGCGATCGCGAGCCGGCCGAGGCCGAACGAGCGAGCCGCCTCGACGACCTTGCGGTCCACGTTGCGCACGCCGCTGGAGACGTTGACGTACATGGGGAAGGTGCAGGCCACGCCGATCAGGAGGATCTTGGAGGCCTCCTCGATCCCGAACCAGACGACGAACAGCGAGGTCAGCGCCAGGAAGGGGATGGCGCGCAGCGCCTGCATCGAGGAGTCCACGAGCTCCTCGCCGAGCCGGGTGAAACCGGAGACCACGCCGAGCAGCAGGCCGGTGGAGGCGCCCAGCACCAGGCCGAGGCCGGCCCGGGTGACGGAGACGCGCAGCGCCTCCGGGAGCTGGCCGTCGGCCCACAGCTCGCCGAAGGTCTTGAGGACGTCTTGGGGGCCGGCGAGCACGTCCTCGGTGAGGACGCCGGAGGCGGTGGCCGCGTACCAGGCCGCCAGCAGCAGAAGGGGGCCGACGGCCCGCAGCGCGAACGTCAGCGCGGGCGCGCGTCCCGCGGCTCGGGGCGGATTCGGGGCGACGAGCCCCTGCACTGCGGTGCTCATTGCTTGGCGTTCCCGAGCTTCGTCACGTCCACGACGTGCTGGGAGACGTCCAGCGGCGCGGTGAGCACCTTCTGGTCGAGGAAGAACTTCGCGACCTCCTGATATTTCGCGATCTCGGTGGCGGTGACCGCCTGGGCGGGCTTGCCCTTCTTCTGGATGTCGACCACCAGGTCCTTCTGCTCGCCCTGCACGGCCTGCGGGCCCGCCTGGGTGAAGACGTTCAGGTACGCCGCCGGGTCGGCGATCTCCTTCGCGCTGCCCTCCTTGATGAACTCGAACAGGGCCTTGACCACCTCGGGATGCTCCTCGAGCAGCTTGTTGGCGGCCACGTAGATCACGTAGTTGTCCGACTTGATGGCCTCGCCGTCGGCCAGGATCCGTGCGTCCAGCTCGGTGACGGCGGGGACGAGGAAGGTGGAGAACGTCGACCAGGCGTCCACCTTGCCCGAGCCGAAGACCGGTGCGGTCTGCGGCGGGCTCAGGTAGACGCGCTTGACCTTGTCCACCGGTACGTTGAACGTCTGCAGCGCCTTGAGCAGCAGGTATTCGCTGGTGCCGCCGTGCCCGACCGCCACGGTGTGCCCGGCCAGGTCCGCGACCGACTTGATCGGCGAGTCGTTCTTGACCACGATCCCCTCGCCGGCGAGATCGGGCGGCACCGTGGCGAAGATCTTGAAGCTGGGCTTGACGGCCAGCGCGGTGACGCCGGAGGTGATCGAACCGGTTGCGATGTCGAGCGAACCGGCGTTGATGGCCTGGGCGGCGGGGGCGAAGACGGAGAAGTCGCCGGCCCACTTGACCTTGGCGTTGACCTTGGCCAGGGCGGCGTCCAGGCTGCCGTCCTTCTTCGCGGCGGCCAGGAAACCGCTGTTGCCCGGGTCCGAGATCCGGACGACCACCTGCTCCTGGCCTGTGGTGGCGCCGGTGCCGCCGCCACAGGCCGCGGCCAGGAGGACGAGAGGGACGGCGAGCAGCAGCTTACGCATGGGTGACTCCTTGCAGCGGGGTGTGGTCGGCCCAGGCCGCGACGTCCACGGGCGATTCGAGGAAGCGGTGGCCGCGCAGGAAGTGCTCCTGCTCGGCCAGCAGATCGAGGCGTTCGGGCGACAGGTCCAGGTGGAGCGAGGCGCCGGGGACGTAGGCGGCGGCCACGCCGGTCGCGCCCGCGCCGGTCTCGGCGCCGAGAATCCTGGCGACCTCCTCCGGGTGATCGGCGGCCCAGTCGGCCGCCCGCAGCAGCACGCCGAGGAAGCGGGTGACCACATCGGGGTGCTCGTCGAGCAGGCGCTGGTGCACGGTGATCGGCCGCGGGGTGCCGTTGTTCACCCGCGCCCGCCGGTCCGGCACGGCGTCGAGGTCGATGCCGACCTCCGCGCCATGGCGCAGGGCGGCTTCGACGGCGAGCGCGCCCTTGACATAGACCGCGTCCACCTTGCCGGAGGCCAGCGCGGCCAGCTCGGCCTCCCATTGGCCGCCGCCGGGTTCGGCCACGACATCCACCGGCTCGGCGTCGCCGAGGCCGAGCCCGGCCAGCCCCAGCGCCCCGTGGAAGCCGCGCAGGGCCATGGCCCGCCAGAAGTCGATGGCGATGCGGTGCCGGGGCACGGCCAGGCGCAGGCCCTTGAGCTGCGCGGGGTGCTCCAGGGCGCTGCCGGCGCGGACCAGGATGGCCTGCCGCTCCTCGATCCAGGTGAGCCCGATCAGCCGGGTGGCCTCGCCGCGCGAGCGAGCCCAGAGCGCGGGCACGTTGCCGCCTTCGCGGAACAGACCGGTCAGGGCGTGGGTGTAGTGCGTCTCGCGAGGGACGCCGGGGCCGTCGTCCTGGAGGGACCGGACCTCGATCCCCTCGGCGGCGAACTCTCCGGCCAGCCAGCCCTGGTGCACCGCGATGCCCGTCGCGGTGGGCACGGGACAGCGGGTGAACCAGATGGTGTCGAGTGCGGCTGTCGTCATGGAGGCGATTTTGCTAGTAAATTGGTAGGGAATGCAAAGATTGTCCCGCGATGCGGGAAGCGTTCTCGGCGGGACCGGCTCTCACCTGGTCTCGGCTCTCCCTACTCGGAAGACAGGGTTTCCCGTATGGCAGCAGAAGGCGGCGTGCAGTCCGTACGCAGGGCGGTCGGCATGCTCGACTGCTTCGGCGGCGGGCACGCCTCGCTCAGCCTGTCCGACCTCTCGCGCAGGATGGGACTGTCCACCTCGACCACGCACCGCCTGGCCAGGACGCTGACCGCCGCGGGCTTCCTGGAGCAGGAGGCGCGCACGGGCCGCTACCGGCTCGGACCGTCGATCACCGAGCTGGGGCAGCTCTCCTTCCACCGGCGCGGCTTGCACCGCATCGCGCCCGAACTGGCCGAGCTGGCCCGGATCACCTCCGCCACCGTGGACCTGGCCGTCCGCAACGACAGGCACGCGGTCATCCTGAGCGGTGGCTCGCTCAACCCCGACAGCGGCATCGGCCTGCGCCGCCCGTTGCACTCCACGGCGTTGGGCAAGGTCCTGCTGGCCTGGGACCCGGAGGGCAGGGCGGACCTGGAGGCGCTCGGCCCCCTGCGGGCGCTGACCGGCCGCACCATCGTGGACCACGGCGAGCTGCGCGCCGAGCTGGACCGCGTGCGCGAGGCCGGGTACGCGCTCAACGACGGGGAGTCGGGCGACGGCATCCGCACGGTCGCCGTGCCGGTGCTCGACCGGCAGGGCCACGTGCGTTACGCGCTGGCCGTGCGCTCCACGCCGCTGGTCATGAGCGACGCGCGGATCGACTGGTTCGTCACGCACGCGCGGGCCTGCGCCCGCGCGCTGGAAGTGCTGCTGATCCCGCCGGGCGAGCGCCGGTCGCGCACCTCCGAGTGAGGCGGTTCACCGCCTCACCCCGAATAAGCCATGCAACGTGCTGAGAGCCGTTTTGCCGTTGGCAGGTGCGGCCGGTGCGAGCATCGCGAGAGGGAGAAGCGATCACCACAGCCGGGGGAGAAATGCTGCGAAAACTGATCCTGATAGCGGTCGTGGCCGTGGCGGCATCACCAGCCGCCATGGCCAAGGCATGGGCGGACGATTCGCCGACGATTCCAGCGGCACGGCCGGCCATCGCCACCCCGGCAGCCGGGCAGGCGCCCGGTGCGTGCGGTCCCGGATCGCCCTGTGCGGCAGTCAACTGTGGTCCGGGCCGCGTCTGCGTGCCCTCGCCCAAGCAGTGCTTCACCACACCGTGCCCCCAGTACGACTGCGTGCCCGCGTCCTCGGTCCCCCGCTCGGATCACCGGCCTCCGTACCCCGGCTCACACCCGGGCCGGTGGTGGCCTCGTGATCCGGAGCAGCGGCCGGCCCATCCGCGCCACCGGCAGACGGCGGACAGCTCGGAGAGCCCGCCTGTCAGCACTCCTGGTGCCCCGGCACGGAGCGTCGGACTGGTTGTCGACTTCCACCTCTGAACCCTCTGCTACAGCACGTAGCCCGCGATCATGTGGCTGAGGCGGATGATGTCCGAGTTGCCCTTGAACTCGAAGCGGACCTTGCCCAGGCCGCTGAACCAGAGTTCCAGTTCGGCGTCGAGGTCGAAGGTCCCGGCGGTCTCGACTGACCATGCCTGCACCTTGCTGTAGGGCAGGGAGGAGAAGTCGCGCTTCTTGCCGGTGAGCCCCTGGACGTTGACCGCGATGATGCGCTTGTCGGTGAAGACGACGAAGTCGCGGACCGTTTTATAGGAGGAGACGATCTGCTCGCCGTGAAGCAGGAGAGGGGCCACGGCCGGGCCGACCTCTTGCGGGTGGCACGGATTCAGCTTGAATAGGGAGTCGTTGTTGAAGTCGATCACTTTTGCGAGGCTACCCGCGGAATGGGCCGGCTTGCCGGTTACGCGCCCTTCAGTGTGACCGGAAAACCGACGCGGGCTGGACGGCTCACGCGGGGCGGCGAGATTCCAGTGTCTGCCAGGCGGTTTCGTCCAGCGCCGACGTCGTGTCCGTGCGGTGCTCAGAGCCAGAAGGTGTCGTGGTGGAGGTAGAACTCCGCCTTTTCCTCTTCACTCATGTCCGCGAGCGTGAGCAGTCCCTCGAAGTAGCCCTCTCGTGGCGCGCCCGGCGCGAAATGCAGCAGCATCGACGCCGGCTCTCCCGATTCGTTGCGGAACGCGTGTACGCCACCCTCGGGGACGTGCACGAAGTCGCCGGGGCTGGTGTCGATCCAGCGCCGTCCGTCGTAGATCCGCACCGTGCCGGAGAGGATGTAGAACGATTCGGAGATCGACCGGTGAAAGTGCGCCGCCGGGCCGCTGGGCTCCGGTCCCATGTCCCAGCGGTAGAGCCCGAACTGTCCATTGGTCGTCGCACCGGTCGCCAGATAGTGCACCGTGGTTCCGCTCGGGTAGTCGAGCTCGGGCGCGGCGTCCGGGCGCCGGTACGACGCCGTCAGCTCGCCCGTGTCACCGTGGTAGGTCGGCGGTGGATACGTCAAGGATCGTCCTCTCCTCGGATTCGAGTCGCTCGCCCGGTCGTGGACCCGGCTGTTCAGTCGTCGTCACTCCGGGTGCGGAGTTCTTCGTACGTCTCCCTGCATCGCTCGGTGTCGCCGGGTGCGCACAGCAGCACGCGCAGATTGAAATCGACAGTACGCCGCCGGCCCGCCGAGATGTAGGTGATGCGTACACCCTCGGCTCCCGCGGAGGCGTCGCCGGTCTTCGCGTACTGCAGGGCGAGCTCGGTGTGGAGAGAGCTCTCCTCGCAGACGGTGGTGACGGCGGGGCTGCGGGCGGGGAAGCCGAGGTCGGTCAGCGGCTTCTCGGCGTTGCCGAGCATGGGACCCGTATGCGGCCGGGACGAGAACGCCTGTAACACGATGTCGTTGTACGGCCTGATCAGCTCGATCCCGGTGATGGTGGCAGAGCCGGGCCGGTCCAGGCACATGTCCCACCCGCCCAGGGAGTACGGCCGGTGGGCGACCGTGTCGTGCAGCGTCACTTCCGCGTCGGGCCCGTCCGTGCCGGAGCCCCCGTTGACGACCAGGCGTGGATCGAAGGCCCCGCAGCCGGAGGCCAGGGCGGTGACCACGACCATCGGCAGGATCAGGCGGGTGAGGGCACGCATGACGGGACTCGATACCCCCGGGCTCCGGCGGTACGCCCGCCGAACGGTGTGTGGGGGGACGGTCATGGAGCGGGAGCCACGCGGGACGACCACACGCGGGCTTCCTGTTCCGGCAGCACGCGGTCGAGAGTGATCGACGGCCGCATCATCGGATAGGTGCGGCCGATGTTCCACGTACGCCGGAACGACGGACTGTCGAGGACCACCACACGCTGCCCGTCGAGAAGCGGGATGTCGGCGGGGCACCCGGCGGTGCGGATCGACTCGCCCGTCCCGTCGCGCAGGTCGAACCGCGCCACGATCGGCCCGGCCTCGGGCTCGAGAGGCCCGTCCGTGGCCGCCTCGACCCAGGAGGGGTGGGGGATGGTCAGCGGCACGTGCCCGTTCAGGACGTGCGCCAGCAGCGTGGAGAGCTGGAAGTTGTCCCCGATCCCGCCGATCGTCATCGCGTACGCCCGCCCGGTCGGCCGGTGCAGGACGATCAGCGGTTCGTCGTCGAGCACGGCGAGGAGCCTCGGCAGGCACCACAGGTCGGGGCGGTCGTCCTCCGTGGCGGCGACCGCCGCGGCGAGTCGCGGGCGCCGGGAGAGATCCGCGCGGATGGCCGCAGACCGCTGGAGCACGGTGGTCGCGGCCGCGCTCCAGTCCTCGGCGATCGACCAGCCCACGACCAGGTCGAGGGCGCGAGCGAAAGGCAGGCGGCGGCCGAGCCCGAGCCGTCCGGGCAGGCCGAAGGGGCCGGAGAGCACGCGCGCCGCGCCGAGGACCACCTGGTCCTCCGGACCGGGTTCCGGGAGGCGCCGGTCGGTGACCGCGCGCCAGGCCCGCGGGAACTCGGCGGAGCGCTCCAGCGCGTCGCACAGTCCCTCGACCACGGGGTCGATCAGCGGGGCGGGATCGGCTCCGTTCTCGACCATCGCGCCGCCCATCACGGCCAGCCGCGCGCCGAGCCCGGGAGGCCTGGGTTTCATCCTGGAGCCGTGCCCGCCGCCTCCTCCACGCGGCCGCCCCGGCCGTGGGCCGGGGCGATCGAAGGGGGGTCAGCGCTCGTCGACGACCCGGCCGTTCAGGGCGGTGGCGTCCTTGGTCAGGGACATGGTCAGCGGCGCCTCCGGGAAGGTGGGCAGGGCGGCGAGGGCGGCGCCCAGCTGCTCGCCGGACTCCCAGTGCCAGGTGTCGGTGTAGGTGCCGTCCTCGAGCTGGATCAGCACGGTGCGGGTGAGGCCGGGATGCCCCTCCCTGATGGTCGCGATCAGCGAGCTCCGGCGGGCCAGGAACTCCTCCAGGTCGGTCTCGGCGACGGAGTAGCGGTGCGAGCGGACAGCGGTCATGTCGGTGTCTCCTTCTGTACGTGAGAGTCGGGGAGGGGCTTACCAGCTGCCGGCGATCTGCCGGACCGGGGCGTTCAGGCGGTTGAAGAGGTTGGTGACGGCGGTCATCAGCAGGATCGAGGCCAGCTGCTTCTCGTCGAAGTGGTCGGCGGCGTTGTCCCAGACCTCGTCGGAGACGGCGTCGGCGCGGTCGGCCAGCCGGGTCGAGGCCTCCGCCAGCTCCAGCGCGGCCCGCTCGGCGTCGGTGTAGTACGGAGCCTCGCGCCAGGCGCTGACCAGGCCGATGCGCTCGTCGCTCTCGCCGAGCTTGCGCAGGCTCTTCAGGCCGCTGTCGACGCAGGGGCTGCAGCCGTTGATCTGGCTGACCCGCAGGTGGACCAGCTCCAGGAGCTCCGGGGGAAGCCCCTGCGACTGAGCGGCCTTCATCAGCTCCATGATCGGCTTCATCGCGGCGGGGATGATCGCGGCGGGGTTCTTCATCCGGGCTTCCATCGTGGTGCCTCCGTATCGGTTCTGTCGGATCCGTCTCGGTTCGTGTGAGATCAGAGTGGCCGCCCGGATTGATACATTCGCTATGCGCGCACGATGCGAGGGTGATGGGGGGACGATGCTGCGCTTCACCCTTCTCGGCCCCGTCCAGATGGTCGTCGACGGCGCGCCTCTGACGGGCATCGCCCCACGTCACCGGGCTGTCCTGGCCTACCTCCTGCTCAACGCCGGCCGGGTGATCGGCATCGAGCGGCTGATCGACGCGATGTGGGGTTACGACCGGCCCGACACCGCCCGGTCGCAGATCCACGCCTCGATCACCGCGATCCGCAAGGTGCTGCGCGGCGCGGGAGCCGTACGGCTCCTGGAGACGCGCGCCGGCGGCTACGTCGCGCAGCCGGAGCCCGGACAGGTCGACGCGCACGAGTTCACCGAGCTGGTGGCCGCAGGCGAGCTGCGCAGGGCCCTGGACCTGTGGAGCGGCGAGGCGCTGGAGGACGTGCACGCGCATTACGTCACCGGCGTGCGGGAGCTCTGGAACGACCGGCGGCTGTCGGCGTACGAGCGCCTGGTGGAGGGCGAGCTCGCCGCCGGGCGGCACGCCGACCTGCTCGACGAGCTCGCCGCACAGGTGGCCGCCGGCCCGCTGCGCGAGAAGCTCAACGGCCATCTCGTCCTGGCCCTGCACCGGGCGGGACGGCAGCCCGACGCCCTGGCCGCCGCGCGCGCCTACCGTACGGCTCTCGCGGACGAGCAGGGCCTCGACCCCGGACACGCCTTCACCGAACTGGAGCGGGCGGTCCTGGCGGACGATCCGGCCCTGCGCCTGGCCGCCCCGGCGCCGGTGGTGCCGGCCCCGCCGGCCCGCTCCACCTTCCTGCCCTACGACATCCCCGATTTCTCCGGACGGGCCGCCGAACTGGAGCGGCTCGCGGACGAGCGCAACCACGCGCCCGGCGGGCCGGAGGTCCTCACGATCGACGGCATGGCCGGGATCGGCAAGACCGCTCTCGCCGTGCACGTGGCCCACCGGCTGGCCGATCGCTATCCGGACGGCCGGCTCTTCATCGACCTGCAGGCCCACACCGCGGGCCGGGAGCCGGTCGACGCCGCCGCGGCGCTGGAGACCCTCCTCCGCCAGCTCGGGGTGCCCGCCGGCCGCATCCCGGTCACCCCGGCCGAGCGGAGCGCGCTCTGGCGCGCCGAGCTGGCCGGTCGCCGCGTGCTCGCCGTACTGGACAACGCCCTCGACGCCGAGCACGTGCGCCCTCTGCTGCCGGGGCGCTCCGACACCCTCGTCCTGGTCACCAGCAGGCGGCGGCTCGTCGACCTGGACGGAGCCAGGGCGCTGTCGGTCGGCGTGCTGGGCGAGGCGGAGGCGGCCGAGCTGTTCGAGCGGATCGTGGGCGAACGCGCTCACCGGGAGCCGGACGCCGTACGCGAGGTGCTGCGGCTGTGCGGGCACCTCCCGCTCGCCATCCGGATCTCCGCCGCCCGCCTCCAGCACCGTCCGCGCTGGACCGTGTCCTACCTGGCCGACCGGCTGCGGGACCATCGCCGGCTCCTGGACGGGGTGTCGGCGGCCTTCGCCCTCTCCTACGAGCAACTCCACGAGGACGAGCAGCGCATGTTCCGCCTGCTCGGGCTGGTGCCCGGGCGCGACATCGACGCATGCGGAGCCGCCGCGCTGGCCGGGATCTCGGAGGACGAGGCCGAGGAGCTGCTCGAAGGCCTCCTCGACGCCCACATGCTCCTGCAGCTCGAACCGGGCCGCTACACCTTCCACGACCTGCTCCGCGAGCACGCCCGCTCGCTGGCCGAGGACGACGGCGCCGTCATGCGGCTGCTCACCTACTACCTGCACCGCTCCCGCGCGGCGATGGACCGGCTCTTCCCGTACACGGTCGGCCAGCGGGAGGGCATCCCCCAGCCGTCCGCCCCGATCGCGCCCGTCCGCGACGCCGCGGAGGCGGTCACCTGGCTCGACGCCGAGCGCTCCAACATCATCGCGACCGCCGTCCACGGGCCCGAGATCTGCCTGGGGATGCTCGCCCTGGCGATGCGCCCCTACCTCGACCGGCACGCGCACCACGACGACGCGCTCACGCTGCACGCCCTGGCCCTGCGGCGCAGCCGTACGCTCGGCGACCGCGAGGTCCAGGCGCGCGCGCTCACCGACCTGGCGCGGGTCTACTGGCGGCTCGGCGAGTACGAGCGGGCGGAGGAGCACGCTCACCAGGCCCTCGACCACTGGGCCCTCGACCACTGGGCCCTCGACGCGTGCGAGGAGGCCGGCGAACGGGCCCGGGCGCTGCTCACCCTGGGGAACGTGGCCCTGCGCCGCGGCCGGGACGCCCAGGCGGAGCAGTACCTCAAGCAGGCGCTCGACCTCACCCGGATCGGGGCCGACACCTGGGGCGAGGCCAACGTGCTCGGCATCCTCGCCCTCCTCCTCGACCGGGCCGGCCGTCCCGAGGAGGCCCGGCGCCACCTCGACCTGGCGCTGGCGCTCCACCGCAAGGTGGGCGACCCGGCCGGAGAGGCGGTGATCCTCGACCACCTCGGCGTCGTCCTCCGGCGCCAGGGCGAGCTCGCCCAGGCGCGCGCCCGCCACGAGCAGGCCGCGGCCGTCTACCGCGCGCTCGGCAACACCGCCGACGAGGCGGCCGCGCTCAACGGGCTGGCCGAGGCGGCGGACGACCCGGCTCGGGCGGTCGAGGAGCACACGGCAGCGCTCGCGCTCGCCGACCTGACGCGCAACCGGCCGGAGCAGGCGCGCGCCCACGACGGGCTGGCGCGCGCCCACCTCGCGCTCGGGAACGCCGAGCAGGCGGGTGAGCACGGGTGGCTGGCTCTCGGCCTCTACGGGGAGCTCGGCGTTCCGGAGGCCGAGAAGGTCCGCGACCTCCTGGAGGGCGCCGGAGCGTCCGCCGCGCCGCCGGCGGGCGCGGCGCGGCGGTAGTCCGTCAGCCGCCGAGCACCGCGCAGAGAGCGGTCAGCGCCTCGGCGGCGTCGTCACCGGTGGCGCGCAGGGTCACGGCCTGCCCGCTCATGGCGCCCAGGCCCATCAGCGACAGCACGCTGCGCACGTCGACCGAGCGGGAGCCGTACGAGAGGGTGACGGCCGAGGTGAAGGCGGCCGCGGTCTGGGCGAGCGCGCCGGCGGGGCGGGCGTGCAGGTCCTCGGTCAGGACGATCGTGCGCTCGTCGGCGCCGGCCTCGTCGGCCGCGGGTTCGGGGCTCGCCGTGGGGTCAGAGCTTACGGACATGCCACGCCTCCTCGGCCGCCGCCAGCACACCGTCGAGCGAGGCTCCGCCGCCCGCCGCGACGACCGCGGAGATGGCGCCCTCCACGAACGGCACGTCGGCGATCACGACGGCACCCGGGGTCTGCAGCAGCCTGGCGGTGAGCACCGAGCTGCCGAGGTCGGGGATCAGCACGACGCCGTCCCCCCGGTCCACCTCCTCGATGGCGGCGGTCACCCGGTCGGGGCTGGTGCCGAGGCCGCCGTCCTCGGTGCCTCCCGCCGCCGCCAGCGGTACCTGCGCGCCGCCGATCTGCCTGGCCAGAGCGGCCACCTCCGCGGCCAGGCCGCTGCTGTGTGAAATGAGTACGATGCCAACCATTCGTTATTCCTGAAGATCGTTCGGCATAATCGAAAAGTGATCCAGTCGGTGGAGCGCGCCGCGCTCATCCTGAAGGTCCTCGGGTCAGGCACCCCCCGGCTCGGGGTCACCGAGATCGCCGAGCGGGTCGGCCTCGCCAAGCCGACCGTGCACGGGCTGCTGCGTACGCTCGCCGCGTGCGAGCTGGTCGTGCAGGACCCCGACACCGGCAAGTACGCGCTCGGGCCCGCCGTGCTGCAACTCGGCAACGCCTATCTGGAGGGTTCGGAACTGCGGGCCAGGAGCCTGCTGTGGGCCGACTCCCTGGCCCAGCGCGTCAACGAGGCCGTCTGGGTCGGCACGCTGTCGGGGAGCCGGGTGATCGTGCTGCACCACGTGTTCCGGCCCGACGACGTCGTGCAGATCCTGGAGGTCGGTGCGGCGATCCCGTGGCACGCCTGCGCGCTCGGCCACGCCATCGCCGCCCACGACCCGCGCGGGGAGGAACTGCTGTCGGACGACCTCGCGCCGCTGACCGGGCTCACCAGGACCGGCCGCGACGACCTGGAGCGGGCGCTCGCGGAGGTGCGCCGCCGGGGGTACGCGGTCGAGGACCAGGAGGCGGCGCTGGGGGACGCGGGCGTCGCCGCGCCCGTCTTCTCCCGGGACGGCTCGGTGGCCGGCGCGGTCGCCGTGGTCGGGCCGGTCGAGCGGGTGCTGGATCCGGCGCGGCGGGAGGAGATCGCGCTGGCCGTGCGCGAGACCGCGCGGGCGGTCTCGCGCGACCTCGGCGCGCCCCGCTCCGCCGTGCCCGGAGGCCCGGCCGCCTGACCGGTCCCACCTCGGTGTGGCCCGGCCGTGCGGCGCTCCGCCGTGCCCGGGGGCTCGGCCGCCTGAGCGGTCCCGGCTCCTCACGGCCCGGCCGCGGCTCACGGTCATCGGTTCACGGTCATCGGGAGGCGGCGGCCTTCAGCGCGCCGAACAGCAGAGCCGTCGAGGCGGCCCCGGGATCCTCGTGCCCGACGCTGCGCGGCCCGAGGTAGCTGGCCCGCCCCTTGCGCGCCTGCAACGGGACCGTCGCCCTGGCGCCCTGCTCGGCCGCGGCGGCCGCCGCCTCCAGGGCCTCCTCCGGCTTCAGCCCGTCCTGTACGGCCTGGGCCAGCGCCTTCGCGGCCGGGGCGAGAGCGTCGACCATCGTCTTGTCCCCCTCCGCCGCCGCGCCGAGGCGCTGGACGCCGGACAGGGCCGCGTTCAGGCCCGTGCTCAGCTCGGCCGGCGAGATCTCGGCGGCCTCGCCGAACGCCTTGCCCATCTCCCGGAAGGCGGTGCCGTACAGGGGGCCGGAGGCGCCGCCGACCTTGCGGATGAGGGTGGAGCCGACGAGGACGAGGAGCGCGCCCGGGGTCTGCGGGGACGCGCCGGCGAGCGCTTCCTGCGCGGCGGTGAAGCCGCGGTCGAGATTGGCGCCGTGGTCGGCGTCGCCGATCGCGGCGTCCAGTTGGGTGAGGTGGTCGCGCTGCGCCCGCACGGCGGCGGCGATCTCCTCGATCCAGGCGGCGAAGAACTGGGTGTTCACGAGGGGACTCCAGAGGTTCGGATGGCGGTCAGCGGCCCCAGCGCAGCGCCGGTGTCTCCACCGGCGCGTCCCAGAGCCGGGTGAGCTCGCCGGTCAGCGAGCACGTCGTCACCGAGAAGCCTTGCATGTCGAGGCTGGTCACGTAGTTGCCGACCAGGCTGCGCACGGCCGTCGCGCCCTTGTCCCGCAGGTACGCCTCCACCTCGGCGAAGACGATGTACAGCTCGATGAGCGGCGTCCCGCCCATGCCGTTGACCATGACGAGCGTCTCGCCGGACAGCGGCAGGTCGGCGTCGATCGCGTCCATGGCGACTCGGACGATCTCGCGGGCCTCGCGCAGCGGCGCCCGGGTCCTGCCGGGCTCGCCGTGGATGCCGATGCCGAGCTCGATCTCCGTATCGCTCAGCTCGAAGGTGGGCTTGCCCGCGGCAGGGACCGTGCAGGGCGTGAGCGCCACCCCGAACGAGCGGCTGCGCTCGTTGACCTCCCGGGCGACCCGCGCGACCTCGGCCAGGGGCGCGCCGGTCTCGGCCAGCGCGCCGGCGATCTTCTCGACGAACAGCGTGGCGCCGGTGCCCCGGCGGCCCGCCGTGAAGAGGGAGTCCTGCACCGCCACGTCGTCGTTGACGAGCACGGTCGCCACCTCGACGCCCTCGTCGCCGCTGAGCTCGGCGGCCATCTCGAAGTTCAGCACGTCGCCCGTGTAGTTCTTCACGATGTGCAGCACGCCCGCGCCGCCGTCCACGCCCTTGGTCGCCTCGATGAGCTGGTCGGGGACGGGGGAGGTGAACACCTCGCCGGGACAGGCCGCGTCGAGCATGCCGTGGCCGACGAACCCGCCGTGCAGCGGTTCGTGACCCGAGCCGCCGCCGGAGACCAGGCCGACCTTGCCCGGCCGGGGGGCGTCGGCGCGGAAGACGACCTTGTTCTCGATGTCGACGCGGAGCGAGGGGTGCGCCGCGGCGATGCCGCGCAGCGCGTCGGTGACGACGGAATCGACACTGTTGATGAGCTTCTTCATGACGGGGTCCCTACTGCCGTGGTCGTGCTCTCCAGCTTCGTCCTTCCTCGCGAGGCCGCAAGCGCCGTGTAGGCGAGTGCCCCGATCAGCCCGCCCGCGAACTCCCCGACGAAGTAGGCCGGCAGCTGGTCCCAGCTCACCGCGCCGCCCCAGGCCGCGTCCACGAGGAACGGGCCGGCGTAGCGGGCCGGGTTGATCGCGGCCCCGGTCACCGGGCCAACGATGACGATGATCGCGAAGACGATCGAGCCGATCGCCATCGGCGCCCATCCGGGGGTCGCCCGCCGGTCGAGCACTCCGAAGACGACGAAGACCAGGATGAACGTGCCGATCGCCTCGATCAGCGTGCCGCGGGCGAAGCCGACCTCGGGGGCGTACGCGGTCACGCCGCCTCCGGCGGCCCTGGCGGCGTCCGCGCCGAGCGTCGCGAAGATCCCGAGCGCGCCGGCGAGGGCCCCGGCGACCTGCGCCGCGACGTAACCCGGCACCTCGCGCCAGGGGAAGCGCCCGGTCGCGGCGAGGGCGACCGTGACCGCCGGGTTGATGTGGGCGCCGGAGATGTGCCCGACGGCGTACACCGTGCCCACGATGACCAGCATGAACGCGAAGCTGATCATGCCGAGCTCGGCCATGGAGAAGGGGGCGTGGGAGCCGGCGGCGATGACGCCGGTGGCCGCGGCGGAGCCGGCGCCGACGTACACGAGGAAGGCGGTGCCGAGTAGTTCCGACAGGAGCTTCTGGAACGTGGAGGGGGGTGAGTCGTTCATGGGACCGTCCAGAGTGTGAACGTCGTTCGATAATGTCGAACGCGGTTTCATAGAAGTTAAATCTGGAGGCCATCCACGTCAAGGGCCGGCGTGGTGCAGGGCCGTGAAGGCTCAGCGGGTGAGGGAGCGCAGCGCCCGCGCGACCCGGCGGTAGCCGCCTCGGGCCCGGATCGCGAGATGCGCGCCGAGGGCGACGGCCGGACAGCACAGCACGACCGCCAGCAGCACGGCGGTGCCGTAGTCGTCGGGCCGCCCGGCGCTCCAGCCCCGGAACGGCAGGTAGATCGCGGCGAAGGTCAGCGGCGCCGCGACGATCGAGCTCAGTCCCCGCATACGGGAGTACGCGGCGATGGCGGCCAGTGCGACGCACCCGCCCACCACGAGGAGCGCGCCCAGGACCGTGAACGGCAGCCCGTAGATGCCCGGCGGGCCCTTCACCGCCATGTAGAGGCCCACCCAGGTGAGGAACCCGGCGGCCGAGAAGCCGAGCGGCGACCTCCGCAAGCACCCGGCGAACGCCAGCGCGGCCAGCAGCACGGTCAGCGCGGTGAGGTAGGCCGTCCCCGTCTCCGCCTCGATGCGCTCGCCCGCGTTGACGACAGGTGCGGCCGACTGCTCGGACAGGTCGTCGTATCCCCGGAAGCCGAGCCGGTGCCATCGTCCGGTGACGTCGCGCAGCGCCACGCCGTCGCGGCCGTTCGCCACGGCAACGAGGTGTCCCCGGGGCGTCGGCAGGACCGCCACGGCCGTGGACTCCGCGGTGTCGGAGCGGAGAGGACTGCTCTCGTATCGGCTCCGGTACAGGTAGTGCTGCCGGCCCGGTGAGACCTCCCAGGCCGTCGCCCAGGTGCGTCCTCCGTCGTCGGACTGCTCGACCTTGAGCAGAGGCGGGGCCACTCGGTAACAGCGCCTCGGCTCGCCGGGGACACAGGCTGTCTTCCGCGACGATCTTTCGGACGGCGGGCTGGTCCAGCGATGCCACGACCGGCCCTGGTCGCTCGTGGCAAGCCCGTCCAGGCCGTAGCCGAGATACACGACGATCACGGCATCGTGCGCCTCCACGTGCACGGCGGACGGAAAGGCCGGAGCCGCGGCGGTTGCGGTGACCGCGATAACCGCCGCGGGCAGGGCGACCAGCAGCCGGGCGCGGCGTGCGGAACGGCCGGGGCGGGAGGATGGCCGTACGGCGTGCCGTCGGACGATCCAGGCGAGGCCGAGGGCGGGAAGGGCGAGCAGGTCGGCCGGGTCCGCGACGACGCCGGCGGAGGAGCTGAACAGCGCCCAGGCGTCGGCGGCCACGCGCGCTCCGATCGGCGTGGTCTTCACGAGGGCGAAGACCACGCCGGTCAGCGCGATCGCCGTCAGGGCGGCCCGCCTGTCCGCCTCCCCGTGCTCCACTGCGGCGCTCCCCGAGGCGCCGCCCGGAGCGCGAGCGACGGTGCGCCGTACGGCGAGGGTCGCGGCGAACGCCAGCAGCGGCGGGGCGACCAACATGCCCGCGACGTCGCTCAGCTTGCCGGTGACCACGCCCGGCCACAGCCGCTTGAGCAGGTGGTCGTTGACGAGGAGCACGGCGATCGCGGCGAGTGTCGCCGGATGGCCGAGCCACGCCGCGGCGGTTCCAGTGCCCCGAGAGCTCACCGCCACCTCGTCTCCTCCGTCCGGCGTAGCCTACGTGGTTTGGACGATCTATACGCCGGGCCTATATGGAGACGGCATATGGCGTTCCGGGGGGAGGGTGTAGGAGTATCGCAGGGGCCTGAATCATGGGGAGGCGTTGATGTCGGTGTTGCGGGATTTGGTGGACGGCATCCGGAGCGGGGGGATCGAGGTGCTCGACCTCACCGCGCCGCTGAGCGACAAGACACCGATCCTGTTGCTGCCCGAGCCGTTCGGGCAGACGGTGCCGTTCTCGATGCAGGAGATCAGCCGGTACGACGACCGCGGCCCGGCCTGGTACTGGAACAACTTCACCACCGGCGAGCACACCGGCACGCACTTCGACGCGCCCGTCCACTGGGTCACCGGCCGCGACGGCGAGGACGTCGCGCAGGTGGCCCCCGTCAAGCTGATCGCACCCGCCGTGGTGCTCGACTTCAGCGCGCAGTCGGCCGCCGACCCCGACTTCCTGCTGGAGGTCGACCACGTCAAGGCGTGGGAGGCCGAGCACGGGCCGCTGCCCGACGGCGGCTGGTTGCTGTACCGCACCGGCTGGGACGTGCGCGCCCACGACCAGGCGGAGTTCCTCAACGCCGACGAGACGGGGCCGCACACGCCGGGCATGTCGTTCGACTGCGCCCGTTACCTCGCCGAGGAGACGCCGATCACGGGCATCGGGGTGGAGACCGTCGGCACCGACGCCGGCGCGGCCCACTCCTTCGACCCCGCCTTCCCGTGCCACTCCTTCCTGCTCGGCGCGGGCAAGTACGGCCTGACCCAGTTGCGCAACCTCGACCGGCTGCCGCCGACCGGCGCGGTGGTGGTCGCCGGCCCGCTGCCCATCGTCGGCGGCTCGGGCAGCCCGGTCCGCGTGCTCGCGCTGGTGGAGCGGTGAACGTCGCGGAGGCCGTCGGCGCGGCCCTCGCCGCCCTCGGCGTACGGGCGGCCTTCGGCGTCGTCGGCAGCGGCAACTTCCACGTCACCAACGCCCTCGTCGAACACGGCGTGCGGTACGTCGCGGCGCGGCACGAGGGCGGGGCCGCCACGATGGCCGACGCCTACGCCAGGATGAGCGGCACGGTCGCCGTGCTCACCGTCCACCAGGGGCCCGGCCTGACCAACGCGCTGACCGGCGTCACCGAGGCGGCCAAGAGCCGCACCCCGCTGCTGGTGCTCGCGCCGGAGGTGACCTCGCCCACCTCCAACTTCCGCATCGACCAGACCGCGCTCGCCGAGGCCGTGGGCGCGCACTGCGCCAGGGTCGGCTCGGCCGCCACGGTCGTGGACGACACCGTGATGGCCTTCCTCGCCGCCCTGCTCGGGCGCCGGACGGTGGTGCTCAACCTGCCCCTGGACGTGCAGGCCGAGACGCTGCCCGACGAGGCCGCCGAGGCCGTACGCGAACTGCTGGCCGGCCGGGGCGGCGCACACCGCGACGTGGCGAGCCGCGTGCCGGCGGCGTGGGGGCTGACGTTCCCCATCGAGTCCGGGGACGACGAGGAGCCGGAGGGGTTCGCGGCGGAGCCGTCCGACGAGCTGACGCGGTTCGCGCGGATGCTGGCGGAGGCGGAGCGGCCGGTCTTCGTGGCCGGACGGGGAGCCCGCGGCGCGCGGCGGGAACTGGAGGCGCTCGGCGAGCGGGTGGGGGCGCTGTTCGCCACCTCGGCGGTCGCCAAGGGCCACTTCCACGGCAGTCCGTGGGACCTCGACGTGAGCGGCGGTTTCGCCACCCCGCTCGCGGCCGAGCTGATCCGCGGCGCCGACCTCGTCGTCGGCTGGGGCTGCTCGTTCACCATGTGGACCACCCGGCACGGCGCCCTGATCGGGCCGGAGGCCAGGGTCGTCCAGGTGGACCTCGACCCCGACGCGCTCGGCGTGCACCGCGAGATCGACCTCGGCGTCGTCGGCGACGTACGCGAGACCGCGCGGGCGGTCGCCGCCCTGCTCGGCGAACCCGCGGCGCAGGGCGAGACGGGGACGCGCGGCTACCGCGCTCCGGAGGTCGCCGAGCGCATCGCCCGCGAGGGGCGCTGGCGCGACGTGCCGTACGAGGACCTGAGCGCCGGAGGACGCATCGACCCCCGCACGCTGACCATCGGGCTCGACGACCTGCTCCCGCAGGAGCGGCTGGTGGCCGTCGACTCGGGGAACTTCATGGGATATCCGTCGATGTTCCTCACGGTCCCGGACGGCGGCGCGTTCTGCTTCACCCAGGCCTACCAGTCGATCGGGCTCGGCCTGGCCACCGCGATCGGCGCGGCCGTCGCACGGCCCGACCGGCTCGCGGTCGCCGCCCTCGGCGACGGCGGGGCCCTGATGGGCGTCGCCGAACTGGAGACGGTCGTACGGCTCGGCCTGCCGATGGTGGTCGTGGTCTACGACGACGACGGATACGGCGCGGAGGTCCACCACTTCGGCCCGCACGGCTTCCCGCTCGGCACGGTCACCTTCCCGCCCGCCGACATCGCGCGGATCGCCCGGGGCTTCGGCTTCGAGGCGGTGACCGTACGGCGGGAGGAGGACCTGTCGGGGGTCGCCGAGTGGCTGAAGGGGCCGCGCGACAAACCCCTGCTCGTCCACGCGAAGGTCACCGCCGACCGCCCGTCGTGGTGGCTGGAGGAGGCATTCCGCGGCCATTGACCCGGTGTGCGCGTGCGGAGAAGAGGACCTTCGGCCCGATAAAAGTTACGGATGAGTAGGTTACGGTTTCAGGCATGGCTGAGATCGTGTACCCACCGGTCCTGCGGACCGCGCTGACCGCCTTCAAACTGCTCGACCTGAGGTTCCGCATGGAGGGCACCGAGCGGATACCCCGCAGCGGCGGCGCGGTCCTGGTGAGCAACCACGTCAGCTATCTCGACTTCATCTTCGCCGGCTTCGCCGCCTATCCCGCCGGGCGGCTGGTCCGGTTCATGGCGAAGAAGGAGGTCTTCGACCACCCCGTGTCGGGCCCGCTGATGCGCGGCATGCACCACATCCCGGTGGACCGGTCGGCCGGGGCGGGAGCCTACGACGCCGCCGTACGGGCCCTCAAGGACGGCGAGATCATCGGCAACTTCGCCGAGGCGACGATCAGCAGGTCGTTCACGGTCAAGGAGATCAAGAGCGGCCCGATCCGGATGGCGGCCGAGGCCGGGGTGCCCGTGATCCCGCTCGCCCTGTGGGGCGGTCAGCGGCTGTGGACCAAGGGCCGGCCCCGCAGACTGCTGCAGCGGCATGTCCCGATCACGATCCTGGTCGGCGAGCCGATGCGGCCCGGTCCGGACGACGACATCGCCGCGCTCACCGGCGACCTGCGGCGGCGGATGACCGACCTGCTCGACGAGGCCCAGCGGACCTACCCCGACCAGCGGCGGGGCGTGTGGTGGCAGCCCGCCCACCTCGGCGGCACCGCGCCCACCCCGGAGGAGGCCGCCGCGCTCGACGCCGCCGCCCGGCCACGCCGCGAGTAGGGCCGCACACGTCTGTCCGGTTCCGCAACACGGCCGTTACGCCGAAGGGTTGACCGGCGGTCAAGGGACGGGGATAACTGAGCCCGGGGGGACCCGCAACCCGTACCTTGGAGCCGTGGATGAGCATCGTGCCCCCGCCCCCGCTGGTCGGACGCGCCACTGAGCTGCGGACTCTCATCGACGCGGTGACCCGCCCGCCGGCGGTCGTGCTGGTGGAGGGCGAGGCGGGCATCGGCAAGACACGGCTCGTCCGCGCCGCGCTCGACCGCCTGCCGACCGGCGACCGCGCCGTGCTCCTCGGCTACTGCCACCAGATCCGCGAACCCTTCCCGTACGGGCCGGTCTTCGAGGCGCTGCGGGACATCAGGGGACGGCTCCCGGCGGCGCACCGGCTCAACCCGGTCACCGGCGCGCTCCGCGGCCACCTGCCCGAACTGGCCGGGGCGCTGCCGCCGTCGCCGCAGCCCCTGGACGACCCGCGGGCCGAGCGCCACCGGGTGTTCCGCGCGATACGCGCCCTGCTGGCGGCCGTCGGACCGGCCGTGCTCGTCGTCGAGGACCTGCACTGGGCCGACGACGGCACGCTCGACCTGCTGCGCTTCCTGGCCGGGCAGCCGCCGCAGGGGCTCGCGGTGGTCGCCACGTGCCGCCGGGACGGCGTCGCCGGTCCGCCGCTCGGCCGGGCCTACCGGCACCAGCCGGACACGGCCAGCGTGGTCGTACGGCTGGCGCCGCTGGACGCGTCCGGCGTGGCCAGCCTGGCCGGCGCGCTGCTGGAGCGCTCCGACCTGTCTCCCGGGTTCGTCACACGGCTGCACGAGCGCACGGCGGGCATCCCGTTCGTGGTGGAGGAGCTGGTCCGATCCCTGCCCGCCTCGCCGCCCGGCGCGGACGACCCGGACGCGCTCGACCGTGCCGTCGACCGTGCCGGCGTCCCGCTGTTGCTGCGCGAGGCGATGGCCGAGCGGATGTCCTGTCTGTCCCCGGCGGCGGCGAGAGCGGTCCGGGCGGCGGCCGTGCTGCGGCTCCCCGCGGCGGAGCAACTGATCACCGCGGTCGGCGGCGACACCGCTTCCGGGCCGGGCGCCCTTGCGCCTGGCTCCGCCGGCCTGGCTGAGGCGCTGCGCGCCGGGGTCCTGCACGAGCACCCCGGCGGCCGGTACGGCTTCCGCCACGCGCTGGCGCAGCAGGCCGTCTACGACGCGATTCCGGGCCCCGAACGCCGGTCGGCGCACGTCCGGGCGATGGCCGCGCTGGCCGCGACGGACGCGCCGCCGCTGGTGCAGCTCGCCTTCCACGCCCGGCAGGCCGGGGACACCGACGCCTGGGTGCGCCACGGGACCGCCGCCGCCCAGCAGGCCGCCGCGCTGGGGGACACCGCCCTGGCCGTCGAGGTGGTCGAGGGCATGCTCGACGACCCCGACCTGCCGGTGCGGGACCGGGGCCCGCTGGTGCTGATGCTCAGCCGCTTCGCGGCGACGGGCCTGTCGCACCAGCGGGTGGTGCGGCTGCTGCGCCAGGTGCTGCGGGGCGACTTCCTGTCCAGGGACGTGCGCGGCGAGGTGCGGCTCAACCTCGGCGTCGTCCTGTCCAACCAGGCGGGCGACGCCGCCGCGGGGCGGCCGGAGATCATGGCCGCCCTCGCCGAGCTGGACGACCGGCCGACGCTCGCCGCGCGCGGCTGGGCCAGCATGGCGATGCCCGAATGGGGCGCCGAGTCGCTGGCGGAGCACGCGGAGTGGATGGCCCGCGCCGAGGCGCTCGTGGCCACCGCCGACAACCCGGAGCTGTCGGCCGCGGTGCTGGCCAACCGGGCCTCCTTCGAGATGACGACCGGCTCTCCCGGCGCGTTCGACGTCGCCACCCGGCTTCCGGTCGACGACCCGCGCACGGGGGTCCGGCGGGAGGTCGCCCGGGCGTACTGCAACCTCCACGACTCGGCGACCACCGTGGGGCTCTACGCGGCGGCCGAGCGGTTCGCCCGGGAAGGACGGCGGCTCGCCCTGGAGACCGGCGCGCAGTATCCCGCCTTCCTCCTCGACGCCTCCGCGATCCGCAGGGAGTGGCTCACCGGGCGGTGGGAAGGGCTGCGCGACCGCGCGGCGTCCCTGGGGGAGTCGGCCACGGAGACACCGCTGATCGCGGTGGACCTGTGGCTGGTGCTCGGGCTGCTCGCCCTTGCGACGGGCGAATGGGAGGAGGCGGTCAGGCAGTTCCACCGCGCCGGGCTGGACGCGCCGGAGGCCCGCAATGTCCCGGTCGTGACGGCCGCCGCCGGGGGGCTCGTCGACCTGCACCTCGCCCGGGGAGCGATGGACGAGGCCGTCGCGGAGGCCGGGCGGGCGGTCGCCCTGCTGCGCCGCAAGGGCGTGTGGGTGTGGGGCGCGAGCCTCGTCCCGTCGGCCGTCGCCGCGTTCGCCAGGGCAGGGCGCATGGAGACGGCGGCGGAGCTGGTGGACGAGTACGCCGCCGGGATCGCGGGCCGGGTGGCGCCCGCCGCGCACGCCGCGCTCGACGCCGCCCGCGGCGCGCTCGCCGCCGCAGGACCGCGGCACGCCGACGCCGCCGCCCTCTTCGCCCGGGCCCGGGAGGCGTACGCCGCCCTGCCCCAGCCCTACGCGGCGGCGCGGGCGGCCGAGGGCGAGGCGCGGGCCCGGCTCGCGCTCGGGGACGGCGCCGCCGCGGCGGGCTTCCGGGAGGCCGCGGAGTCGTACGGCCGGCTCGGCGCCACCCACGACGCCGCCCGGTGCAGGCGGGTGCTGCGCGACATCGGCGTGGACGTCCCGCTCCCGCGCGGCGGGCGGCGGGCCGCCGGCGCGCTGTCGCAGCGGGAGCGGGAGGTGGCCCGGCTCGTCGCGCTCGGCCGGACCAACCGCGAGATCGCCGATGTGCTCTTCCTGTCCACGCGCACGGTCGAGACCCACGTGGCCACCGTGCTGCGCAAGCTCGGCGTACGGTCGCGGACCCAGATCGCGCCGCCCGCCTGACCGGCCCCGTACGCGGAAACCCCCGGGACCGGTGCGGTCCCGGGGGCTGCGCCGCCGTCGCTCAGACCGTGATGCTCCACGAGTCGAGGTAGCCGGTGTCGTAGGTGTACTGGTCGCGGACCTCGAGGGTCCAGGTGCCCGCCGCCGTCTGCGTGACCGGGACGGAGTAGGTCCGGGTGCCGAACGACGTGCAGCTCAGGCCGCCGCTGGACTTGACCGTGTACCAGGTGCCGTTCGGGCCCTGGAGCCTGATCCGCAGGTCCTCGGCGCAGGTGTGCGAGATCGTGATGCTGAGCTTGACCGGGGAGACCGCGGTGCCCGTGGCGGTCGAGGTGATCGGGCTGGTGATCGTGGTCAGGTCGTTGATCGTGTAGTCGGTGCCGTTGGTGAACGTGCGCCCGCCGGAGGTGCCCGACACCGTCAGCGTGTACGACGCGGTGTGGGTGCCGGACGAGCCGCTGCCGGTGACGGTGACCGTGTACGTCCCCGACGGCGTCGACGCGCTGGTGGCGATCGTCAGCGTGGCGGAGCCGCCCGAGGTCACCGACGACGGGCTGAAGCTCGCGGTGGCCCCGGAGGGAAGCCCGGAGGCGCTGAGCGTGACCGTCTGCGCGCTACCCGAGCTGGTCGACGTCGCGACCGTGGAGGTGGCCGACTGGCCCGGCGTCACCGTGCCCGCCGTGGGGCTGAGCGACAGCGAGAAGTCGTTGCCCGAGGAGGAGCAGCTCGCCTCGCCCGACTGCGCCGGCACTCCGGCCGCGCTCCACGCCGCCTTGGTGGCCGCGCACTCGGGGCTGCTCGCGCCGTACAGTTCCACCGCCGCCGCCAGCGACGCGGTCCTGACGTTGACGTACTTCCAGGTCGAGGTCTTGCGCTGCAGCGCGCCCATGTAGATCTTGCCGGCCTTCTGGATGCCGATGCCGGTGACGGAGGAGGGGCCGCCCGAGCAGATCGGGCTGCTCGGCTTGCCGCCGCCCGGCGACGAGCCCTCGGCGAGCAGGTAGAACCAGTGGTTCAGTGGGCCGGCCGCGGAGTGGACCTCGGTGCTCGGGATCGAGGAGGAGTAGCAGTTGGGGTCGCCGGCGAGGGACGGGTTGTACATGTAGCGGATCGGCCCGTCGCCGACGAGGTCGACCTCCTCGCCCACCTGGTAGTCCGGCGGGTCGTTCGGGTTGTTGGCGTACGCCTCGGTGAGCGCGCCGAAGATGTCGCCGGTGCCCTCGTTGATGCCGCCGTTCTCGTTGCCGGAGCCGGCGGCGCCGGGGGTCGTCTGGAAGATGGCGTGACCGAACTCGTGCGCCACGACGTCGATCGGCGTGGCCTGACGGGCGTTGTCCTGAGAGTGGCCGAAGTTGGTGTAGCTGCCGTTCCAGTACGCGTTGACGTCGGCCAGGCCCACGCGGGCGGGGAAGCCGCCGCCGCTGCCGTTGATGCCGTTGCGGCCGAGCCAGTCGCGCAGCATGTCCCACTCGCGCTGCACGCCGTAGAGCGCGTCGACGCAGGCGGTCTCCAGATTGGTCCCGCTGCCGTTGCCCCAGGAGTCGTCGGTGCCGGTGTAGGCCGAGCCGTTCTGCCCGCCGCACTTGATGCCGCTGCGGGTGGAGTCGGTCATCGAGTACGAGGTGCCGGAGCCGCTCGTGTTGATGGTGACGGTGCCGTAGTAGTAGCCGTTTCCGGTGCCCGCCTTCACCTGGTCGTAGGAGTCGGCGATCTCACCCGTGGTCGCGTCGACGAACACGTGCCGGATGCTCGGCTTGCCGTCGGCGATTCCGGAGACGACGGCCTCCCACGCGAGGCGCGGCTTGTGACCCCAGGCCAGGACCACCAGGCGCGGGGCCGCGGTGTCGTCGACCCGGGACAGCACGGTCTTCGCCGTGGCGGTGGCGGTCTCGGCGCCGACCGTGGGCGAGGTCGGCACGCCCAGGGGGAGGGCGCCGGACGCCGCCTCGGTGTCGCGTACGCGCCCGCCTGCGTCGGTGACCACGACCGCGTCGCCGCCCACGATGGGCAGGCCCTTGTACGACCGCTCGTAGGTGACGTAGTACATGCCGCCGCCCGGCGTGACGGCGGTGCGCCGGTAGGTCTCGTTGGGGGACACGCGCAGGTCGTCCAGGCCGCTCGCGACGGCCTGGTCGGCGGCGGCCGCGGCCCGCTGCGCGGGGTCGTCGGCGAGGGACCTGACCGCGCTCTCGCTGCCGGGCGGGGGCTTGGCGGCAGCGGCGGTGGCGGGCGCCACCACGCCGGTCACGGCCAGTGCGGCGGCCGCCGCGAGCAGTGCTGTGCGCCTCATGGGCGTCTTCCTTTCTCTGCCTCCCACGTGACGTCCGCCTTGTGGGCGGGCGCCGGCGGTCGCGCCGCCGAGACGAGCCCGGACGGCGGACACTGTGGGATTTGGGGGGTGATGAGAGAAATGGACGGTGCGTTCCGCTGTGGCGGGCACGAGCGGACGCGTCTCTCCCATGGCGGGAGACGGCTGGGAGAAAAGAGGGGGAGTGCTACGTCACGAGGCTCCTCGTCTTCGCCGACCCGGCCGGGGAAACCGGCCCGTGCGCGACGTTAGAACCATGCTCCGGACACGAACATCCGTAGCGATATCCGTACATCTACGGAAAAGCGACGGCCTTGGTGCGTAGAGCGTAAGAAAAGGGCCGTCACGTGGGGGAGGGCAGGCGAGGCGAACAGGCGAGGGGCGCTAGCTTCGAGGCCATGGAAAGGATGACCGAGGCCGAGTGGCGGGACTTCGCGATGAGCGGCACCAAGACCGGCAAACTCGCCATAACCAGGGCGGACGGGCGGCCGCACGTGACGCCGATCTGGTTCGCCCTCGACGGGGACGACGTGGTGTTCACCACCCACGAGAGCGGGGTGAAGGCCAAGGCGCTGCGCCGCGATCCCCGGGCGACCCTGTGCGTCGACGACCAGGCCCCGCCGTACTCGTACGTGATGATCGAGGGTGAGGCGACGCTGTCGGCCGACCTCGACGAGGTCCGGCACTGGGCGACCGTGCTCGGCGGCCGCTACATGGGGGAGGACCGGGCCGAGGCGTACGGCGCGCGCAACGGCGTCCCCGGCGAGTTCCTCGTCCGGCTGCGCGTCGGCAAGGTCGTCGCCTTCAGGGACGTCGCCTCCTGAGCAGCCCGCCGGCCGGTGTCACCGCCTGGTCGCCGTGCGCGGTGGGCACTGTGCGCGGTGGGCACGGTGCGCGGCGGGGCGCCCCCCCGCCGCGCACCCTGTTGCGCCTACTCGTCCTTCCCGGACGTGCCGCCCTTGCCGGGTTCGGCCATGCGGCGGTGCACGGCGGCCTTGGCCGTGTCCGGCGCGACCCGGCCCGCCACGTCCTGGAGCTTGTTCATGAAGGACCCGGCGACGACCTTGTCGTCGCCCTTCATCAGCGCGTCGAAGCCCTGCCGGGCGACCTCGGCCGGGTCGTCCTTCTTGCCGGCGCCCACCCGCGTGTCCTCCATGCCGGCCCGCTCGAAGAACTCGGTGTCCGTCGGGCCGGGCAGGAGCGAGGTGACGGTGACCCCGGAGTCCTTCAGCTCGCCCCGCAGGGCCTCGGCGAACGAGTGGAGGAACGCCTTGCTCGCGGCGTACACGGCCTCGAACGGCCCGGGCGTGAGCGCGGCGACCGACGACGTGAACAGGATCTTCCCCTTGCCGCGGGTGGTCATGGCGGCGACGGCGCGCTTGGCCAGGTGCACGGCGGAGGTGACGTTCAGCTCGATGAGCTTCAGCTCGGCCTCCAGCGAGGTCTCACGGGCGAAGGCGCCGCCCACCCCGACGCCCGCGTTGATCGCCACGGCGTCGAGGGGCCGCCCGGCCGCGACGGTCGCGGTCCACAGCCGCTCGACCTCGTCGTACCGGGTGAGGTCGGCGCGCACCGGCATGACCTGCCCGCCGTACTCCTTCAGCGACTCGGCGGCGGTGTCGAGTTCCGCGTCCTCCGCCGTGACCACCACGTCGAAGCCGTGCTGGGCGAACTGCCGGGCGAGCTCGTAGCCGATGCCGCTGGAGGCGCCGGTCACGAGGGCCAGCGGCCGTTCCGTCGTCGTCATCTGTCCTCCTTCTCGTCGTGTCGTCCGTCCGTCCCGCGCATGGCGCGGATCGCGAGCGCCAGCGTGGCGCCGTACGCCACGTGTGCCGCGGCCATGACGACCGGGCGGCCGCGCACGGGGTCGCGCGAGGCGGGCGGCAGGATGTTCAGTGCGGGCACCCAGCCCTGGTAGGCGCCGAGCCAGATCAGCAGGGCGTAGCCCACCCCGAGGGGAACGCCGGCCCCGCGCCCGCGGGTGAGCAGGGCGAACGCCGCGCCGCAGGTGGCGCCGAATCCCAGGTGCGCGGCGGCGCCGAGGACGTTCTCCCCGGGCTTGGGCCGATGCCGGTGGCCCGGCAGGGCCGCCCTCACGATGTGCTTGGGCGGCTGGCCCGGCATCAGGCCGGTCTTCTGCCCGGCGAGCATCACCGCGCTCATCGTGAGGGTGGACAGCGCTCCGGCGGCCGCGCCGCGTACGAGTTGGCGGATCAAGGATCTCCTCCAGGAGGCTTCTACAGGCGCCGGGAGAGCTTCTCGGCGAGTCCCGCGGGATCGGCGACCGTCACGGTCAGGCCGGGGTGGCGCAGCAGCCCGAAAGGCTCGCCGCCCCTGATCGGCTCGTGGAACCGCACGCACAGCCCCTTGCGGGCGTTGGTGGCGAACGTGAGGCCGCGGTCGGCGAGCGAGACGTGGACCCCGATCGCCCGGAACGGGGAGTAGGGGCCGGTCGTCTCGACGCCGGAGACGTTGGCCAGCGGGGTCTCGGTCACCCAGGGCCCGAAGCGGACTCGCAGCGTGCCGGGGCCGACCAGGACCCCGGCGGTGTCCGGGCGGATGCCCAGGACGGACAGCAGGGGGGCGAATCGGGGGTCGAAGTCGAACGCGAAGCGTTCCGGTTTGCCCGCGGTGGTGTCGTCGGTCATCGCTACCCCTCCCGGCACCTCGGTCGTCGATGGGTCTGGCCGGTGGGGCCCGTCTGCGTGGGCCCCGGTCGCCGCGGCTCCGGCTCTGGCGACGTCCCGCCGGGACAGAGCGCGCAAGTGCCGCCATACCCCATTGGTCGGGATGAAACAGGGCGTTACGCGAAGCCCCGGCCGTGGGAGGGCCGGGGCTCAGGCGGCCGCCTGCCGTACGGGGCGGACGGACGTCAGTCCGTGCTGATGGCGTCCACCAGGTCGCCCACCGGACGGTCGGGCAGGGCGCGGGCCACGTCGGCCAGCGCGACGATGCCCACCAGCTTGTGGCCGTCGATGACGGGCAGGCGGCGGACCTTGTGCGTGGCCATCGTGCTCAGGATCTCGGCCGCGTCGTCGTCGGCGCCGATCGTGACGGCCTCGCCCTGGGCGAGCTCACCGGCCTGGCACGACTTGGGGTCCTTGCCCTGGGCCAGCACCTTCACGACGATGTCGCGGTCGGTCAGCACGCCCTTGAGCCGGTCGTCGGTGCCGCAGATCGGCAGCGAGCCCACGCCGAGGCGCGCCATCTTCTGCGCGGCGTCGAGGACGGTCTCGTCCGCGTTCACGCACTCGGCCCGGGGGGTCATGATCTCGCGAGCGGTCGTCATGCCTTCTCCCTTCTTTCGTGTTCCGTACGCGCGGCCGGGGACGGGCCGCGCGAGGTCGGGACTTCCACGCCTACCCCCGGCCTCGCGACGTACACGGCCGCCGGGAATCCGGCCCCGGACTCACCGCGACGGGCGCATGCGCGCCAGGATCCCCGCCTGACTTCCCGCACCGGCCGAGACGGGGGACGGCGACTGGTGATTTCCCCGATGCCGTGACCGGTCCCGATCGCGAGACTCCTGTCATCCCCCATGGCAAGGAGATCTCATGCGTAGGATCGTCGGCCCCCTCATCGGCATCCTGGCCCTGCTCGGCTTCTTCGCCCCCGCCGCCCCCGCGCAGGCGGCCACGCACAACCCCGTCGTCTTCGTCCACGGCTACACGGGCAACAGCACCAACTTCGCCACCCTGCAGGCGTACCTGGTCGCCAACGGCTGGTCCGCCGGCCGGCTGTACGGCTACAACTACAACTGGGCCGGGTCGAACATCATCAGCGCCCAGGGCCTGGCCGCCTTCGTCAACCAGATCAAGGCCAGCACGGGCGCGTCCAGGGTCGACATCGTCAACCACTCGATGGGTGGCCTGGTGACGCGGTATTACCTCCAGAAGCTGGGCGGAGCGGCCAACGTCGACCACGTCGCCTCGCTGGCCGGCGCCAACCACGGCACGACCTACGCCAGTGCCTGCACCATCTACGTCTCGTGCATCGAGATGCTGCCCGGCTCGGCGTACATCACCTCGCTGAGCGGCGACGAGACACCCGGATCGGCGAAGTACGGCACCTGGGTGTCGCCCTGCGACGGCATCATCATCCCCTACACCAGCACCCGGCTGTCCGGGGCGGACAACCACACCCTCGCCTGCGTCGACCACCTGTCGATCCTGAGCAACGTCGAGGCGATGTCCGGCATCCGCGACCTGTTCAACAGCTGATCGCCTCCGTTCCCGGCCGGGCGGCCCAGTGGCCGCCCGGCCGCGCGTTTTCCGGTTGGTAACGGCACCGCCACGATGGCGGGGAAATCGCGGCTTTTGCGCCGTTCCGCAGGCACCCTGGGGGCAGGCGGGAACGGAGCCGGAAAGCGGGGGACGGGATGGCGTGGGCAGCCCGGGCGGCCGCCGTCGCCATGGCCGTCATGTCCGCGGCGCTCGTGGTCGTGGCGAGGCTGATCACCGCGGGAATCCCGGCGGAGTGGCGGCTGCCGGATATGGTCACGACGCAGTCGGCGGCGGGGGTGACCTTCCCGGCGGTCGGCGCGTTCCTCCTCGCGTACCGGCCCCGGCTCAGGTTGGCGTGGCTCATGTGCGTGGGCGGGCTCGCCGGCGGAGTCTACGACCTCCTCCAGGCGGCGACGCTGGCATCCGCGGCGGGCGGGGATCTCGCGACGGCGGGGATCCTGAGGTTCGCGGCGTATGTCGCCTGGGCGGTGGACGGGTTCCTGCTGGAGATCCTGCTGCCGCTGTACACCCCGGACGGCAGGCTTCTCTCGCGGCGCTGGCGGGTGGTGGTGGTGCTCGCCGCGGCGTCCCTCGGGACCCAGATGACCCTCCAGCTCGTGCGTCCCGATCCGCCGCTCGAGGGCTACCTGCTACCCGCCGTCATCCCCAGTCCGCTGCCGATCCCCGCCCTGGCGCCGTACATGCCGGCGGCGGGGGTGGTGCTCTGGACTCTGATCATGCTGACGGTGTCGCTGACGGCGCTGTCGCTGCTGCTGCGCTTCCGCAGGGCCGACCCGGTGGGCAGGCGGCAGATCGGCTGGCCGCTGTTCGCGTTCGCCGGATACATCGTGTTCATGATCGCGGGCATCTTCGTGCCCGAACTGTACTGGCTGTCGGTCGTCTGGGCGGCGCTCATCCCCGTCCTGATGGTGTTCTCGGTGATGCGCTACCGGCTGTACGGCATCGACACCGTCGTCAGCCGGACCTTCGTCGCCGCGGGGCTGCTGGCCGTGGTCGGCGGGGTCTACTTCGGGGTGGCCGCGCTGTCGAGCCTGGTGGTGTCCGGGTACGACCAGGTCGCCGGGCTCGTCTCCGCCCTGCTGACGGGCGCGTTCTTCCAGCCGTTGCGCCGGATGCTGCAACGTGCCGTCGACCGCCTGCTCTACGGCCCGGTGGGCGATCCGCGCGTGCTCGCCGAGCGGCTGGTCCGGGAGGTGCGCCGGGGTGACCCCGCGCAGGCGCTGGCGCCGGTGATCGGCGTGCTGCGCGAGGGCCTGGCGGTGCAGGGGATCGCGGTGGAGGTGACCGGCGGCGAGCCGGGGCACCAGGTCGTGAGCGCGGTCAGCGGGCAGGTCGGCGACTCCCCGCGTGAGGTGCCGCTGATCTGGCACGGCGAGCGCGTGGGGCGGCTGCTGGTCGGCCCGCCCGCCCCGCGGCGCTTCCCCGCCGCGCACGACGAACGCGTGCTGGACACGCTGGTCCCGTACGCGGCCGACGTGGCCCACGCGGTGCGGATGGCGGCCGACCTGCAGCGCTCCCGGGAGCGCATCCTGGCCGCACGGGAGGAGGAGCGGCGGCGGCTGCGCCGCGACCTGCACGACGGCCTGGGCCAGACGCTCGGCGAGATGGCCATGACCGTCAACATGGCCCGCGTCAGCCTGAAGACCTCCCCAAAGGCGGCGGACGGGCTGCTGCGCGCGTTGCGTTCCGGCATGGACGCGGTCACGGGCGACCTGCGGCAACTCGTGTACGGCCTGCGCCCACCGGCATTGGACGACCTGGGCCTGGTCGCCGCCGTCCAGGCGCTGGCCGGGCCGGACGATCCCGAAGGCCCCGCCACGGCGGTGAGCACCGAGGGCGATCTGGCCGACCTGCCCGCCGCCGTCGAGGTGGCCGTCTACCGGATCGTCCAGGAGGCGCTGACCAACGTCCGGCGCCACGCGCGCGCCACCCGCGTCCGGGTCGAGTTGCGTCGCGAGCCCGCGGCGCTGCGCCTGCTGATCGCCGACGACGGCGTGGGTCTGCCGCCGGAGCGCCGCTCGGGCGTCGGCCTGACCTCCATGCGCGAGCGTACGGCGGAGCTGGGCGGGATCTGCCTCGTCACCGGCGATCCGGGGGCGGGCACCACGGTGGAGGTCGTGCTCCCCGTTCCCGCGACCGGCGCGGCGCCGGAACGGGCGCCGACCGGCACGCACGTGGTTCCCGGGGCCGACTTCCGATCCCATGGTTCACTGTGAACCATGGGATCGGAAGGGCCACGGGTCCGGGACGCGCGGGCCGCCGCGGCCCGATGGGTCGCCCGTGAAGCCGCCTCCGCCGCGGACTTCGCCGGAGCCTTCCTGACCGGGTCGGCGGCCTGGGCCGATCCCGACGCGGTGCTGCCGCCCACGTCGGACGTCGACGTGGCGGTGGTGGTCACCGGCCCCGTCGCGCCGCCCAAGCTCGGCAAGGTCCCCTGGGAGGGCGTGCTCGTCGAGGTCACGTACGTGTCCTGGGACGGGCTCGGCTCTGCGCGCGACGTGCTGGCCTCCTGCCACCTGGCCGGCGCCTTCCGCACCGACACCGTGATCGCCGACCCCACCGGGCGGCTGGCCCGGCTCCAGGCCGCCGTCGCGGCCGGCTTCGCCGAACGGCGCTGGGTCCGTCTGCGGTGCGAGGACGCCGAGCGCCGCATCACCGGCGGGCTCGCGGCGCTCGATTCCGGCAAACCGTTCCACGACCAGGTCACCGCCTGGCTGTTCCCGGCCGGCATCACGACCCACGTGCTCCTCGCCGCCGGGCTGCGCAACCCCACCGTACGGCTGCGCTACCCGGCCGTCCGCGAACTCCTGCGGGCGTACGGCCGGATGGACGTCTACGAGGAGTTGCTCGGCCTGCTCGGCTGCGCGCACCTGACCGCCGAGCGGGTCACCGCCCACCTCGCCACGATGACGAGAGCCTTCGACGCGGCGGCGGCCGTGGCCCGCACGCCGTTCCCCTTCTCCGCCGACGTCACCGAGGCGGCCCGGCCGGTGGCCGTGGACGGCAGCCGCGACCTCGTCGCGCGGGGACTGCACCGCGAGGCCGTCTTCTGGATCGCCGCGACGTACGCCCGGTGCCTGAAGATCCTCGCCGCGGACGCGCCGGGGGAGACCGGCCACCTCGGCGGGTTCGCGGACCTGGCGGCCGACCTCGGCGCCGGGTCGCCGGACGACCTGCGACGCAGGGCGAGCGAGGTCTCCGCGTACCTGCCCCGCCTGCGCGCGGTCGCCGAGGAGATCATCGCCGCGAACCCCGAGATCCGGGACGATTCAGCTCCCGGCCGGTGACGGGCTCGGCGAAGGTGACAGGCTTGGCGAAACGGCCGGCGAGGAACTGGGCGACGGGCTGGGCGACGCGCCCGGCCAGGGGGAGTAGGTGCTCCTCCACGCGCCGGGCGGCAGGACCGGGACGTCGATCCGGACCGTTCCCGCGTTCTGGAACCGGAACGTCACGGGGATCGTGCCACCGCTGCCCAGCGGGCGGGTGAGGCCGGCGAGCAGCACCTGGGGGAGGGCCGTCCCGCCGACGTACCTGCCGCCGGGGATCTCCAGGCCGCCGCCCGGCAGGCGCGCCTCCCGGAACAGGCCCCCGGTGTCCACCGACACCAGACGGTCGGTGCGGCCGCTCTCGTTGAGCAGCATCATGTACATCGGCATGTCGGTCCCCGGCGGGGCGGGCTGCTGCGAGCCGATGATGAAGGCGTTGCGGAGCAGCAGACCGGGCAAGTTGACGTTCGCCCCCTCGTTCTGCGGCATCGTCTGGGTGTAGTAGTCCTGCTTGATGTCGCCGCAGGCGGCGGCGGTGACGGCCGCGGCCGCGATGCATAGAGCCGCCAGGATCCTGCGCATGTCGACCTCGGCTCGCTCGGAGGCGTCTTTCGAGGCGGAGTACCCCCTCTTTCGGTTGTTTACCGCCCGAAAATTATGCGAGCCTCGGGACATTGAATCCCGGAGAACGCGGAGGAAACGCATGCGGCTGATCTCCCCGGAGAAGGCCGGGTTCGCGCCGGACCTGTCCCACCGGCTGGACGACCTCGTACGGCGGGGCGGGGCCCCGGCCCTGCACGGCGTCGTGGTGGCCCGGCACGGCCGCGTCGTTCTGGAGTGGTACGGCGGCGGCGAGGACCACCTGCTGAACACCCCGCTCGGCCACGTGGACTTCGGGCCGGACACGCTGCACGACGTGCGTTCTGTGACCAAGAGCCTGGTGGCGCTGCTGTACGGCATGGCGCTGGAGTCCGGCCTGGTGCCGGACCCGGGGGAGCCGATCCTGACGGTCTTTCCCGAGTACGCCGACCTGGCGGCCGACCCCCGCAGGGCCGGGCTGACGATCGACCACGCGCTGACGATGACGATGGGCCTGGAGTGGGACGAGAGCGCCCCTTACACCAGCCCGGCGAACAGCGAGATCGCGATGGAGCTGGCGCCCGACCGCTGCCGCTACGTGCTGGAACGCCCCTTCGTGGAGGAGCCGGGCGAGCGGTGGCGCTACAGCGGCGGCGCCGCGGCTCTCGTCGGCGCGATCGTGGAGAGGGGCCACGGGCCTGCGCCTTCAGGAGTTCGCCCGCACCGCGCTGTTCGAGCCGCTCGGCGCCGGGGCCTTCGAGTGGTCGACCGGCTCCGACGGGAGCGCTCTGGCGGCCTCCGGCCTGCGCCTGACGCCGCGCGGCCTCGCCCGGATCGGGCAGGCGGTGCTCGACCGGGAGGTCGCCCCCGGCTGGATAGGGGAGATGCTGCGCCCGCGTGTGCCCGCCTGGGAAGGCGTCTCCTACGGGTACATGTGGTACGCGGGACCGGACGGCCGGGCGTCGGCCATGGGCAACGGCGGCCAGCGGCTGTTCCTGCTGCCCGATCTCGGCCTCGTCGTGGCCGTCACCGGCGGCGACTACAACGGGCCGGGCCAGGACACGGCGCCCAGGGCGGTCCTGGAGGACGTCGTTCTGCCCTCCGTCACGTGAGGAGACGCCAGATGATTTTCATCACCGCGAAGTTCCGGGTGCTGCCGCGGTACGCCGACCAGTGGCCGGAGATCACCCGTGAGTTCACCGAGGCGACCCGCGCCGAGCCGGGCTGCCTGTGGTTCGACTGGTCGCGCAGCCTCGACGACCCGGCCGAGTACGTCCTCGTCGAGGCGTTCCGGGACGACGAGGCCGGAGCGGCGCACGTGGGATCGGAGCACTTCCAGACGGCCCGGCGGACGCTGCCGCCCCACCTCGCCGAGACCCCGAGGATCGTCAACGTCACGGTTCCGCAGGACGACTGGTCCCTCCTCGGCGAGATGGCCGTCCCCGCCGAGGACTGAGAGGGCTTGGTGCCGATGTGGTGCCGGCGGACGTCGTGGCGGGCCCAGCGGGCGCGGAAGTCGTCGCTGCGGGTGGACAGCTCGCCGATGAGGTCGGCGAGGTCCTTGTCGTAGGGGTCGCGGCCGACTTGGGCGTGCAGGAGGGCGACGGTGCCGTTGGCGGCGCGGCGTCCAGCAGCCGCTGGACGGTGGGCCGTACCTGCTGCGGGCACGGTGAGCGCCCGCGTCGACCTCGACGCCTACCTCGGCCTGCTCGCGGCCGGCAGGCGTCGAAGCGTCAGTGATCGTGGGGGACCTTGACGACGACGGTGTCCTCGGGGGCGACGGGACGCCCGTCGGCGGCCTGGATCCGCAGGGGAGCCAGGGGCCGGGCGGACAGGCGGTCCACCAGTCGGGAATGCGGCTCGTCCTCCTCGAAGAAGTGGTCCTCACCCCACTGCCGGAGGGCGACGATCACCGGGAAGAGCCCCCGGCCCTTGGGGGTCAGGACGTACTCCTGGTAGGCGCTTCCGTCGGAGGCCGGCACGACCTCGAAGACGCCGCCGGCGACGAGGGCGCGCAGCCGTGCGGCGAGGATGTTCTTCGCGACGCCGAGACTCCGTTGGAACTCCCCGAAGCGGCGATGCCCGTCGAAGGCATCGCGCACGATCAGCAGCGACCACCAGTCCCCGATGGCGTCCACCGAACGCGCCACCGGGCAGTCGCTGTCGTCGAAACGAGTCCGTCTCACCACGCTCGTCCCTCTTTCTCGCACCCCTGCCGGTTGCAACATGCTACCAAAGGTCCCTAGTCTCGCCCTGGTAGCAAGTTGAAACCAGGAGGGCTCATGGCCACGTGCCGGACCACGGACGGACGCAAGACGCACACGGGGGACGCGGGCCCCGTACGGCGCGGAACCACCCCGCTGTTCGCCCTGGCCGCCGGCACTGCCGTGGCGAACGTCTACTTCGCGCAGCCGTTGCTGGCCACCCTCGCCCAGGACTTCGGGATCGGGCAGGCGGCGGCCGGCGCGATGGTCACGGCGACCCAGCTCGGCTACGGGCTGGGCCTGTTCCTCCTGGTGCCTCTCGGCGACGTCCTCGATCGTGGAAAGCTGGTGACCAGGCAGTCGCTGCTGCTGGCCGCGGCGCTCGCGGCCCTGGGCGCCGCCCCGCACGCGCCCGTGCTGTTCGCCGCCGCCGCCGCGGTCGGCTTCCTGGCCGTCGTCACCCAGTCGCTGGTCGCCTACGCCGCCGCGCTCAGCACGCCGGCCCGACGAGGTCGGGTGGTGGGCCAGGTCACGAGTGGCGTCGTGCTCGGGATCCTGCTCGCCCGCACCGTCTCCGGGCTGCTGGCCGACCTGGCCGGCTGGCGCGCCGTCTACCTCGCCTCGGCCGTGGCGATGCTGCTGCTCACCCTCGCCCTGCGGCGTGTCCTGCCTCGCCGGCCCGTGAGGCCGCCCCGCATGCCCTATCGCCGGCTGCTGCGTTCCACCGTGGCGCTGTTCGCCAGGGAACCCCTCCTGCGTATCCGGGGCGTGCTCGCCCTGCTCGTCTTCGCGTCCTTCAGCACACTGTGGAGTTGCGTGGCCCTGCCGCTCAGCGCTCCGCCGCTGTCCCTGACGCACACCGCCATCGGCGCCTTCGGCCTCGCCGGTGCCGCCGGTGCCGCGGTCGCCTCGCCGGCCGGGCGTCTGCACGATCGCGGCTTCGGCGAGCGGACCACCGGGGGAGCTCTGCTCCTGCTCGCGATCTCCTGGATCCCCCTGGCCCTCACCCAGCGGTCCCTGTGGGCTCTCGCGCTCGGCGCGGTCCTGCTCGACCTGGCGGTGCAGGCCGTCCACGTCACCAGCCAGAGCATGATCTACGCCTACCGTCCCGACGCGGGCAGCCGGGTCATCGGCGGCTACATGATCTTCTACTCGGCCGGGAGCGCCGCCGGGGCGCTGGCCTCCACCGCCGTGTACGGCGTCGCGGGCTGGGGCGCCGTCTGCCTGCTCGGCGCGGCCTTCAGCCTCCTGGCCCTCGCCGTCTGGGCACTGTCCGCACGCCGGTCCCGCCTTGCGACGCGCCGATGCCCTCGGGACCCCGCATCGGGTTCCGAGGGCATCGCGATCCGTCAGTAGCCGAGGTCGCCGAGGTCGGGCTGCTGCCAGCCGCCCTGCGGCACGTCCCCCTTGTACGGCCCGCTCACGACCGGGGGCACGAAGGTCTCCTTGATCGTGCGGGCGTTGACCCAGCGGATCAGGTTGAAGATCGAGCCGGCCTTGTCGTTGGTGCCCGAGGCGCGGGCCCCGCCGAAGGGCTGCTGCCCGACGACCGCCCCGGTGGGCTTGTCGTTGACGTAGAAGTTGCCCGCCGCGAAGCGCAGCCGCTCGGTGGCGTCGTCGATCGCGTACCGGTCCCGCGCGATGACCGACCCGGTCAGCGCGTACGGCGCGACGCTCTCCATCTGGTCCAGCACGGTGTCGTACGCGGAGTCGTCGTAGACGTGGACGGCGAGGATCGGGCCGAAGTACTCCTTCACGAAGACCTCGTCCGCGGGGTCGGCGCACTCCAGCACCGTCGGCCGCACGAAGTAGCCGGCCGAGTCGTCGTAGGAGCCGGTGAGCACCTCGATCGAGTCCGCCGACCGCGCCCGGTCGATCGCCTCCCTGTGCTTGGCGAAGGCCCGCGCGTCGATCACCGCGCCCATGAACGTCGACAGGTCGCCCGATACGTCGCCCACGGTGAGCGACTCGGCCGCCGAGACGAAGTCGTCGCGCATCCGGGTCCACAGCGAGCGCGGCACGTACGCCCGGGAGGCCGCCGAGCACTTCTGGCCCTGGTACTCGAACGCGCCCCGCAGCAGCGCGGTCGACAGCACACCGGCCTCGGCGGACGGGTGGGCCAGGATGAAGTCCTTGCCGCCGGTCTCGCCGACGAGCCGCGGGTAGCCCCGGTAGCCCGCGATGTTCTCCCCGACGGCGCGCCACAGGTGCTGGAACGTGGCCGTCGAGCCGGTGAAGTGGATCCCGGCCAGCTCGGGATGCGGCAGCGCGACCTCGGACACGGCCGCGCCGTTGCCCGTGACCATGTTGATGACACCGGGCGGCAGCCCGGCCGCCTCCAGCAGCCGCATGGTGAAGTGCGCCGCGAACTGCTGCGTCGGCGACGGCTTCCACACCACGACGTTGCCCATCAGCGCGGCCGACGCCGGCAGGTTGGCCGCGATGGAGGTGAAGTTGAACGGTGTGATCGCCAGGACGAAGCCCTCCAGCGGGCGATACTCCATGCGGTTCCACACGCCGGGCGACGACTGCGGCTGCTCGGCGAGGAGCCGCCGGGCGTAGGCGACGTTGAACCGGAAGAAGTCGATCAGCTCGCACGCGGCGTCGATCTCGGCCTGCTGCGCCGACTTCGACTGGCCGAGGATGGTGGCCGCGTTGAGCGTGGCCCGCCACGGGCCGCTGAGCAGGTCGGCGGCCCTGAGGAACACCGCGGCGCGCTCCTCGAACGGCAGGGCCTGCCAGCGCGGTGCGGCCTCCAGCGCGGCGTCGACCGCCGCCCGGACGTCGGCCGGGGTGGCGTCGGCCGTACGGCCCAGCACGGCGGCGTGGTTGTGCGGCTGCACGACGTCGATCGGGGCGCCGCCGGCCATGCGCCGCTCGCCGCCGATCGTCATCGTCAGGTCGAGGGACGCCCCCGACAGCTCCTTGATCCGGGTCTCCAGGGCCGCGCGCTCGGCGCTGCCCGGTCCGTACGCGTGCACCGGCTCGTTCGCCGGCACCGGGACGTCGGTGATCGCATCCATCATTTACCCCTCAGAGCGCGAAGGAAGAAGGCGACGTTGGCCGGGCGCTCGGCGAGGCGGCGCATGAAGTAGCCGTACCAGTCGTCGCCGTAGGGGACGTAGACCCGCACCCGTGACCCGGCCGCGGCCAGCGCCGCCTGCCTGTCGGCCCGGATGCCGTAGAGCATCTGGAACTCGTAGTCGTCCGGGCCGCGCCCGGCGCTCACCGCGAGCGACTCGGCGATCGCGATCAGCCGGTCGTCGTGCGTGGCCACCATGGGATAGCCCGTGCCGTTCATGAGCGCCCGCAGGCACCGCACGTACGCGCGGTCGACCTCGGCCTTGTTCTGCCAGGCCACCGAGGCGGGCTCGGCGTAGGCGCCCTTGACCAGCCGCACCCGCGACCCCGCGAGGTCGCGGCAGTCGGCCTCGCTGCGGAACAGGTAGGCCTGGATCGCCACACCCGTCTCCGGGAAGTCCTCCCGCAGCGCGCGCAGCACGCCGAGCGTCGCGTCGACGGTGGTGTGGTCCTCCATGTCCAGCGTGACGGTGGAGCCGGACTCCCGCGCCGCCGCGCAGATCTGCCGCGCGTTCTCCAGGGCCATGCCCGGGTCGAGGGCCTGGCCGACCGCCGACAGCTTGACCGACACCTCGGCCCGGGCGCCGAGGCCGAGCGGCCGCAACTCCTCGAGCAGCGAGACGTACGCCTTGGCGGCGGCGACGGCGGTCCCGGGGTCCCGGACCTCCTCGCCCAGATGATCGATCGTGACGGACAGCCCCGAGCCGGTCAGGCGGCGCGTCGCGGCGACGACGTCCGCGGTGGACTCCCCGGCCACGAAGCGGTCGACGACCTTGCGCGTGAGCGGGAGCCCCGACACGGCCCGGCGGGCGAGCGGGCTGCGTGAGCCCGCGAGAAGCAGGGAACCGAGCATGGCCTCAGGCTAAATCCGCACGTCACGGAAGTTCCACGGACATCCGCCACAGCATTTTTCGACAAATGCACAAGAATGTCAGCATGCAAGACATCGTCGATGAGATCTCCCGGCTGCTCGACGCCTCCGTGACGCTGGAGGACCGCTCGTTCAACCTGCTGGCGTACGGCGCGCAGAGCGGGGACATCGACCGCGTGCGGCAGGAGTCGATCCTGCGCAGGCACGCGTCCGACGAGGTGCGCGCCCACTTCGAGGCGTACGGCATCGCCACCGCGACGGGCCCGGTGCGCATCCCCGGGCTGCCCGGCCTGCTCGGCCGCGTGTGCGTGCCGCTGCGGCACGGCGGGGTGACCTACGGCTACCTGTGGGCGCTGGAATCCGGGGCGCTCACGGACGAGCGGCTGGCCGCCGTCGCGCCGCTGGTCGGCCGGGCGGCCGCGCTGCTGGCCACGCAGGCCCGCGGCCGGCACGCCCCCCTGCGCCAGTTCTTCTCGGCCGACCCCGCGGTCCGCGCCACCGCCGGGGTGGACGTCGAGGGCCCGGTGACGGCGGTGGCCGTGCGGACGCCCGAGGAGGTCCCCGGGCCGCCGCGCACGCTGCCGCGCGGCGTGCTGGCCGACCCGGACGTGACCGGCACGGCCGTGGACGCGCCGCTCCTCGCGGTGCTGGCGCCCGCCGCGCAGGCCGCGCACGTCGCGCGCCTCCTGCACGGCCTGTACGGCATGGCCGCGGGCATCGGAGGCCCGCGCGACGACCCGGGGGAGGCGTGGCAGAGCTGGCGGGAGGCGCTGCTGGCGCTGCGGGTGGCCGAGCACGTCGAACGGCACGCCCCGGTCGCCGACTGGAGCGCCCTCGGCGTCTACCGGCTGCTGGCCCGGCTGACCCCGCGTGACCTGGCCGACCTCGCCGCCGAGTCGGCCGCGCTCACGCCCCGGATCGCGGCGAGCGTCGAGGCGTACCTCGACCACGCCGGGCAGGTCCAGGAGACGGCGGCGGCGCTGGGCGTGCACCGGCAGACGCTGTACTACCGCCTCGGCAAGGCCGGGCACCTCACCGGGCTCGACCTCGCCGACGGGGAGGACCGCCTGCTGCTCCACCTGTCGCTGAAGGCGGCGGCCCTCCTCCCCTCCCACCCGTGACGGGGTCAGCCGATCCTGGTCATGACGGAGTCGTAGCCCCCGCCGCCCGGGTAGTTCCAGCGGCCGGCCATGACGTCGCCTGCGGCGTTGAAGGTGCCCCGGAAGTACGCCGGGGATCCCTTCGCGCCGAACCAGATGGTCAGCGTGTCGCCGTCGAGTTCGTAGACGTAGTCCAGGGTGTCGCCGCGGCCGGCGTAGTAGCGCGACTTGATGTCCTCGCTCGGCGTGTCCGCCCCGTAGGGCCTCTCGCGGCCGATGACCTCGAAGCCGACGATCGGCTCGCCGTCCTGCTCCAGCCGGATGTCCTGGATGAGGAAGAAGCCGCCCTCCATCCAGCGGTAGGTGACCGTGCCCTCCGCGCCGCCGGTCACGCGCCATGAGCCGACCAGCCGGTCCAGCGCCCTGAGCTGCTCGTCCGGCTGCGTCGTCTCGATGATGTCCGACATGGTGTTCCCCTTCTCCCGTTGGTCGCGGTCTGCGATACCGCTCGTACGACGGTGCGCGCCCGGAAAGGGAATCGGTCCGCGCGGGCGGCAAGGATCACGATTAGATAACGGCCCGTTCGGCGGCGGTGGGGCCGACGGAGAGCGGCAGCCCGAACAGCGGCAGCAGCTCGGGGCCGAAGGTGGTGATCTCCGTGATGAGGCCGTCCTCGGCGCACAGGACGTCGATGTTGACCGCGGTGTAGGAGGCCTCACCGGGCCGCCGCACGTAGTTCGCCACCGCGGGCTGCCGATTGACCGCGAGCGGGACGCAGTGCCACTCGCCCCAGCGCTCCTCGCCCTCCAGGACCGGACGCCACATGTCCAGCACGGCCGCCCGCCCGTCGAACACCAGGGCCGCGGGCGGCATGGCCTGCCGGACGTCCTCGCGCAGCAGCGCCGCCAGCGCCGCCAGGTCGGCGTTCCTGGAGGCGGTGACGTAGCGCTCCAGCAGGTCGAGCTCGTCGCGGCTGGGCCGGGTGGCCGCGGCCCAGTCCGCCCGCCGCCTGGGCAGCCGCTCGCGCAGCGTCGCGCGGGCGCGTTGCAACGCGCTCTTGACCGAGGCGACGCTCATCTCCAGTGCCTCGGCGGTCTCGGCCACCGGCCGGCCGACGACGTCGCGCAGGATCAGCACGGCCCGCTGCCGCGGCGGAAGGTGCTGGATCGCCGCCAGGAACGCCAGCTCGACGGTCTCCCTGGAGATGGCCACCGCGTCCGGCGCGCCCTCGTCCGGCGCCGCCAGATCAAGCAGGTCGTCCGGATAGGGCTGGAGCCAGGCGACGTCGGCCGCCGCCGGACGCCGCGGGCTCTCCGAGGCGGCCGCCGCCGCCACCTCGCGGGCGCGGGCCGGGCCGGACAGGGCGTCCAGGCAGACGTTCGTGGCGATCCGGTACAGCCATGCCCGGAACGTGGCGCGCCCCTCGAAGCTCTCCCGCGCGCGCCAGGCCCGCAGCAGCGTCTCCTGCACCAGGTCCTCGGCGTCGGTGAACGACCCGAGCATCCGGTAGCAGTGCACCCGCAGCTCGTGCCGGTGACGCGCGGCGAGCTCGCCGAACACGGCCTCGTCGCCCGCACGGACGGCCTTCGCCGTGCAGTCCGCCGTGCTGTCCGTCGTGGGATCGGCCGGGGATTCCCCGGCCGTGCCGTGCCGTCCGCTCACACCCGCCCCGCGTCTCCGCCGCACACCGAGATCATCCGGGAAGGCTACCGCTCCGGAACCCGGTAGATCCGCACCCAGTCGACGTACACCGTGCCGCCGGAGGCGTCGTTGCGCAGCACCAGGCCCAACGGGGACCGGGGAACGTACGGGCCGGTGTAGTTCCACACCTGCCTGCCGTCCAGCCAGAAGGTCACCCGGCCGGGCAGCCAGTCGACGGCGATGGTGTGCCACTGGGTGAAGTCGGCCGCCGTCTCGGCCCTGGCCAGTTCCCGGTCCTGCCGGACGGAGAGCTCCGCGCGCCGCCCGCCCGCGATCCCCGCCACGCCGATCGACGCGTCTTCCGTCTCCGTGGATCGGGTGGATCGCGCGGATCGCGGGACGTCGTCCTGCGGACCGGCGTATTCCGAGTCGTCACTCCACGAGTCGTCGTACCGCGATTCGTCATATCGGGAGTCGTCGTATTGGGAATCGTCGTATCGGGAGTCGTCGCGCCGCGAGTCTCCGTATTCGGCGGCGGCCGGGCGGGCGGACCGCAGCAGCGCGACGGGAAGCGCGCCCTCATCGGCCCGGAGGCGCACCTCCCAGCGGCCGTACCGCTGGACGGACGACCCGGACAGGTCCACGCCGGCGCCACCTCCGGTGACGCGCAGCGCCTGCCCGCCGAAGTCCTCGGTCAGGGCCGGATCGCCCCAGCCGCCCGCGGAGGCGCCGGACGAGCGGGGCGACGGCGTACGCGACGGCGAGGAGGACTCCCGCGCGCCTCCGTTCGCGCCTCCCGGGGTCGCCCCGGCGGGCGCGCGGTCCGCCCGGGGCACGTCCTCCGGTTCGATGACGTCCACCACGACCGGCCGGTCCGCGGTGCGCACGGGGCGCGCGAGCCGCATCGGCGGCTCGGTTTCGGTCGTGGGCGTCGCCGACGGGCCGGACGAGAGGCCGGGGGACGGACGGGGAGAGACGCTGGGGGAGGGGCGCGGCGACGGGCCCGCTGGGAGGTCGCCGATCTTCTCCGCGACCGTGGTGTCGCCTATCTTCTCCGCGGCTTCGTCGCCCTTCTGGCCGGCGTTCTCGCCGGCGGGTGCGGCGGCCGCGGTTGCGGTCTGCGTCGCGCTCAGCCCCGCCGCGTTCGCGTTGCCCGGCAGCGCGCCGGACGAACCGGGGGAGGACGCCGACCCCTGTGCGGTGGACTCGCCCCCGGCGTTGAACACCTTCGTCGAGTCCCCGTTCGAACAGGCCGTGGCGGCGGCGATGAGCATCGCCGCCGCCACCGCTAAACCAGGCCCATGACGTGACATGAGCCGAGTTAATCACATGATTTCACTCAGATAACGGCCTAAATCCGGTAATATCGCTTGCCTTTACGCGCAGGTCTTCTCGTATACGCGGAGCAGTTCCATGCTGATTCGCTCCACGGAATAGCGGGAACGGGCGCGGTCGGCGGCGGCGTAGCCGATGGCCGTGCGCAGCGTGGCGTCGCCGAGCAGGCGGCGGATCCGATGGGCGATCTCCAGCGGGCGGTCGGGCCGGGTCAGGAATCCGGTCACGCCGTCCACCACCGAGTCGAGGTGCGCCCCGGCGGCCGAGGCGATGACGGGGATGCCGCAGGCCATGGCCTCCAGCGCCGCCGTGCCCGTGGGAACGGTCGGCGGCAGCGACAGCACGAGGTCGGCGCTGCGCATGAGCTTGGGCATCGCGGTGTGCGGCACCATGCCGAGCATCTCCACGCGGTCCGCCACGCCGTGCTCCCCGGCGAGGGCGCGCAGCCGCTCGACACTCTGGTCGTCGCCCCCGGCGATCACGAGCTCGGCCTCCGGCACGGCCCGCAGGGCGTGCACGGCCCAGTCGGCGCCCACGTGCCCCACGTGCAGGAGGCGGGGCCGCTCGCCCCTCGGGAACGCGGGGCCCTGGCGGCGGAAGCGCTCGATGTCCACGCCGTGCGGGACGACCGAGATGTTGCGGCGCGGCACGCCCATCCGGATCAGTTCGGACTCCTCGTCGGCGCAGGCGGCGATGACCGCCCTGGCCCGGCGGCCGATCGCGCACTCCAGCCGCCGCACCGGCGCGGCGCTGCGGTTGTCGTCGTAGTGACTGTGGAAGGTCTGGGTGACCGGCACGCCCAGGCCCTCGGACCCGGCGATGGCGGCCAGGCCGCTGGACCACGAGTAGGCGTGGATGATGTCCGGACGATGCTCCCGCCACCTGCGCCGCAGCCCGTCGCTGAAGTCCGAGATGTAGGGAAGGAGGTCGCTTTCCGACAGCTCCATGTCGGGTCCGGCGGGCACGTGCTCGACACCGTCCCCCTGGACCTTCGAGCGGGTGTAGACGGTCACCCGGTGGCCCCGGCCCAGCTCGCGGGCGATGGCGGGAGTGTCGGGAGTCAGTTCGTGCGCGGAGACGATCGCGATATCCATGGCACACCTCAAGACAGGAAGGCGTCTGAAAGGGTGTGCCTGCGTCCTAGGCACCATCGATGTAGATGGTGTTTACCTTACTCTGATACGCGCTAAACGCCTAATCGGGAAAAATCACGCGGACTCGTGCAGCCGCGACGTGGCCGGCTGCGGCCTGATCCGGCAGCCGCCCTCCTCCTGCCGGATGTCCACGTAGCCGCAGATCAGGCGGGCCACAGGCCGTCTCCGGGGCCTCTCGTCCCGGCCGATCCCGTCAGCGGGATCGGCGCAGCGTGAGGACGGTGATCTCGTCGACCGCGTGGCTGCCGCAGAAGGCCCGGTGGTCCTCCTCGATGGCCTTGACGACCGCGCCCGGGGGCTGCCCGGCGCAGCGGGCGAGGGCCTCGGTGAGCCGCTGCTCGCCGTAGTTGTCCCCGGCGGGGCTCTGCGAGCCCACCAGTCCGTCGCTGTAGAGGACGAGCGTCTCCCCGGCCGACAGCGTGAGCTCCTCCGTCGCGGGGACCGAGCCCTCCTCGAAGCCCAGGGGGACGCCGCCGCCCTCGGAGAACCGGACATCGCCGCCCGGCTGGATCAGCGCGGCGGGATGGTGACCCGCGGAGGCGAGCCGCACCTTGCGGCCGCGGACGAAACCCGCGGCGGCCATCACGAACAGGCCGGTGTTCTGCGCGACGAGGGCGTCGCTGACCTTGCGCAGGGCCTCCCCCGGGTCGTCCTCCCACACGCTCAGCACGCGCAGGCCGTTGCGGACCATGGCGGTGACGGCGGCCGCCTCCTCGCCGCGTCCCGCCGCGCTGCCGATCACGAAGCCCCACCCGTTCTTCACCGGGAACACGTCGTAGAACTCGCCGCCGATGGCGCGCATGCCGGAGCCGGGGTGGTAGACGGCGGCGATCTCGAAACCGGGGATTTCGGGGAGCGTACGGGGGAGCACGCCGGTCTGCAGCGTGTCGGCGGCCTGCGCCCGGCGCTGGAACCCCTGCTGGGCCCGCATCGCCAGGCCGAGGTGCAGGCCGATCTCCTCCATCAGGCCCAGGTCGGCCAGGCCGAACGGCGGCCGGTCGCGCAGCCGCACCAGCGTGAGCACGCCGCGCGCCTCGTCGTCGGCCCGGATCGGCACGCTGAGCAACGAGCCCGCGCGCATCGCCTGGAGCACGTCGCCGCCGAGCAGGGAGTCGTCGGCCAGCATCTCGTGGACCACGCCGCTCTGCGTCGTCATCACCTGCTCCACGACCGGCGCCAGCGCGGGCGGGGCCTCCTCGACCGTCCGCTGCAGCCGCCCGACGGGCTGGTCGCTCGGCCCGATGACCACCGACCGGACCAGGCCGCCGTCCCTGGCGACGTCCGCGATCACCCAGTCGGCCGTCTCCGCGGCCAGCAGGCGGGCCGCCCGCAGCAGGGCGACGGGCTCGCGCAGGCTCTCCTCGTCCAGTAGCAGCCCGGTCAGCCGCGACAGCAGCTCGTGCCGCCTCGCCGCCGCCAGGACCGCCGCGTCGTCGGGCACCCCCGTCTGCACGGCCGGCTCCGGCAACTGGACCTCGGTGGGCAGCACGACCCCGGCGATCATCTCCTGCGGCTCGCCCGGCATGCGCAGACGGCTCAGCACCAGACGTACGGTGTGGGCGCGGCCCTGATGGGCCAGCCGGGTCTGGAACGAGGCGCTGTCGTCGCCGTGGAGGACGGCGGCGAAACGCTGCCGGAACGCGGCGCGGGCGGTCACGTCGACGAGTAGGGGAAAGGCGCGGCCGATGAGGTAGCCGGCGGGGCTGCCGAGCAGGCGGGTGGTCTCGTTGTTGATACGGCGCACCGTGCCGCCCGTGTCCATGATGATCACGGGAATCGGCAGCGCGCGGAACACCTGGCGCAGCAGCTTCTGCTCGCGCTGACTGCCGCCGTCCCTGCGCCTGCGGCTGCGCGCCAGCTCGCTCAGCGCCTTGCGGACGAGTTCCTCGGCGGCGTCCAGCTCCCGTAGCATCGCACCCGGATCGGGATCGTCCCGTAGGGTGGCGATGCGGTCGGCGAGCCCGCTCAACGCGCGCTCGAGCTCGGCGGTGTCGGGCAAGCTGCCCCCCTCTCTCGACGTAGACGCTACGCCAAACTCCGGGTCTAATCGATCCAGCCTGGATTAACCCGGAAACTATGGGAATGGTCTTTCTACCATGGAGACGACATCCATCCTCGCGCGTGACCTCGCGGCGCTGGGCCGTGTGACGGAGGGCACGTCCGCCGAGAGCGTTCTGCGTGGCATCACCGAGGCGGTCGCGCGCGGCGTCCCCGGCTGCGCCGGCGGCACCGCCGAACTGTGGATGGAGGAGCGGGTGCTGCTCGCCGCCTCCCACAGCGAGCTCACCGTGCTGATCGACCGCGAACGCGACCTGCGCGAGGGCCCGTCGAGGGAGGCGCTGTCCACCGGGCGCCCGGTGACGATCCCCGACGTGATGCGCGAGTCCCGCTGGTCCCGCTACGCGGCCACCGCCGTCCGGCACGGGGTGCGCTCGGTCCTCGTCGTGCCGATCGCCGTGGAAGGCGCCGTCGTGATCATCGGCCTGTACGGCGTGCGCCCCGGCGTGTTCAGTTCCGGCGGCTCGCTCATGGCCCTGCTGCGCGAGCAGGTCACCGTGGCGCTGGCCAACATCTGGGAGTTCGACGACGTGCTGACCGGCGCGGCGCAGATGCAGGAGGCCCTGGCGGGCCGATCGGTGATCGACCAGGCCAAGGGCATCATCATGTCGAAGAGCGGCTGCTCGGCCGAGGAGGCGTTCGAGGAGCTCAGGCGGGTGTCGCAGCACCACCAGGTCAAGGTGGCCGACCTGGCCAAGCTCCTGGTGACCGAGCACCAGCAGAAGCACGGGGGAGCCGCCCCGGCCTGAGCGGGCCGTACGCGCGGGCGGCGGCGCGCGTGGGCAGAGTTCAGGCGGCGAACGCGGCCAGGGCCTCGTCGAGGGTGTCGAACAGGGGCAGCCGTTCCGACAGGCCGGTGACCCACATCACCTTGGAGTTCGGGTATTGCACGGAGACCAGCGCGAAGTTGCCGCCGGCGGTGGTCGAGCGCTGCCAGTGGTGCACGATCAGGCCCAGCGCCCGGGAGTCCATGAACGTCACGCCGCCCAGGTCGAGGACCATGTCGGGGCCGTGGTCGTCCGCCGCGGCGTCCAGATAGTCCGAGAACTGCTCGCGTGTCGTGGCGTCGAGGACACCGTTCACATGGATCACCACGATGTCCCCCGCCATGCTGGACGTCAGGGACAGCAGTCCGTTGTTAGACACCTCGCGCCTCCTCTGCGGCAACATTACTGGTGCCGAAGGGGTGGTGATACTCCTGATTTTGGGGCAATATACTGAAGCAGAGGTCCAGCAGAGGGCCTCGTCTCGATACTGTAGCGAGGCGTGCCTTCTGCGTGGTCACCCCAGCGCGTAGGCGCCCTCGCAAGAAAATACGAGGGGACTGCGCAGATGGCTGCCGAGGTCCGTGCAGAGACCGCCAGCAATCCGACCGCCGAAGAGCTCCTGGCCGAGCTGGCCGAGGACGGACTGTCCGAGGAGCGGCGGGAACGCCTCCGTGAGAAGATCGTAGAAATGCACCGCCCGATGGCGAGGGACATCGCCCGGCGGTACCTCAACCGTGGCGAGCCGATGGAAGACCTCCTCCAGGCCGCGTACGTCGGCCTCATGAAGGCCATCAACGGCTTCGACCCCACCCTGGGCCACAGCTTCCGCGGGTACGCCATGGTCACCATGACGGGCGAGGTCAAGCGGCACTTCCGGGACCGCACCTGGGCCGTCCGGGTGCCCCGCCTCTACCAGGAGCGCCGGGCCGAGCTCAACCGGCACGTCGCCGACATGACCCAGGAGCTGGGCCGGTTCCCCACGGTCGCGGAGCTCGCCAAGAAGATGGGTCTGTCCGAGGAGGACATGCTCCTCACCATGGACGCCTCCGCGGCGTACAGCACGCTCTCCCTCGACGCGCCGATCGGCGCCGACGACGATGCCGCCGCCCTCGGCGACGTGATCCCCGAAGAGGACGACGCGCTCGACACCCTGGTGGACACCGAGGCGCTGAAGCCTCTGATCGACCTTCTCCCCGAGCGGGAGAAGAACATCCTCCTGCTGCGTTTCTACGGCAACATGACGCAGGCCGAGATCGCGGCGGAGTTCGGCATATCGCAGATGCACGTCTCACGGATCCTCCGCAAGACCCTCGACCAGCTCCGGGCGGAGCTCGTCGCGGGATGAGAGGATGCGACGATGCCCGGGACACCGTCTGTGCCAAGGCGGTGTCCCGGGGTATCTTCGTCCTGCCCACAGCCCATAGATCCTGAGACGGCCAGATTTCCGGCGGGAGGCGTGTACCGGGTGAAAGATGACGGCGTTCCCGCGCACGTCACCAGAGCGGCGAGGGAGCGTGCCTTCTCCTTAGCCGATCTGCCCGATCTGCGGGAGTTCGCCGCCGCCGAGGCGCTGCGTCGCGGCATGCGGGAGGATGCGATCGGCGACTTCCTCGTCGCGCTCAACGAGGTCGCCACCAACGCGGTCACCCACGGGTCGACCAAGGCGCGGCTGGGCATCTGGCGCGAGGGGCCGGCCCTGGTCGTCTCCGTGCACGACGACGGCCGGGAGTGGCGTCTCGAGGGCGAGCCGGGCCACGACCCGCCGCCGGAGGACGCGACCAGCGGCATGGGACTGTGGGTGGCGCGCATGCTGAGCAACGATCTCCACGTCACCACGGGTCCCAGGGGGACCACGGTGACGATGCGTTTCCTCCTCGAGTAGGGGTAGGGGACAGCCATGGCTGTCCCACGGATTCTGATCGTCGGCGGCGGATACGTCGGCATGTACACAGCACTCCGCCTGCAGCGCAGGCTCCGCCGCGGCGAGGCGCTCGTGACCGTCGCGGACCTCGACTCCTACATGACCTACCAGCCCTTCCTGCCGGAGGCGGCCGCCGGGAACATCGAGGCGCGGCACGTCGTCGTCCCGCTCAGGCGGGTGCTGAACAGATGCCAGATCCTCAGCGGGCGGGTCACCCAGGTGCGACTGGCCGACCGCAAGGCGGAGTTCACCCCGCACGAGGGGCCCGATCTCACCATCGACTACGACTACCTGGTCGTCGCGCCGGGCTCGATCTCGCGGCTGCTGCCGGTGCCGGGCCTGGCCGAGCACGGCATCGGCTTCAAGACCATCGAAGAGGCCATCGCCCTGCGCAACCACGTGCTCGGCCGCCTCGACATCGCCGCGTCCACGCCGGACCCGGAGGTCCGCCGCAAAGCCCTCACCTTCGTCTTCGTCGGCGGCGGCTACGCCGGCGTGGAGGCCCTGGCCGAGCTGGAGGACATGGCGGCGGGCGCGCTCAAGTACTTCAGCGGGCTCAGCCGGGAGGACATGCGCTGGGTGCTGGTGGAGGCCACCGACCGCATTCTGCCCGAGGTGGGCCCGGAAATGGGCAAGTGGACGGCCCTGCAGCTACGCGAGCGGGGCATCGAGATCCGCATGGGCACGCTGCTGAAGTCCGCGGAGGGCTGCCGCATCGTGCTGAGCGACGGAGAGGAGTTCGACGCCGACACCCTCGTCTGGACGGCGGGCGTCAAGCCGAATCCGCTGGTCGGCGCGGGCGACCTGCCCCTGGACAAGAAGGGCAGGATCAGGGTGGACCCCTGCCTGCGCGTGCACGGCACCGACTTCGCCTTCGCCGCGGGCGACTCCGCCGCCGTCCCCGACCTCACCCGTCCCGGCGAGTTCTGCCCGCCCAACGCCCAGCACGCCGTACGGCAGGCCAAGACGCTGGCCGACAACCTGCTTGCCACGCTGCGCGGGGAGGCCCAGCGGCCGTACCGGCACAAGTACGCGGGGTCGGTGGCGAGCCTGGGACTCTACAAGGGGGTCGCGCAGATCTACGGGCGGGAGCTTCGCGGCTTCCCCGCCTGGTTGATGCACCGCACCTATCACCTGACGCGGATGCCGACCTTCAACAAGAAGACCCGGATCCTCATGGACTGGACGCTCGGGCTGTTCTTCCCCCGGGAGATCGTCTCGCTGGGGGCCATTGAGGAGCCGCGCAAGGAGTTCACCCTGTCCGCCCGCTCGTGACCCGAGGTGGGGGAGTGCCGCGTGACCCCGAGGTCACCCGAGGTCACGCGGCACTCCTCAGCCCACTTCCGTCGGGGTGTCGTCGCCGGCCAGGGCGCCGGCGAACTGCGACGAGTAGAGGCGGTGGTAGGCACCCCGCGCGGCGAGCAGTTCGTCGTGGGTGCCGTGCTCGACGATGCTCCCCGCCTTCATCACCAGGATGAGGTCGGCGTCGCGGATCGTGGACAGCCGGTGGGCGATGACGAAGCTGGTCCTGTCGCTGCGCAGCGCGGCCATCGCGTGCTGCACCAGGACCTCGGTGCGGGTGTCGACCGAGCTGGTCGCCTCGTCCAGGATGAGCAGGGACGGGTTGGCGAGGAACGCGCGGGCGATGGTCAGCAGCTGCTTCTCGCCGGCGCTGATGTTGCCGCCCTCCTCGTCGATCACGGTGTCGTACCCGTCGGGAAGGGTGCGGACGAACCGGTCGACGTACGTCGCCCGGGCCGCCTCCTGGATCTCCTCGTCGGTGGCCCGGGGGTTGCCGTAGGCGATGTTGTCGCGGATCGTCCCGCCGAACAGCCAGGTGTCCTGGAGCACCATGCCGATCTGGGAGCGCAGGTCCTCGCGGCGCATCGCCGTGATGTCGACGCCGTCGAGGGTGATGCGGCCCGCGTCCAGCTCGTAGAAGCGCATGATCAGGTTGACCAGCGTGGTCTTCCCCGCGCCGGTCGGGCCGACGATCGCGATCGTGTGCCCGGGTTCGGCCACCAGCGACAGGTCCTCGATGAGGGGCTGCTCGGGGTCGTAACTGAAGGACACGTGCTCGAACTCGACGCGTCCCCGCCGCGTGGCGGGCAGCACCGGGTCGGCGGGGTCGGGCTCCTGCTCCTCGGCGTCCAGCAGCTCGAAGACCCGCTCGGCGGAGGCCACCCCCGACTGCAGCAGGTTGGCCATCGAGGCGACCTGGGTCAGCGGCTGGGTGAACTGCCGGGAGTACTGGATGAACGCCTGGACGTCGCCCAGGCTCATCGACCCACCGGCCACCCGTACGGCGCCGACGACCGCGATGGCGACGTAGTTGAGGTTCCCGATGAACATCATCGCCGGCATGATGATCCCGGAGATGAACTGGGCGCCGAAGCTCGCCTTGTACAGGGCCTCGTTCCGCTCCCGGAACACCTGCTCGACCTCCGGGCCCCGCCCGAAGACCTTCACCAGCTCGTGACCGGTGAACGCCTCCTCGATGTGGGCGTTCAGCGTGCCGGTGTGAGCCCACTGGGCGACGAACTGCTTCTGCGAGCGCTTGGCGATCTGCCCGGTGACGATCATCGTGACCGGGATCGTCACCAGCGCGATCGCCGCGAGCAGCGGCGAGATCACGAACATCATGACCAGCACGCCGATCACGGTGAGCAGCGAGCTCAGCAGCTGGCTCAGCGTCTGCTGCAGCGTCTGGGACACGTTGTCGATGTCGTTGGTGACCCGGCTGAGCAGCTCGCCGCGCGGCTGGCCGTCGAAGAACTTCAGCGGGAGCCGGTGCAGTTTGTCCTCGACGTCGGCCCGGAGGCGGAACACCGTGCGCTGCGTCACGTCGTTGAGCAGCCGGCCCTGCAGCCACATGAAGAGCGACGCCGCGACGTACAGCGCCAGCACCCAGGCCAGGACCGTGGCGAGCGCGTGGAAGTCGATGCCGTGACCGGGGACGACGTCCATCCCCGCGAGCATGTCGGCGAAGTCGCCGTGGCCCGAGGCGCGCAGCCCCTGCACGGCCTGCTCCTTGGTCGTCCCCGCGGGCAGCCGTCCGCCGATCACGCCGCTGAAGATCACGTCAGTCGCGCGGCCGAGCAGCTTCGGCCCGATGACGGAGAACACCACGCTGAGCACGGCGAGGCCGATCACGGCCAGGAGCTTCGGCCGTTCGGGGCTCAACCGGCGCAGCAGCCGCCGGACGGAGGGGCCGAAGTTCATCGACTTCTCCGCCGGCATCTGCCCGCCGCCGAAGGGCCCGAAACCGCCGCCTCCGGCGGGCCGCGGCCGCGCCGGTGCTGTGGGCCGTGCCGTGGGCCGGTCGCTCATGCCGCACTCCCCGCGGTCAGTTGGGACTCGACGATCTCGACGTACGTCGGGCAGGTATCGAGCAGTTCGTCATGGGTGCCGATGCCGGCGACGACGCCGTCGTCGAGGACGACGATCTGGTCGGCGTCGGCGATGGTGGAGACCCGCTGGGCGACGATCACCACGGCGGCGTCGGCCGTGTACGGGCGCAGCGCGGCGCGCAGCCTGGCGTCGGTGGTCAGGTCGAGCGCCGAGAACGAGTCGTCGAACAGATAGATCTCGGGTTTGGCGACCAGCGCGCGGGCGATGGACAGGCGCTGGCGCTGCCCGCCGGACACGTTCGTGCCGCCCTGGGAGATCGGCGCCTGCAGGCCCTCGGGCATCGCCTCGACGAAGTCGCGGGCCTGGGCGATCTCCAGCGCCTCCCACAGTTCCTCGTCGGTGGCGTCCGGGTTGCCGTACCGCAGGTTGCTCGCCACGGTGCCGGTGAACAGGTACGGCTTCTGCGGCACCAGGCCGATGCGCGTCCAGAGCATCTGGGGGTCGAGGTCGCGTACGTCGACACCGTCGATCAGCACGGCGCCGGACGTCGCGTCGAACAGCCGGGGCACCAGGGAGACCAGGGTGGTCTTCCCCGATCCGGTGCTGCCGATGACGGCGGTGGTCTGTCCCGCGGCCACGCGGAAGGAGATGCCGGACAACACCGGCGCCTCCGCGCCCGGATAGCGGAACTCGACGTCACGCAGCTCCAGCTCGGCCCGGCGGTCCACCTGCCGTACGGGATGCTCGGACGGGCGCACCGACGACTCGGTGTCCAGCACCTCGGCGATGCGCTCCGCGCAGACCGCGGCGCGCGGGATCATGATCGAGATGAAGGTGGCCATCATCATCGACATGAGGATCTGCATCAGGTACATGAGGAACGCGGTGAGGGCGCCCACCTGCATCTCGCCGCTGTCCACCCGGGCGGCGCCGAACCACAGCACGGCGACGCTGGAGGCGTTGAGGATCAGCATCACGGTGGGGAAGATGAGCGCGGTCAGCCGCCCGACGCGCAGCGCCGTACCGGTCAGCTCGTCGTTCGCCGTCCCGAACCGGCGGGTCTCCTCGCGCTCCCGGACGAAGGCCCGCACCACGCGGATGCCGGAAAGCTGCTCGCGGAGCACCTGGTTCACCACGTCGATGCGGGTCTGCATGGTGCGGAACTGCGGGACCATGCGGAAGACGATCAGCCCGATCGAGACCAGCAGCACCGGGACGCAGACCAGCATGAGCCACGACAGCCCGACGTCCTGACGCAGCGCCATGATGATGCCGCCGACCCCCATGATGGGCGCGGCGACCAGCATCGTGCAGGTCATCACCACGAGCATCTGGATCTGCTGCACGTCGTTGGTGTTGCGGGTGATCAGCGACGGAGCCCCGAACTCGGCGACCTCCCGCTGGGAGAAGCCGCTCACCCGGTGGAAGACCGCCGATCGGACATCCCTGCCGAACCCCGCCGCCACCCGGGCACCGTGATAGACCGCCGCGATCGAGCAGGCGATCTGCACGAGGGACACGGTCAGCATCCAGCCGCCGGTGCCCAGGATGTAGCCGGTGTCGCCGGTGGCCACTCCCTGGTCGATGATGTCGGCGTTCAGGCTGGGCAGGTACAGGGAGGCGATGGTGCCGACGAGCTGGAACAGCACCACCGCCGTGAGCGCGGGCGAGTAGGGCCGCAGGTACGTGCGGAGCAGGCGGCTCAGCACGGCCGTGGTCCAGGAGAGCGTCGCGGGGAGGGCAAAATCATGCGGAACACGCTATATGAGCAGCTAGCTCACTCACGCATGATTTTCGGCAGGAGCGAACAGGGGGCTGTCGTACGCTTCCCCGCACAGGGGACAGGGCCGTACGGAGACCGTCAGGCGGGAGCGGGATCGAGGCCGAGGGAGAGATCGGCCAGGGCGACGACGCCGACCCGGCGGCCGCCCCGACCACCGGAAGCTGGTGCACGTCCTTGTCGCGCATCAGCTTGGCGGCCTTCACCACCGGGGCCTCCTCCGGCAGCGTGACCGGATCGCGCGTCATGACCTCCTCCACCTTGTGGGGCATCTCGGTCTCCTGAGGGGACGTGACGCTCAAGGTCTCGCGGAAGACGTGCCTCCGCGAGACCGTTTCGCGCTTTTCAGGGGTGTGTTCTCCGGCGTTCTCCGGCGTTCTCCGAGGGGAGACGTTCGGTTCGCGGGGGGTCAGCGACGGACGCGTCCGCCACGCCAGCCGCCGCGCCAGGAGTTCACCCCGGCGGTGCCGACGCCGGCCTGGTGCAGGGACAGCAGGCACAGGCCGAGGGCGAGCAGCGCGGTCAGGCCGATGCCGATGCTGGCGTTGAGAAGGTCGAGGAGGAAGGCGATCCCGAAGACGACCGCCGCGGCGATGGCGAGCATGGTTACCTCACTTCCGGGTCAGGTGGGCAAGTAACGCGTGGTACTCGTGCAGGGCCAGGCGCAGCGCCTCGGTGTCGCCCCGCTCGTTGTCCTTCCACTGGTCGAGCAGCGCCTGCCGGCGGCTGGTGAGGGCCGACAGGGCCTCCTCCACCAGCGCGTCCGCCTGCTCGACCGACTGGCGGGGATCGTCGACGAAGCCGGTCTTGATCTCGCGCCACCGGCTCTCCAGCGCCTCGTCCAGGACGGACGCCGCGCCGGAGGCGGCGGTGGTGGCCGTGGCGGGGTAGGCCACCGGGCCGTCGACGGTGGCGCCGGTGGTGGCGTCGCCGGTGTACTCGGTGCCGTCCGTCTCAGGGGTGCGGTCCGCGTCGTCGCCGTGGGCGGTGTACGCGCCGGATCGCTCGGTCTGAGTGCGGGACTCGGTGTAGTCGTCCGTACGGCCGCCCGCGACGAGGCGGTCGCCCTCGGCCGTGTGCCTGCCGCCGGTCCGGGGCGACGTGAGGACGTCGTCGCCCGCCTGGCCGTACGGCTCGCGGAAGCGGGAGCCGTCGCCGTCCGCGTCGGCCGTTCCGCCCGTCTCCGCGTCGCCGCCGGTCTCTCTGTTCGTGCCGTCGCCGTACGCGCGGTCGCCGGCGTCGGCCGCCGTGCCGTCCGCGTAGCCGGCGGTGTACGCGTCGCTGGGGGAGTAGACCGGACCGGGACCCTCGTGCTCGTCCCGCCCGGCGTCCGCGAGCGCCCTCTCTCTGCGAGCCTCCTCCTCGAGGGGCTCGGGGGTCTCGGGAGTCGGCTGCTCGGCGATGTTGTCGCGCTCGTCGTACCTGTTGGTCCGCATCGTCATCGCCCCGCCTTCCGTACGTCCGCGTGGTGACCGTTCGCCGACACGCCGTCGTACCCGTCAGTGGTGTACGCGGCACCGTTGACGTGGTCGTTGAGAGCAACGTCGGCGCCGTCGCCGAGAAGCTCCTGGAACAGCGCGCGGTAGTGGACCATCGCCTGACGGAGTTCCTCCGTGGTGGCGTCCTGCCGGGCGGCGCGGCTGCTGATGTCGTGGGCCTTGCGGTAGTGGTCGAGTGTGGCGGCGTGGGCCACCGACAGGTCGCTCAGCCGCTGCTCGAACTCGTCCGTGGGATAGCCGCGCTCCGCCATCACCGCGGTGACCAGCGCGTCGGCCTCGGTCACGGCGAAGCCGGGAGCGTCCACGAACCGCTCCTGCACCTCGGTCCACTTCCTCGCGTACCGCTCCTGGGTCTGCGGGTCGAGCGGGCGGATGTCCAGCTTGGCGTGGCGCTCCTCGCGGGCGAGCAGTTCCTGCTCGGCCTCCTTGCGGCTGTCGCTCTCGCGCACCGCCCGTTCGTACTCGGGCCCGAACCGGTCCTGCAGGTGGCGCCGGCGGTTGCGTGCCGACACAAGGTAGCCGACTGCCAGGATCACCAGCACGGCGACGATCACGACGGCCACCCATGCTATGGCGGTCATATCTGCCTCCAGGGGTGAATGCGTTGTTCATCCGCACTGCCCGGGAATGCAGCCTTCACGCCTTGCGTAATCGTGGATTCTGCGGGTAAAGGGCCGTTGACCAGCAGAGGAGGTAGCCATGGGCTTCGGGGCCAGTCTCGCCTTCATCGCGGTCGGCGCGGTTCTCGCGTTCGCCGTCAAATGGGACGTTCCTGGAATCGACCTTCAAATGATCGGCTGGATTCTCATGGCCGTGGGAGTCGTCGGCATGGTGCTGACCGGTCGCTACACCCGCCGTCCGCGGACGGAGGAGACGGTGGAGACCATCGAGCCGGACACGATGTACACCGTGGACCCGGCGGCCGAGCCGCACGTCCACGTCCAGGAGACCGAGTCGCACACCGCCGTCCACCCGGGCGAGCGCCACGTGCACGTACGCGAGGAGACCACGCCCCTGCCGCGCGACGGTGTGTGAGCGGCCGTACGGTCAGGGCGTGGTGCCCGCCGCGTCCGCACGGTCAGGGCGTGGTGCCCGCCGCGTCCGCGGCCTCGCGGGCCTCGGCGAGGATCCGGGCGACGTGTGAGTCGTCCCCGGCGGGCACCTCGTGGAAGCCCCGCTCCGGGTCGTAGGCGATGTCGAGCCCGTTGTCGACCAGCCGGCTCGCCCACCGCAGGGCGGTGTTGAGCTTGTCCTTGGGGACCGGGCGGCCCTGGGTCGCGGCGGAGAGGTTCCGCAGGTTGGTGGCGGGACCGCTCTGGCTGTGCTCGCGCCGGAGCTTCCACGGCAGGGCACGGCTGTGGTCCGTCATCGGCTTGGAGAGGCCGGCTGATCGCTTCGCCTGCAGGATGCCCGACTCCGTGACACCGAAGTGCTCGGCGAGACGGGCGTTGGTCCACCCCTCGGCGGCCAGCCGGACGAGTTCTTCCTGGTCGATGCGCGCCTTCCTCCCCATGATCGCCAGCCTAGGCCCACTGGCGCGGTTCGTGTACGCACGAGGGCGGAAACTGCGCTAAGGTTTGGGTGTGCCCGGGGAGACCAGGGCAACGGGACGTAGCGCAGTTTGGCAGCGCACTTGACTGGGGGTCAAGGGGTCGTGGGTTCAAATCCCGCCGTCCCGACACTGTTCTAGCAGGTCGGAGCCGTGATCACGAGAAAGTGATCACGGCTTTTCTGTTTCTCGTTGCTCGTTTGTTGCTCGGACGAGCCGTCAGTTGCCGGCACCCCGATGTCTCCCGTTGCCGCAGGCTGCCGCCCATCCCAACGCCTTGAAGCGAATGAGCTCGCCGAGTGTTCGAACCAGCCAGCCGCAACGATCGGTAATGATGATCTTCAATGTAAAGAAGAACTCCGCAAGAGCACTATCTCGGGAACAGGCGTCACAGCCTTGTGCTTGGCGAATATGACTAGTGCTGTGACCGGAAACGATCACCGGGTTCGCGTGTAGTCCGTCGCGCCGATTGGATGTGCCGTACAGGTCCGATCGGCGCGAGGAGGCGCGGTGGCAGAACCGGTCAGGGTGCGAAGACTGATGGATCAGGAAGGGCAGAAGCTGCAGCGGATCGTGCGCCGGGGTAGCACCAGCTCGGTGCGGTACCGGCGAGCGATGATCGTGCTGGCCTCGGCCGGAGGTAACACCGTTCCGGTGATCGCCCGCCTGGTGCAGGCCGATGAAGGGTCGCGTCCACTGAGGTGGTGTATGAGCTGCCACCGCGTGGTCCGTTTCTGCAGGTTAAGCGGTGAGGGTGCCGGGGGGCTGTGCCTGATTCGGCGTGTCTCCGGGGATCACTCGCAGGCGGGCTTTGGCGAGGATGTCCAGGCCCATGTAACGGCGGGCTTCGGTCCATTCGTCGGTCTGCTCGGCCAGCACAGCGCCGACCAGACGGATGATCGCGGCCCGGTCGGGGAAGATGCCGACCATGCCGGTGCGGCGGCGGATCTCCTTGTTCAGCCGCTCTTGGGGATTGTTCGACCAGATCTGCTTCCAGATCTCCCGCGGGAACTGGGCGAAGGCCAGCGGGTCCTCTCGCGCGTGGTCCAGGTGGTCGGCGGCGGCCGGGTACTTGGCCTCCAGAGCGTCGATAACCCAGCGGTGCTGGGCGCGTACCTGCTCGGCGCTGGGCTGGTCGAAGATGGTGCGGACCAGGGTCGCCACCCACGGCTGAGCCGATTTGGGCACGGTCGTGAGCAAATTCCGCAGGTAGTGGGTCCGGCACCGTTGCCAGGACGCGCCCGGCAGGGTGGACCCGATCGCCTCGACCAGCCCGAGATGGGCATCAGAGATGACCAGCTGCACCCCCGACAGGCCGCGGGCGACCAGGCCACGCAGGAACGCCAGCCAGCCGGCGCCGTCCTCGCGTGAGGTGACCTCCAGCCCGAGGATCTCCCGCTGTCCGTTGGCGTTCACGCCGGTGGCGACATTTCACGACCCATCACCGCTCCCTTCGGAGGATGGGTCACGTGCGGCACCTACCGATGTTTCGTCGATGATCAGGAGAAGGTCGTGCATAAATCCGCGATAGTGGTGCGCTCCAGCGTCAGCGCGGCGGGAGCGGCGATCCACCGCCCCCGCCGCGTTAACGGGTCAGCGGCGGTTGAGGTTCTGCATCCACTCCCGCAGCTCGCGCGCCTGCCGCGCGAGCTCGGAACGCGCCGCAGCGTCGCCGGAGGCCTTGTCGTTCGCCAGGTCGACGATCGAGTTCAGCGCCGGGATGGCGGTGGTGTAGTTGGTTGCCAGGTAGCTGTCCCGCGCGATGTCCAGGGCGGCACCGGCGGCGTCCGCGGCGGCCGCGGTCAGCAGCCCGGCCGCTCGGTCGGCCTCGATCAGCAGGCTGGTCTCGCGGTAGGACGAGCAGTTGGCGCCCTTGCGGTCGGCGGTCGTCTCGATCCCGCCGAGGATGATCTGCATGAACGAGTCGTCGTAGTACTGCGTCCGGAAGTGGCCGAGGATGTTCGAGAACGCCTTGCCACCGTCCCAGTTCTGGCACCACGCGATCGGGTGGTCGCCGTTCATCAGCCGCAGCGGGTTGGTGGCCGCGTTGCCGCTGTTGAGGCTGCGCTGGTAGCTGTCCTCGTTGAGGCTCAGCAGCGTGTGCACGTCGGCCCGCATGTTGCGGTCGAAGTTGTAGAGCTCGTCGACCGTCATCCACCGGTCAGGGAGATGCGCGGTCGCCGGGTGCGTGTTGTCCTCGGTCACCACCTCGGTGTGGATGCAGCTGCCGCACTGGCCGAACCCGTTCTGGCCGTTCGGATGGTTGGTGAAGAACCCACCGACGAGGTCGCCGTACCACGGCCAGGTGCCGATCTCGAACGAGTCGGCGGCGCCGTGGATGCCGACATAGCCGCCGCCCTGGTGCATGTAGGCCTCGAAGTTCGGCTGCTCAGTGATCGGATTGAGCGGGCCCGGGTGCCCGACGTTGGACTCGAAGACGATCGTGTCGTACTGCTTGAGCGTGTCGAGGCTCAGGAACGGGCTCGTGGGCAGCGTGACGGTCGGGAGTTGCGGGTCGTAGACGTCGACGTTGAAGTTGTGCGCGATGCCGAGCTTCTGGATCGCGGCCACGGTGTGCGGGATGTGGTCGTGCCGGAAGCCCGTCGTCTTGGAGAAGACCAGGACGTTGTAGTCGGCGTCCGGGTTGTGCGGGAGCGGGGCGAGCACCGGGTCCGGGATGAACTTCGGGCCCTCCGCGGGCTCAGACTCGAGGCCCGTCGCGGGCTCCGGCGCGAGCCGGCCGTTGAGCTGGTCGATCAGGTAACGCGCATCGCCCACGAGTGTGCGGCGGGCCGAGCCGGGCGCGATCCGGTCGCCGGCGATCGAGACGAACTCGTTTAGGACCTGGCTCGCGCGCTTGGCCGAACCGGCGTCGGCGAGCGCCTTCGCCTGGTCGAGCTTGGCTTGGAGCGCCGCGCCGACCTCCGCCGGGACGCTGCCGGCGGTCACGAACCGGGTGATCAGCGTGCCGACGTCCGCGAACGATGTCGTCACGATGAACGTCTGTGTGTACTTCGCGCTGTTGGAAGCAGCGTCAGAGAGATGCACCGCGAGCGTGTGCACGCCGAGCGACAGGTCGGAGGTCTGCGCCGGCAACGGCGGGACCAGCTTGCCGTCGAGGTACATGTTCAGCACAGCCACTCCGCCCGAGCCGGGGGCGGGGTCCGTGCGCGTCGGGATAAGTGTGGCGACGTGACCGACGTGACCGTCGGTGATCGCCGGGTACGATGCAGCCGGCGCGCGCGTGTCGATCCGGACCGAGATCGAGCGGAACGCCGCGACGTTTCCGGCCGTGTCGACCGCGCGGTACCGGACGCTGGTGTTGCCCTCCTGCGTGATCACCGCCGACGCCGTGGCCGACGCCGGCGCCCCCTCGACGGGCACGTCGATGTAGGCGGCGCCGCCGTTGAGCGAGTACTGGAACTTGGCGATGCCGACGTCGTCGGTCGCCGACACGTTCAGCGTCACCGGGCCGGTGTACCAGTTGTTCTGGCCGGTCGGCGCAGAGGGCGACAGCGTCGCCACGTTGATCGTCGGCGGTGTCGTTTCCTGTGCCCACGACGGTGCCGCGGGGATGAGTGCGGCCGCCGTCAGGAAGGCGGCCACTGCCGATGTGCGAAATCTTCTCCGCATGAGTGTCTTCTCTCTTGCCGCTATACGGGAGGGTTCGCTAGGAGCCGATGCCCGTGCCGACGAACTCGGGTTCGTCGGCACGGGCGGGCTCGCTAGGTGCCGATGCCCGTGCCGACGAACTCGGCCCAGTTGAGGTTGAACAGGTTGCCGCCCGTGGCGCCACCCGTGACCGAGCGGAACACCAGGAACAGCTCATGCGTCCCGGACATCGAGACCGGGAACGTCTGGCTCGTCCAGGTTCCCGTCCCGCCGGTGGACACGAGGTTGGCCGTCGTCAGGATCGGCCCGGTGATCGAGTCCTGACGGACCTCGATTGCCGCCAGCGGCGACCCGGGCGTGCGGCCGGTCGCCGCGTCCGCCACGCGGAACGTGATCGAATCGATGTTGGTCAGGTTGAATGGGCCGTTGAGCTGGAGCCAGTCGCCCGAGCCCAGGCTGCCGCGGTGCACGCCGGCGCCGCCGTCGGTGTTGGTCGCCGTGTTGGTGCCGGACTGGTTGACGACGAACTCCACCTCCTGGTGCTTCTGGCGGATCTGGTGCTGGCCGGTCGTGGTCAGCTGTGGGACGCCGCCCGGACCGCCGTGGTCGGTGTAGCGCGCCTGGACCACGCCGAGGACGGTGCCGCCGTGTGAGACGTCGTCGGCCTCCGTGTGGAGCACGCCCGAGCAGCCGTTGACGGACTCCTCTGCGTGGCCGTGCGCGTCGTGGCCGAGCACGAACGTCACCTGCACCTCGGAGCAATTCACCGTCCCGTCCTCGGGGTCGGTGACCGTGACCGAGAACGGGATGTCGTCGCCGAACGCGAACGTCCCGCCCTCCACCGGCGTATTGACGACCACCGTCGGGCTCGTGTTGCCCACGGTGATCACGGTGCTGGTCGAGGTTTGCTTGCCGGACGAGTCGAGCACGGTCAGCACGGCCGTGTAGCGGCCGGACTGCGTGTAGGTGTGTGTCGGGTTCGGGTCGGTCTCGATCGCCGAGCCGTCGCCGAAGTTCCACTCGTAGCGGATCGAGTCGCCGGGATCCTCATCCAGCGAGCCGGCGCTGGAGAAGTTCACGGTCAGCGGCGTTGAGCCGTCGGTGCGGTCCGTGGTGAGCACGGCCTTCGGCGCGCGCTTGCCCTTGACGTACTCCCACTTGTACATGCCCGCGTCGGGGCTGATGACGTTGAACCCGTTGCCGTAGGTCAGCAGGTAGAACGCGCCGTCAGAACCGAACTGCAAGTCCATCGGGTTGTCGCACTCGAACCGGAACCTGCCTGCCCCGGCGTTCGCACGGCTGCCGCAATCCAGGAAGTTGTTGATCTTCTGGACGTGGTTGTTCTGCTTGTCGAGCTTGACCTCGCGCAGCGTGTCCTGCGTCCACTCACTGATGATCACCGAGTCGTCGTAGTACGGCGGGAACTTGTGAGGGTTCGGGTTCTCCGGGTCGTAGTGGTACTTCGTGACCCCGTGCGGACCGACGCCGCCGGTGTAGAGCTCGGGGAACAGCCGCGGGCATTCGGTCGTCGAGCCGGGCGCGATCGGGCCCGGGGTCGGCGCGTAGTAGGCCTCGCACGGGGTGCCGAGCGGCGCGTTCGTGTTGTTGTCGCGGTAGGAGTACCAGATGTCCGGGTCGGTGACCGGCGGGACGTCCCTCAGGCCCGGCTCGACCGTCGGACCGCCCTCAATGTTCCACAGCGAGTCGTTGCGCTGCGTCGGCCCGTCGCAGTCGAACTTCTGAGGCGGGTTGTTCAGCGGCGTGCCCGCGGTGGTGGTGCCGGGCGCGAACTCGTGGAAGTTCCACTGGTAGTGCGCGAGGTCGCGCTTGTAGCACGTCGGCCAGCCGTAGTTGGACGGCTTGCGCACGATCTCGTAGCGGCCGGTGCCCGCCGGGCCGTGCGAGCGCTGCGGTGTCTGGGCGTCGGGCGAGTAGTCGCCGATGTAGGCCACGTCGTTCTCGTCGACCTGGATCCGGAACGGGTTGCGGAAACCCATCGCGTAGACCTCCGGCCGCGTCTTGTCCTGCGGCGCGCCCGCGACCAGCGGGAACAGGTTGCCCGACGGGATCGAGTAGGCGCCCGTGCCGGAGCCGAAGTCGGCCTTGTTGGCGTCGGCGGCGGAGATGTTGCCGTCCTTGACCTTGATCCGCAGGATCTTGCCGCGCAGGTCGTTGGTGTTCAGCGCGCTGCGGCGCGAGTCACCGGTGAGCCGCTGATACCAGCCGCCCGCCTGCGCCGTGTTGGTGGCGATCGCCGGCGTGGCGGTGCCGGTCAGGCCGGCGCCGTCGGCGGTGATCTGCGGCTGATCGGACTGCTGCTTGCCGCGGCGGAAGAACACGTTGACGTTCGACGTGTTGACCGGGCCGCCGCTGGTCTGGATCTCATCCGCCTCGATGTTCGAGAGCGCCTCGAGCGCCGCGTCGATCGCATTGCGGTCCGCGTTCCACGCGATCGGCTCCGTCGTCTGGCCCTCGAAGGTCAGCGTGAACGTGCCGCCCGTCGCGTTGGTGACGCGCACGGTCTGCTGCTCGTCGGTCTTCTGCGAGTTGTACGGCCCGTAGCCGCCGCCGTTGATGCCGCCCGCGGGCGTGTCATCGCCGGTGACCATCCAGAGGTTGCCGTGCTTGTCGAAGTCGATGTCGCCCCCGACGTGGCAGCACTCCTGGCGGTTGACCGGCACGCGCATGATCTGCTGCTCGGAGCCCATGTCGAGGTGCGCCGGCGTGCTGTCGGTGGCGTCGACGAACTTGAAGCGGCTGAGCTGGAAATAGCCCACGTACGGATCCCACGCGGTCTTGGACGCCGCCACGTCCGGCGGGGTGGTGTTCGGCGTGATCTGGGTGACGACCGATCCGTCGCTCAGCTTGACGTCGGTGACCTCCTTCGGCGAGTAGTAGAGGTAGACCCACTTGTTGGTCGCGAAGTTGGCGTCGACCGCCGGGCCATAGAGCCCGTCCTCGCCCGCGGAGTAGATCTGCTGCGTCATCGGCAGGCTCGGATCGGCGAAGTTGGCGACGACCGTGGTGACGCCCGTGGTCGAGTCGTGCATGCGCAGCGAGCCGAGGCGGTCCGTCTGCAGAATGCGGCCGTCCGGCAGCTGGTCGAAGCCGATCGGCTCCTGCAGGTTCGGCGGCGAGCCGATCTTCGTCTGCTGGTAGTTGGCCAGCACGGTCGCGCCGCAATCGCTGTAGACCGGGTCGGCCTGGCCCGCGGCCCAGCCGATCGCGCCCTTGAGGTGCTTGGTGAGGCCGGCGTCGAAGCTCGCGGCCGTGTTGCCCAGGCTGGTGTAGAACGAGCGGCCGCCCTGGAAGTCCTTACACCACGAGACCGGGTGATCGGCGCCCATCGTGCCCCCGGCGATCCCGTCGAGGTTGGCACCCTGCGGCTGCGGCCCGAACGGGTCCTCGACGACGGTGTCGAGGACGTGTGACACACCGCGGACGTTCTTCGTGAAGTTGTACCAGTTGTCGGTCCGCGACCAGATCTGCGGCAGATCCTTGGTCGCGTCGTGGACGCGGTCGGCGACCTTCACGTCACCCGATTGCACGTCGGTCCTGCTGGACGCACGCGTCCCCAGGATGTCGGTCAGGAACGACCAGGACTCGTCGGTCTCGACCGCGGAGCCGACGCCGACGAAGCCGCCGCCGTCGCGGAAGTAGCTCTCGAAGTTCGCGCGTTGCGCGTCCGTGAGCGGGCTCGCGTGACCCGTGTCCAAGAACACGACCGCGCGGTACTGCTCCAGCTTCTTCTTCGTGAAATGGTCGCCCACGTCAGCGGGCCCGGGCGCCACGACCGTGAAATGACCGGTTCTGGCCGCATCCCGGATCGCGGCCAGGCCGGCCGACGACACCGCGTCCTGGGTGCTGCGCACCACGAGCACCTTGAAGCCGGCGTCTGGTGGTGCGGCCTTGGCGGCAGGCGCGGACGGCTGCAGCAGCGCCGGTGCAGCGACGAAAGCGGGCTCAGCCGCCGTGGGGGCCTCGGCGCTCACCGGCGTCGCGAGGAGCGTGATGAAGGGGGCGATGAGGGCTAAGGCCATCGTGGTCGCGGTGCGACGTCTCGGGCGTCGTCCGTTTTCTGGCAGGGCTGCTTCGAGCAGCCTGGCCCACGTTCGATGACGTGGAGACATGAAAAACCCTTCCTGACCGGGGGGACGTCAGGCAAGGCGCGCGCCGCCGCGCTTGTTGCCGCTTGTTGGCGTTGGTTGCGGATACGGGGGGTTGCTGGAGAGGTGCCGCCTCCAGGTCTGTGGGGGCCGTCAGTAGGCTGTCGGCCGGGGTAGTGAATCCATGATCGTGGTCGGGTCGTCGATGATCCGGTTGACCACCATGCTTGCGGCGCCGCGGGAAGCGGCGCCGAAGCCGAGCGTGGAGGCGACGAATCGGCACTGGGCGGCGGGGGCGGCCACCACGAGCCGCTGCAGCTCATCCTGCGCGTGAGGCAGCAGCCATTCGGCCAGTGAGGCGAAGTAGCCCCCGATGACGATCACTCGCGGGTTGAACAGGTTGGCCACGATCGAGCCGCCGAGCCCGAGCCATTGGCCGACCTGCGCCACCGCCTGCATCATGCGCCGGTCGCCAGCGCCTGTGCCGTCGTCGCCCAGGCTCCGGATCCGGTCGTACCGGGTCCGGAGCCGTGCAGCATCAGCACCGCGGGCCCGGTGCCGCTCTCCATGACGTGGACGGGGGAGCCGTCGACGGTGACGGTCCGAAGTGCCGTCACCGAGACACCTCGGGTGTGCTCATGCCGATGCGGAGTCGATGGACTTCGAGAAGACCTCCATCATCGCCCTGCCGAATTGCGGCATGTCGGGCCAGCCCCGGCAGGAGACGAGGTTGCCGTCCACGACGTCGGGAGCGTCGATGACCGTCGCGCCCGCGTTCTCCATGTCACCGGTGATGGGGGGGAAGCACGCCGTCTTCCGGCCCTTCAGCAGCCCGTACACAGCCGGCACCTGCGCGCCGTGGCACACCAGTGCGATCGGGAGGTTGCGCGCGAAGAAGTGCTCGGTGATGCGCCTGACGTCGGCGTCGACCCGGATCCACTCGGGGGCACGTCCCCCGGGGATGATGAGGGCGTCATAGCGCTCGACGTCGACCTCGGCCCAGGTCACGTCGACCGGCAACTTCCGGCCGTTCTTCTCCACGTAGGCGTCGGAGTTCGGGTCGAACTCGTGGATGACCAGCTGAACGTCACGCATCGTCCGTGACGAGACGTCAACGTCCCAGCCGCCCTCCTGCACGCGATAGTAGGGATACATGGTGTCGAGCTCCTCGGCGGCATCGCCGGTCAGGAGCAGCGCTCTGGGCACCTGCTTCTCCTCGCAACTGGGGCGGGTGAGGTGGATCCAATCCAATCCGATCCGATTGCGTCAGCATTCCTCGACCCAGCCCGCCCGTCAAGCCTTTACGCCATTCCGTCCGCGCCCTTCGCGTAGCCCGAAGGCGCCATAGGCCATGAGCCCGTTGCCCCCCTCCAGTTCCGCCATCTCCTCCAGCAGTCGTCGCAGACCGGCCACCTGCTTCGGGGATGCGCGTTCGGCGGATCTGCGCGCCGCTGCCGGATCGAGGAGCAGGCGGAGCTCGAGCATGTCCTCGAATCGCTGACGGGTGATCTGGGGGGGAATGCGATAGCCGGCATGGGGCACACGCACGACCAGGCCCTCGGCCTCCATCCGGTTGAGAGCGTCTCGGATCGGCGTCTGCGAGACCCCCAGCTCTCGCGCCAGGGCGTCGATCGTGACGCGGGAGCCAGGCTCGATCCGTAGCGACCGACCGTCACATCAACATACGTAATAGCCGAGTTTCGGGAAGTCCTCCAGCTGTCCGAGCAGCGTGTCGTACACCTCGTCGGCAAGCCGGCCGCGAGATCTTCCCGGCGGCGTTCCGCCCGTCATGGCCCCAGGGCGCCGCGCGATCATCACTTCGTCGTCCATCGTGACGTGAGGTCCCTTCTAGCGTCTTCGCGAACCTGTTGACATCGGTCGCAACGCTGCTGCATGCTGACGACCACTCGGATCGTATAGGAAAGGTGACGGATGCTAGCCATCCTGCGTGCGGGAGCGGCGCGCCGCCGAGCCGGCCGTCCCGGTCCCCCAGCTGTTCGGTGAGATCAAGGAACTCGGGTACTCGCGCAGCCTCAACCTGCTCTACCGCTACATCACTCGAGGCCGGGCCGAGGGGCGATCGGCCCGTCGTCACGCCACGCCGTCTTGCTCGGCTCCTACTCACCCGCCCCGGCAGGCTGCGTGAGGCCGACACCACGTTTGGTGTGAAGCCCGCGACGAGCGCGCTGACGGCGAGCAGTTGCAGGAGCGCCGTGCCGGCGAACTCGGCGATGACCTCACGCCATCTGCCCATTGCTGTTCCCGCCGCCCGCGCCGACGGAAACGTCCCGCCGGCGAGGTGGCCGGCGGGACGTTCGCATGGAGTGGTCAGCGCCTGCGGCGAGTCGTGTGTCAGTTCGGCGTGACGGCCACCGGGGCGTCGTCCCCGACGTGCACATCATCCATGCCCTCACCGAGCTTCTTGGGCAGGGGGCACTTGGCGTGCGCCAGCTTGCCGTCGACGTAGATCTTCTCGTCGCTCGGGCCGAACCCGCCGCTCTCCTCGCCCTTGACGTGCACGATGCAGACGACGCCCTTGCCGGGCAGCGGGGGCTCCTTGCAGAGGGCGCTCGGCTTACTCTTCGGGGCCTCCTTGCCGTCCACGAAGACCTTGCCGCCCCTGAACTTGTCCCCCCTGAACTTGCCGCCCTTGTCGGCCCTGTCGGCCTTGGCCTTCATGATGCAGGCGACGCCCTTGCCGGGCAGCGGGGGCTCCTTGCAGAGGGTCCTCAGCTCACTCTTCGGGACCTCCTTGCCGTCCACGAAGACCTTGCCGTCCTGGTCGACATTGACAGTGGTCTTGCCCTCCCCCGTGGCCGTCGGACCACCCTTCACGGCGCAGGCGACCCCCGGCTTCGGGGCGCCGGTGGAGGTCGCGGACGCGGCCGTGGCGCCGCCGATGCCGAGGCCCACCGTCATGACGACCCCCGCGAGGATCATGCTCCTCTTCTTCATTCTCTGGTCACTCCCTAGATCGGCTGCCCGTGGGGGCCGCCAGTGATCGGTTGACGGAACGCTCCGCAGTTTGGGCCCCTACACCTGAAGCGACCCTGAAGAGGTAAAAGATGATCTTCAGGTTTACCTTAGGTACGTACCTTCACCCTGTTGATGTGCGCCTACTTCTGGTGGAAGACGAACGCAGGCTGACCGAGCTGCTCAAAGACGGCCTGACCAAAGAGGGCTTCGCGGTCGATCTCGCTTACGACGGGTGCGAGGGCCTGTGGATGGCGACCGAGCATTCGTACGACGTGATCGTGCTGGATGTGATGCTGCCGTTGCTGCACGGCTATGGGGTCTGCGCGAAGCTGCGGGAGGCTGGAAACTGGACGCCGATCCTCATGCTGACCGCGAAGGACGGAGAGTACGACGAGGCGGAGGCGCTGGACACCGGCGCGGACGATTATCTGACAAAGCCATTTTCGTACGTCGTACTGCTGGCGCGACTAAGAGCACTGGCCCGGCGCAAGGTGCGGGAGCGGCCGACGGTGCTGACCGCCGGGGATCTCCGGGTCGATCCGGCGGGGCTGAAGTGCAGTCGCGGGGACGTACAGATCGCGTTGACACCCAAGGAGTTCGCGATCCTGCACTGCCTGACGCGGCACGCGGGCGAGGTGGTGACCAAGGCCGAGCTGCTCGCCCAGGCCTGGGACTTCGCGTACGACGGCGATTCGAACGTCGTCGAGGTCTACATCAGCGCGTTGCGCCGCAAGATCGACAAACCGTTCGGACGGACGACGCTGAAGACCGTGCGGGGCGTGGGCTACCGGCTGGAGGGTTGACATGGGAGTCCGTCTACGCACGACGCTGACGGCCACCGCCGCGGTGGCGGCGGCGCTCTGCCTGGCCTCGATCGCGCTTTTCGCCGCGCTGGACTCGAGCCTGACGGCCTCCACCAAGGAGTTGGCGGCGAACGACGCCAAGGAACAGATGCGGCATCTGAAGGCGGAGTCGGGGCCGGGTGACGCGGGGGACGGAAAAGGAATGGTGCCGCTGCTCGGAAAGGGAGCGGTGCCGCCGGGCGGGAAGGGACCGATGCCGGGCTCGGCTGCCACCGGCAAAGACGACGGCCCTCCGGTACCCGATGAGGCCGTGCTCGTGGTCAGACAGACGTTCGAGACCGAGGACGGCCCGGTCACCGTCCTCGGAAAGGCCTCCAAGGCACCCGCCCTGGCGGCGATGACCACGCTGAGGAACCTGCTGATCCCGGGGGTTCCGGCGCTCCTCGCGGTGGTCGCACTGTTCACCTGGCTGGCGGTCGGCCGAGTGCTACGCCCGGTCTCCGCGATCAGGGCGAAGGTCGCCGACATCACCGCGCACGGCCTGCACGAACGCGTGCCGGAGCCGGACACCCGAGACGAGATCGCCGCACTGGCCCGTACCGTCAACGCGACCCTCGACCGGCTGCAGACCTCCGTCGACGCGCAGCGGCAGTTCGTCGCCGACGCCGCACACGAACTTCGCAGCCCACTGGCGATCCTGCGAACCCGGCTGGAGCTGGCCCGGCCCGCCGAGAAGCAGCTGGCGACTGCGGCACTGGACGATGTCGCACGCCTCCAGTCCCTTTCCGCCGACCTCCTCCTGCTGGCCCGGCTCGACGCCGGCGAACCCCTGTCGCGGGCCGAGGAACTGGACCTGGCCCAGGTCGTCGCCGAGGAGGCCGTCCGCAAACGCCCTCGTCCGGACGTCCATGTGTACCTCGACCTCACCCCCGACCTGCTCCTCAACGGCTCCGCCGATCAACTCCGCCGTCTTGTCGCGAACCTCGTCGACAACGCGGTCCGCCACGCCTCCACGTCAGTCCACGTCACCCTCACGTCTCCGGGCGACCACGCCGTCCTCGACGTCGTGGACGACGGCCCCGGTATTCCCCCGGAACACCACACCATCGTCTTCGACCGATTCACCCGCTTGGACCACGCCCGCACCCGGGACACGGGAGGCTCGGGGTTGGGGCTGCCGATCGCCCGGGATATCGCGCGGGCTCACGGGGGGACCCTCCAGGTGGTCCCGCACAGCCCGGGCGCGAGGCTACGTGCGGTCTTCCCGTTGTCCGGGCGGTCTGTTGCGTACCCGCTGGGTGACCTTGCGGTGCGGGCCCGCGTGTAGGAGGCGGCAGCCGCGTGGGTACTGGCTTCTCGCCCCCATGCGCTCGTCGTGTCCGCCCACCCCCGCGCGACATCCTGATACCGCTGCCCAGCGAGGTGCACCGACCACAATCGCGCTGGCAGAAACTGGTTTCCGGGCAGTGGGTGGCCCTGCTCACCTGCCCGCCCACCCCCCGGACGGCGACCAAGAGCGCCGCCAGTGAACCGGGAACGTGTGCGACGACGGTGAAGGTCCCGCCGCTGCCAGTCTGGGGCGGGGGCACATCCGAGGCTCGGTCGCGACCGCGTGAACACCGGTCGCCTCCTGACGGCCGCCTCCGGCCGGGCGGCATGACTCGACGAATGAGCATCGCTTACTCATGACCGTCATCCGATGCTCCCCGATGCTGTCGGAAACGCACACCGGCCGGCACCCCCGCCGCGAGTGGCGGGGCCGGGCCGGCCACAGGGGAGTGATGACAGTGATCTGGAAGAGAGTCGCGGCGTCGGCCGCCGCGGTGCTGGTCACCGTGGTGGTGATGGTGTTGGGGGGCACGCCGCTGCCCGCGCAGGCCGATCCGGCGGGGGTGTTCAGGACGTTGAACTGGGAGGCGGCGGCCGATCGGACGATGCCGGCCTCGGCGCCTCCGGGGTTCGTCAAGCAGTGGGTGGCCGACCACGGCGCGGCCGTGGTGTCCAGCCCGGTACGCGACGGGTCCTACGCGGCGCGGTTCGAGCTGGACCGGGGTGATCCGATCCAGTCGGGCAGCAAGCGGGCGGAGATCAGCCAGCGCGACGAACAACCCCTCAACGCCGAGCGGTGGTACGGCTTCAGCGTCAACCTGCCCGCCAGCTGGGTCTACGACGTGTCCGCGGAGATCGTCAGTCAGTGGCACCAGTGCGACGACTGCGGGGGCGGGTCTCCGCCGCTGGCGTTGCTGACCGACGAGGGGCACTGGAAGGTGGACTTCCGCGGGGACATCATCGACCTGGGCCCGTACGCCACCGGGGCCTGGACCGACTGGGTGGTGCACGTCAAGTGGCGGACCGACACCCAGGGCATGTTCGAGGTGTGGCGCAACGGGCAGCGGGTGCTGCAGCGCAGTGGTGCAACGCACGCCGGCGGGCCACGGTCGCCGTATTTCAAGTTCGGCATCTACAAGTGGGACTGGGCCAATCCCGACAAGCCGTCGACCACCAGTCAGCGGGTGATGTTCTACGACTCCTTGCGGCTGGGTGACCAGCGGGCCGTCTACGCCGACGTGGCGCCGGGAGGTTCGGGGGACCCCTCGTGCGCGGGGACGGTGCCGGTGGCGTCGGCGACGGCGACCACCTGGGAGGCGATCAACCCGCCCGCTCAGGCGATCGACGGCAACTTCTCCACCCGCTGGTCGGGGCAGGGCTTCGGCGCCTCACTCATCTTGGACCTGGGGTCGGTGCGCCGGGTGTGCGGGACGCGGGTGGCCTGGCACCTGGGTGACCAGCGATGGAACGACTACACCACCTACACCTCCGTCGACGGGGTCGCCTACACCAAGGCGTGGGAGGGACGCAGTTCGGGCACGACGCTGGGATTTGAGCAGGAGCTGTTCACCACCGGCCCCCGCGACGCCCGGTATGTGAAGGTCTCCTTCTGGCAGAACCCTCAAAACGACTGGGCCAGCATCACCGAAGCAGCCGTCCTCGGCTCCTGAACCAACCCTTCCCTCAACGTCCCGCCGCTCCCGCACCACCCTTGCCACGAGCAGACACCGCGGGAGCGGCCCTAGCGACGACCTCCTCACCACACCAGGCGGTTCGCGATGCGACGCTCCCGTGCCTCCCTGCTGATGATCGCGCTGGCCGTCGCCGGCGCCGTCTCGGCCACCGGATTCACCTCGGTTCCCACTACGCCCACCATTGTCGCGGCCGCGGTGCCGCTGGCGGGTGTCGACCCGGTCGACGGCGTCGGCATGATCTATCCCACGAAGCCGGGAGGGCAGGTCTGGCACCTGTCGGCCGATCCCTCCGCCGACACCCGCCTCGACGGCACGCCCATGTCGTCCAACCTGGACGGCACCTTCACCGTTCGCGACGTCAAGACTCGGATCGGCGTCTCCACCTCCACCTACGACCAGGACGAGGACGAGGACTCCCTCACCTGGCGCCAGCCCGACCTGCGTACTCAGGGGTTCATGCACGATGGCAACGACTGGCGGAACGTCGAGATCACCGGCTATGTCCGCTACGTCAGCGGCACCGACGACGCAGACGCCTTCACCTGGTACGCACGCGGCGGCCGGCACACCGGCGAGGGGCAGACCCCCGAGGCGTGCTGGGGGACCGCCTACAAGGGCGACCTGCGCTACTCCGACGGCGCCGTCAGGTTCGAGAAGGAGATCTACCACGACGGAGGCGCCGGGTACGCGCAGGACTCCTACACGGGCGGCGGCGACTCGATCAAGGGCAAGATGGTCGGTTTCAAGATGGTCATGTACGACATCCCCGGCGGCGTGCGGCTGGAGGCGTACCTCGACCGGGCGAACAACGGCACGTGGACCCGCGTCGCGGCCCGCGAGGACACCGGCGGGTGGTCCATCGACACGCCCAACCCCTGCGGTGGGTCGCCTGACGAGAAGGTGACGTGGGGCGGCCCGAAGGCGGCCTTCCGCTGGGACGACGCCACGCGGGTCGATCTGGCCAAGTTCAGCGTCCGGGAGATCGCCGCCGACGGGCAGGCGGACCCCTGCCCCGTGAAGCTCGCTCCAGCAGGGGTGACCGCGAGCACGTGGGAGGCGGTCAACCCGCCGGCGCAGGCCGTCGACGGCAACCCGTCCACGCGCTGGTCGGGCCAGGGGTACGGCGCGAACCTGACGCTCGACCTGGGCGCCGCGCGGTCGGTGTGCGGGCTGAACGTGGCCTGGTACCAGGGCGACCAGTGGTGGAACGACTACACCGTCTACACCTCGCCCGACGGGGTCGCCTACACGAAGGCCGCGGAGGGACGAAGCTCGGGGTCGACCCTGAACGCCGAGCCGTACCGCTTCCCGCCGCGCCAGGCCCGGTTCGTCCGCGTCTCCTGGTGGAACAGCTCCGCCGGCAACGGCTGGGCCAGCATCACCGAGGCCGCCGCCTACGGCGTCTCCTGACCCCGTAAGCGGGTTCGCGACGCCTATCCGCCAGGCGCCGCAAGCCCTCACGTCCGGCCGCCTTCCGGAGCGGCCGGACGCTCACCACCACCGCCGGAACACCGACAGGACGGTCACGAATGTCCCGAATCTCCCGGAAGAAAGTACTGCGGGCCGCGCTCGGCGCCCTCCTCCTGCTGTCCACGCTCGGCGCCGCGGGCGCCGCGCACGCGGGCGCGCGTCTTCCTGCCCGAGCCGCGGACGTGCCCTCGACGGTCGTCCCGTCCATCCCCGGATGCACGGCGGTTCAGCCGGTCTCCGCTGTCACGGCCAGTACGTGGGAGGACGTTAACCCCCCGCGCCAGGCGGTCGACGGCGACCTCACCACCAGGTGGTCGGGTCAGGGACTCGGCGCGAACCTGGTGCTCGACCTCGGCCAGGCGCGCACACTGTGCGGCCTGAAGATCGCCTGGCACCGCGGCGACCTGCGGTGGAACGACTTCAACATCTACACCTCAACGGACGGCGCGAACTACACCGTGGTCTGGGCCGGCCGCAGTTCGGGTAGCACCGCAGGGTTCGAGAGCTACCCGTTCGCCGCGCCGGTGAGCGCCCGCTACGTGCGGATCTCGTTCTGGCAGAGCCAGGAGGGCTCCTGGGCCAGCATCCTGGAGACGGCCGCCCTGGGGCCCGACTCGGGCCAGGACGGCGAGCACGTGGTGGTGGCCGCCGGTGACATCGCCACCACCTGCGAGGGCAGCGGCTGCGGGCACGCCCGCACCTCCGAGCGGGTCCTCGCGATCAATCCCGCCGCCGTACTGACCCTCGGCGACAACCAGTACGACAACGGCACGTATGAGGAGTTCACCCGCTACTACGCCACGACCTGGGGCCGCTTCAAGGCGAAGACGAAGCCGGCGCCGGGCAACCACGAGTACGGACTCGGCGACGGCGCGGCGGGCTACTTCCAGTACTTCGGCACCGCGGCGGCACCCGCGGGCAAGAGCTGGTACAGCTTCGACCTGGGCGACTGGCACCTCGTGTCGCTCAATTCGGAGGTGAGCCGTAGCGCGGGCGGCGAGCAGGTCACCTGGCTACAGAACGACCTCGCCCGCACCACCAAACCCTGCGTGCTGGCCTACTGGCACCGCCCGCTGTTCAGCTCCGGCTCCGAGCACGGCGACTTCCCCAACATGAAGCCGTTCTGGGACGTGCTGTACGGCGTCCGCGCGGACCTGGTGCTCAGCGGTCACGACCACGACTACGAGCGGTTCGCCAAGGAGACACCGGACGCTGTGGCCTCCTCGTCGGGGATCCGCGAGTTCGTCGTCGGCACCGGGGGCGCGACGCCGAAGCCCTTCGGCACCGTCCGGGCCAACAGCCAAAGGCGGCTCCAGGCGAACGGGGTCCTCAAGCTCACCCTGGCCGCTAACGCCTACTCATGGCAGTTCGTGCGGGACGACGGCGCAGTTCTGGACAGCGGAGGCCCGGTCTCATGCAACGGCTGACGGGCGTCGCCGTTCCACGCGCCCGTCGCCCCGCCGCGGACCTCTCCGAAGAGGTCCGTAGCGGCGGCCGCTAGCGGATCACAAGGGCCGACGGCGCGTGTGACAGTCATACCTGACGGATGCAGTGAGAGCCGAGGCGTTCATCATCTGCTCGTCACCGACCAACGCCGACATGAAGCTCGGCTGGCTCGCCCCGAGCGACGCGACGATGGAATGGTCGGCGCTGTCCCCGCACCTTGCCCAGACGAACCGGGACCAGGCGACGATCAGCGTCGCGCAACTGGGTTCCGGCGGGCAGGCCGACGCGGCAGGTTTCGGCGACAACATAGACGTGATCTTCATGCCTCGGGGGCGGCTCACCACTGTGTCCTCGGGGACGCTGACGTTCCGCTGGGCGCAATCCGCGGCGAACGCCACACCGGCGAAGGTGAAGACGAATTCCTACCTGTACGCGAAGAGGATCGCCTGATGCCGTACAAGACGTGGGGCACCGAAGTACTCACCTCGGCGGATATCTACCTCATGCGCCAGGCACTGATCGTTTGCACGTCCGGCACACGCCCTCCACCCGTCACCGGGATGCACATCTGGCAGACCGACACGAATTCCGAGCTCGTATGGGACGGATCGGCGTGGAGAACCATCCGATGGGCTGACAACGTCAACAACCCGATCAGCGTCAACGCCAGGGCTCTGCCGCGCCCGGGCGGCCCCGGAGAACATCACCGGCCCCGCCCTCTTCTTCGTCGCTTCGAGGGCGGGGCCATCCTTATCGCCGAGGCGTGCTCCCCATAGCTCGGGGAGCACACATCCCTATCCATGAGCAGGCGGATGGTCTTGGTCGTAATGGGCAGGCGTTCCGATGAACGGCAAACGAGAAGGGGGCCAGTGATGGGTTCGGAAGCCCTCGCCGAGCAGGAACACCTACGGGAAGGATTCGACGAGGTCCTGCGCGAGCGCCAGGCCGCCGCCGAACAGATCCTCCACGACCTCAAGGCCACCCTCGGCACATCGTTGAACACCGCCTCCCCGCAGGATCGTTATCCGTCCTCGTAGGAGTCCTCGCCGCCTCGCTGAGTCGCATCCTCCGCCGCTGATATGGGGGGATACACGTGGCCGGATTTGTGATCCGGCGGCAGGACGCAACGGGCCCCTTCTGGGTCATCATGCAGCGCTCCGCATCGGCGCCTGGAAGATGCAGCCGGTCGGCGTCGTCCTGGACATGGCAGGGGTGACCTTCTGCGACTCGGCCGGCCTCAGCGTGCTCGTCTTCACGTGGAAGGGCTGCCAGGAGCGTGGGATCCGCCTGGTCCTCACCGGAATCGATCCCCGCGTCGAGAGCGCGCTCCGCATCACGAACCTACTGCCGCACTTCGAGCGGTCTCGCTCCGTCGGCGACGCCCTCGCAGCAGACGCCGACGGTCAGCCGCTCGAACCGGCTTGAGCGTGCGGCTCTGTGCTACGGAGCTGGGCGGCCTGACGACGCAGGGAAGCCACCGCCGCGGCGGTCTCAGCCTCCAGCCGCGCCGCCGCCGCTGCCGCGTCGTCGGGCGTGCTTGTGCCGGCTGTCCGGTCGTGATCCTGCTGCATCCGTCTCTTACCTCACGTGTGCGCCGACGTCACTCACGGACGGACCGGTCAGCCGTTCCGCCTCCTCGTGAAGGGCTGCCATGAGAAGGAGTTCGAGACGGAACTCCGCGTCGACGAGTTGATCGAGGACATCCACCCGAGCCTCCTAACCGCTGCGTCTCGGACGTCTCTAATACTCGTAGCAACCGACCTTAAACCATGACAAACCCATGCCCGGGGGCCCGAGGTGCGCGCCATTAGACCTCGGGCCGCACGGTCCGCACCACGAGGTACGCCGGGGGCAGTTGCAGTCGCGTGGGCGATCCATCCTCGCCACGCATGATGAGCCCGGAGAAACGAGGGCCCACTCTCCCCCGGGGAGAGCGGGGCTGTTCTTCGTGTTGCGCGGGCTACGCCGTGGCGCCGACGAGTTCGGGCCAGCCGCGCAGGCCGATGCTCACGCCGGACCGGTACAGCTCGACGCCGGCGGCGGTGTACGGCACGGTGTTGTCCGGCAGCTCGTCGACCCGGGGCCACGCCAGGCCGCCGCACTTGGCCGGCTCGGCGTTGTACGGCTCCCCGGGCCAGCGGTCGGTCGCGAAGAACACACCCAGACGGGGGCGGCCCTCGGGGGACAGGTAGTGGACGACGGTGGCCGGGCGGAGGTCGGTCGGGTCGATCGCGACGCCGACCTCTTCGCGGGCCTCGCGGACCGCGCAGTCGACGATGGTCTCGCCGAGCTCCAGGTGCCCGGACGGCAGGCAGTACAGGTCGTCGGCGTAGCCGGTGCCCTGGCGCAGGCACAGCAGGATCCGGCCATGCATCGTCACCGGTGTCCACCCGCCATATGGGGAATCCGTCCTCGGCGAGCACGTCGGCGAGGTCGTCGTACATGCCGGCCTCGACGCGGGATGATCCGTCGTGCTCGAACCGGAAGTGCGCACCCCGGGCCCGTAGACGGTCCTCCAGGATGCCGGGGTAGGCGGTGACGAGCACGGCCAGGTCCGGCCGGAGCGCGAGCGCGTTGAGCTGGCGCACGTAGTCCAGTGGCACCCCGTCGCGGGACTGCAGCACGTACGACGACGGCACGTACCGGTCGCAGGATGGAGCGCAGCCAGGGCGAGCCCTCGTCGAGATCCAGCGGACGGGCAGGCTCCGCACGGTGGCCCCGAAGCGGTCCCGGGCCTCCGCATCCAGGTAGTGCAGGGTCGCGCTGTGGAAGACCACCACCGTCGCGTCGCCTGGCGCCCGGGTGACCGGGTCGGGAGCGCTCGGCGGCGTCGCCCCGCACCAGGAGCGGCGGGTCCCCCGTGCCACCCGAGCGGCGGCGCGCAGCCGTTCGAGGCGCTCGTCCAGGCCCGGCCACACGAGGCACTCCAGCCAGCGCAGGGCCTGGTCGTCTCGAACGTCCACCGGGTCGAGGTCGATGCCGGCCCGCCACACCACCTCCGGCACCCGTTCGGGCACCGGGACCCTTCCGTTCGTGCGGCACGTCAGGACGACGGGGCTGTCCACGAGCCCGACGGGCGGCAGATCGTCATAGCGGTAGCGGTCGGGGTAGAGGCACAGCCCGGCGGAGGCGCCGACCTCGATGAGGGCGAGGGCCGCGGCAGGGACGCGAGCGCCGGGAGCAGGCTCGCGCACCGGCCGGCCTCGTTGGTCTGGACCCGGTGGGTGAGGATCGTCTCCCGCAGCGAGTCCCAGTGCCGCACGCACCACCGGGGAAGACGGGAGGCGTCCTCCCGCGGCCCGCCGAGGAAACCCGCCGCGGCCAGCACCAGGTTGGGGTGGCGCTCCATCCCCGGGAGACCGTCGATCAGGCCGATCAGATCCGGGTCGGCGACGACGGCCGACGCCACTTCCCCGTACGCCGGGCAGTGCCGGCCGCTCGCCGGCCGGATCGACGAGGGCGGGTCGCCCGCGGTCACCCCGGAAGAGAGCACGAGGTGGCGGCGTCGGCGTGTACGGGTGCCGGAGAGCCGGCTCTTCGGCACCTCATCACCTGCCCGGGCCCGCCGGGTCGGAGCTGTGTGGCGTGACTGCGGATTCCCGCAGATGGGCGAGGGCGACGGTGGCGAGATCGCCAATCGTACGCCGCTGCAGGAAGACCGCCACCGGCACGTTGATCTCGAGGTCGGCCGCGATCCGGTTGCGCAGCTGAACCGCCATGAGGGAATCGAGTCCGAGACGGTGCGGGCGCTGCGCCGGGTCCACCTTCTCCTCGGGCAACTGGACGACGGCCGCGACCTGCCTGCACAGGTACGCCGCGATCAGTTGCCCGGCCTCCTCCTCACCGAGGCAGGCGAGGGCGGCCCGATCGAGGTCGGCCGCGGACGCGTCCGGCGACTCGTCCTGCACCAGGTGCCGGAGGAGGGACGAGGTGCGCAGAGCCGGGAAGTAGTGGGTCCAGGCGGTGGGGTCGAACGACATGACCGACGCCTGCGCGTGCGGAGAGGACAGCAGCCGGCCGAGGACGGCCTGCGCTTCCGCAGGGGCGAAACCGGCGAAGCCGCGCTCGTTCAGCCGGAGGTCCTTGTTCGCCTTGGCGACCTGCCCGGTGGCCGCCCACTGTCCCCAGTTGACTGTCAGTGCCGGGAGCCCGCAGGACTGGCGGTGCCAGGCCAGCCCGTCCTGGTAGCCGTTGGCCGCGGAGTAGTTCCCCTGCCCGGGAGAGCCGATGACGGAGGCGGCCGACGAGTACATCAGGAAGAAGTCGAGCGGCAGGTGGCGGGTGAGCTCGTGCAGGTTCCACGAGCCGTCCACCTTCGGGGACATGGGGGCGAAGAAGCGCGCGTGATCCAGCTGTGCCAGCGTCCCGTCGTCGAGGACGACGGCGGAGTTGACGACTCCCCGCAGCGGAGGCATGTCCCGTGCGATGCGGTTCAGCAGATCCGCCACCGCCTCCCGGGAGGCGATGTCCGCCGCGGCGACGTGCACGTTCGCGCCGGCGGACCGCATCGCGGCGATCTGCTCCGCCGCGCTCTCCGGAGCGCCGCTCCGGCCCACCAGGACCAGATGGCGCGCACCGTTCCGGACGAGCCAATCGGCGGTGAGCAGCCCCACCCCGCCGCAGCCGCCCGCGATCAGGTACGTCGCGTCCGGCCGCACGGGGACCGGGCGCGCCGGGGGAAGCGGCCGGCGGCTGAGCCTGCCGGCATACCTGCGGCCGCCCCGCAGAGCGATCTCGGTCTCGGTTCCGTCATTCCTGATCTCGGCCGAGAGCGCGCGAAGTACGCCGGAGTCCGGGTTCCCGGGGAGGTCGATCAGCGAGCAGCGCAGTTCGGGGTGCTCGTAGGGGATCACTCGGCCGAGGCCCCACACGGCGGTGTGCGTGGGGTCGACGTCCCCGATGCCGTCGGGAGCTTGGGCGGCGGTGGTCACCAGCCAGAGCCGGGGAGCGGCCTGCGGATCGCTCGTCAGTGCCTTGACCAGCGTAAGCACCTCGTAGGAGCCCGCCAGTGCCTCCGGCCCGGTCGCTCCCTCGCCGGAGTGCGGGGCGGACAGGCGTACGACGGCTCTCGGGGGCCAGGCTCCGCTCGCGGTCTGTTCCTTTATGAGCATCGTCCAGTCCTGAGTGGAGGCCGGGTCGAGCACGCACCGCCGCGGATCGAGCCTCCGGTAGCCGGCGCCGGGCTGGACCAGCAGCGGCTCTCCGCCCGCTGCGGCCAGCGAGTCGCACAGTTCGGCGCCGACGGGGGAGTCGCTCACGACTAGCCAGGGAGCGTGCCCGGGTGCGGGATCGGGCAGGGGGTCGAGTTCCGCCCACTCCACTCCGTACAGCAGGCGGGCGGCCTTCCGCTCGGTGACCTCAGGGGGATCTTCGTCGAGCCGCCTGATCTGGAAGCCGTCGACCGACGCGACCACGCGGCCCTCGTCGTCCTTGACCAGCACGTCGAACTCCACCAGGCCGGGATCGTCCGCGGGGGAGATTCGTACGGCGGTCGACCACAGACGGGTGCCTGCCCAAAGGCGCCGGTGCGCCCGGCACCGGGTCGTGCGCACCGGCAGATAGGTGTGATGCGCACCGCCGGTGTCGTCGAGGAGGGCCATCACGGGCTGGAGGGCCGCGTCGAGCAGCGCCGGATGGAACATATAGCGGTCCAGGCCGGCGGTGATGCTGGCGTCGAGCCGCAGTTCGGCCGCGACGGCCGCCTCCGCGCGATGGAGGGCGACGATCGCCTGGAACGGGCCCGTCTGCTGGATGCCCCGGCGGCGCAGCGCGGCGTAGTGCTCCCCCACGTCGACCGTCCAGGGATAACAGGTGAGGTCGGGACGGCCCTCCCAGGGGGCCTCCTCGGGGGAGTTGGTGGAACACACAAGGGCCGTGGCGACGGGGGACCATTCGGTGGTCTCGCCGGTCGTGTCCGCGAGGTAACACGTCCAGCGGCGGGTGTGGTCGGCTCCGGCCGGGTCGAGTCGGGCCTGAAGGCGCTGAGGGACGTCCGCCGTGAGGAACACGGCGCGCTCGATGCGGAGATCCTCCACGGCGAAGGTCCGGCCGCGGTACGCCTCCTCCCCGGCGGCAAGGGCCAGCTCGTGGAAGGCGGTGCCGGACAGCATCGGCATGTCATGGACTTGATGGTGATGCAGGTAGGGCAGTCGCTCGGTGTCCAGGTCGAAGTCCCACACCAGGGTGTCGGCGGGGGCCAGCGTGAGAGCCGCGCCGATGATCGGGTGGCCGCCGCCGTCCCGGACGACTCCGGGTCGCCTGACCGGGTCCTTCCAGTACCTCGCGTGCTGCCAGGGGTAGGAGGGGAGGGGCACGTGGTGCCCACGGTGGGGCTGCAGGCGGGAGAAATCGACGGCCCGGCCGTTGACGTACAGCTCGGCCGCGGCCTCCAGCAGGGCGGTACGGCCAGGGGTGTCGCGGGTGAGCGCGGTGACGACCACCCCGTCCCCGCCGGCGTGACGCAGGTTCTGCTGGACAGCCCGGGCGAGCAGCGGGTTGGGGCTGAACTCTACGAAGGTGTCGAATCCCGACCCCGCCAGATGCTGGACGGCGTCCGCGAACAGCACCGGCTCGCGAAGGTTGTCCACCCAGTACGCCCCGTCCATGCTCGCCCCGTCGACGAATCGGCCGGTGACCGTGGAGATCAGTGGAACGTCGCCCTGCCGGGGGCGCAGGGGGGCGAGCAACTCGAGGAGCGGTTCCCTGAGCGGGTCCATCTGCGGGCTGTGCGAGGCGATGTCCACCTGCACGCGCCGCCCGAAGACGCCTTCGGCGTCGAGGTCGCGGAGGATGGCGTCGATCTCCTCGGCTGCTCCGGCGAGCACACAGGAGGCCGGCCCGTTGTGCACGGCCAGGACCGCCCGGCCACCGCGCTCCGCGATCAGCGCCTCGGCGCGTTCGGGTGACAGCTCCACCGCGGCCATGGCGCCGCGACCGCTGGTGGCGCGGATCAGCCGGCTGCGGCCGCAGATGATCCGGGCGGCGTCGTCGAGGTCGAGGACTCCGGCAACGTGGGCCGCGGCGACCTCGCCCATGGAGTGCCCGATGACGGCATCGGGCTCGAAGCCCCACGACCGCCACAGGCGAGCCAGCGCCACCTGTACCGCGAAGATCGCCGGCTGGGCCACGTCGATCTCGGTGAGGCGGGAGGCCTCCGGATCCGCCCTGAGCTCGGCGGTCAGGGACCAGTCGGCGTAGCGGCGCATCATGTTCTCGCAGTCGGCGATCGCCGCGGCGAAGACCGGCTCCTGGTCGAGCAGGTCGCGGCCCATGCCGACCCACTGCGCGCCCTGTCCCGGGAACACCCACGCCGTACGGTTCGCTCCGCCCAGTTCGTCGGCTTCGCCGGTGTACACGCCCTCCGCGTGGCCGTTCGCGGCGTACGCGTCCAGCTTGGCCGCGGCCTCCTCGGCCGTGACGGCGACCACGGCGAGCCGCTGGTCGTGATGGGTGCGCCGGACTCCCGCCGCCGCTGCGACGTCCTGAAGCGAGGCCGTCTGAAGGAGGTCGCGGTAGCGCGCCCCGAGCGCGGTGAGGGCGCCGGGGGTGCGGGCCGAGACCGGCAGCAGCATGGGGCGGTCGCCGCCCTCGCGGCTCTCGTCCGGGTGCGTGGTCTGCGGAGGCTCCTCGACGACGATGTGCACGTTGGTGCCGGTGATGCCGAAGCTGCTGACCCCGGCCCTGCGCGGCTGGTTTTCCTGCGGCCAGACCTCTCCCCGGTCGCACACGCGTACCCGGATCTCGTCCCATGCGATTGAGGGGTTGGGCGTGGTGAAGTTGAGGCTGGCCGGCAGCCAGCCGTTCTTGACGCACAGCACGGTTTTGATCAGCCCGGTGACGCCGGCGGCGGCCTCGGTGTGGCCCAGGTTGGTCTTCACCGAGCCCACCAGGAGCGGGCGGTCTTTCGGCCGCCCCTGCCCGAGCACCCCGTCCAGGGCGGCGATCTCCACCGGGTCGCCGACGCTGGTGCCGGTGCCGTGGGCCTCCACATAGGCGACGCTCGCCGGATCCACACCGGCGTCGCGGTAGGCCGCCCGCAGCGCGGCCTGCTGTCCGTGGACCTGGGGGGCCATGAAACCGTCCGAGTGCCCGTCGTTGCCGGCGGCCGCGCCGCGGATCAGGGCATGGATCCGGTCCCCGTCGGCCAGCGCTCGCGAGAGGGTCTTGAGCACCAGGACGCCGACGCCCTCGCTGCGGACGTAGCCGTTGGCCCGGGCGTCGAACGCCTTGCACTGGCCGTCGAGGGCCATCATCGCGCCCTGGGAGAACCCGATGCCGTGATCAGGGGTGAGGATGGCGTTCACGCCGCCGGCGAAGGCGAGATCGCACGAGCCCGCCCGCAGCGACTGGACGGCGAGCTGTACGGCAACCAGAGAGGAGGAGCATGCGGCGTCGAGGGCCACGCTCATACCGGTGAGGTTCAGGGCGTGGGAGATGCGGCCCGCGTTGCCCCCTTTGGCGCTTCCCGTGACCGTGTGCACGTCGAGCTCTTCCAGCACCCCCGACTGCCGGTCCCAGTAGTCGTTGGTGATGACCCCCATGAAGACAGCGCCGGTCAGCTCAGGCATCCGTTCCAGCACCAGGCCGGCATCCTCGAAGGCCTCCCAGGCCACCTCCATCACCATGCGGTGCTGCGGGTCCGTCGCCGCGGCCTCCCGGGGAGAGATGCCGAAGAACTCCGCGTCGAACTCGTCGATGCCGGAGACGAAACCGCCGTACTTCGAGGCGAGCTTTCCCGGCACCCCGGATGCGGGGGCGTAGACCTCCTCGATCGGGAACCGGTCGGAGGGAATCTCGGAGATAGCGTTCTCGCCGCGGCACAGCAGCTCCCACAGCTCCTCGGGGGAGCGGGCGCCGGGCAGCCGGCAGGCCATCCCCACGACGGCGATCGGTTCCAGCGCAGGCCTGGTTTCGTGATTCGAGCTCATGGCGGTGTCCCTCGTTGCTTCTTCCGGGTGGGAGCCGAGAGCCCGCGCCGCGTCCCTGACGAGCGGCACGGAGGAGTGGCCGCGGCCGCGTGAGCGGACGCGCATCCCTCGCGGTCCCAGCGCACCGAACGATGACACCCGCCCTTTGCCCCCGACTTGCGAACCTTGCGGCTGACTTGGCGGGTCCTGTGGGGGTGGTCTGCGAGCGCGGCCACATGGCGCCGGCCGCCTCGCGGCACCGGGTGCGTCCTGCCGGACGTTTCAAGTCGTCCGCAACGAGAGGCGGACAGGGTTGACCCCGGCAGCGACCGTGCCTCCCGGCAGGGAGGCCGGCCCTCGACATGAGGAGTGAGAATTGAGCGTTTCAGCGAAGGCACGGCTGGCCGGATCGATGCTGCGCATCGCGGGCCACACCCTCCGGGAACGGGTCGCGAAGCCGCGCGTGGCGACCGCCGAGGACATCCCCGGGTCCTACCACGACATCACGGAGCAGTGGCTCACCGCCGTCCTGTGCCGGGAGCATCCGGGCGCCCGCGTCCTCGGATTCGAGCGGGGCGCCGGCAGTGAGGGGACCACGTCCCGTCAGGCGATGACCGTGTCGTACAACGAGGCCGGGCGCAAGGCCGGCCTGCCGGAGGCCGTGTTCGCCAAGTTCACCTCGAAGCTGCTCTCGCGGATGCTGGTCGGTCCCGCGGCGGCGGTCTCCAGCGAGGCGCGCTTCTACCGGTTCGTCCGGCCGGGCCTGTCCATCGAGGCGCCCGTCGGCTACTACGCGGCCTACGACGAGCGGTCCTGGCGCTCGATGTTCCTGCTCGAGGACGTGATGACGACCCGCGGCGCCCGGCCGGGAAATCCGGAGATGTACGTGGACCGGCAGATGGCCGAGAGCATGGTGGTCCAGTTGGCCGCTCTCCACGGCGCCTTCTGGGACAGCCCCCGGCTGGCTGCCGATTTCCCCTGGCTGCAGAACTCCGAGGCGTACCAGGTCAACCTGAACGAGCTGATCGGGTTCCGCGGCGTCACGGAGAACGGCGTCAAGGTGTCGGACACGATCATGCCGGAATCCGTCCTGCGGCGCAGGTCGGAGATCTGGCCATCCTTCATGCGCTCCCTCGCGCTGAACTCGCGGCCGCCCCTGACGCTCCTGCACACCGACGTCCACATTGGCAACTGGTATGCCACGGAGCAGAAGGCCATGGGTCTGTACGACTGGCAGTGCCTGACGAAGGGCCAGTGGGCGGGCGACGTCGCGTACGCCCTCTCGTCGGCCCTCACGGTGGACGACAGAAGGGCGTGGGAGCGTGAACTCCTCGAACTGTATCTCGACGAGCTGAAGGCGGCGGGCGGCGAGCCGCCGGCCTTCGGGGAGGCCTGGCTGGCCTACCGTCGACAGATGTTCCATGGGCTGGCGTTCTGGCTGTTCACCATCGGGGCCTCGCGGCTGCAGCCCGAGATGCAGCCCAAGGCGTTCAGCATGATCAACGTCGCCCGGATGTCCCAGGCGGTGGAGGATCTCGAATCCCTCGACAGCATGCGGCGAACCTGCGGATAGGTTTTTTCGCATGGCGGCCCTCGCCACCCCGGCCCGTGCGCGGCATACGTCCGGCGGAGGAGTGTCGATCACCCGTCCGGCGGACGAATCCGGCGGAGCTCCACCGTACTCTCCCAGCCCGTAGGGGCCGCGAGGCTGATGGGCCGACCGCAGGGAGTTTCGGGGTGGAGTTCCGTGTTCTCGGTCCGGTGGAGGTCTACGACGCGAACGGCGCAACCGTCGACCTGGGTGGGCCGCGTCAGCGGACCGTGCTGGCCCGGCTGCTGGTCGCGGGCGGGCGGATCGTCTCCGTGGACGCCCTGATAGAGGACGTGTACGGGGAGG